>NZ_JADEWN010000007.1 GCF_015207655.1 Gloeocapsopsis crepidinum LEGE 06123 | reverse complement strand
GCCAGCTTCTGCTTAACTTCTTCAACGCTCTGGTGGGCTACAACTCGACTGACTCTTGCCATAACAGTGCTCGTTTCTCGGTTAACTGCACCCTACCCTAATTGTTCTTTAGAACGCAAGTTCGTATCAGTAACCAAATTAAAACTCAACAACTCATGAAAAATCACCTGCAAATGCTCTTACGCATTGCAATTATCATTGTGCTACTCGTTGCAGCCTTTCCGTGGTTATATGAGATGAAATCAAAAGCTGGTATTGATATTATTCCCCAAGTTCACTTTGGAAGTGTAATAGAGAAATACACCAAAGGCATCGTTAAATGTGAGTGGCTTTACCCTTATTATTGTCACAGCGATCGCGCAAAAAATGCTTGATAAGAAAAAAGCAGAGGGAGACTTATCCAAGCTCATTATCTCCCTTACTTTTTACGACAACGCTAGGCAAGTTGATGCAACCAAGCACTCACATCTACCCCTAACTTTTGTCCTAACTTAAGTAATGGACGCAAGTAACCGAATTGTACTTGATTGAAGTTTTCATCTTCTCCTTGTGCTTGCAGCGCATCCATACACAAAGGCACAATCTGACTATGGAAACAACTAAAATACAACTCTTGCGCCCGTTCTAACGACCAACCCAGTTGTAACTGATAAGCTGTGTCAATCAAGCGTTCCAAGTATTGTACATCTACTTCAACTGTTGCAGGATTCGTATCATACAGTAATTGCCAGAGCGATCGCACAATTAACTGTTCTAAAATTTGCTTACCTTCAGGAATATTCAACCGACAGTGTAAATGCTGCGCTTCTGTCGCAATCGCTTGCAGTTCGAGTAGATAATTACTACTTTCTTGTACTCCACTTGTGTCAGATAGCGATCGCAATGTATTCAAACAGCGATTTCCTAGGGCAATTTCTGCTGCGACTTGTAATTCTTGCGGTACTGCCAATTCATCGCGATGGAACGCCATTAAAACACCATAGTTATCGCGGTAAACCTGCGTATACAACTGATCTAAGCGCGTCAGCGTTTCCTGACTCAACAACCGCATAATTCTGTGCCGTTCTTCGGCAAATAGATGCTGTAAACCAAACGACTGATCTCCAAACATCTTTGACATTGCCACAATTGTCTGCGCTGCACTTGCTTGTTGCAACGCTTCAAACGATTTATCTTTCATCTGGCTATAAGCACGACGCCCATTAAAAGGCTGAATGCAGCAATGGAAATCCCAACCCCCCAAATGCAACACCGCAAACACTAAATGTTCGCTTTCCCAAGTAATTTCTGAAATCAGTCGCAACTGTCCTACTGCTAGCGTTAACGCCCCCATACTTTGCAACTGATAGTCTAATTGTTGGGCAGTATAGCAATAAACGTGCTGCTGGGAAGAATACCGAATATTACAAGAAGGTACAGCAAAGCCATTATTTTGACTGCGCTCTAGTTTATGATTGCCAAACAACGAAGTAATTGCATACTGCGCCGCGACTTGCTGAAAACTAATTTGGGCAGAAACAACTAAGTGTCGATAAACTTCACCACCGTGTTTAAAAAAGTCAACATTACTGGGTGCTTGCGTCAGTCGTTTAATAAATCCCTTTTCTAACTGTACTCCAGCAACATCTCCAGCTAGTTCTAATGCCCGCGCAGCATAGCGCAGAATTTGTGTTCCCTCTGGACGCGAAATTTCTTCAAAAAACCAACCGCAACTCGTATACATCAACAACGTATGACGCTGCATTTCTAATAAGCGTAAAGCGTCAATTTGTTCCGATGCGCTCAGTTTGCGAGTTTGATGGCGACACAGAAAACGATTAATATTTGCAAAAGAGCGATCGCGGATGACTTGAATATATTCATCTCTTGCACCCCAGGGATCGCGGAAAAACTGTCTACCAGCTTCCTCGTATACCTTAATTAACTGATCCCGCAGCCAGTCTAAAGCTTGGCGCAAAGGACGCCGCCATTTTTGATGCCATACGCCACCTTCACCACCGCAACCACAATCGTCTTGCCAGCGATTGACACCATGCGCGCAACTCCACGCTGTCACTGGCTTGAGTTCAACTTCCCACGTTGGAGTATTCAAACTGAGGTAATGAGCAAAATTCGTTACTGTCCACTCGCGGCGGGGAAATTCTTCAACAAACGCATACGCCAAAGTTTTCTCAGTTCCACCTTTGTGATGACCAAACGTTTCTCCATCAGTCGCAACTGAAATTAACTGCGCGGGACGGTGATCTCCGCGTACTGCCGAACCAATACGTCCAGCTAGATGCTGTGAATTAAATAAGACATCACTAAATCCCATATCTCGCGAGATAGGACCATCATAGAAAAAGATATCAATATAACGAGTATCCGGTGTAACTTCCTCGCTTTCCTTTAAATAACAACGATAAGGACGAGTTGGATCAATTTGACCTCCACCGACTTCATGCCATTGTGTTACTGGTTGTTCATCTGTGGGGATCGTGCGACAACGTTGTGCCTGCGAAGGTGCAAGAATGATAAACTTGATGCCTTCTGCTACCAATGCTTCCAAGGTTGCATAATCAACAGCCGTTTCTGCTAACCACATACCTTCGGGATCGCGTCCAAATCGCGAACGAAAGTCTGCTTTACCCCAACGAATTTGTGTATATTTATCCCGCGTATTCGCAAGCGGCATAATAATGTGGTTGTATGCTTGTGCGATCGCATTACCGTGACCATGAAGGCGATCGCCACTCTTACGATCAGCTTCTAGAATTCGCTGATACACTTCGACATCATAACGTTCCAACCAAGACATTAACGTCGGTCCAACGTTAAAGCTCATATACTCGTAATTATTAACGATCCCCACGATCTCGCCCCGTTCATTC
The DNA here is from genome assembly GCF_015207655.1 of Gloeocapsopsis crepidinum LEGE 06123. Lineage (GTDB taxonomy): Bacteria > Cyanobacteriota > Cyanobacteriia > Cyanobacteriales > Chroococcidiopsidaceae > Gloeocapsopsis > Gloeocapsopsis crepidinum. The sequence goes on along the minus strand of NZ_JADEWN010000007.1, from coordinate 124,546 downwards.
AGCACCCTAGCGAAAGCGTTCGGACGATAGCATTCGTGGTGAATGCGTTCATTCCAATCGTGGAATGGTGATGCACTTGGTTGACGTTCAATTGCGTCAAGATAAGGATTTTCCCGTGGCGGCTGATAGAAGTGACCGTGGACGGTAACGTAAACACCTGTAGCTGTTTGAAGAGGACTTGGCGTAGCAGCCGTTTTAACGCCTTGATCCCCAGCTATTTGAGAAGAAGCAACCATGTAATACTATCCAAATTCAATATGAAGGGAAACCTGATGCCATACTCAATGCCACAACATCAGAAAATTTCGATACTCAAGTTAGCATTCAGGCTAAAAAGAAGATTTAGAACCTGGGCAATTGTTGCGGTGGTTCAGTGTGTCCTTAGCAATCATTGTATTTTATTAACCCAGACAAGAGTATTGCCTCACTCCAGAGGTCTAAATCCGCAACAAACCTCTACAATCCCCATTAAACTCTAGAAATTGCCTGAATTTAAGGCTTTCTTAATGTTTTAACAATCAGACTTTGCCTTGCTAAATAAACCTTCATATTTGGTTACAACCGACATAAAAACTTAACAGGTATAGCAGGGGTCAGAGTTCAGGAACTAGAGATATCTTCTCAACCAAGAGTCAAAGTCAGTGTCCCTCTCAAAGTTTATCTCATTGTGCACCTGAAGCCCCCTTGCTCTTCTACTTGCCCATCCCTGATCCTTCCAAGAAGCGAGTATCCTAGAGTCGAGTTACAGCGATCGCGCGTTGACTGTCTGTAACGATTACCCTTGCTCAAAGTTGAAAATGTCAGTTAAAAATATTCTGTTTTCAGTTCTGCTGCTATTCGTGCCAATTTCCTTTGCAGCACACTTTTTAGAATGGGGTGAGTTAGCAGTTTTTATCATCTCTGGACTTGCAATTTTGCCATTAGCTGCGTGGATGGGTACTGCTACTGAAGAAATTGCTGTGGTGGTAGGACCACTTCTAGGAGGATTACTCAATGCCACATTTGGTAATGCAACTGAACTGATCATTGCGTTAATTGCTTTGAGATCAGGTCTTGTTGATGTTGTCAAAGCAAGCATTACAGGCTCAATCATCGGTAATTTACTCTTAGTCATGGGGCTTTCGATGCTACTTGGTGGTTTACGCCACAAAGAACAAGAATTTCAACCTGTTGTTGCGCGAGTCAACGCAGCCTCTATGAACTTAGCTGTTATTGCCATTTTGGTACCAACCACAGTTGACATTACTTCAAGTGGAATTAGCGAAACTACAATCCAGAACCTTTCGATTGCAGTCGCTGTGGTGTTGATGTTGGTATACGCACTCACGCTGCTTTTTTCGATGAAAACGCATTCTTATCTCTACGATGTGGGTGTTGCAGAAACTGAATCAGAAGCGCATACCGAGAAGCCCAATTTGTGGTTGTGGGTTGGAGTTTTATTCGCAGCAACAGTGCTAGTTGCAATCGAATCAGAGTTTTTAGTTGATTCCCTCGAAGTTGCTACATCACAACTAGGACTAACTGCACTGTTCACGGGGGTCATAGTCGTTCCTATTATTGGAAACGCAGCAGAACACACTACTGCAGTCACAGTAGCTGTGAAAAATAAAATGGATCTTTCGCTTTCTGTCGCTGTGGGATCAAGTCTACAAATTGCGCTATTTGTTGCCCCAGTTTTAGTGTTAGTTGGTTGGATATTCGGTCAACCAATGGATTTAGACTTCAACCCATTTGAACTTGTCGCTGTTGCTGTATCAGTCCTTATCGCCAATTCCATCAGTTCTGACGGTCGTTCTAATTGGCTAGAAGGTACATTACTCCTTGCAACCTACACAGTACTGGGACTTGCTTTCTACTTCCACCCCATCATCGACGGTATCGGCTAAAGGTTAAAAGGCTAGTGGTGATTGGGTGTAGTCTAATCACTACCCACTAGCCACTAGTCACTCTCTAACGATACATATGCTGATCTAGCAGTTGTTGCGCTTTGGGCTTGTAAATCAGATAAAATATCGCTTCAAGGTAACGCAATAAATCTTCGCGGTTTTCCTTAGAAGTAAAGTTCCAGAAACCGTAGATTCTTGCTAGAGATAGCAACCTTGTTGTGTGAATTTTCCAGGTGTAGGTACTGTAAACTCGATCCATTGCTCTTGTAGAAATCTCGTACCAATAGTTAGGGTTTTGTTCACACTTACTGACAAAATCAAGGATTTTCTCTGCAGTTCCCTCTAAATGTGTGGGGTTAATGTAAAAACCATTCACTTTATCGTGAATAATTTCCAAAGGACCGCCAAACTGCGTTGCAAACGTTGGTAATCCCGAAATCATTGCTTCTAGAATCGTCAAACCAAACGCTTCAAACAAAGCTGGTTGAACAAAAATTCCTTGATGATCGGCAATCACGCGATAAATTTCACCAGAGTCAGTTTTAGAAAGCCTTACTCCTAACCAACGGAACTTACCATGTAGATTGTATTGGTCAATGATTCCGTAAAGCTTCTCAATTTCGTCACGTTCTTCGTTGTCGCCTGACTCTTCTACACGCAACTTACCTGCAACTAAGATCAAATTGCAATGTTCTTGTAATTCTGGACTCTTACCGAAGCATTCTGCTAGACCAGTGAGGTTTTTAATGCGGTCGAGACGCGCCATTGAGAAAATTGGGCGCTTGGTAGGATCGTCAAGTTTACCGAAAATTTGACTGGGATCTTCTTGGGTAAATAACAACTCTTCCATGCGATTGCGATCGCTTTCAGTGCGATCGTCCCAACGCGAGTACGGGAAGTAGTATGTCTCGTTAACTCCAGGAGGTACTACGTTGAACTTGGGACTAAATAACTCAATGCCACTGACAACGTGATACAACTCTGGCATTGTAAAACATTTGTATGACTCGTACTGTCCTACACTATCAGGTGTCCCGACAATTTCTTGATACGTACTGCTGATGATAAAATTAGCCGCATTCATTGCAATCAAATCAGCGGTGAACTGTAGGGAAAAATGGTATTTATCTTCTAAGTCTTGCCAGTACAAGTTACTAAATAAGTACTTCGACTTTTCTAAGGCGTGAGCAATATTACACTGCGTTACCTTCATGCGGCGAGCAAGTAAAAATGCTACCAGATTGCCATCGGTGTAGTTGCCAATAATTAAATCTGGATTACCGCGTAACTCGGAACGCAGTTCCTTTTCAGAATCAATCGCAAAGGTTTCTAAATAAGGCCAAAACTCAAAGCGCGAAATCCAGTTTTGCGTCATTTTAGGATTAAATTCGCGTAACGGTACGCGCAAAATCCAAGCATTCTCTGTGCCATAGACTTTTTCTAGACGCTGGTTACACAAAGTTCCATCGCTATTTGGAATCAATCGGCTGAGGATAATCACTTTTGGCTGGACGTTGAGAACATCTAATCCAGCAAGTGTCGTATCTTCTTGTAACTGTTTTTCTAAACTTCTTGCTTGGTCAAGGACATAAACAACTTGACCACCAGTGTCAGGTCTTCCTAAAACGCCCTCTTGACCAAACCAACCGTGGGCGGACACTAACACGATCTTAAACACCATAGGAATACGAGAAATGAAAGCTTCCAGTGTTTGGTGGTCTGGAGAGTCAATCAATTCATCGAGGATCTCTAAAGTTTCTGCAACTCGACCTGCAGTATTCCCCCAACCAGGCTCAAAGCCCATCGTTTGCAGGGCGTAGCGAAACTTCTCGTAAGGTTCTTCGTTATCTAGTTTACCGACATAGGTTAACGCTTTTTTGATCTGATCTGAAAGTTGTTGCTGTGACCGTATTTGTCCGTTAATCAGCAGTTGGCTACCTTCGTATTGATGCAAACGCAGGAAGTCAAACAAACTCTCTAGCCATTGCCGTGGATCTTGGAAAAGTTTACTCGATAAATAACGGTTAAGATATTGTACGCCTTTACCAATATTTTTTGGATCGCGAATCGCAGGGGAGTAATCGTAAAATGGCTGAAAATCAAGTTCTAAAATATCGCCTTCATTAGGATGGTAACGATTTACAAAGCGATCGCGCACATCCAAAAGTTCCTGTACTGTTAGTTCTTCAGCGTTAAGATCTTCAGTTAACCGATAAACTTCTTGACTGGCAATTTTTGGGCGAATGATCAAGCACAGATTACCATCTTCTTGTAGAATTTCTTGAGTATAGTAGATCAATTTACTCAAGTTAGAAGACAAAATAAAATCTCCTGATTTTTGATGCTTCTCACAATAATCTGCATAGGCACTCAGAATATCGTTACGTAATAAATAACGCTTTTCCTGATGGCGAATTTCACTAATAAACGAGCGTAGATCGCTTTTCTCTTCACTATTGATAACAGCTTGGATTAACTCCGACATGAGCATTCCCTACATTGAAACATTACCTTTATAGCAACTAAATGAAAAAATTTTCAGCTTGTTTCTTATCCAAACTTGAAAAATAATGCGATCGCCTGCCCCTCTACAACACCACAATCAATGAGACTTTTTAGTAGTACAAATGTTTCTCTCAATTTTTACTTTTGCAACTGATACTATTCGCGATACTGAGTAACATAAGCTACTTTGTATAACATTATTTTCTAGTATTAATTCAGAAAATAGGCGAAATAACTTAATTAAGATTTCGCCTACATTCCACTGTAATGTGACTGGTACTGAAAGACTTGTTACAAAGAGTACAATTCACCGAATTTACGGCGTATATAAAGAATAAACGGTTCAATACTTAACATTTTTCCTGTTGCACGTTCTACAATTTCTGCTGCAGTATACTTACGTCCATGTAGATAAATATTTGCTTTCAACCAATTATGCAATGTATCAAAATTACCTTGCTCAATTTCGGTAGAAATTTGAGGATGAGTGTGTAAAGCAGCTTGGAAAAATTGTGCACTCATCAAGTTACCTAGCGTGTAACCTTGAAACATTCCTCCAATCATGCCACCGTACCAATGGACATCCTGTAAAACGCCATTGCTGTCATTAGGAGGCACGATACCTAAGTCAATACGATAGCGCTCATTCCAAGCCTCAGGTAAATCGCGTACCGCTAAAGTTCCTTCGAGGAGTTGTAACTCTAGGTCAAAGCGAATCATCACATGAAGATTATATGTAACTTCATCCGCATCAGTCCGAATGAGCGATCGCTCTACCTTATTAATCGCCCGATAAAATGTCTCTAAGGGAACATCACGCATCTGAGTAGGAAACTGCGATTGTAGTTGTGGATAGAAAAACCGCCAAAAATGACGGCTACGTCCCACCATGTTTTCCCATAACCGCGATTGACTTTCATGCACTCCCGAAGAAGTTCCACCCGCTAAAGGAGTGGCTTCAAAATCACGATTCACCCCTTGCTCGTATAATGCATGACCCGTTTCATGAATTGTACTAAATAGTCCTTCATTCAAGTCATTTTCACGAATCCGCGTCGTAATTCGCACATCTCCAGTGGAGAACTTCGTCATGAACGGATGCAACGTTTTATCTTGTCGCCCACGTTGAAAGTCGTAACCGAGTTTTTCAATCACCTTCAAGCTAAACGCGATCTGTTCGGCTTCAGGAAAATGCTGATGCAAACACGAAGCATCAGTAGCAGATTGCGCGGAAATAGCTTCCACGATTGGGACAAGTTGCTGGCGTAGTTGGGCAAAAAGATCTCTAACACTCGTTGCTTTCATACCATAATCGGCTTCCTCAATAAGAGGATCGGCAATATGTTCGTAGCCAGGAAAGAAATTAGCCAGTTCCCGACTGAGTTCCAGCGTTTTTTCTAGATAGGGATGAATAGTAGCAAAATCATTCGCACTCCGCGCTTTTGCCCATACTTCATAAGTTTCCGTAGAATGTTGAGAAAATCTTGCGGTAAAGTCAGCAGGAATTTTAACGGCGCGTTCGTAATCGCGGCGAGTTACGCGAATTAAGCTTGCTTCATCTGAATCAGCAGGTAAACTTGATTCATACGAGCTTAAATCTTCTAGAAGTTGCCCAATTGTAGGGGCAATAAATTTTGTATGGGCAATGTGTCTTAGTGTTGCAAGTTGACGCCCCCGCGCAGCTGCACCTCCAGGTGGCATGTATGTTGCTTGATCCCAGTAAAGCAGTGATGCAGCTGACTCAAGGTCATTGATTTCACTTAAACGGGTTTTTAGTTCTTGTAGTTTGGGATGGGTTTTTTCCAGCGTCTGCATAAGTTAAATAATGATGTTTATTTTCTATTTTCTCTAGTGTGCCGCAGACCGGAAATATGCGATCGCCACTTTGTCCTACAAGTACCCATGTTCTGCTAAAAAGGTGGGTGACACAGTATCAGGAGCAGCTACACTACGATCGCCCCCCGATTGAATTAACTTCTCCACGTATTTGCCTAAAATATCTCCTTCTAAATTTACCCAATCCCCAATGTGGAGATATTGCAAGTTCGTTTCAGCATAAGACAGTGGAATGACCGCGACCTTAAATAAATTGATTGCTGGATTCCAGTCCGCAATTGTTAAGCTAACACCGTTAACAGCAATACTGCCTTTGGGCACAATATAACGAGCGATCGCATCCGGTGCAGTAAATGCCATTTCCCACGAAGTCGCAGTTTGCTCAACAGTTTGCAAACACCCTACACCATCAACATGACCCATGACAAAATGTCCGCCTAATTTGCTCCCAACACGTAATGCTGTTTCGAGATTGACAAGGCGATCAAATTGTTGACCAACTGTTGTGCGTCGCAGTGTTTCTGGAGATGCAGTTGCGACAAAACCTTGCGGTAACACATCTGTAACGGTCAAACACACGCCATCTACAGCGACACTATCACCCGCGGCAAGATCCTGTAGAATAGCGTCACTACTGTTGCGACAAGTAATTGAAAAGCGATCGCCTCCCAACGGTCGCACTGTTCCTAAGGCTTGAATTAACCCTGTAAACATAGTTTTTATCAAAAAATGTTAATTGTGAAAACGAATATGAATAAAGCAAGTATAAATTTTGACAAGTTGTTTAAAATGCAAGCGAAAATGAACATAGCTTAAAGGCTAGAAATGGATAGCAACTAGCAATTATCTTGCGTTCACTCACTGCTTTTCTATCACCTTACCTCACTTATATATTGTCAAAGTTAGTTTAATCTATCTACATCAATATCAGGGCATACTTGGGATAAGTACATCTTTAACTTATCCGTGCTGGTATGACTTAGCAGAGTATTGCTACCTAATTTCTCTATAAGTAGGGCAATTAGTGCTGTGGCAGCCAAAAATAGAAGTATATAGATAGACATTTATGTGTTTCCTTCTGACTGCTATGACCAAGGATTCTAGAGGCTACGCCAATGATTGAAATGAGAGTCGCTGGCATTGCAATAGATGCCGTAAACCGCAGCCCCATCGTGCTTTTGAAAGATGGTCAAGAGCGCCGTGCTTTACCAATTTACATCAACCAAGATCAGGCAAAAGCAATTATTGGTGCATTGGAAAATCAAAAGCCTCCACGTCCTCTAACGCATGATTTAATCACTAATATTTTGGAAGCGTGGGGCATGACTTTAGAGCGGATTGTGATTAATGCAATTCAAGATGGTACCTTTTATGCACTGCTGACAGTTCGCCAGGGTGAGGTCAAAAAAGAGATCGATGCCCGTCCAAGCGACGCGATCGCGATCGCGCTTCGCACTAATAGCCCTATTTGGGTGATGGAAGAAGTTGTGGCTGATGCCTCGATTCCAGTTGATCGCGACGCGGATGAAGCTGAACAAGAAGCTTTCCGTGAATTCCTTGCCAATCTCCGCCCCGAAGATTTAATTAAGGGCGGAGGCTTTATGGGCGAAAGTTAGAAAAAGCAGAGGAGTAGCGGGTAGTTGCGTAGTTGGGTAGGAGGGTAGGAGGGTATGAGGGAAAAAGCAATTAAATTTCTCAATCTCGCCCACTTGCCAACTCTACAACGCTCCCACTCTCCCACTAGCCACTAGCCACTAATTACTCACCCCTCACCCCTCACTCCTCACCCCTTGGTTAAAATGCGCTATCGCCGCTTTGGCAAAACAAACCTAAATTTGTCTGTGTTCTCCTTGGGAACGATGCGCTATCTGGCTTCTGAGGAAAACGCAAGACAAACAGTATATCAAGCAGTGTTGCAAGGTGTTAATCACTTAGAAACTGCCAGAGGTTACGGAAAAAGTGAGCAGTATCTAGGTGCAGCAATTAAAGCTGGACTACCAAAAACGCGATCGCAATTACACATTACCACCAAAATTGCCCCAACACTTGATGCAGATAGCATGCAGCGAGCTATAGATGAATCACTCGCACGTTTAGGGTTAGATTATTTAGATTGTCTTGCACTTCATGGCATCAATACTTGGGAACATCTCAAATTCATTTCAGGTTGTATGCCAGCAGTCCATCAGGCTATTGCCGATGGTAGAGTACGTCATGTTGGCTTTTCTACCCATGCACCGTTAGAGATTGTTTTAGCGGCAGTCAGTACAGATTTGTTTGAATTTGTCAATCTGCATTATTACTATTTTTTTCAACGCAACGCAGCGGCGATCGCACTTGCAGCGCAAAAAGACATGGGAGTTTTTATTATTTCACCAGCTGATAAAGGGGGACTACTCTACACACCATCCCCAAAATTACAAGCGTTGTGTCAACCTTTTTCCCCGCTAGAGTTAAACTATCGCTTTTTACTTCAAGATCCTCGCATCACCACTTTAAGTGTAGGCGCAGCAAGCGCAACAGAACTGACAGCACCTTTAAGGGTGAGCGATCGCACAGAGGCTTTAACACCAGAAGAAATTGCTGTATTACAGCGTTTGGAGACTCAAAAAGATACTTTAGGCAGCGATCGCTGTAGCCAATGCTATGAATGTTTACCTTGTCCTGAGACGATTCATATTCCTGAGGTTTTGCGCCTGCGTAATCTTGCTATTGCTTACGATATGGTTGAATACGGCAAATATCGTTATGGAATGTTTGAAAATGCCGGACACTGGTTTCCTGGAATGAAAGCAAACCGTTGTACTGAGTGCGGAGATTGTCTGCCACGTTGTCCAGAACAGCTTAATATTCCTACCTTATTACAAGACTCTCACAATAGACTCAACGGACGTGAAGGACGGCGCTTGTGGGATTAAGTCGTTAATAGCTACTTCACAAGTTGGGCGATCGCTTTAACTAACTCTTCTGGTTCGACGGGCTTAGCAAGGTGTTTTTGAAAGCCAGCTGCAAGGATTTGTTGATGGTTCGTTTCACCAGCATACGCAGTAAGTGCGATCGCTGCAATCTCACTACCTTCTGCTTGAGGAAGCGATCGCAGTGTCCGAATTAATGTATAACCATCCATTTCGGGCATTCCAATATCACTTAAGAGAATATCAGTTTGGTTCTGCGTAAATATCTCAATAGCTTCTGTAGCAGAAGCAACAGCGCACACGGTAGCTCCATACTCTTCAAGGACAAATACAATCAAATCACGAGTGTCTTCTTCATCATCAACAACGAGTACCTTAATTCCTTGAAGCGTTGGAATATGTTCATCGCTTGTCTGCTGCTCGCAGCTTGGCGTTGCGACAGAACCCAAAGGAAGTATTACTTTAAAGATTGCCCCTTGTCCTGCCCCTTGACTTTCTGCCTGGACTGTGCCACCGTGTAGCTCTACCAAGTAACGCACGATTGCTAGTCCTAGTCCTAAACCGCCAAAAGATCTTGTTGTTGTGCTATCTGCTTGGCGAAAATAATCAAATACAAAAGGTAAGAACTCAGGATCAATGCCTCTACCAGTATCACTGACGCAAATTCGAGCAAAACTTTGATTTTGATCTCGTAAAGAGTTTTGAATTAAATATTCGGCATCTGACTCAGAATTCAAATCTGAGAACACACCGTCCAACTTAACCTCTACTCGTCCACCTACAGGCGTAAACTTCACAGCATTTGAAAGCAGATTCCAAACAACTTGCTGCAAGCGATTCGCATCTCCCCATACTTGGATCAATTCAAAATCTGTTATTAGCTCAATTGCTTTAGCTTCTGCTGCTAGGCGTACTGTTTCAATCGCAGCTGTAATTACAGTAGCAAGGTCTACAGAAGTGATATTTAAGCTAAGTTTACCACGGAGAATCCGCGATACATCGAGTAAGTCTTCGATCAGTTGTGACTGTAACTTTGCGTTGCGTTCAATGGTTTCCAATGCATAGTGAGTTTTTGTGGCGTCAAAATTATGTGTTAACAGTAGCTTTGACCAACCTAAGATTGGATTAAGTGGCGATCGCAATTCGTGAGAAAGTACCGCAAGAAATTCATCTTTGAGCCGATTTGCCGTTTCCGCTTGGGTACGTGCTTGTTGTTCAGCTGCGTATAACCTAGCATTTTCAACAGCTACCGACGCCATCTGAGCTAACTGCACAATAATTGCTTCATCTTCTTCAGTAAACTCGCCAATATACTTATCAGACAACTGAATTAAGCCAATGTTATGTCCATCGCGTCCAGTTAGTGGTGCTGCTAGCCAACCTCGCATCGGCGGATGTTCCGCCGCGTGTATTCCAAATCCTTGCCAGCGAGGATGTACTTCTAGTTCAGCTTGCGTCATTCGCATGGGACAATTTATATGACAAACACACGCATAAATTCCTGAGCCATCCGGTTTCTGATTATAACTGCGCCATTGTGCGTACTTTTGAGAAAGCGAAACAGTATTAATTGCCTGTGCCCAGTTTTGATTCACAGTCATGCTTGTAACCGACTGATGCGTGCCGATAATGCTACGTGCCTGTTCTGTAATCACTTGTAGCACTTCTTCCACCGAAAGTGCTGAGTTAATTGCAAGTGCTGCCTCAGTTAATCCATGTAACTGTCTGGCATAGTGTCGTTCGCGGTTGAGTAGGTGGGTGCGCTCTAATTCTGCGGTTGCGCGTGTTGCAAAGATAGTCAAAAGCGGTTGTGCTAAATAAATGTTTTCTAGCGGTTTGCAAGCCATAATTCCCAGCAATCCTAGCACTCTGCCAGCAGAATCTAACAGCGGAGTCGCAAAATAGCTGTCAACCTTCATCTGTGCTAGTAAATAATTATCAGGAAACTCTGCTTGAATATTACGTGGATAGCAGCAGGGCTTTTTGAGTTGAATGACGTGTTGGCAAGGTGTATTGAGCAAAGAATACTCAATATTGTCGGTAATTTCATTTTGAGCGTAGATAGCGATCGTCCTGATTGTCTGTTTCTCCTCTTGCTCGACTAATTCACCAACAAATGCATACTCTACTCCTAATGCTTGAGTTAAATGTTTAACTAGTGAAGTAAAAAATGCTTCCCCTGTTGCAGCCGAAACTCCCTCAGTCACTTCTAACAAGGCAGTATCCATTTGAGAGACTTTATGGGCAGCAAAGCGCAACTCTAATTCATCAACAACAATCGCAGCTAGGTCAGCAAGGGTTGCTTGCTGTTGCAGATTAAAATCGTGACGTGGCTTGTTGTCAACTAAACAGATTGTGCCTAAATTAAAGCCATCATTAGTTATAAGCGGAGCACCTGCATAAAAGCGAATTCCTGATTCGCATAAGGCAAAATCTTTGCAAGCAAATCGCGGATCTTCTCTAGTGTCTGGAACTACAAAAACTTCATTAGATAAGACAGCGATACTACAAATCGTATCTTGGCGAGAAATCTGCTGTGAATCAAAGCCATAGGAAGATTTAAACCAAGCACGAAACTCATCTACAAAGGAAACTAAGGCAACAGGTACATTGAACAATCGTGCTGCCAAGGCTGTGATGCGATCAAATGATTCTTCTGGGGGCGTATCAAGGATCTTGTAGCGACGTAGTGCTTCTATGCGCTCTGATTCATTATGCGGTAGGGGAGCAGATGTCAAAATACCTCCAGAAGACGCACCTAAGCAGAAAGTGGCTTACCTAATACAAAACTTGGTTTTTGTACCACTAGACTTTATTACTGTGATGATATTAACTTACTGCTCCAGTGTTCGTAAATACTCAGCCTGACGTGCTTTCAAGCACTTTAGCTATTTCTTGCGTGTCCAGTAAATATGCTTAAAACACCTTGCACAAAACTGACTTTGCAATAAGATGAGTCAAATTGATAGGCATCAGTATCAACCAACTGATCAATTCCTTCACATCACTAAATTTTCATGCACCTTGTGATGTCTCTCGCACTCCTGCTAGGTAAAAACTCAAATTTTTTTATGACCTGGTATAAGTAAGTTGCCACATTTGCTCATTATCTGGAATCAAGACTGCGATCGCGTTTTGTATTTCATTGAAATCTTAACAATCAATCGAATCTTTAGAAGTCACGCCTTATGAATAAGTTGAGTTGTTTTTCCAGCAATGTTGTAAATAATCCAAAACTGATTGACTTTCAGTCAGCGAGAGGCTAAATATTGTCACATACACAGCCAACAGCACTCGTCTATGGAACTGGCGACAACACTCACAAGCCACACTGTGCAAAATGCTGTCCGTGAGGTAGGAATTAACCCGAATCACTGGTATGCGGTAGGTTGGGCAAATCAACTCAAGCCTGGAGAAATTATATCTGTCGTCATCTGGCAGCAGGCGATCGCCATTTACCGCGATATCAACGGTCAACTGCATGCACTAGAAGATTTTTGTCCGCACAAAGGCATTGCTTTACACAAAGGTAAAGTCCACGGCTGTAACCTTGCTTGCGCTTACCACGGCTGGGAATTTGATGGTGAAGGAAGTTGTGTAAAAATTCCTTACTTACCAGAAAAACAAAAGTTACCGCGTGCAATCGTTCGCAGTTATCCCATTCAAGAAAAATATAATTTAATTTGGATTTTTCCTGGGGAACCAAAGCTGGCTGCATCTTGTCAAATTCCCCATATTCCAGAGTTTTCCGAAAATGAGTGGTTAGTAGTCCCAATTTCTGCTCATTTTCAAGCACATTTTTCTATCTGCAACGAAAACACGATGGATGTGTTTCATGGATTTTTGCATCAGGGATTACAAGGCTGGTTCGATCCAGTTTTAATTAGTCTTAAAGAAACTGAAACTTCCGTTCGCGCTGAATACAACGTTTCCTACAAAGGACACATGGCAAAGTTTCTTGGTTTAAGCGATCGCGCCGATACTGTAACTACGTTGCCCATTACAGTAGAGTATCGCTATCCACACTATGCCACTTCACTCCAAGGAGTCTCTTCTTTGTACTTGATGCGCTTACCGATAGATCGCAATGAAAGTCGCTCATTTGCTCTATTCTTTTTCAAAGTCCGCCTCCCACAATGGGTACTAGACCCTGTCAAACCATTACTAATACCTCTACTTCAGCGCTTTGTATTATCTAAGTTTCTGGCGCAAGACATTGAAATGATCGAAAGCGAGCAACGTAACTATCTCGTGAATCCTCAACGCAGATATGTAGAAATTAATCCAGCAATTATTGCTATTCAACGACTAATTATCCGGCAATATGAACAATTTATGCAAAAATCTATACAATCGTCCCTACAACGTCAGGAGAAAGAATCAATTACCAATCTTACTAACGGTTCTTAACAATTTATTCATAAAAACTATTATTTTTTGTCCTATGCTACGGTTTTTTAAACCTGGATAGCGTTAACTACCTAACCAAAGGCAATATTTTCTTAACTCAAACAGGATAAGCTATCTGGGATAAAGGTGAGGGGAGTAGATTAGTGCAAGTTATTAAAGAATACGTTCAGCGGTGGTACGAAAGCGGACTCGATCCCGACGAGTACATTTGTCATCATAAGCAAGGTAATCTTGTTGAGATTTCTGATGCAGACACAGGTGAGAGACAAACAGTTCTTACTTTCTGTACAAATGACGTTTTAGGACTCGTACAATGCGAGGCGGTTAAACAAGCTGCGATTGATGCAATCCTTCAGTATGGCACATCAAATAGTTCTACATCAGTTTTAAGTGGGCGCATCACGTTACATCAACAGTTAGAAGAAGAAATATCTGCATTCAAGCATTTACCGCATACACAGTTATTTCTTAATGCGTGGATGGCAATGCAAGCAATGATGGATGCATTTTGTCACCTCGCAATTCCAGTACCAGGATTTCAAAACACCCGTGAAACGCTAATTCTCACCGATGTGCTGAATCATGGCTGTATTGTTTCTGCCGTTGTCAATGCAGGGACTCGTTCAGGGAAAGTGTTTAGTCACAGCCCGCAAGTGCGCGTCAAAGCTTACCGTCATTGCGATATGGAGGACTTGCGGCGTAAGTTACAGCGCTATGCTCGACCAGGCGATCGCATTCTAGTCGTCTCTGATGCAGTATTCTCAATGGATGGCGATATTGCCCCACTACCTGATATGCTCAACGTGCTCCACCACTATGAAGGGAGTGTCCTATTAATGGATGAAGCTCATGCTAGCGGTGCATTAGGAGCTACAGGACGTGGGATTTATGAGCATTTTGGTATTTTACCCTCGCAGGCAATTGAACGCGGCGTAGTCCCACTAATTATGACGACTTTCTCTAAATTTGCTGCCTCAGCAGGAGCCGCAATTAGCACTCATGTTGCTGAGTTAAAACCACTCCTGAACGTGTCGCCAACGTCAATTGGCACAATTTCACTCTCACCACCCTTAACAGCTGCAGCATTAGAAAGTCTTCGCCAAGTACGCCAACGCCCTGAATTGGTGCAGAAACTGCAAGACAATACGCAATATTTGCGATCGCGTCTTACAGAGCATGATTTTGTGGCGCTCGGTGAAACAAATGTTGTTCCTGTTATCTTACAATCTGAAATCAATCCGAAAATCTTTGCTCGGCAATTGATGCATAACTATGGGCTATGGGTATCTCCAATCTGGTTTATTGCTAAACCCCGTTTGCGAATCACTGTCAATGCTTTGCATTCGCGTGAGGAGATGGATCGCTTAGTTGCAGGTATGGTAGCTACCAGAGATCTATTCTATAAACCAACGCTCAGTGCTTAATATTTTTGGCTGTTGACCTGCTCATTGCTAGGTGAAATCAAAGTGCTTACAAAATCAATAAATTTTCAGGTTCGTGCTGTAACAACTCCAGAAGATAGAGAAACCTTTTTGGATGTGCCAGCAAAGATATATGCCAACAATCGGTATTGGATACCACCAATTCGCAGTAGTATTGCGAAGGAATTTACTTCCGATTATCCTTTCTCTCAGTATGGAAAACTGCAACAGTTTGTTGCCCTATCCCAAGACACAGAAAACCCTCAACCTTTAGGTAGAATTGTCGCCGCAGTCAATCAGCGCTTGATTGAACGCGAAGGTGAAAGTATTGGGTTAATTGGTTATTTTGAATGCGTTCCAGATTTTGAAGTGGCTCAGGCACTACTAACATCAGCAAGTGAGTGGTTGCGGGAGCAAGGTATGACAAGAGTTAGAGGACCTATTGATTTATCGACGCATAACCGTTGCTTCTTTTTAGTCGATGGCTTCGACTCGCCACCTTTAGTGATGATGCCATATAATCCGCCATACTACCCAGAGTTTATTGAACGTGATGGATGGCACAAAGCAAAAGATGCATACGCATATGATTTTCCCTTAGATAAACCTTTGCCTAAAGAGTTTGAAAAAGCGCATCGCGTTGCTTGTAAGTCCGGTGTTAATTTTCGTCCGCTTAGAACCAAGGGAGAAGGTTTTGAGAAAGATGCGATCGCCATCTATCACATATTCACTCGTGCGTTTGCGCATAGCTGGAGTTCTACACCCCGCAGCGAAGCCGAATTCCTGGAAGAAGCCAAAGAGTTACAAAGCATTGTCGATCCTGATGTGTTCCCAATCGCAGAATATAACGGCGAGATGATCGGCTTTTTCATGGGTTTACCTGATTACAACATTCCCTTGAAGCACGTCAACGGTAAATTAAACTGGTTGGGCATTCTTAAGTTCCTGTGGTATCGTCGTCAAATTGATCAAGGGCGAGTGATTACAATTTGCTCGCTGCCAGAGTATCGTTTGAAAATGGTACCTTTGGCTTTAATTTATTTGGGAATGCAAGGAGGAATTCAAAAAGGAAAACCTTATAAACGTGCGGAATTATCTTGGGTGTACGAAGACAACTACCCATCGCGTAAACTGATTGAAGCTGCAGGTGGCAAAATATATAAAACGTATCGTATTTACGAAAAAGCCCTATGAAGGCACTTGTCACAGGAAGCAATGGCTTTACTGGTTCTCACTTAGTTCAAGCTTTAGAACAACGTGGCGCACAAGTTGTGGGTTTAGTACGTAAGTCAAGTAACTTATCCCGTTTAGCCGATTCTAAGTTGCAACTAGTCTACGGTGACATTACTGATCGCACAGCTTTGCAAAGTGCAATGCAAGGTGTTGATACGGTATTTCATACTGCTGCCTATGTTGAACTAGGGTTAGTTGATGACAACAAAATGCAGCGCGTTAATGTTGAAGGAACCCGCGCAGTGATGGAAGTTGCCCAAGCATCAGGGGTACCAAAAATTGTTTATTGCAGTACGATTGGTATTTTTGGCGATACCAAAGGTGAAGCGATTGATGAGACATTTCAACGCCGACAAACTGATTTTTCCTCCGCATACGATCGCACAAAATACGAAGCACAGCAAATAGTCGATAAATTTGCCTCTCAAGGTCTTTCTGTAGTTAGCATTTTACCATCAGGAATTTTTGGTGCAGACGATCCGCATTTTGGTCCAGTGTTGCAGCAATTTCTCAAAGGTCGCTTAAAGCTATGGGCAGGAGGCGATCGCATTACAGGAATTGTTCATGTTGATGACTTAGTTGATGCGATGCTGCTAGCTGCTGAAAAAGGTATTCCAGGAGAACACTATATTATTTCGGCTGGAGAACTTTCTACGCGGGAAATGTTTGAGTTTCTGAGTCAACAAACCGGAATATCTGTTCCTAAAGAAGCACCAAAATCTGTTGTTCAGCTAGCAGGAAATATTCTCGATCCCATCGGGCGTGTATTAAAATGGCAACCACCTTTAAGTCGCGAACGCGTTCACTACATTTACGATCGCTGTGTCCGTGTTGATGCAACCAAAGCCCGTCAACAATTAGGTTGGCAACCGCGTTCAGTTGAAGAAACTTTATCAGAAATTGTGAAAACACTCCAACAATCACAATAGAATGCAGTCTTAATGGGCAGGCAAGATACCTACCCCACAGCTTAGATACTAAGATTCGACTTTAACGCCGCGCCAAAAGGCAATATAGCCTTCGATGTTCTTTGCTTTCTCCTTGGCATCAGGATAATACCACGCAGCATCTTTATTGACTTGTCCATCAACTTCAATGCTGTAGTAACTTGCTAAACCTTTCCAAGGACAACTTGTGTGAGTAGAAGAGTCTTTAAAATATTCTTTGTTGATGCTGTCAGGCGGAAAATAGTGATTGCCTTCAACAACTTCAGTGCGATCGCTTTTGGCTAAAACAGCCCCATTCCAGATTGCTTTCGGCATATGATTCTTTGATTAAGAGATGGATCTAACCATTATTATGCGGCGAAAATACAAATAGCAGCCTTGACTACATTTACTATGCCTCAATTGTCATCTTTAGAAAGTGCGTTAAAACATTATTTCGGCTACGACAGCTTTCGCCCAGGACAACAACATATCGTAGAACAAGCGCTGCAAAATCGAGATTTACTTGTTGTCATGCCTACTGGTGGGGGTAAATCGCTGTGTTTTCAGCTACCAGCACTTTTAAAAAAAGGTTTAACTGTCGTTGTGTCTCCCTTAATTGCTTTGATGCAAGATCAGGTACAAGCACTGCAAGATAACGGTATTGGCGCAACGTTCATCAATAGCAGCTTGAGTGGATATCAAGTGCGATCGCGCGAACAAGCAATTCTCAGTGGTAAAGTGAAACTGCTCTACATCGCACCCGAACGCTTACTCAGTGAAAAGTTTCTCCCACTACTTAATTTAATTCATCACCAAATTGGCATTTCAGCATTTGCAATTGATGAAGCGCATTGTGTTTCTGAATGGGGACACGACTTTCGCCCAGAATATCGACAACTCAAACAACTGCGCCAACGCTTTTCTGGCGTACCTACCATAGCACTTACAGCCACAGCAACAGATCGCGTACGCCAAGATATCATTCAACAGTTGGGTTTAATTCAACCTAGTATTCATCTTGCCAGCTTCAACCGCCAAAATCTGTTCTACGAAGTTCAGCCGAAGCAAAAACAAAGCTATCAGCAATTACTACAACTGATTCGTCAACAATCCGGTTCAGGAATTATCTACTGTTTGAGTCGTCGTCGAGTAGATGAAATTGCCTTCAAACTCAAAAACGATGGTATTCCAGCTTTACCTTATCATGCTGGTTTGAGCGATCGCGATCGCACTGATCATCAAACGAGATTTATTCGCGATGACGTGCAAGTCATGGTTGCAACGATCGCTTTTGGCATGGGTATCAATAAACCTGATGTACGGTTTGTGATTCACTACGACTTACCACGCAACTTAGAAAGCTATTATCAAGAATCAGGACGTGCAGGACGTGATGGAGAATCTGCAAAGTGTACGCTGTTTCTTAACTATGGTGATATTAAGACAATTGAGTATCTCATCTCGCAAAAACCCGATCCTCAAGAACAGCGAATTGCCAAACAACAACTGCGTCAAGTCATTGATTATGCCGAAGGAACAGATTGCCGTCGCACAATTCAACTAGCCTATTTTGGAGAAAGATTTACAGGAGGGTGCAACAACTGCGATAACTGCTGTTACCCCAAACCAACGCAAGATTGGACAATTGAAGCCATGAAGTTTCTTTCTTGTGTTGCGCGGTGCAAAGAAAGATTTGGCATGAGTTACATTATCGATGTCTTGCGCGGAGCCAAAAATCAAAAGATTCTCCAAAACGGACACCAAAATCTTTCTACCTACGGTATTGGCAAAGATCGCAGCGTTGATGATTGGCGAATGTTAGGGCGATCGCTTCTCCATCAAGGTTTGCTTGCACAAACTAGCGATGGCTATTCTGTTTTAAAGCTAAATGCTTTTAGTTGGGAAGTTATGCGACGACAACGTTCTGTGTTTGTTGCAATGACTGCTACTACACCTGCATCCACTACCGAATCTCAAGATACTTCTGCAGTCGCAGAAATAGAGTTGCTATTTCAACGGTTACGCAACTTACGCAAACAGTTAGCAGACGAACAATCTGTTCCTCCTTATGTCATTTTTGCCGATTCTACACTTAAACTCATGGCAACGCAGCAGCCAAAAACATTAACTGAATTTGCTCAGCTTTCTGGCGTGGGTAGTCATAAACTTGCCCGTTATGGTGCTGAGTTTTTAGCCGAAATTCAAGCTTATTGCCAAGAATCGCCAGTACAGAAAGAGGTATCTAATACCTTACCTACAGAAACTGAACGACTGACTTTGCAGTTACATCAACAGGGATTAAGCATTGAAGAAATTGCCCAACAACGCAACTTACGTCGTACGACAATCGTGCGTCATCTTGCTGACTTATTAGAGAAAAATCAACCTGTAGATTTAAATTGCTTGGTTCCCTTGCCTCATCAAGAGAAAATTCGGCAAGCTTTGCAGATTCTTGGAGATAAACCCCTTAGTCAAATTCGCGACTACTTAGGAGGAGAATATCTTTATGATGAGATTCGCCTTGTGCGCAGTGTTTGGCGCAGAGAATAATCTGAAATCCAGTTAAGAAAAGCTATGTACTTTCACTGTTACAGCTTGTGCAGTACAAATCTCCGTTGGAGGTGTTTCGCGATCGCGCTTAGCTTTGGGAGTCTGTGCTGCTGAAAGCAACCTAGGTAAAGCAATGCATACTGCGGTATTCAACACTGTAAGTAATGCACAATCGATAAAATTCATGCCTTGATACCTCGTTGCAAATGTAAAGATTAAGCGTTGCGCACTAACGGTTTTCTTATTTCTTTAGTTTGCAGCAAAAAGTAAACAACAGATGATATCGCTACTTTTGAATTTCTTTTAGTTGATATAAGCTAACCTGAATTTAAGTTTTGTAAATAATTGGACTCTTGGGAAGCTAGTTTTGCGATCGCATTGTGAATTCCAAATCAAAATAACAAGTAGTTAAAACTTCACTTTTATTTATATTTAGCAATAAAAAGTACATAGCAATAGTAATTAGTTGATATATCAATCAGATAAATCATGCTTGTCATTTTCAATTTTTAAGAAGTACTATGTATTTCATTTACTAACGTATTTTGCAATTTATGCAAGGCGATCGCAATTTTTTTCGATTACTTAAGCATCTTGTAATCTCTTTACAATTTGTGTAAATTATGGCGATAGCAGAGTAATTTGTAAAAGTAGCAGATTGATCTGGCGATTGAGGATACGTTAATGAACCGCCCTGCATCGAATATGTCTTACAATTTTACGGAACAAGAACGCTATTGCTTGAAGCGTTTAATAGATTACTCTTCGGTACAATCTTTGCCAGAAATCTGGCAATTAGCACAACAGCGATTTGGCAACACAGTTGCACTGCAAGATCCTCACGCTGTGCCAGAGACTGTTATTACATATACGCAGTTGTATCAACAAATTCAGCAGTTTGCAGCAGCTTTACAAGCTTTACAAGTTGGAGAGGGACAAAACGGCGTACCTCCTCGCATCGCTTTAATTGCTGATAATAGCCCACGTTGGTTTATTGCCGATCAAGGAATTATTGCATCAGGAGCGGCAAACGTTGTCCGGAGTTCTCAAGCCGAGCGGCAGGAATTATTATTTATTTTAGAAAATAGTGGCAGTATCGCCTTAGTTGTCGAAAATCAGCAGACACTACAAAAACTCCGTGCTGATTTAGCTACTCTCCCAATTTCAGTTATCGTTTTACTCTCAGATGAAGCCCCAGAAGCTGATGCATCGTTAAAAGTGCTGAACTTTCCGCAATTTATGTCATTGGGTGAAAATCAACCGTTACAGCCAGTGCAACAAAATCGGGAAACGTTGGCAACACTGATGTACACTTCTGGCACGACAGGTAAACCCAAGGGTGTCATGCTTACACATGGTAACTTGTTGCATCAAGTTGAAACCCTAGGAGCTATTGTGCAGCCACAAGCGGGCGATCGCGTCCTCAGCATTTTACCAACCTGGCACGTCTACGAACGCACTGGCGAATATTTCTTGCTTTCTCAAGGATGCACTCAAATCTATACCAATATCCGTCAAGTTAAAAAAGACATTCGCGAATTCAAGCCAAATTACATGGTTGGCGTACCCCGACTATGGGAATCAATTTATGAAGGAGTCAAAAAACAGTTTCGCGAACAACCAGCTAACAAGCA
This sequence comes from Gloeocapsopsis crepidinum LEGE 06123, assembly GCF_015207655.1. Taxonomy (GTDB): domain Bacteria; phylum Cyanobacteriota; class Cyanobacteriia; order Cyanobacteriales; family Chroococcidiopsidaceae; genus Gloeocapsopsis; species Gloeocapsopsis crepidinum. The sequence continues at coordinate 103,227 of NZ_JADEWN010000007.1, read as the reverse complement.
GCGATTAATTGACTTTTTCCTCAGTAAGAGTCAGCAGTTTGTCGAAGCTCGTAGAATTGTCCATGGGTTAAGCTTAAATTCTTTAAATCCTAGTATGTCAGAACGTCTCAGTGCTTCTGTGCAAGCAACTGCATTGTCTCCAATTCATTCTTTGGGTGAGAAGATAGTTTATCAGAAAGTTCGTGAAGCAACCGGCGGACAACTCAAGCAAGTCATCAGTGGTGGCGGTTCCTTAGCAATGCACCTCGAAAACTTTTTTGAAATTATTGGTGTTGAAGTGCTAGTAGGGTACGGATTGACAGAAACCTCCCCTGTGACAAATGCGCGTCGCCAATGGCGGAACTTACGAGGCGCATCAGGACAACCATTACCAGGGACACAAGTGCGTATTGTCGATCCGGAAACTCGTCAACCTCTACCCCAAGGAGAACGAGGGTTAGTGATGGTGCGGGGACCTCAAATTATGCAAGGTTATTATCAAAATCCCGAAGCCACAGCGAAAGCAATTGATTCCGAAGGCTGGTTTGATACAGGCGATCTCGGTTGGGTAACGCCAGAGGATGATTTAGTGATTACAGGAAGAGCCAAAGATACCATAGTGTTGACGAATGGCGAGAATATTGAACCACAACCGATTGAAGATGCGTGTTTGCGATCGCCTTATATCGATCAAATCATGCTCGTTGGACAAGATCAAAAATCTCTCGGTGCTTTAATTGTTCCTAATCTCGAAGCTTTACAACAATGGGCTGCTAGTCAGAATATCGATACAGAACTTGACTTAAATAGTAAAACAATCCAGAACTTATTCCGCCAAGAACTGAATCGGGAAGTCAAAAATCGCCCAGGTTATCGCCCAGATGACCGAATTGGTTCATTTGAGTTGATTTCGGAACCATTTTCAATGGAAAATGGCATGATGACCCAAAGCTTCAAAATCAAACGTCCGGTTGTGACAGAACATTATCGCGATATCATTAACAAGATGTTTGCCTAATTTTACTTTAAATATATAATCGCGATCGCCAAAATCCTATGGATGCATCCAAACCACAGTTACTCCTAAAACGCGCCGTTAATGTTAAAGCTGTTGTGACTCCCCGCTGGAAAGAAGAAGTACAGCAACAACTGCAAGCCCAAATCAATACTGTAGACACCCAGTTGCAACAGTTGGAAATGCAGGGACAGCGGGCGATCGCAGAAATTCAAAAGCAGAGTTTACAGCCTCCTGGTCCTCAAACACTGCAACAAATTGAAAATATTCAGTTGCAAGTGAATCAGCAAAAAAGCGAACTCCTTGAACAGAAAAATCAAAGCTTGCAAAATCTGCAACAAGTGCAGCTACTCGAACTTGAACAGGAAGTCAACCAATTTCAAATTGAAGGCATTTTTAGCACCACAATCGGCGACAACCTAATTGGCAAATTGCAAGTAGAAATCTTACTCCGTGATGGAGTTGTCCAAGAAATTCGCGGTGATATTTAATGAGGGAGTAGGAGTGAGGGGTGAGCAGTGAGGAAGTGTGGGAGTGTTGTAGAGTTGGCGAGTTGGCGAGATTAAGAGATTTAATTGCTATTTTTCCCTACTACCCTCCTACCCTCCTACCCTCTGACCTCCGACCTCCGACCTCTAATTTAAACTAATCTTTACTTTCTCTTCTCAGGATCTCGCTTCATGATTCACGAAATATTTATGCCCGCGCTTAGCTCGACTATGACTGAAGGGAAAATAGTCTCTTGGGTCAAATCGCCTGGTGACAAAGTGGAAAAAGGCGAAACAGTGGTGATTGTCGAATCTGACAAAGCTGATATGGATGTCGAGTCATTCTATGAGGGTTATGTTGCAACAATTTTAGTAGAATCAGGAGATACTGCTCCTGTAGGTTCGGCGATCGCACTTTTAGCTGAAACCGAAGCCGAAATTGAAACAGTTAAACAACAAGCTCAATCTGGCGCTACGACACCAACTAAAACTGAGGCGACAACTTCTCCAGGACAAGTCGCAGATGTTACCACCACTGTTGCAACTGCTGATGACACTGCTGGATCTTCCCAAAACGGTGCTGAACATCGTGCTGGACGAGTGATGGTATCTCCACGGGCGCGGAAACTCGCTAAGGAACTCAAAGTCGATGTGAGTCACCTGCAAGGTAGTGGTCCTCATGGTCGAATTGTGGCACAAGACATCGAAGCAGCAGCAGGTACACAACCGACATCACCTCAAACTAAGGCTCCTGTAGCACCAACACCAACAGTTAAAAGTGCGCCTGCGCCGACTCCAGCCCCAGCCCCAGTAGCTACCGCTGCATCTGGTCAAGTTGTACCTTTGAATACGCTGCAAAATGCTGTGGTGCGGAACATGGTAGCGAGTTTACAAGTACCTACTTTCCACGTAGGCTATACGATGACTACCAATGAGCTAGACAAGCTGTACAAACAGATCAAGTCTAAGGGCGTCACGATGACTGCACTTTTAGCAAAAGCTGTTGCAGTTACTTTGCAAAAACATCCTCTGGTAAATGCCAGCTACTCAGAGCAAGGTATTCAATATCGTAGTGCGATTAATATTGCTGTTGCTGTTGCTATGGATGATGGAGGATTAATCACGCCAGTACTGCAAAATGCCGATCAAATTGATATCTATTCGTTATCCCGTCATTGGAAATCACTGGTTGATCGCGCTCGTCTAAAACAATTACAACCTGAAGAATACAATAGCGGTACTTTTACGCTGTCTAATTTAGGAATGTTTGGTGTAGATCGCTTTGATGCAATTTTGCCCCCTGGTCAAGGTGCGATTCTCGCAGTTGGTGCTGCACGATCGCAAGTAGTTGCAATCGATGGTATGTTCGGTGTTCGGCAACAGATGCAAGTCAATATAACCTGCGACCACCGGATTATCTACGGTACTCATGCTGCTGCCTTTTTACAAGATTTAGCTAAATTGATTGAGACAAATCCGCAATCTCTCACAATGTAAACTTTATTCAATTGTTACTAAAAGGTTTGGGGTTACTATAGCTCCAAATCTTTTTATTTTAGGGAGTTTTTTCAGGCGATCGCTGTATTCTTACTGCAATAGTGTCAAGTGTAAAACTGCGATTCTTAAAAAGTATTTTTAAAGGCAACTCCCTGTAAATTCACCGAGAATATCTATTAGTTTTCCAAAGCTGGTTATAGGCTATCAGTGAAACTTCGCTTGGACTTTTGAGCAAACAGCGCTAGATTTATTGTGGATTTTCGCTTGATTCATGAAAGTTAGAATATGGGCAAGTAAAATGCCTAATCTAGTTTTTAGTGACTCTATTTGCCTCTTTTAAACTTAGTTTAAACATTTACAAAGTATCTATATTTATACATATAAAAATGCAGACTTTACCTAGTATTACTTCAACTTGGCAAAGATTAAAGAATCAAGAAATTACTTGCGACGAAGCACTGAAACTCTTGGTAGATGAACAAGGAAATATCAACTATGAACTACTAGATAAAGATGTTAGCTATAGGTTCTTACGTCACTTTCCTGATAAAACTTCGTTACCACCAACTATTCCGTTATTGCTATGGCGGGGTTGTTATTATCTTGGTAGTCCAGTCAATATTACTACTGATGCGATCGCGCTAATTACAAAACGTACAGGTAGCGAAATTAAAATTATTCCAATTTCTGACAAAAGCTATCGTACCTGGTTTCATACCCAAAATCTGAATAATAATCGCATCAATGCCTCACCATTAGTTAACCCTCTTACCGGCGAGCAAGAACAGGAAAATATCTCAGAGACGACACAGATTAATTTATCGCGGGCAGCTGACCAAATTGAACGACTCAAAACATTACTTTCGGGTGCGTTACGCAACCGTGCTAGTGACATCCATCTCGAACCAACTGCCGAAGGATTGCGCGTGCGCTACCGCATTGATGGCGTACTGCGTGATATTACAACGCTACCACCAGAACAGAGTCGTCGCGTGATTGTTGCTTTGAAAGTGATGTCTAATATGGATATTTCTGAAAGCCGCCGCCCTCAAGATGGACGGATCGAGGAGAAATATTCGACAGCAAATGCTGCTGATATGGGTATGGATATGCGCGTAAGTACGCTTCCTTGTGTCAACGGCGAAAAGGCTGTAATTCGTTTACTACCGCGTGAAAACCCATTTTCTGATATTGATAACTTAGGCTTTGCTCCAGAAACCTTATCGCTCTACAAAAACTGGTTGCAACAGCCCCAGGGAATGATTATTCTCACTGGTCCCACAGGTTCAGGCAAAACAAGTACGCTGTATACAAGTTTGCAAAGTGTCGCAAAAGAAAACGTCAATGTGGTGACAGTAGAAGATCCGGTAGAGTACGTCTTACCTCGGATTACGCAAACTCAAGTTAATGAAGCTGCAGGAATGACATTTGCGGCTGGTTTACGGGCGATTTTGCGGCAAGACCCAGATATTATCATGGTAGGAGAAATCCGCGACCATGAAACCGCAGAAACTGCAGTCCGTGCAGCACTAACAGGTCACTTGGTATTTACGACACTGCATACTAATGATGCGATCGGTGTCATTCCGCGTTTAAAAGATATTGGACCTGATCCTGCGCTACTTAGTGATGCTTTATTAGGAATTGTGGCACAACGCTTAGTCCGGCGAGTGTGTCCGCATTGTGGTGAACCTTATACTCCAACCGAAGCTGATTTACGTGTTTTGGGCATTGATTTGAGCCAAGCGAATGCAACACAATGGCGCAAGGGTAAAGGCTGTAGTGCTTGTTTTAATTCAGGATACTTAGGACGAGAAGCGATTGTCGAGTTACTAGATATCGATGATGTTGTGCGAGAAATTATCTACGAGGGAACAATTACTCAGCTACGTCATTATCTTCAGGAAACCAGCTTTGCTTCTTTCCGCACGGCTGCGATCGCTAAAGTCACCAGTGGTTTAACTACTATAGAAGAAGTGTTACGAGTCATCCCGCGCACGGCTTTGCACTCTAAGTCCTTAGAGAGGGACTGGACAAAGGTTAAACGCTTAAGTACTGTGGAGACAAGACATTAGACCTCCTGGATGAATCACAGATGCCCTACGACTCCCTTCGGGGCTATCCAAGCAAAGTCCACCTCCGTGGACTTTGTTGATTTAGCTGCGAATTCATTTGCAACTCTCTTCACGCAGGATATCTATTAAATAAGATCAGCACATGTGTTTACCTCTGTGCAACTTCATCAATCATGAACTTTGAATTTAAAGTAGAGTTAACTCAAAACGTGCTAAGGCACCGCTACGCTAACAAAACTCAAAACTCAAAACTCTAAAGATGAAAGCTGTCTTAATGACTGCACCAGGAAATCCAGAGGTTCTGCAACTACAGGAAGTCTCAACTCCTAGCATTGAAAATGACACAGAAATTCTTGTACGCATCCAAGCTGCAGGTATTAACCCCATTGATACAAAATTACGGCGGCGGGGTACATTTTATCCCGATCAAATGCCAGCAATTTTAGGCTGTGATGGTGCGGGAATCGTCGAAGCCGTTGGCTCTCGTGTCCAGCGGTTTCATGTCGGGGATGAAGTTTATTTTTGTCAGGGTGGACTTGGTGGTAAGCAAGGGAACTACGCGCAGTGGGTGGTAGTCGATGAACGTTTTGTCGCCCCTAAACCAAGTTCGCTGTCTTTTGTTGCTGCGGCGGCTGCACCTTTAGTTTTAATTACTGCTTGGGAAGCTTTATGCGATCGCGGACGACTTCAGCCAGGGCAAAAAGTTCTAATTCACGCTGGGGCTGGTGGTGTCGGTCATGTAGCAATTCAATTGGCTAAATTGCATGGTGCTACTGTTTGCACAACTGTAAGTTCGCATGAAAAAGCCGCACTGGTACATCAACTGGGTGCTGATCTTGCAATCAATTATAAAGAACAAGATTTTGTGCAAGCCGCGCTCGATTGGACAGGTGGAGAAGGCGTAGATTTGGCTTTTGATACAGTTGGTGGCGAAACTTTTGCGAAGACTTTCGCAGCGGTGCGCGTGTACGGAGATCTTGTGACAATCCTAGAACCAGATGCTCAAACTAATTGGAAAGTTGCTAGAAATCGCAATCTCCGCATTAGCTATGAATTAATGCTCACTCCTATGCTACAGGGGCTAGTTGAAGCGCAGCAACATCAAGCGGAGATCCTAAATCAGTGTCGGCAATGGTTTGATGAAGGAAAGCTCAAAATTCACCTCAACAAAATTTTTCTGCTAGAACAGGCAGCAACAGCACATCAAGTCCTCGAAGCTGGATCGACAATGGGTAAAATTGTCTTAGTCAGTGGTAGCGAGTGACGATAAGAAGCAGGCAAGGTATCTCATCTACCTAAATTATCAGTATTTCATGGGGTGATTAGTAGCGTAGTAGTTGGCGAACCGTCGGTGAAGCAATACTATGGGTACAACCCTGGCTTTTGTGTTGGCTCGACATCACGACATCAAAACGGTATAGAGATTTTGGTGTGAGAATTCCTGAAGATGCAATCATTCCAGAGGATAAAATAACCCGTTACCTACTTGTCCACAAAACTAGGAGTGACAAGTCAAAATTTTTGGCGCAGGCTGGGTTTACGCAGGATAACCCAAAAGCATTGAGAGAAGCAATTCAGTCACTTGTAGCAACAGGAGAGACTATTGAAGATAGAAGCAATGAGTATGGAACCTTCTATCAAGTTTCAGGGCAATTAACTGGTGTCAACGGTATTACTTTAGCAGTTGTGACAATTTGGCTACAACGACAGATTGATGGAAAGTTTCAGTTCGTGACACTCAAACCTCGCAAGGAGACTTAATATGACATTAGAGCTATATCAAGAAGTCACCTTAACTCGTGACTTACCAGAATATGAGCTAAAAGCGGGAGATATTGCAACGCTAATTGACTTTGTGCCGCATCCGAGTGGTGGCGAAGAGGGTTGTGTACTAGAAGTCTTCAATGCGGTTGGCGAATCTCTGACAGTGATTGTTGTACCAATTTCTACTGTGAGTTCCCTAAGTGCTGATGAAATTTTAACAGTACGCTCTTTAGCAAAAGCAAGTTGAGATTCACCTCGGTGATGAAGTTCGTAGTTGTAGTCAATGACCACGGGTTAACCCTGCGATGGAGCCAACCGAACTGAAGTTATCGGTAAGAACCAAAGCCAATCTACAGTGGCTCAACTTCGCTGTTGGGCTGCATTACCTGCGAGGTAATTGCTAGCTGTAAGTGCTTAACTCTAGATTAGATTCGTTGCTTTTATAAAACAGTATGTTACCCCAAGGTTCAACACCGACCAAAACTATACTTTCTTGGCTTTACCTTGTAAATGCGACCATCCTCATTACGCACCAGATTGACGCTGCATATTGGCATGAGTGGGATCTGTTCGGGATGCCAGGAGGAATTCAACTAAACTTGCTGCTGAACATTCCACTAGTTATGCTCATCCTATTCGGTCAGCAATGTCTAACTCAAGGTCGCGCTGCTGGTTTTGTTTTCTCTTGGTTGCTTGTGGCTGGGGGAATAATTACTGTCAGTATTCACTCATATTTCCTTTTACAAGGTGACGATGCCTTCCGGCTAACCGTTTCACTCGGATTACTTGCCACTACATTTTTTCTTTCAATAGCGCAAGCGATCGCGCTATTCATATTACATGGCACTCTCAATCAAGATACTGCCCAACAACGCTGTTGAAGCTAACTGAATCAAGCCAACTGGAGGGTATGAGCCATGACAAAAGCCGATTTTGACGCAATGAATCTTGACGAGTTACGTCGATACGTGTTGGCTCATCGAGAAGACGTAAATGCCTTTTATGTCTATGTTGATCGCTCAAAAGCTTCAGGGCGCACATCGCCATCAATCCAAGCGATCCAGGTTGGAAGGATGCTTTAGAACAAAAGATTCAGCAAGCAACCTCTGGTGAAGCAGAGTCGAACTAGTCGTGCAAGCAGCTGCACGTTGGGTTACGTACCCAAACGTGGATGGTGTTTGATTGCAACTGCTGATTTCTAGGGTTAGGAGACCTTAAGATTATTCAGTAGGGAAATGCTTTGAGATTTCAGCGATCGGTGATGATGCACCAAGAACTAATCAAGAAAGCCAAAACTGTACTTGGAGAATTTCAACTTGCCAAACAAGGGTTCTCAGCAGGAACTGTAAGTTGCGCATTAATGACAAACGCAGGCACTATTTATACAGGTATATGTTTAGATTTAGCGTGTGGTATTGGGTTTTGCGCTGAACATGCAGCGATCGCCGAGATGCTCAAAGCCCGTGAAACCGTGATTGATTACATTGTGGCAGTGAATTTAAAAAAAATCCTGATGCCATGTGGAAGGTGCAGGGAGTTAATGGTGCAGGTAAGTAAAGAGAATCTAAAGACACGAGTGATAGTTGATGACACAAGCTACAGAGTGCTAAGCGATTTATTGCCTCATCACTGGATGTAGCGCAGTCTAATACTAGCCTGCAAATTCTTTAGATATAAGATTGCTGCTTGTTGCTCACTTTGCTCAAAGAGATCAGAAATATGGATTTATAGCTACTGGACTGGATAAAGTTGGCATTGTTGGGTTATATTTCACAGTTCTGTATCTAACCCATTGGGTCTAGAGCTAACGAAGGCAGTGATACAATAACCCTATGCAGTTTGAGTGGGACAACAGCAAGGCAGCCAGCAATCTATCAAAGCATGGAGTCTCGTTTGAGGAAGCAAAAACTGTTTTTGACGATCCTCTCTACATTGACTTTTACGATCCAGACCATTCTGAAGTTGAGGAGCGTTACCTCATCGTTGGGCTATCAAGTCGAGAGCGATTGTTGATTGTGTCGTATACCGAAAGAAAAAATTCAATTTGTCTCATCAGCGCTAGAGAAGTGACACGAACTGAGCAAGAAGCCTATGAGGAGGGATAAGTCAGAGATGGAAGATGATCTACGAACAGAGTATGACTTGAAAAGCTTACGAGTGAGAAAGTTAGGCCCTGGAAGGAAAGGTTTTGGTGGAGTAACTGTGCGGTTAGAACCTGATGTTGCAGAGATATTTCCTTGTGCTGATGCAGTTAATGAGGCGTTACGATTTTTGATCAGAGTGACGCGAGACAACCAAGTTGCTTCCACAGCACAAGTTAACAATTCAAATGCAGCGGACGATTGAGATTTATTGACGCTAAGTTCAAGGTTACTTACCGTCGCTGATGGGATCTGTTGGAGGGGATGAATCAGCAATTTCATAAGATGAGAAAGTTATTTACCACCGCTCAACCGTGTCACTAGTCAGTTTGATCGCAATATTAATGCTAAACTTTTGCTGCTTCTAAAGATTTAAGTAATTCTGTGTTCACTCCAGATTCACGAGTTAAAGCAATTTTGCCAGTCCGAGCCACTTCGCGCAAACCAAACTTCTGCAACACCTGGACGATCGCCACCATTTTACCAGGATCGCCGACGACTTCTAGTGTGAGTGAGTCTTCAGCAACATCGACAACGCGGGCGCGAAAAATCTGGGCTAACTCGACAATTTCTGAGCGTGTAGAACTTGTGGCGTTGACTTTTAGCAGCATGAGTTCGCGCTCGACACACGGAGTTTCCGTAATATCCTGTACTTTGAGGACATTAATGAGCTTGTAGAGTTGTTTAGTAAGCTGCTCAATTACTCGGTCATCACCTGGGACAACCATTGTAATTCGCGAAATGCCATTTTGCTCGGCAGGACCAACTGCGAGGCTTTCGATATTAAAGCCGCGACGCGCAAATAAACCAGCAATGCGGGTCAAAACTCCCGCTTCATCTTCGACTAAAACAGATAAGGTGTGTTTCATTGTTGCCAAAAAGGCGGTAACTTCCCAAAGAGCGATCGCTTGTCTTTATTAAACTAATGATCTTAGACCATATATTTTATCGAATTTTGAACTTTTTAAACGCAAGGAAATATAGATTTATGTCAGCTTTTATTCATTAATCCTTTTGCTGCGGCAAGCACAAGTGTATTGACAACACCAGAGATAGTGACAGCCCAACTCAATCAATGGTACATACTATTTGATTAGCAAGCGCTGCTTGCATATTACTCAATTACGCCAAAGTTATGAGCTATTTTGTATTTCATTTGTTATTTGTACTTCCTCCGATTCTTTTTCTCGCATGGAAGCAGCCGCAACCACTTGCAGGTGTCGGCGGGCGTAGGGCATGGTTAGGATTACCTTTAATTGCCATTGTCGCCTTTGTTTATACAACACCTTGGGATAACTATTTAGTTTGGCGGAAAGTGTGGAACTATGGCAGTGATCGCGTTTTAGGAACAATCGGCTATGTGCCAATTGAAGAATATTTATTTTTCATTCTGCAATGTATTCTGACAGGACTTTGGCTTTACTGGCTGCTAGCACGTTACAAAGAGCCAATTCAAGAAAATACTTCTTCATTTTTGCGAGTGCTGTTACTTGTAGTTGGAGTATCACTAAGTGTCACTGGATTTTTGATGCTACGATCGCCCTCGACGGTATATTTAGGACTCATTCTTGCATGGTCTGCACCTGTATTAACACTGCAATGGGTCATAGGTGCAGCAACACTTCAAGCAATGCAGCGCATCTGGTTCATTGCTACTGTTGTTCCGACATTGTATTTATGGGTAATTGACCGAATTGCAATTGGTAACGGTATTTGGCAAATTTCTGAAATGTATACGACAGGGCTTGACTTGTTTGGATTGCCAATCGAAGAGGCAACTTTCTTTCTTGTCACTAATTTAATGGTGGTGCAGGGGTTACTATTATTGCTGTTGTTAAAACTGCCAAAAAATCTTGCAGCGATCGCGTCTATTGATTCTCCTCAAGCGCATACCTAATAAGTTGCTTGCAGGCGACTGAGTAAATGTTCTCCAGCAGAAATTGGTGGATAAATTGCTGGATTTTCTAAACTACAACTAGGAAGACAAGCAATCTCCGCATCATAGTTTGGATGACAGAAAAAGGCAACAGAGTAACGCGATCGCATTATTCGTTCATCTACTGGAATCTTGACTCGATGCTTGGTAGAACAGAAAACATGATTTGTCCACCGCTGCATCAAATCTCCTGTATTGACAACAACTGTACCAGGAATGGCTGGTGCCAAAATCCATTCACCATCTTTGGTTTGGACTTCTAATCCTTCGACTTGATCTTGAAATAAAAGTGTAATACTACCATAGTCAGAATGCGCCCCAGCACGAACTTGTCCTGGTTTTAGGAGTTGTGATATCGGTGGATAATGCAGTAGTCGCAATGTATGATTTTGCTGATTGTGCTTTATGACAAAAAAGTCTTCTGGTACTTGTAGGGCGATCGCAAATGCTTGCAAAACTTCCTCTACAACTTTGCTACAAGTATCCCAAAAAGCAAGTACTTCTGTTTGAAAATCTTCTTGGTTAGGAAGCCACTTGTTAACTATCATATTTGGAACAGTATCATGACTACTGACTTCTTTACCGACATTGAATGCCTCTTTGAGATCTCCAGGTTTATCAGGATCGAGGCGTTCTCTTTCAACTCCGACATAACCGCGATTACTAACCTCATCACTCCAAGCTAACTGCTGCTTGACTTCTAAAGGGAGATTGAAAAAAGACTGCGATTGAGCAAATAAAGCTGCAATTTGCTGCGGGGATATCCCTGGATTTTTGAGGTACATAAATCCAATTTCATGACAAGCCTGATAAATCTGTTGTGCTACAGCTTGTCGTGTTGCTGAATCGCCTTCGGTGAATGGCTGAAAATCAATAATTGGAATTTGCATTTTTATAGTTAATCGTGAATTGTTGAGCTATCAACTATCAACAGCCTCTAAGTTACGCTTATTTTCAATCACTTACTGATCATGAGCAGTATCGGATTGTACTCTTAGTACTTCAAGTCAAAGCGATAAGATGCTAAAAAAAATAGCAAGAGAAAGTAATTTACTTATGTTGGTTCCTCTTGCTATCTACTATTTTGATATAAAAATACAGTTAAATTGATACCTTCTGCTCGAAGATATGAGTAAGGCGTAGGAAACTTATTACGACTTGACAAATGTCCACTCGATGATTCGACGCGGCGCAGATTTTAACGCTTTAACCAAGCTAGCATTGTCATCAAACTTGACTTGATCGAGATCGGAGGCTTCTACATTAACTGTAAAACGCTTATCCTCAAAGCACCACGGCATTACTGTCACAAAGCCGTCATCTAGCTGCATGATATCGTAACGCTGTCCATCATGTGCTTTACTGATTTCTAATGCGCGATTATCGGCGGGAAGTTCTCTTTGACAAAGGATCAATGATAAGCGATCGCACCACTGCATAAATGCATACGCATCATCTGCATCTTGTTTAGAGATACCTAATTCTTTACACCAATGCTGTTGGTTTTTTAGCTGCTCATCTAAGAAGCTAGCAGCCTCATCTGATTCTGAACGCTTACCTTCTTGCAAGCGACTCATATGCATTGAATTAAGCAATGCAACCCAACGCCCGCGATACAATGCTCTTTCTAAGTGCTTGCGTAATTCATCATACGATGTTTCCGGATCGAGTGTAAAGTCCATGGGTGCGCCTGCTGGAGTGAGATTCTTTTCTTCCCACTCTTTTTCTAAGTCATCGTGGTGAGAAATTGCTGCGATCGTCTCGTATAGTCTGATAGGAGCGTTTTTTCTTTGCCATTGTCCGCCAATTTGGGCTGCAAGTAACGCATGAGCGCGGTGATAGATAATTTCCCAGCCATGACGGGTAGGATTAACAATCATACATTTCCAATACACACAACAGTTCTCATTTCTAGCATTAACTACCGCATTAAGGACACTAGCCCACAGGCGATATTCTTCTCAAACAACTCTCACCGGTTAAAATGATAATCATTATTAAAACCAGATTACAGGAGGAAGCCTATGACAGGTTTAATGACACAAACAACTGAATCTAACTTAAATGTTCCTAAGCGGGGAATGCCAGTGACAATTATTACTGGTTTTTTAGGAAGTGGTAAAACAACTTTGTTAAATCAAATTTTAACGAATAAAAAGGATTTGAAAGTTGCTGTTTTAGTTAATGAATTTGGTGATATCAATATTGACAGTCAACTTTTGGTGTTACTAGATGAAGACATGGTGGAACTCAGTAATGGTTGTATTTGTTGCACAATTAATGATGGATTAGTTGATGCTGTTTATCGAGTTTTAGAGCGCGAAAATTGCATTGATTATTTAGTGATTGAGACTACAGGCATTGCCGATCCTTTACCAATTATTCTCACATTTGTTGGTACAGAACTGCGCGAGTTAACGAATCTAGATTCAATCCTCACATTAGTAGATGCTGAAGCCTTTACTCCAGAACACTTTAATAGTGAAGCTGCACTCAAGCAAATCTACTATGGTGATATGATTTTGCTTAATAAAGTTGATCTTGTGTCTTCTCAGAAGTTAGAAGAAGTACAAGCTTACATCCGAAACATTAAAGCAGGAGCAAGAATTATTCCAACTCAATATGGGCAAGTACCTTTACCACTAATTCTCGGTATAGGAATGACACCAATTGAGACATTTACTCACGATGCACATCAAGAACATCACCATCATCACCACGACCACGATCATCACTCACATCATCTTGAAAACGATGGTTTTGTTTCATTATCATTCGAGAGCGCTCGTCCTTTCAATGTCCATAAGTTTGAGCAATTTCTAACTCAAAAAATGCCTCAAAATGTCTTCCGTGCCAAAGGTATTTTGTGGTTCAGTGATAGCGATTTACGACATATTTTCCAACTAAGTGGTGCTCGCTACGATTTGAATGCAGAACAATGGTCAAGTTCTCCAAAAAACCAGTTAGTATTTATCGGGCGTCATTTAGATACTGCCGAGGTTCAGCAACAGCTTAATGAATGTTTGGTGTAATTTGTTCTAGAAGGCTAATAAAGAAATGGCACATGAGAAAAGTTGATGCTGTATTGAATCAATCTGTGTGCTTTTTCATATTCTCGCCCCCTAAATCCACGCCACTTGCTACAACGGAGGACACCTCCGCAAAGCAGTGGCTCCCCACTTATGGGGGAATTTTTAATATAATTAAAAGCATAAATACTTATTTTATTTTTAGGGTTGGTATACAAATTAATGAGCCTTAAAATTATTCAAGTGCAAACTGAGGAGGATAAAAAATATATTTATAGATTACTCGAAGAGAATTTAACTGCAACTCATTTACTCGTTCAACGTGAATTTAGTCTCACTTTTGATGTAGATGTTTTGTTACAGCAGGACATTATAAAAATGCCTCAGTTCACTTCACCAACAGGACGACTCCTGTTAGCATATGACGGTAATTTTATCGGGTGTGCTGGATTACGGAAAATTGGTGAGGAGGTAGGCGAAATCAAAAGAATGTACGTTCGTCCAGAGTATCGTATAAAAGGAGTTGGTAGGGCTTTAGTACAAGCTATTATTAGTGAAGCGCAACAGATAGGTTACTCAAAGTTGTGTTTGGATTGCGCACCTTTTGCTAAAGCAGCACAAGCACTTTATCACTCAGTTGGTTTTCAGATTATTCAGCCATATCCTGAAAGTGAAATTCCCGAAGAATACCACTCAAACTGGATATTTATGGAGATAATTATCAAGTGATTCGTTGTGAAAATTTACTAGATGCTTCAGCAATTTATAATGTTCACACTCAAGCTTTTGAACGTGAAAATGAGGCGCAATTAGTTAAGAATATTCGTCATTCAGATCGTTATATTCCGCAGTTATCTCTTGTTGCAGAAGTTAATAATACTGTAGTTGGTCACATTTTATTTAGCTATATTGACCTTGTAGGAGAAGAAACTTTACGGGTACTGAGTTTAGCACCTTTAGCTGTTGTTCCTAAATTTCAAAGACAAGGAATTGGTAGCGCACTTGTGCAAGCAGGTTTAGAAACTGCGGATACTATGGGAGAAGCGTTAGTTATTGTTTTAGGACATCCTCAGTTTTACCTGCGTTTTGGTTTTCAACCATCAGTTAATTATGGCATTGAGTTACCGTTTCCAGTACCAGAAGATGTTTTTATGGTGAAACTGCTGACAAATTATCAGGGATTCAAAGGAAAAGTTGTCTATCCACCTGCTTTTCAAGAAGTATGAGTGGAAATGATGCCTTTTGTTTCTAACACATTTGCCACACGTAAAATCAGTGCTTCATTGTAGGGTGCAGCGATTAATTGTACACCTAAAGGTAATGACCCAGGACGATAAATTGGAACGGATAAAACAGGTAAACCAATAAAAGATAGGGGTTGGGTGAAGAGTCCTAAATGCGGACGGATGAGAATTTCTTTTCCATCTAAAATCATTGTTTTCTGCCCGATTAAAGGTGCAAAACATGGTGTTGTCGGCGCAAGAATAATGTCTACACTTTGGAAAATTTCACGAACACGATCGCGAAACCAACGACGAAACCTTTGCGCTTGAATGTACCAGTGACTTGGAATTAACGCCCCAGCCAAAAAGCGATCGCGAGTTGCAAAATCGAAATCTTGAGGACGCGATCGCAACTTCTCCATATGCAGATTTGCCCCTTCACAGGAGGTAATAATAAACGCAGCGGCACGGGCGCGATGTGCTTCAGGGATTGTAATATAGTTAGTCACATCCAAAGCTTGGGCAACTTGTTGAACTGCTGCGATTGCTTCAGGTTCAGCGCCTTTCGTAAAGTAATCTCCGGCGATCGCAATGCGTAAATTCTCAATACCGCTATTGAGTTGCGATAGACAGAGTTCAGGCAATCGCTGCGTACATACAGGATCGCGATCGTCATATCCTTGCAAAACATCAAACACCGTGGCAATATCGCGCACTGAACGTGCAAACGATCCAACATGATCTAAACTGCTAGAAAATAATGCAACTCCTGCCCGTGATAATCTGCCATACGTAGGTTTTAAGCCGAATATGCCACAAAATGCCGCAGGCACGCGAATTGAACCATTTGTATCTGTACCAAGCGTGAAGGGTATTAAATTCGCCGCTACTGCTGCTGCGGAACCACCAGAGGAACCACCTGCTACTCGATTGAAATCATGAGGATTGTGCGTCGCCCCATAATGTGCGTTTTCAGTGACAAAGCCATAGGCGTACTCATCCATATTTAAAGTACCCACTAAGACTGCACCTGCTTGTTTTAATTTAGCGACAGCAGTAGCATCTTGAGAAGCTGGTGGATTTTCAGCATTAATTTTTGCGCCTGCAAGTGTAGTGATTCCAGCAACGTCGTATAAATTTTTGACAGCGAAGGGAACTCCAGCAAGCGAACCAGGGTTATTTCCTGATGCGATCGCATCATCAATTTGCTGCGCATCCTGCAAAGCCGAGTCATCGGTAATCGCAGTAAAACAGTTTAGTTCTTGGCGTTCTGCAATACGTTTGAGTGCAGTTTGGGCAACTTCGACTGCACTTAGTCTACCTTCTTGGATAGCAGCAGCGATTGAGACAGCATCATTCATGGTTCAAAGGTGGGTGAAGCTTCTATTTCTGGTAGTAGAAATTCATTAACAAGTTGTGCGATCGCTTGTATTTTCTCAAAGTTGGCAATCACACTTTCTCGATATTCAGGATTGATTTCTAAGTCGAGGATCAAAGCTGTGCAATCAACGTACTGTGCAACATCAAATGTTTTTTCCATACTACACAATCCTAATTTACTGATGGTGGCTGCGGGAGAGATATCGTTTCCAGTTAAATTTGGCTTTTAATCATAAGCGAATTTAATCGCAAGTATCGGATAGAGGTTCGCTCAAACAAAAGCTTATGCTGCGATCGCATAGACAAAAAATGAATGACTACAGTGATTAAACCAAATATGAGAGCAAAAGAATGGTTGCTCCTTGTTGTACTTTCTATTTTGTGGGGTAGCTCCTTTTTTTTCATTAAAATAATTCTGCAAGAGTTGCAACCACTATCAATAGTTTTCGCCCGTGTTGGCTTAGCCGCGATCGCATTGACGATTGTTGTTTATATAAAAGGACAACGAATACCAGCATCGCCGCGAATTTGGGGTGCATTTTTAGTGATGGGTGCGCTAAATAACCTTATTCCCTTTACTTTGATTGTTTGGGGACAGACACATATCAACAGCAGTTTAGCAGCTATTCTCAATGCTACAACTCCAGTATTTACAGTAGTGCTAGCACACTTTACCCACGATCAACGCTTGACATTAAACCGCCTATTAGGAGTTCTACTAGGGCTATGTGGCGCGATCGTATTAATTGGTTCAGAAGTGTTGCAGGAGTTAAACCTACACAGTTTAGGGCAATTTGCCATCCTCGGCGCTGCCATTTCCTATAGCTTTGCAGGAATCTATGGACGACGATTTAGAAAATTATCACCTGTCGTTACTGCCGCAGGAATGCTTATGAGCACAACAATCATGATGTTACCATTAGCACTTCTCAGGGATTGGTCTTTTAGACTCAGTATTGTTACTTGGAGTGCTTTGTTAGGATTAGCGCTATTTAGTACTGCGATCGCCTATCTGATTTATTTTTATCTCTTAGCTGCTGTCGGTGCAACGAATCTTTTGCTAGTTACCTTTTTGATTCCTATCAGTGCGCTGCTACTAGGTGTATTTATCTTAAATGAACAACTGACGTGGAATGCGATCGCAGGTATGGCATTAATTTTTGTTGGGATTGTAGCAATTGATGGCAGACTGTTGACAAAAATCAGCAAGCGTAAGTCGTGAACCAATTCAACGTCATTCAAGCTAATTCTACTCATATTGAACTCGTTGCACCCTTGTTTAATAGCTACCGTCAGTTCTATGGACAAACAGCCGACTTAATCCAGGTGCGTAATTTCTTATACGAACGATTAGTGAACGAGGATTCTGTAGTTTTCATCGCTGTTACTCAATATAATCCTTTTGAGTGTTTAGGTTTTACTCAACTGTATCCTTCATTTTCATCAGTCGCGATGCAACGCACTTGGATACTCAACGATCTCTTTGTGCTGTCAAACTTCAGAAATCAAGGTGTAGGTATAGCACTATTAAATGCAGCGAAAGACTTCGCAATACGCACTAAGGTAAAGCGGCTGACGCTTGCAACCGCAATTGACAACTATCCAGCGCAAAAATTGTATGAAAAAGCAGGTTACATAAAAGATAAGGCATTTTATCACTATCAGTTAGATATCTCAATTCCAGGTAGTAATGAGTTTCACTCGTAGCCAATCATGATGAAATCAGCATTAGATTCTTTGGAAGAAATCTGGCAAGTAATTTTAAGTCGAGACTCGCAGTTTGATGGCAAAATTTTCTACGGCGTACACTCGACAAAGATCTATTGTCGTCCTAGCTGCCCTAGTCGTAAACCACACCGCAACCGAGTGACATTCTTCCAATCTGCGCAAGCCGCTGAAGCACAAGGGTTTCGTCCTTGTAAACGATGTCAACCACAAAAAGTACTCGCGCCTACCATTGACAAAATCTTGTCAGCCTGTCGTTATATTGACGCACAAAGCGATCGCATTCCTACACTGACAGAACTAAGTATTCAAGTAGCAATGAGTCCTACTCACTTCCAACGAGTATTTAAGCAAATTATTGGTGTCACTCCCTTTGACTACGCAAACGCCCAGCGGATAGAACGATTGAAACAACATCTCCAGCAAGGTACAGAAATTACTGATGCGCTTTATGAAGTGGGCTATGGTTCAAGTAGTCGCCTTTATGAAAAAGCACCAGAACAACTCGGAATGTCTCCTGCTACGTACAAGCGACACGGAAGAGGTGAAGAAATTCGCTATACAAGCGCGAACTCACCACTAGGTTATCTGACAATTGCTGCTACTCAGCGGGGGATATGTAGCATAAAACTTGGAGAAGATCCTGCAAAATTAGAAAACGAACTTCAAAATGAGTTTCGCCATGCATTGCTGTATCGCGCAGATGATATGCAAGAATGGATTCAGGCTTTGATAGACTATCTTAGTGGTAAATTCCCTTTATCAGAACTTCCCTACGATGTAAAAGCTACTGTATTTCAACTTCAAGTTTGGCAGGCGCTGAAGCAAATTCCTCTTGGTACTACGGTGAGTTACAGTGATATTGCTTGCTCAATTGGGCAGCCAACCGCAGTGCGTGCAGTAGCACGTGCGTGTGCAACCAACCCTGTTGCTCTCATTATTCCGTGTCATCGCGTGTTGCCCAAAGCTGGTGGCTTAGGAGGGTATCGCTGGGGTATATCTCGTAAACAAGCACTTTTGGAAATAGAACAACAGCTTTGAAAAATAACCGTATTTTTGCGGTACTCATTGTTGCTGAACCTGGGAAAACTAAACGACAAGCAACTTCTTGTCAACCTTATTTATAAAATACTGTCATGGTTTCAGCTGTAACACATACTCCCAGTTTTGATTTTGACGATGACAAGTTCAAAGCACCTGTTTCTGAGGTACTACCTTGGTGCCAGATGATTAACCCGCAATGGAGTGAAAATGGAATTAAGCCGTATGGGTTAGCAATTACTCAGGAAAACGCGAATCTTGTAGGATTTACACCCGATGAAAATTGGCAGCAGGTAGAATACACTTTTGGTTCGGGCGAAATCGTCCAGTTAGTTATTACAACTACTCCCCGCATCTTAGTACTACATCGAGGACCTGTTTATATCAAAGACCGCACGACAAACACTACTTTAGGTCGTTTAGTCGATCATTACGATGCCTTTACTAGTGAGAAACTAAAATATAAAACGTTTACACGTTATCTCGTTTTCTTAGTAGGAAAAAATCAAAAACTTCTGCATCATTCTCCTTTACGCTTAACATTGAGTGGTGCTGCTGGGGCAAGTTTTAGTACAGCTTTTCGTACCTCAAAAAATAGTCAGGTTACAAGTGGGTTTACCTTAGACTTAGAGAAAGCTTATGCTGCTTTTCGTCAGCAACCTTTCACAGCTAAAAGCAGACTGTTTCACGCTCATGGTGTTTTTTGCCCAACTATTACCTCTGAAGAAAGAGGAATAGCACCTAATAAAGCTTTGGTGGCTGTAACAGTAGATTACGAGCATCCTACAGCAGAAAATTTAGCAAACTACTTGATTCCGATAAATTCAGAAGAATCTACCATTATCTGTCAAACATTTGAAACTTACCAAGATTTTGTTAAAGAACCAAAGTTAGAAGTTGCTACTATACCCGAAATTGAGGAAACAAGCGATCTTGAGCGCTTTGATGAATATGACTTTGATGCTGCACCGTACTAGGTAAAAGGCAGGGGGACAGGCAAGATGCCCTCCCCCACTTCACTTGAGTTTATTTCAGTAATAAATAATACAGATGTCCGCGATTGCCAGTTACTCCAGCGCGATCGCCTGCAAGTTTACCAGTTCCCATGAAGTAATCTACTCGTCCTGGTCCTTTAATTGCCCCACCTGTATCTTGATCTAGAACATAGCGGCTAACAAGGCGATAATCCATACTGCCTGTAAAATCGTTAGAAAACGGTAGTTGAGTGTGAATCAGTGCTAACGCACCAGGAGGCATGAGTGACTTGTCTGTTGCAATTGAGCGATCGGCAGTGACGGGTACTCCTAAAGAACCAACGGCTGGCGCACCTCCAGTTTCTCGAAAGAATACAAAACCACGATTGCGTGGTAAATAATTGTTAAGTTCTGCTGGGTATTGTGTAAAGTAGTCGATCATGATGGGCAGCGTTAAACCCGCTAAAGGTAACTTGCCGTCTTTGGCTAGTTCTTTACCAATACTGGTGTAGGGGTAGTCTGTCTTGCCTGCAAAACCAATAGAAATCATTTGTCCATCAGCTAATTGCAGTCGGGCTGAACCTTGAATTTGTGCCAAGAATGCTTCTAGGCGATCGCGCAGCCAAACAATCTCTAAGCCCTTAAGTCTACTTTTGTCTCCTAACAAGCCGTCTTTGCCTTCTAGTTCTTGGCGAGTTGGATGGGGTTTGCGCCAAGATTTGAAATTCGTTGGTAGCCGATACAAAGGATAACGAAATTCGGCAGTAGGAACGCGGCTAGCTTGGTAGATCGGTTCATAGTAAGCAGTATAAAGAACATCCCCTTTGCCGTCTCGCCCTGTAGATTGGTAAAATACAAACTCGCGAGATACCGCAGCTTGTAGTTCTGCGGGTGAATTCGATCTCACAACTAATTGACGAAAACGCTCTAAGCTACGCTGTACGCGATCGCGTGTAATTCCTGTTCCGCGATATCGTCGATACGCAGCTGTTGCTGCTGGTGTTTTGATATAACGCAAACTATGATCGATTGATGTTAGTAATGCGTGTTTATCTCCTGGTTGACCGCTTTGACCCCAAATTTGCTCGTCAAATCCTAATGACTCTGCTTGGCAACAATCAGCATTTTGCTTTTGCAGGCTTTGTGTATCATAAATTGCTCGTAATGGTACGCGAGCAACAGCTGGTAATGTCGTCAATATAGCAGCTGCTAAACCTAGGGTCATCAAAGCAGTTTTGTTTCTCATCATTCACTCCGTCACTAAAATCTTTCCACACTAGAGCTAAAAATCGGCTCCACCCGAATCGCTGAAATCCTAGATGGACGAATAACTAGGTACTCTCCCTGAATATTTTTGATAGGTACGCTGATAAAGTCATTTGAAGCGGCTTTAGGCATCAGTTCGCTGCTATACCACTTCTGAAACTCTTGGATTGTGGGAAATCGTACTTCTTCTTTGTGTCCGCCTTCGATTAGGAGATGTACTACATACTCATTGGGAGTTCTAGGCATAATAGATCAAATTCATTTATAAATGCATCGCACTCATTTCTAACTGACTCAACACGAAATTGAGAAGAGGCTAGCTAGAAAACTAGGGGTGAGCGATCAGTGGCTAGTTACCAGTAGCTAGTGACTAGTGAAGAAGTTCATATGTCGTTTTTCTCCTCAGCTTCCCCTACTTTTTTTACACCCAACGACCCAAGTTAAGAAAACAGGTTGAATCGCTGGAGTTGAGTTTCAATGACTTGAGGCAGTATTTTATCAAGTTCTTTGCTGTTTTTGAATTGTAGAAGTTGATAATTTGGCAAATCGAAAGAAGATTGTCCTGATAAATCTGGGCGCTGCATCTGGGCAAGAACAATTTGCTCAGTCCGCTTACTTTGAATGGCATAGCCAATTTCAACACAAACATTGGGACTAGGAATTAGCTGAGCCTTTTCTTTACTTTCAATACTTGTAATTGGTGTACTATCAGCAATAAATAACAAGCTTTTACGAATTTTTCGCATTGCTGTAGTATTTAAACGCACAGAACTATCACTATGACGCTGTGATTCAATTAAAGATAATTCAATACGCGATCGCTTATTTAACGCTGCGATCGCGTGATGTAGTGCTTCTCTTAAAACTTCACTAGAAGCTGCATACTCTGTTTGATGACAAAAGAAAATTGTTGGTTCTAATGAAGCAATAACTGTTTGCTTAGTGAAGTATATCTCATGGCTACTTAAATCAATATTGGCGATTGTATAACCACCACTGCCCTCAATGTAGAATTCAACGTTATCTCCCTGCAAGTATCGCTGAAACCATTCTGTTTGTTTAACTTGTTCGCGATCTTCTAAAAAGTCTGCTCTTAGCGCGGATTTTAATAAGCTATTTTTACTGAGACGCAGATCGTGAGGTCGTTTCTCTAATTCTTCAAGTGGCTCATATTCTTGAATATACCAAGCTTTTAAAGCAATAATCGCCATATTGTGCGGTGTTTATACTATGGTATTGATTTATTAACTTTAAAAATTTTACTCTAAAACAAAACAACACCCAAACTTCTACTAACTAAGGCACTCCCTCTTCTTTCTCTATCTTCCCAGGGTTATATCTAGAACTCAATCCACACATGAAAACACTCTAGATATATTGCCCCCATTTACCAGTTGAGGAAATATTAGTATTCGACTTGGGCGTTGTTTTGTGTTTGACGAGACAGATGAAAGTTTAACAGCGCTTTTACCTCTTAACTAACTTGTGTTTTACCTATGCTGTCGTATCTGCCAGGGAAGCTTTTCAGCTTCAATTACTAAGTTAATTCCTTATTTTCTAATATGCAAGAGTTTGCAATTAAACTTTACTCGATATCAAGTTTTAATATAGCAAGTTAGTAGATTTGTAAAGGGTTTTCAATACACTTACGAATCAAGCTAGAAAGACTGAAAATAAACACCAATTTAGGATTGTTGACTGGTCATTTTGACCTGAGAACTATAGTGGCAATCTAGAAACAGAGTCGTGCTTCCACAATAGGTCTTTAATTCTGGAGAGAACTTGAGGCGAAGAGTAAGATTTGAGCAACTAGAGGATATAACAGTAAAAAGAGATTTTCCCCAAAGATTCATTACACTTAACACTTACGAGTATGAGTTTCGGTCGCATCTTAGTGATAGCAACAAATGTGTTTCGCGAAGTAGTACGCGATCGCATTCTATATATCATCGGCTTGTATGCTCTTCTTTTGGCTGTAGCAATTTGGTTTTTGCCACAACTTGCTGCAACGACAGAAGCCAAAATCTTCCTAGATCTTGGCTTAGCAGCGATGAGTTTGCTGGGCTTGATTGTTGCGATTTTTATTGGCACTGGGCTAATCAATAAAGAAATTGAAAAGCGGACTGTATTAGTTTTAATCTCCAAACCAATAAGCCGAGGGGAATTCATTGCAGGTAAACACTTGGGATTGTCAGCAGTTTTAGGTGTCTTGATTGCGGCGATGACAGCACTTTATCTTGGATTTCTGCAACTAGGGAATATTCCGTATCCGTTGGGTAGTATTATTCTTGCTGTGCTGTTTTTGTGCTTGCAATTGTCGTTAATTACAGCAGTAGCGATCGTATTTGGAGTATTCACAAGTTCTGTACTTGCAACTCTTTTAAGCTTTGGCGTTTATTTAATGGGTAACTTTACCCAAGATTTAGTCACTTTAGGTCGTCTGAGCGAAAGTGCTAACGTTCAACGCATGACTGAGGCTTTGTATTTATTTTTACCTAACCTATCACGCCTAGATTTAAAGAACCTAGCTGTTTATGGTGCTGATGCCTTACCGAATCCACTCGCACTCATAATGAGTGCAGGTTATGGTTTGTTGTATACAGGGTTGTTGTTAGCGATCGCCATTTTAATTTTCTCGCGCCGCCAATTCTAAGTCGTTCTGAGAGAGCTAAACACTTTAAACTTTGATATTTACCTCCCTTACTCCTCATTACTATTGTTAGTCTGCTTAAGCATCAGTTGGGGCTGCAACTTGAATAGTATCTGTTGGAATGCAAAATCCGGTGGAAGCGATCCGGTCAAGCTATCACTTGAGTCACAAGGTAAGGTATAAAGACTTTTGGACTTTTGAATGAAGTTATCCTTGAAAAAGAGTTTTGCCTTCATAGCTATTTAACATGTCGGAGCAGGTATATAGCTGGAAACGTTTCTGGTGCCCTCGGTCAGGCAGTATTAACCTAGCCGATGGTGGCTATCTGTACAATCCAGACGCAGAATGGGGTAAGGCATATAACCCGAATTTAATAACTTTGGAGGCGATCGCCAATGTTCCGTGTCTGGTTTTATTAGGGGAACCAGGTATCGGGAAGTCTCAGGAATTAGAAAACCTAAAAATTCTTACAGAAAAAAAGATTTGCGATCCTAGGCAAGTTTTACCACTTAATCTCCGATCCTGTACAAATCTAAAAGATGATTTATTTAAAGACGAAACCTTTACTGACTGGTTAGAGGATACTTATCATCTCTATCTATTCCTGGATAGTCTTGATGAAGGAATTTTGAGCATTCCGACTCTAGCGGCAGGCTTAATTGATGAGCTTAAGAAACAGAAATATCACAACCACATTAATCGCCTTCACTTACGTTTAGCGTGTCGGACATTCGTATTTCCAGCAATTCTAGAAGAAGGACTGAAAGGTATTTGGCAAAAAGATTACGTTGAAATTTATGAACTAGCTCCACTTCGTCGTGTAGACGTTATAGAAGCTGCGAAAGCTGAGGGATTTTCACCTGATGATTTTCTAAAGGAAATTGGACAAAAGGATGTTGTACCCCTAGCAATAAAACCAATCACTCTGAGATTTCTGCTAAATACTTACCGCCGTCATAATGGTCAATTTCCTTCAAACCAGAAAATTTATGAACTCTATCTTGAGGGATGTCAGCTTCTGTGTCAGGAAGTTAGTGAAAGTCGTCAAGCTTCAAACCGAAAAGGCAATCTTGATGCTGATCAACGTCTAATTGTTGCGGCTCGAATTGCAGCGATCGCAGTCTTTGCTAACCGCTTTGCAGTATGGACTGGGATTAATCAGGGGAACGTACCTACTGAAGATGTCCTTGTTCAAACATTATGTCTTGGTTATGAAAATGCCAATGGAAGAGAATTTGAGATTACTAGGGTAGCGATTGAGGAAGTTTTAGATACTGGGTTGTTCTCGTCCCGTGGACTGCATCGAATGGGATGGGCACATCAAACCTATGCTGAATTTTTGGCTGCCTGGTACTTGGTGCAACACGAAATACCTCTAGCGCAGATAACAAAATTAATCTTTTCATCTGAAGATCCAGATCACAAGCTAATTCCTCAGCTTCATGAAACTGCTGCATGGCTAGCTAGCATAAGAACAGATGTTCTTCAAGAATTCATCAAAACTGATCCAGATGTTCTTTTGCGAAGTGATGTACCGACTGATGCGAATGTCAGGTCATCAATTGTAGATAATTTGTTAACACAGTACGAAGAGGAAAAACTATTTGATTGGGATAGAAATAACTATCGCAACTACGCGAAGCTAAAGCATCCTGGGTTGGCTGATCAATTGCGCCTTTATATCTGTGATTCCAGCAAGCAAATTGATGCGAGAGATCTAGCGATCGACATTGCCGAAGTTTGCGAAGTCTGCGATCTTCAGGCAGAATTAGTAAATCTTGCTCTTGATTCATCACAACCAGTTTATTTGAGAGTAAGCGCAGCCAAGGCTCTTTGCTTAATTGGCGATACAGTCACACTATTGAAACTGAAACCTTTGGGTACTGAGCAACTTCCAGAAGATGAAGACGATCGGCTTAAGGGATATGCACTTCAGGCACTTTGGTCAGAGCATCTGACAGCAGAAGAATTATTTCAAGCTCTGACTCTGCCTAAGAAGAGGAATTTTTTCGGGGAGTATCGGATGTTCCTCAACTATAAGATAGTCCCACAACTTCAGCCACATGATTTGGTAATTGCCCTCAATTGGCTTGAAAAGCAGGGTGCTAGAGGTTTTGGACATCCATTTAAAGAACTTGGAGATGCCATTCTCGTAAAAGCATGGGAAAGTTTTGACTTGCCTAGAGTAGCAGAAAGTTTCACTAAAGTAGCTCTAGTACAGTGGAGAGAGGATCAGACAATCATTACTGATGATAATAAGCTACAAGAGCAATTTGCTTTATCGCTTTTGAACAACAGTAAAAGACGACATACTTTAATTGAGCAAGCAGTTTTAATTATTTTAGAAACAGAAGAAGCTCCAGATCTTCTCTTAAGCGAAAATGTTCTGGTTTCAGAAGATATTTTTTGGATGCTTGAAAGGCTCGAAAGTTCTAATTGTGAGAAGACACAGAAAATTTGGGTACAACTAATTCAACGGAGTTTTAATCGTCAAGATGTAAAGCATATAGATGCAATTCTCATAGCTACTCAAAGCAATAAAATTTTGCAGGAAGTTTTTGCAGCTTACTTTGCACCAATCGAACTCAATTCAACTCAAGCTGACAAACTGAGATCTGATTATCTCAGAATGCAAGAAATGCAGTATCGCAGGCAAAATCCTCCCTTGCTAGAGCCACCGCCTAAAGAAAGAGTGCTAAGACTTTTAGAAAAGTTAGAAGCTGGAGATTTATCTGCTTGGTCGCAGCTTAATATGGAAATGACTCGCAAGCCTGAAAGTAAATACGATGACAATGAGTTTAAATTAGATTTAACTAAACTTCCTGGCTGGCAAGAGGCTGAGGAACCCACTCGAAGAAGAATTATTGAGAGTGCTAAGAAGTATGTTCAATACCAAGACGATATAAATTATGACTGGATAGGAACAAATACTTTTAATCGACCAGCATTAGCAGGTTGTAGAGCTTTTCAATTACTTTTGAAACAAAACTCAGACTTCTTAGAGCATCTCTCGCCTGAAATATGGAAAAAATGGGCACCTGTCATTATTGCTTCTCCAAGCAGTAATCCAAATGAAGACTTCTATTTGGAAACAGTTAAACGTACCTATTTAAACGCTCCACATGAGTCCATTCATACACTGTTAAAACTAATTGATAAAGAAAATCAGGAGCATGACCATATATCTGTGATTGATCGCTTTGATAAGTGTTGGAATGAATGGCTAAAATTAGCCTTACTAGAAAAGGCTAAAGACCCTAAACTTAAGCCCAAATGCCTTGGGGAGATACTCGAAAAGCTTCTCAAGCAAGGATTCACTGAAGCTAGAAATTTTGCAAAGTCCTTAATTTCTTTCGCATTACCATCAGCTGAGAACGAGCGTGAAAAAGTTCTAATTGCTGCTAGAGTGCTGGTTGAGAATTCAGATCCATGTAGTTGGTCATTTATCTGGTTATTGATTCAGCAAGATTCATCATTTGGGCGTGAAGTCCTCGAATTAGCTGCTTGCCATCATTTACATGAGATTCAGCTAAATCTGACTGAAATACAACTAGCTGATTTATACCTTTGGCTGGTTCGTCAATATCCTTACGATGAAGATCCTGACCACAGTAATATTTCAACGGCTAGAGATGATATGGCTAGGCTGAGAGACAATGTTTTGACACAACTAAAAGAACGAGGAACACTTCAGGCATGTACTGAAATTCAACGTCTTATTCCAGAATTACCAAACATCGCTTGGCTTAGAAAAACGTTGATTAATGCCCAAATAAATATGCGCCGTAAAACCTGGCAACCACTTCAACCAGCGCAGATATTTCAACTTGTAAGCAGTCAGAAAAACAATCAAAGTACACACATTCAAACAGAAACTCTGATTATGCAAGGATCGAATAACCCAAATCTCAACTTTGGTGGATCTGTAGGTGCAGTCAATGTCAACAGCACAGTACATGGAGATCAAATCGGTACACAACACAATTATGCTTCAGAGCAAAATTTGAGAGAAGCTTTTGATGAGATTCAGCAAATTTTCAATCGTCTTATTCAAACTTATCCGACTTCAACCGAACCCGAGCAGCAAATTGTTGTGGCAGAAGCAGTGAAGGAGGTGAAGCAAAACCCAACTTTGATGACGCGAGTGAAAGTTGGAGGTCAGGCATTTATTTTTGAAGCACTTCAAAAAGCTTCAGATCAGTGGTGGGTTAGCCCCTTTGTGAAAGCAATCGAAGCCGCAATTAAGGGACAGTAAAAAATTATATCTAATACAACAATCAATGGAGAAAAAATATGCAAATTACGATTGACTTACCCCCAGACCTTGAACAAGACTTGATCCGTCAAGCAGTACAATCGAATGTTCCGCTTCAAACCTTGATTGTACAAGCGTTACGTCGGATGATTCAAACGCCGCCTAATTCCACTTCCCAAGGGTCAGAGGTTATCTTATCCTATGAAGGAATTCCCGATTTTCCTGCTTTCGAGTCCTACCGCGATGAACTTCTTCCGCCTCGTGAACCGGAACTTTTCTGATGCGATATCTACTCGATACGTGCGTCATCAGCGACTTCATCAAGGGTGAAACTGGCACTCAATTTAGGCTCAAGCAAACTCCACCGATTGAGATTGCCGTTTCTGCAATTACAGTTATGGAGTTACGCTAGGTTTGGCACTCAATTCGCAACGTGCCAGAAAGTTGAACCAACAATTGCCAGCTTTTTATTTTCAGTGACAATTCTCCCTTTCAGTACTATGGAAGCTGAACAAGCGGCTCGAATTCGTGCTACTCTCAAATCTCAAGGACAACCGATTGGTGCTTACGATGTCTTGATCGCGGCTACTGCACTTCAACATAACCTGCTTGTGATTACGGCAAACCAACGAGAATTTGATCGAGTTTCTGGTTTACAGAGCGAGAATTGGCGACAGTCCTATCTCAGGTGAAACGAATTTAGCTGTTTTACTAAAGTCAATGAATCCTATTCTGCGTGATGAAGAATACGTTTTTTGCAGTGTGGATCGTCAGGATAATAGTTGTTTGAAACTTGACCCGATTTGTATATTTCATGAAGATGAAGGACTAACACTGATTGTCAGGCACGATCGCACAGATGCTGCTGAGATT
The DNA here is from genome assembly GCF_015207655.1 of Gloeocapsopsis crepidinum LEGE 06123. Classification (GTDB taxonomy): domain Bacteria; phylum Cyanobacteriota; class Cyanobacteriia; order Cyanobacteriales; family Chroococcidiopsidaceae; genus Gloeocapsopsis; species Gloeocapsopsis crepidinum. The sequence continues at coordinate 73,916 of NZ_JADEWN010000007.1, read as the reverse complement.
TCCTATTTGTCTTTTCGGATGGTGACATTATCTATTCATTCCAGTTTCAATCAGATGCCTTGAAGTCGCGGCTACTTATGCACAGTGTACTTTCGTACAATAGAACAAAATTTTTAGCAGTAAATCCACGGATGTGGACTTTGTTTGTATGGCAGCCAATTTATTCGCCATGATCTAAGAAAGATAAACTTTGTTGTAGTACTCCTGATATTGTTTAGAGAGTAGAGACTTCCACCAACTGCGGTGCATAAGATACCATTTCACTGTATGGCGCAATCCCTCTGTAACTGTGACAGCAGGTGTCCAGCCGAGTTGAGTAGCAATTTTACTAGCATCAATTGCGTAACGGCGATCGTGTCCTGGCCGATCTTGCACAAAAGTAATCAGTTCTTGTGATGGACGTATTGGCAAATCTACTGCTAGTTCGTCCATAAGTTGACATAGCATTTGTACCAAGTCAATATTTTTTACCTCGTTGTTGCCACCAATGTTGTAAGTTTCTCCTGGTAAACCTTGATGAATCACAAGATCCAACGCAGTACAGTGATCGCCTACGTAAAGCCAATCTCGAATATTCTGTCCATCACCATAAACAGGTAGTTGCTTACCAAGTAAGCAATTGATACACATCAAAGGAATTAATTTCTCTGGAAACTGATAAGGACCGTAGTTATTTGAGCAATTTGTAATAATTGTTGGTAATTTATAGGTGTGATAATAGGCACGTACTAAGTGGTCGCTGCCAGCTTTAGAGGCAGAATAAGGACTATTTGGAGCATAAGGTGTACTTTCTGTAAAGGGCTGATCGTCAGTGTTGAGACTGCCATAAACTTCATCTGTAGAAACGTGCAGAAAACGAAAGTGCTCTGGTTGTTCCTTCGCTCGCCAGTGTTGTAAAAATGCCTCTAGTAGGGTAAAAGTCCCGATGACGTTTGTTTGAACAAAAGCAGCAGGTCCTAAAATTGAGCGATCTACATGAGATTCAGCCGCAAAATGAGCAATAGTATCAATCGCTTCGGTTTGTAAGATCTGATCTACAAGAGAGCGATCGCAAATATCCCCTTGAATAAACTGAAAATTTTCTTTTCCTTCCCAATGAGCTAAATTGCTGCGATTTCCTGCATAAGTCAATGCATCTAAAACAATGACTCGATCCTCAGGATAATTTGTACACCAATGATGCACAAAATTTGCGCCAATAAATCCTGCTCCCCCAGTTACTAATAATGTTCGCCTTGGAACTGAAAAGTTTAGCTGATCTACACTACTCACAAAATATTCTTTCCTTGTGTTGTGTTCTCTTGAACCAAATCAGTATCACTCCTCTAGCAGCGCTTGTAAAGCAGTTTTCATCTCTAATGCAGTTGTTGTTGTTGTGCCAAATTGTCTTACGACAATACTTGCTGCCAAGTTTCCTAATATAGCTGCTTCCCAAAACGAAGCGCCAGAGGCTAAACCAAGAGTGAGTGCTGCTACTACAGTATCTCCCGCACCAGTGACATCAAATACCTCTGTACGGTTAAAAGCAGGAATATGCGTCACCACACCATCCCGCCTAAACAAACTCATACCTTGCTCTCCTCGCGTAATTAAAACATGCGTTGCTTGGGTTAGTGCTAAGAGATCTTTTCCAGCTTGGGCTAGCGTTGTAGCATCATCAATTTGATATCCAACTGCTAATTCTGCTTCTGGTAAGTTTGGTGTAAATATAGTTGCTTTTTGATACTGGGCGAGTTGGGTTTGAGAATCGACGATTGTACGCGGATGTGCCAAAGCTGCATTAATCACAGGCTGAGTCAGAACACCATCTCCATAATCCGAACAAACGACAGCATCAACACTATCAATTTGCGAATAAATATATGCTGCTAACTGTTGTTGTAAATCAGTGTCAGGTAGCTGTTCTGATTTGCGATCTACTCGGACAATTTGCTGCGTTACAGATTGCCGCGAATGTCCAGAAATTCGAGTTTTTGTGACAGTAGGGCGATGGGGATCAAAGAAAACACCTTGAGTATCGATCCCAGCTACAACTAGAAGTTCATGCAGCGATCGCCCTTGCTCGTCTTTACCTAAAAGTCCGACAGCTTTTACGTGTGCCCCCAACTTCGCTAAATTATAAACTGCGTTTGCCCCACCTCCTGGCACTTGTTTTGTCGATTCATGTCGCAAAATTAGTACTGGCGCTTCCCGCGAAATGCGCTCTACTTGTCCAGTAAGAAACTCATCTAAGGTTAAATCTCCTACAACTAGAACCCGCGTTCGGCTAAAGCAATCGATCAAAAACATTAAGCGCTCAGCACACGCTTGTAGCTGAACCTTAAAAGCATCAACCATAGTGAAAGCAATTGTCAGACATAATAAATCTGAGTTTCATTGTCTCGCAGACACAAAACCGATGGCGACTGATTTCTCGCCAATGTGCGATCGCCACTTCTATCTATGTTAAAAGCACAACCATCACTGATTGCTTTTCTTTACTATTTAGCAGCTACTACGCATCAGATTGTTCTGGTTGTGATTCGGGTTGTTGCGGATCTGAGTTTTCTGGTGGTTGAGCACAATTAGCGGTATCGTACTGATACTGCAAATGAAACTGTTGATTAACAGCACTTGCACTCTTAGGAAACTCGTATTCTTGAATGTATTCTTTTGCTGCTTGTTCAACACCTGCAGCCCCTTGTCGCGAGAGAAAGTCGGGTCCAGAAACAATTCTTCCCTCAGGATTGACAACAACTCCTAAAACTGCGACTCCTTCTAATCCTCGTTGACAAGATTTGATGGTTTTGTATATGGGGGCTTTTGTGACAACATTCGAGTGGTTCTGTTGTACAGTATTTTGGCGTTCAGCCCAGGCTTGCAATTGCGCATCTCTATTGGTAGTTGCTGATTGGTTGGAACCGGAGGAACCAGCATTGGTGTTTTGCTCATTACGTAGTGTGGCGACAAGTTGTTGTCGTCTTGCCTGTTCTGCTGTGCTGTCTGACTGGGCTGCCGTATCATTGTTGCGAGCATTTTGCTCATTACGTAGTGCGGCGACAAGTTGTTGTTGTCTTGTTTGTTCTGCAGTATGAGGTTCTGCTAGTTGTGGTGCTGGGTTAACAGGAGTTGCTGTAGCACGCTCTTCTCTAATTCTCTGCTGCAGTGCTAATAGTTCCTGCTTACCACGCTCTGGTAACTGTTGTGCTCTAGAACCTGATTCTACCGGTTCTGCTGGAGCAGCAGCAACTTGTTGTTGTGGTGCACTTTGAGGTTGTGGTTGTTGCGGCTGAATCAAGTTTGGAGGTGTCGGAATTGTTTGTGCCACTTGGCTTTGTGGTGCCTCTCCAGGAGAAAACTCCTCAGATGGATTCAAACGCATTGCAGGTAGTCCAGTATTAGTGGGTTGTTGCCACTGCGGTACTGGTGGTAATAATTCTCCTGAATTGTATGGGCGTTGGCTTTGATTTGGTGCAGCAGCTACGGGCGGTTGCAAATTACCCAGCGGAGGCGGCGGCGGGAGTGTATTAAGAATAGGTGGTGGTGGTGGTGCATTGAGTGTTGAACCTATCGCAAATTGCCTATTACTGCTCGATCTTGGTACTCCACGGGTTGTCGTTGGTTTACTTCGTTGCGGTGATACAGGAAGAATAAACGTTTGATTTGGGCGTATTGCAGCCTGCAAAGAATTGTTACTCGGTGGTGGTAGACCGATTGATGGTGGTAGCGCGATGGGGTCAGGTAGTGGGGGTAATGCACCTACTGGAAATGGTGGTGGTGGCGGTAATGGTGGTAAAACACTCTGTTGTGCTGCAAATGGTGGTAATGCAGCAGGTACTGATGAAGCCCCTGGCAAACGACCTTGTTCTTCTGGAGTCAACTCCACAAGTCCCACGGTGCGCTGCTGAATATTTGCTGCTAGTTGCGAATCATAAGGTAAAAATGGCAAAACGATTAACAGCAATCCGTGGATACCAAAGGATGCTACGGTAGCTAAGCCATTCGTCGAGCGGAAGCTTTCGGGTAGAATTCTCATCAGGGAGGCGTAGGACATGGCAGGTAAGGTACACTCGTCTCCGTATTTACAAGCGAATGACTGTGAGTAACGCGATACTCATCATGAAGTAACACGCTATTGCAGTCGAAAGTATATCTATAGATCTTGATATTAACCTTTCTACTCTTAACACTAGAACAGCAAAGTTACCAGTGTTTGATCGAGAAAATAGGTATTCAGTATTGATTGTGTACGGGCAAACGTTTATTTGCCAAGTTTGATATAGCAAGGTAGTTTTTAATTTTATTTAACGTTTTGAGTTATTGGCGAACTTGACAGCTATTGTTTCACGACGTTGGGCGATCGCCCAAGTTGCACAATCAACAAAGAAAAATACGATAACTTTAAATTTGGGTGCGATCGCAAATTGGTATAAATTTTTTGCTGTGGCAATGTTGCGCGTTCTATAATCCAGCTATTTTCTAGAAAATCGTGCTGCTGTAGTACTTTCCATACTTCCTCATAAACAGAACTGACTTTCATCAAGACAACAACGTCTGCCCAGTCGAGTACTGCTTCTAATTCTTTCACAGTATAAAGCGCTGGTAAGACAGCTAGTCGCTCTTGCCGCAGTGTTAATGGCAATCCTAACGCTGCTGTTGCTGCCATTGGCGAACAGACTCCAGGGATAACTTTAACGATTGCCGTAGGCTGTAATTCTTGTAGTGTTTGCGCTAAGTATGTAAACGTACTGTAGAAACTGACATCACCTTCACACGCAAAAGCAACATCTTTGCCTTGAGAAAGATATTGCCAAACTCGTTGTGCAGCAGTTTGCCAAGCTGCTGTTAGTACCGTCATCTCTTGTACATAAGGAAAAGTTAGTGCTAGTTGTACTTGTTGAGGTTGTAGCCACTGTGTCACAGTTTGCTGCGCATAACCAGGTTTACCTTCAACTCCTGCAGGAAAAGCGACAACAGGCACTTGTTGCAAGCACCGCCAACCTTTCAAGGTAATTAATTCCGGATCGCCTGGACCTACACTAATGCCGTAAAGAGTGCCGATTGTCATGGAGGGGTCACAGATCAAAGAATTGATATGAGTATACTGAAATTTATTCCCTAGCCCCTAATCCCTCGCTCCTCACCCCTCCTCATGCTGCCGACTGTTATTTTGCCTGGATATCTTGAAGGTGCGATCGCTTACCGCGAACTCGAACAAGCTTTACAACAAGAGGGTTTTCCTACTGTCACTGTACCTCTACGGCGTCGCGATTGGTTAGTAACTTTGGGCGGAAGACCAGTTACACCAATATTGCAGCAGCTTGACCGCACGGTTAAACAAGTCTTACAGCAATATAATGCTTCCTGTGTCAATTTGATTGGACACTCGGCTGGTGGGTGGATTTCTCGAATTTACTTAGGAGACAAGCCTTATATTGGTCGTGCGCAAGTTGAGGTGACAACGCCTTGGCAGGCTCACCAGTATGTTGCTACGTTAATTACACTAGGAACTCCTCACACTAGTCTAGAACGCTGGACGCGCTGGAGCCTTGATTTTGTCAATCATAACTATCCTGGTGCTTTTTACCCACATGTTCGTTACGTCTGTGTTGCAGGGAAAACAATCTTTGGACAGCGACGTCGTGGCAGTTGGTTAGCTTACAGCAGTTATCAGTTAACCTGCGGTCAAGGAAACTGTTGGGGAGATGGCATTACACCTATCGTAGCAGCTCACCTTGCTGGGGCAGACAACTTAGTGATTGAAGGCGTGAATCACTCACCGCGATCGCCTGGGTTATGGTACGGTTCGCCTTCCGTATTGCCATCTTGGATTACTTACTTAGCATAAGTACAACGAATCAAAATCTGCTTTACAAAAGAACACCTTTATTAAAAATCGCGTTAAGATCTTAACAAAAGTATAAATTTGTAAACGCAGGGAAAAGTTAGTTATGAAAAATATCTCGTACGAATTCGTCCTGCGGCGACTTTCGACAGTTCTATCAGTAGCAATTATTTCGTTGAGCGTTATGGCAGCAGTAACAGGAATTTTGCTGTCTTTCTACTATGAACCAGTCGCAGGTAGAGCATATCAATCATTAAACTGGATTAATACTGAGATTGCTAATGGAGCGCTGATTCATAGTATTCACGACCTTGCTGGTAATGCCCTAATTGTCACAGCACTCATTCAAATCGTTGTAATGTTTCTTGGTAGACAGTTTCGTTCTAGTTGGCTGACTGCGTGGATCAGTGGCATTCTATTGACTTTATCTGCAATTGGCTTAAGTTGGACTGCAATGCTTCTTGACTGGAGTCAAATAGGTTACTGGCGTTTTCGCATTGAGTTAAGCACTATTGAAGCAATTCCATTGATTGGTGGTAGCTTACGCAATATTCTTACAGGTGGTGGAGCTGTTAATACAACGACTGTGGCACACCTGTACACTATACACAGCTATCTCCTATCTGTAGGGGCGATCGTACTTGCTATCATTCACTTGTGGGGTTTACTACAGCAAGAAAAAGAAATGAAAGGCGCTACGGTTGAAACACCAACAGCCGCAGTAAAACTTGAGCGATCGCAACAAGAAAGGAACTTCTCGCAAACACTTTCGTAGAGATCGTCAAACCTCTTGCACGAATAATGTAGATGCACGCCAAAAGTAGGTCATAGGATGTCCTCCTCTGACCTATACAAAACTTTAGAATCGAGACGCGGCAGAATAATTTCAGAAGAGACTTACCCATAGTAGAGTATACCCTACCATTGAAAATATGAGGGTATTGCAATCGCTTTTACAAAAAAGTACTCATCAATATTATGAGTGTTTCAATATTAGATTATAAGATTCGCGCTCATATTGTTGATTTTCAAACCACAAACACCACTCATTAATTGATGAGTGGTTTTCAGCATAGCTAAATATTCAAATTAAGCTGTTGTTCTAACTTATTCCAAAAATACCCTTAATAAAGTCAACCCTCGATGAATCATTGCAATTGTTATCAAGAATGTCAAGAAAGCGAGGATAGTTTGGATTGGGATAAGTATAAATAGGGGTAGGAATGCCTATTATAAGATCATCGAAAATAGAATCAGATCCACCATTGACATAGCTAGCATCTTCGTCAGTAAGCTCAGTCAGAAAAGATAAGTTTTCGATCTTCATAATTAACTCCTAAGTATCATGCGATGAGAGTTAGTAGAGTGATTGATATTCAATTTATTTAGTCGCTCTATAATTCCAAGGATAAATTTAGATAAATAAAAAGTAATAGCTTTTTGTACAAACTTATTTGTTGAGTTTGGCAAGCAAGATTGCAGAAAAGTGCAAAGTAGTAATGCTCTCGAAATCTAAAAAATTTTGCTTGATCGCTTAGAAAATCCGACACTCTGCTGTATTAATAAAAAATCCACGCTCAAGGTTTGCAGAGGAAGTCACTGTAATGACAAAAGCTTGGCTGACTGGGTTCTGGCAGTTTGGAGTAGTCACTCTCATAACAGGTGGCGCGATAACTTCGTTAAGCTTCGCTAACGCATCATCAAAAACATACGTTCTCGCGCAAATTCAGCCCGATTCTACCTTGGGTAGTGAATCATCTGTAGTTAATTCAGTTGATGCAAATAGCGATCGCATTGATGGTGGAGCCATTCGCAGCACAAATCTGTTTCATAGTTTTCAAGAATTTAATGTCAGTGAAGGAAAAGCAGTTAACTTCGCTAATCCTCAAGGAATCGAGAATATTTTCAGCCGAGTTACGGGTAATAATATTTCTGAAATTAGGGGAATATTAGGTGTTTTAGGTAATGCTAATCTATTTTTACTTAATCCCAACGGTATTATTTTTGGTGAAAATGCCAGTTTAGATGTTAATGGTTCATTTGTCGCAACTACTGCAAATGCGCTGCAGTTTGGCACTCAAGGAATTTTTAGTGCAACAAATCTAGAAACTCCATCGCTGTTAACAGTTAATCCATCAGCATTATTATTTAACCAGATCAATCAAAACGCAGCGATCGTTAATAACTCTCAAGCGCCAGCAGGACAAGATCCAGGGGGTCTTAATGTCTTTGGGTTGCGCGTTCCTGATGGGAAGAGTTTGTTGTTTGTTGGCGGCGATGTCAGCATGGATGGAGGATGGGCGATCGCTTCTGGCGGACACATTGAGTTAGGAGGATTGACAGAAGCTGGAAGTGTGGTAATTCAGGCTGATGGAAGTAATTTCAGTTTGAGTTTTCCTGAAGGCGTACAACGAGGAGACATATCCCTCGCTAACAACGCTGTAGTTGGTGTTATTGCTGATGGTGGCGGTAGTATTGCAGCTCATGCTCGAAATGTAGAGATTTTAGCAAGTAGTGAATTTTTTGCAGGGATCGGGGAAGGTTTAGGAACAGCTAACTCTCAAGCAGGAGACATTGTAATTGATGCTACAGAGCAAATCAAGCTTGCAGGAACAGGTAGCCTCATTTTCAACTCCGTTCAATCTCAAGCAGTAGGTAATGCAGGCAATATCACTATTAAAACTGGTTCACTTTCTGTAAGTGATGGCGGTCAAATAGATTCTTTGACTCGCGGACAAGGAAACGCGGGAAATATCACGATTCAAGCAAGGGATGCAGTCACTTTTGATAGTGTCGATAGTAATGGATTTCCTAGTGCTTCTTTTAGTGATGTACAACCTGGAGCTGTTGGTAATGGTGGTGATATCAACATTATTGCTGGATCTTTGTCTCTAACTAATGGTGGGCAATTAGGAGTGAGTGTTCGTGCAGCTTCTGATTCACTGGCAGGTGGTCGAGGTGAAGGTGGTAGTGTGAATGTCAATGTGCGCGATGCACTAACAATCTCTGGTACAAATAGCGGAATATTTGGCGATATTGGTAGTGGTGCTGTAGGAATTGGTCGAGATATCAACATTCAAGCTGGAAACTTGGTTATTAAAGATGGCGGGTTAATAAAATCTAGCACTTTCGGTCAAGGTGATTCAGGCAATATTGCGATTACAGCCGATAAGACAATTTCGCTAGATGGTAGTTCATATATTGTCAATAATGTCCAAAGTAGTGAAGCAGTTGGCAACGCTGGCAAAATTGACATTACTACTAGTTCCCTCTTTGTAACGAATGGCAGTCAAATCAATTCCTTTACTCGCGGACAAGGAAATGCGGGAAATATAACCATTCGAGCAACAGACACAGTTACTTTTGATGGTGTAGACAGTGATGGATTTTCTAGTGGTTTGTTCACTGATGTATATGCTGGTGCTGTAGGACGTGGTGGAGATATCAAAGTTGACGCCGGAAATATTTTTATCAGAGATGATGGAAAAGTAAATACCAGCACCTTTGGTGAAGGAAATGCTGGCAAAATTGAAATTGAAGCTGATAATACTGTTTCTTTGTCAAGAGGCTACATTTCCAATGATGTTGGAGTTGGGGGAGTTGGTGATAGTAACGGTATTAGTATCAAAACAGGTTCGTTGTTCCTCACTGATTTAGCGCAGATTTTCTCAGATGTCGATGGACGGGGAGATGCTGGAGGAATATTTATTGAAGCACAAGATATTGTCTCTCTAGTAGGTATAGGAGATGTCAATCTCGGTATAGTTGACTTTATTAATACTACCGATGGCTCGATAATTACCAGCAGTGTTAATTTTGGAGGAGAAGGTAAAGGTGGAGACATAACGATAAATACTGGTGCTTTGCGTTTGGACAGTTCCCAAATAAATACAAGCACGGCAGGAACAGGTGATTCAGGTGATATCATCATCAATGCGCGTGATTCTGTCGAATTACTGCAAGGCTCGGATATGTTCGCTGAAGTAACCTGCGCTTGTGAAGAACAAGGAGGAGGCGTAGGTGGAATTGGAGATGGAGGAGATATCAAAATTACGACGGGTTCACTGCTACTAGATATTGGTGCAAATTTGCGTGCTGATACTGAAGCACGTGGTAATGGAGGCGACATAATTATTAATGCGCGGGAGAGTGTCACCTTTAGGAGCGATATCAGTACACTCAGTGGCGGTGCTTTGACTCAAGTAGAACCCGAAGCAGTGGGAAGAGGCGGTAATATTCAGATTACGACAGAGACGCTATCTCTCTCTGGCTATCAAGAAATCAACACCAGAACTCAAGGACAAGGAAATGCTGGAAAAATCGATATCAATGCTAACTCGATTGTCTTAACTGGTGCTGATGTTGGTATTTTTAGTGGTGCCACTCAAGAAGACAGGCGACCAGGAACATCAGGTAATGGTGGAGATATAAATATTACTGCAGGTTCTCTATCTATCTATGATGGAGCAAGGATATCAGCCAACACGGAAATCATCGGAACTGCGGGAGACATTACCATCAATGCTAACCAAATCACCCTTAATGATGGAAGTTCTATCAGTTCGGAATCTGGAGCAGGTGATGAACTTATTACTAGCAATGATGAACTAGGAGAAGCCGAAAATATTAGTATTACTGTTCGCGAACTAGAAGCTAATAACGGCGACATTTCTACTAGTTCTAGTCAATCTTCAGGTGGTGCGATCGCTATCAACGCTAGAAACATCCGCTTACGCGGTGACAGTGATATCCGAACCAATGTTGCTAGTGGTGCAGGTAGTGGTGGTGATATTACTTTAGCTGCTGATTCAATTATTGCTTTTGATGACAGCGATATCTTTGCTTTTGCTCAAGACGGACAAGGCGGAAACATTACTCTCAACACTCCTGCTTACTTTGGGAATAGTTTTACTACTAATTCTTTTAACATCAATCCCGATATCCTAGATAACAACGATCGCGCCGATATTAACGCCACTGGTGCAGTATCTGGAGTCGTCACAATACCAGATGTGAGCTTTCTGCAAAATAGCCTGACAGAATTACCTGAAAATATAATTGATACAAATGCTTTGGTTGCCAATAGTTGTATTGCTCGCAGTAGCGATCGCGGCGGAACATTTACCATCACAGGTAGGGGTAATTTACCCAGTCGTCCTGGAGATGCTGCTGTGTCACCTTATCCCACAGGAAATGTGCGCGGTGTAGAAAGCGATTCCACTTCTACACGTCGTCCTTGGAAAATAGGTGATCCGATTGTCGAACCACAAGCTGCTTATCGTCTTGCAAATGGGCAAATCATCTTAAGTCGTGAATGTGACAAATGGTTATAGATCAGAGGTTGGCGAATAAATTCGCTGCTCGACAAACAAGGTTTACTTCCCTGGACTTACTACTAAAACTCTGATAGAGAGTGTGCGAAGGCACACTTTGCTTGGGTAGCCCGAACTTTAGTCAAGGGCATCTGTAATTCGTGCGGAAAATTCAATTTTTTCTTCTCCTAATCCTTCAATGTAATTTTCTGCAATGGCAGTTACATGATTGTGCAATTTTTGTTTCCTAGCTTAACATTTAACTTCGCACAAAGGTTAATACACCAGTTCGCTGCTTCCTTTATTGTATAAATCAAAGCAACAGTTACTCAAAAAAAAACAAATCAAGTAATAGTTATGAGTAACTAAAATCAAACTCAATCCAGGAGAAATTAGACATGAAAACTATCGACAATCAAACACTTTTCACTGAACTTACAACTGAGGAAGCTGCTAACATTAACGGCGGTAATTTAGGTGGTTATGATTGGCAGAGCAATTGGTATGCACCTATAGTTGCAACCTTAGATCCATCAATAATTGCAGCTCACCAATATGACTATATATCTTACTATAACTATCTCAACACAGCTTTTCTACAAGGTGGTTCTATGTACGATGGGCTAAACGCAATTCAATCTTTAGTTAATTGGGCAGGCAGCCCAATCGTTTAAAAGGTATCAAGTATATCTTGGATTGTGCATGAGCGGATTAAATCAAAGGTTGATTGAATTTAAAGGTATTTGATAAACCTTACCCTACCAATACATTAGTTATATCTTTTGAACTTTGAGAAGCACCTATAGCTTTGTAGGTGCTTTTTTTCTAAATACTTTAACATTAAAAAAGCTAACTTCTGACATATGAAATATGCCTACGTTTCTCAACACAGTGAGGAAGATTGCGGAGCAGCTTGTCTTGCTTCAATTGCTAAACACTACGGTCGTAATTTTACCTTAAGTCGCATTCGTGAAGTTGTAGGTACTGGACAACAAGGAACAACTTTATTAGGAATAAAACGAGGTGCAGAAACGCTTGGTTTTAATGCACGTCCAGTCAAAACTTCAGCAGAAATATTAAACCAAATCAATGAAGCACCGTTACCAGCAATTATTCATTGGAAAGGAAATCACTGGGTTGTTTTACATGGCAAGAAAGGTAAAAAATGCGTTATTGCAGATCCAGCAGTAGGCTTGCGTTATCTCTCTAAACAAGAGTTAGCAGTAGGATGGACAGATTGGTTGATGCTGTTACTAGAACCAGATCCCATTCGCGTTTGTCGCCCAAGAAGACGATCGCGTAGGTGGATTTGGACGTTTTTTTCAGCGTGTCTGGGCTTATCGCGGAATCTTAGCACAAGCTTTACTAATTAATCTCGTTTTAGGGCTACTGTCTTTAGCTTCTCCATTTTTACTACAAATTCTTACTGATGATGTACTCGTTCGAGGCGATACAGATTTGCTGACAACGGTTGCGATCGCTGTAGTTGTGATGAATGTAGTTTCCAGTAGTCTTTCGTTTGTGCAATCTAACTTAATTGCTCACTTTGCACAACGCTTAGAATTAGGATTAGTTCTAGAATTTGGGCAGCAAATTTTACGATTACCGCTGAGTTATTACGAAGCACGTCGTAGTGGAGAAATTGTTAGCAGACTTCGCGATATCACCCAAATTAATCAGTTAGTTTCTCAAGTTGTTGTCAGTTTACCTAGTAAATTTTTTATTGCTCTCATCTCTTTAGGATTGATGATTTTCTATAGTTGGAAATTGACTTTGGTAGCTGTATGTGCTGCCTTAGCCATGACACTGTCTACAGTAATTTTTCAACCAACCTTGCAACAAAAAACCCGTAACCTTTTAGTAGTAGAAGCAGAAACTCAAGGTGTTTTAGTCGAAACCTTTAAAGGCGCACTTACGGTAAAAAGTACCACATCCGCACCACAATTTTGGGAAGAACTACAAAGTCGGTTTAGCCGCCTTGCTAACCTTACTTTTCGGACAACTCAAATTAGTATTATTAATCATACTTCTTCTAGTTTAGTTTCTGCTATCAGTGGTGTTGTTTTACTGTGGTTTGGTGGCAATTTAGTCATTAATCCTGCAGAAAATCTCAGTATTGGTAAGTTATTAGCTTTTAACTCAATGAACGGTAACTTTCTTACCTTAATTAGTACACTTATTAATTTTGTTGATGAATTCACAAGAGTAAAAACGGCAACACAACGACTTACCGAAGTAATAGATACAACTCCAGAAGATCGGGGTGATGAAAAAAAATCGCTTGATAACATTTCTCCAAATGCTGATATTACCTGTACAAAAGTGAATTTTCACTATCCTGGTAGAGTTGATTTAATTAAAGACTTTTCTTTGACAATTCCTGGTGGTAAAGCTATTGCCATTATTGGTAAATCTGGCTGTGGTAAAAGTACTTTAGCTAAGTTAATTGCTGGTTTATATCCGTTGCAATCTGGTAATATTCGGATTGGCATTTATAATTTAGAAGATCTTTCCCTCGATTGTCTCCGCCAGCAAGTTGTTCTCGTTCCTCAAGAAGCCCACTTTTGGAATCGCTCTATTATTGAAAACTTCCACTTAGGCGCACCACACGCTACATTTGAACAAATTGTGCGAGCTTGTCAAATTGCTGAAGCTGACGAATTTATCAGTAAACTCCCTGACAAATATCAAACAATATTAGGAGAATTTGGTGCTAATATTTCTGGCGGACAACGCCAACGATTAGCGATAGCAAGAGCGATTGTTACAGATCCACCAGTACTTATTTTAGATGAATCTACTGCTGGACTTGACCCTGTAAGTGAAGCACAAGTTTTAGATCGATTGTTACGTTATCGTCGCGGTAAAACTACTATTTTAATTAGCCATCGTCCTAAAGTCATTAATCGAGCTGATTGGATTGTATTGCTAGATCAGGGAGAGTTAAAACTGCAAGGAACTGTAGAAGAATTACACTCCAAAGTTGGAGAACATATAGATTTTTTAATTCCTTGAAAGGATATGACTATAGCGCTCTTGTATAAGTAGAATAACTAACGATCAACTCATATTAACTAATTAATTATGCTTTATAATCCAGAAAGAAAAAGCTTCCACTCAGTTAACAGTGATGAATTTCTTCCTCCTATTAGTCGTTGGACATCTTTAGCAGGAATATTTCTAGTTGGAAGTGTGGCTGCGGCGATCGCCCTTTCTTCATTTATTAAATATAATGTCAAGGTAAAAGCTGCTGCAACTGTGCGTCCTATAGGAGAAGTTCGTTTAGTTCACGCAGAAATGGAGGGAACAGTTAAAAGTCTTCTTGTTAGAGAGAATCAATTAGTTAAACAAGGAGATGCGATTGCTTATCTCGATCAAGAGCAACTGCAGATTCAAAAAAAGCAGTTGCTTAATAACATTCAGCAGCGTAAACTACAACAAACTCAAATTGCTGCTCAAATTAGTGCCTTAGATACTCAAATTTTAGCTGAATCTGAATCAATTAATCGAGCGATCGCAGCTGCTCAAGCAGATTTAGAACGCCAACAACAAGAACGCCAACAACAATTATTGACAACTCAAGCAGACTTGCAAGTAGCCAAAGTAGCTTTAGAATTATCTAAGGATGAAATGGCTAGATATCAACAACTCGTTCAAGCAGGAGTGATCTCACAACTGCAATTTAAAGAAAAAGAATCAGATGTTAAATCTGCATCAGCTAGATTAGAAAAAGTAAAAGCAGTAGTTAATCCAAGTTTAGCAACAGTAACAATCGCGCAGGAAAGAGTTGCTCAAGAAAACGCTAGAGGTGAAGCAAATATTGCTGCTTTAAAAAAAGAAAAGCAAACTCTCATTCAGCAGGAAATTGAAATTAAAAATCAAATTAGTCAAGCTCAAACAGAAATCAAACAAATTGAAATTCAACTGCAAAAAAGTACTCTTGTTGCTACCAGTGATGGCATTATTCTCAAACTCAATTTACGTAACCCTGGTCAAGTCGTGCGTGCGAGTGAACCTATTGCTGAGATTGCTCCAGTGAATGCACCATTAGTGATTAAAGCAATGATCGCAACTCAGGATATTGAAAAAGTAGCAGTTGGTCAAAAAGTTCAATTACGTGTTGATGCCTGTCCATACCCTGATTATGGTACTCTTTCAGGTATTGTCAGTAGTATTTCTCCTGATGCGATCGCACCTCAAAACAATAGCGCTGCTCCTTACTTTGATGTGACAATTCAACCACAAAGTGTTTCACTAGGAAGTGGTAATAGGCAGTGCTGCATTCAATCAGGAATGGATGCTACAGATGATATTATCTCTAAAGAAGAAACAGCTTGGCAATTTGTGCTGAGAAAAGCAAGATTAATCGTAGATTTATAAGTTGTTATTACAACTTCTGCTAAAGCGGTGGAATCGGGACTTCTTCAACTTTAGAAAGCTTTTCTACATTCAAACGCGTTGCATTGCGATCGCCCGACAAGCGTTTTAAGAGATTTGGTCTGGGATCGTGCAAGATATAAATAATGCGATCGCTTGGTTGCCAGTCTTCTGTTGTCGCTGGTGCAATTAAAAACCGATCTTCTCGCTCCAGAAACAAAGGTACGATCTCTTCAGCACGCATTAAGGCTTGTAGATGGGCTTGTTGAAAGGAAAACTCTTGTTCAGTTAATGTTGTTGTGCCTAACTTAACTCGTCCGTCTTTGAGATATTCATTCCAGGTTTTCAGTGGTAAGTCGGAAACAAAAGCTTGCTGCACCTTCGGTTTGCCAGTAGCATTATTAGCCTCAGGGTTCCGTGGAAAAACTGCTAAAACTCTTGGAGGATTAAATTCTTCAGCAGCCCGCTGTGCCAAAACAAAATTGACCTCGCCATTGTTCGTCATTGCCAGAAAAGTTCCCATTGAGGCAAGTTCTGCTTCTTCTAACACGCCCCTATCTAAAGCACTACGGACTATCACGCGAATATTTTCAGCTTCAGCTTGTTCTGCAGCTGCAGGGTCAGTATCAATCATGACAACAGGCTCACCGCGTTCTTTAAATAAACGAGCAATTAAAACACTTAAAGGATTGCAACCGACAATCACTGCTCCTGTTGCTTCTGTTGAAGTAATCTGTAACCAACTGGCAACCCAAGCTGCAGTTAGCCCTTGACAAACAACGGTTAATATGATCGTTAAGAAAACGAGTGCTTTGATTGAATCTCCACCGTTAATTCCTCGTTCTGTTAAGAAAATTGAAAACAAAGAAGCAACTGATGCTGAAACAATTCCTCGTGGTGCTATCCAACATAAAAACAGCTTTTGCCGCCAGTTGAGGTCACTCTTCCAAGTACATATCCCTACATTTAGTGGACGAATCACAAACATGAGTACCAAAACTGTCAATAAGCTGCCCCAGCCTAACGCCAAGATACTAGCTAGCGATAAATCTGCTGAGAGTAGGATAAACAGCACTGACACGCCTAGAATGGTGAGCTGTCCTTTAAATCGCCGTAATAACCTTTCTTCTGGTACAGATGAGGCTCGGAGCACAATTCCTGCTACTACTGTTGCCATCAATCCTGATTCACTACGAACGAGTTGAGCTAAGGTAAATAATCCCCAAACTCCAGCTAAAACGACGAGATTTTTTAGTTCGTCTGACAGAAAATTGCCACGTTTAAACATTAAGCCGAATAGCCAGCCACCGATCGCACCAATACCTCCACCAATGCCTAAACGTAGAATCAAGCCACTAATAGCGCGAACTGGGTCAGTTTCACCATTCAGAATGGTGTCGAGAATCACGACGGCAAGAATTGCGCCTACAGGGTCAATTAAAACTCCCTCTCCCTCTAACAGCGTGGCAACTTGACGTTCGACTTTGACAAGTTTGAGTAGAGGACTGATAACAGTGGGTCCAGTCACAACGACCAAGGAAGCATAGAGAAAGGCGATCGTCCACGGAAACTCACTCAACCAATGAGCCGCCATTCCCGCCCCCACAAGCGTAATTGCGGTTCCTAGCGTTACAAGATTACGTAAACTCCCAGAAACTTTGCCTAATTCTCGCAGTTCTAAGTTAAAGCCACCCTCAAACAAGATGACTGCTGTTGAGAGGGCAACAATAACTTCTAAACCAGGACCTAACGAATGAGGATGAAGTAATCCAATTCCATCAGCGCCTAGCAAAATGCCAAATAGCAATAAAAACACGATGCTCGGTACTTTGAGGTATTCTGCCACTACCTGAGCGCCGATGCCTGCGACTACGGCAATAACCATTTGCAAGGTAAGTTCAAACGATGCTTCCATGTTGAAGATTTGGCAAAATTCCTGTCAAAATCTTTTGTCAAGGATAGTCGATATTTGTACTGCTATGTGTAGCACTACACGATCTATCTGTTGTCAAAGCGAAATTTGTTAAAGTTAATCGTATTGTAGAATACAAATTATCCAAGACTATCAAGTGGATAGCACAAGAATATATTTGTTACTCAATTAAAGATAAAGATCCTCGCAACTATTCAAACTACCTTCTACAGCCAGAGTTGTAGAAGTTACTCTAGTCTAATAATTAAAATTTGCTTAGTATTTTTATCTGGCAAGCGATCGCTTAAACCAAAATAATTTCTGCTATAGTAAGTGTCTACGTTGTAAAGTTCTGCCTAGTTCAGTATTACTTATTTATTGCCCTTGATTTACGTAAAATCACACAAGCAGTCTTTAGAAAAGCTTATTGTTACTTTCAAGTAGTGACAAAGTGTTGGGTTGAAGTCAATAACTATACTACAGCGTGTCAATAGCAATCGAAAGTAGTAAAAATTGAGTATCCAAAAGATATTGCGATCAGATGTCAGTTCTTTTTTGGCAAATTGGAGAAAGCCACAATTGTGGAAATAATGACATGACAAAGCTTTAAGATTATTGAAAGTGCCTGACAATGACAAAATATCAAAAGCTTACGCTTCAGCAAAGATTCTCAATTTTACTCGCGGCTTAGTTCACGTTTACAAGCATTTATTCAAACAAGCTTATGATGTCGCAAGAATATATCAATCTTTAAAACATTAGGCGTCCAGTTACCAATGCAGGAAATTATTGTTAACTCAGTTCCGGAATTTGTGGAATGTCTTGGTGACGTCAACCGTGGCAAACGTGCACTCTATCGCGGACAAAGAAGAGACTTGCACCTATTACCTAAAATAGCTCGTTTGTCAACTACGTTGCCTGTTTTGGAAGCTAAACAGGCAATGCTGAACAATTTTAAACTGCTAAGTGTTCCCTATCTTAAGGAAAAACCAGCTAATGATTGGGAATGGTTAGCAATTATGCAGCATCATGGATTAGCAACTCGACTACTTGACTGGAGTGTCATTCCGCTAGCTGCGCTTTGGTTTACAGTTTGCAAACCACCTGCTGAAAATCAACATGGTGTGATTTGGCTATTCCAGCCAAATCCTGAAGATTATATATCTACTTTCAAACATGAAGTTCCATTCCAAATTAATAAAATTGTCTTGCTTCAACCGAGACTTATTACAGAGAGAATTAAAGCACAGTGGGGCTGGTTTACAGCGCACTATTTTGATGTAGACACAGGAAAGTTTGCAGCGTTAGATACAGAAGCAGCGTATATTTCTCGATTAACAAAGTTAATCATCCCACCAGACAAATTCGCACTTTTTCGTTTTCAATTAGATCGCTTAGGTGTTAATTCAGCGCAACTATTTCCTGATTTGGAAGGACTCTGCGCGCATCTTGAATGGCTTTATACAAATCTTGCTGATGAAGTACACGGAAGTGAAAAATATGATTTACAAAAAGTGTTTATGCCGCTTCCTAAAATGAATTAACTTAATCAAAAAGAGCGATCGCTTCCTCAAATAATCACATATTAGAGCAAAACGGTAAGTTCTCTCCTAAAAGTAGCCGCGCTAAACTAGGTAAAGCTTCACCATAGGTAGGATGAATATGGTGTTTCTGCTAAACCAGGAATATTGGGAACTAGCGAGGATGTCCCTGTATTGATAATGACGAGTGGGGCTTGGGTTGGGTAGTGATATCTTGGCTTGTAACGATGCGATCGCCGCTAAACGATGCCTCTGCACAAACTACCTTGACCCCAGCATCGTGTCATCGCTTATTAGTTCCTTGATTGAAGCTATGACGGATATTGCGTACTCGTTCCATCACAGCAGAAAAATCAACACTAACTTGAGGGTGAATGCCTAATTTATCAGCTTTATGGGCACGACCGGCGGCATGGGCTGCGGCTAAAAATGCCTTAGAAGGAGTGCAACCATAATTAATGCAGCTTCCCCAACGCATCGCGCTCAAATAAAATAACCTTACGCCCTTCCTTTGCCACATCAGCAGCGAGAGGAACTCCACCTTGTCCGCTACCAATCACGATCTCATCTGCGGTTTCCATCAGTTTTCCCCAGAGTAATGAGTATTAGCTTGTAGGTTGGTAATCAGTAATTGGTAGCAATTAGCATTTGGCGATTAGCTGTTAGCTTGTGTTTAAGTATTAAATGCTCACTGCGAGAGTGCTAAATGCTTTCTCATTACCGTTTTACATAAGTAGCTCTACAATACCTGATCTGTTGGCATGATCAGAATTTCATTCACGTTCACCCGTGCAGGCTGTGTCACTGCATAAAGAATAGCATTGGCAACATCTTCACTTTCTAGAGGTGTTAGTGATTGATACATTCCTTCGACTTGCTGCTTAGATTCTTGATCGGTGATATGGTTTGTTAATTCGGTAGCAACTGCACCAGGTTCAATGACAGTTACGCGAATTTTATTTTGGTACACTTCCTTACGTAGCGCATCACTAAAAGCAACCACACCAAACTTGACCGCATTGTAAACTGCAAAATTGGCAAAAGTCAGCCGACCTGCTACTGAAGCAATATTAATAATATGTCCGCTACCTTGCTCTTTCATAATTGGTAAAGCTGCGTGCGTTGCGTACATTAATCCGAGAAGATCGATATCGACCATTCGCCGCCAGTCTGAGGTATCTGCACCATCAACTAGTCCTGTAAGCATGACACCTGCGTTATTAATCAAGATGTCTACACTACCAAAATTAGCATTGGCTTTTTGCAGCATCTCGGTTGTTTGGGCTTGGTCGGTGATATCAGTTTGAATTGCGATCGCTTCTTTTCCACTATCTTTAACTTGACTGACTAATTTCTCTAAGCGGTCGAGACGACGTGCGGCTAAAACGACTTTCGCACCCTCAGCAGCTAATGCTAATGCAGACGCTTCACCAATACCAGAAGACGCACCTGTAATTAACGCAACTTTTCCATCTAATTTATTTGCCATTACTCTTTCCTTTAAAAATTTCAAGTAACTCTGTTGTCAGTTGATTAGACCTAAGTTGCGGATTTGAGATGCTCAAACGAGTAAACTACCACCGTCAACATCAATTACAGTTCCTGTTGTGTAACCATTTTCTAGCAAGTATAAAACTGTAGCTGCAATGTCTTCTGGTTGACCAATACGTTTTACTGGCAGTTTATCAGCTGTACTCTGCAAAAATGCTTCGCGCTGCTGTTGTGGCATTCCGGCATATACGGGAGTATCAACTAAGCCAGGAGAAACCACATTAACTCGCACAGGTGCAAGTTCTAGCGCTAAAGCACGACCGAAAGCTTCTACAGCAGCATTGATTGCAGCTAAGACAGTATAACCAGGAGATGGTCGGCGGCTGAGTATACCAGAAAACAATACAATTGAGCCGCAATCGGCGATTTGAGCATATTTGGTTAGAAGATATGATCCCCAAAATTTACTCGCCATCGATTTTTGTGCATCTGCGGTATCAAGTTCGCGCAATAGTCCGGTTTTGACTGAACTACCAGGAATGACGAGATGGTCTATCACCCCAACATCAGTGCAAAATTGTTTAATTGCATTTTCCTGAAGAAGATCCAAACTGCGGATTTCTACTTCATCGCCTATTTCCTGTTGGGCTTGTTGCAATTTTTCTAGAGAACGTCCCGCGATCAAAACTTTTGCTTGTGCTGTTAGTGTGGCTTTGGCTGTTGCTAAACCAATCCCAGAACTTCCACCGATGATGACGACTTTTTTATTCGCTAGTGACATTTTGTGTTGAGATGAAGGTTGAATTCTTAAACAGTGCAACAGTGATTAGTTATGCAGGTGTAAGCCATGCAGCAATATTGCGCACATAAGTTTTTATATCTTCCAAGGCGCGTGGTTCTGTTTTCATTCCTTCCCCTGGTGGTTCTTCAACAAAGCTGGGACAGCCCATATTTACATCCCAGTTGTAATCACAAAAGTGGTGAAAAGTTGACTCGGTGATAGCGCGTCCAAGTCTACCATTATCGTCCTGGATAGGCTCAAATACTACCGCAAGGTTGAAAGTGCGACCTGTGACTTTACTTCTACCTGTAGCAATGACTCTGGCATTTTCTGCATCAGAAGCGAGTCCAACACCGCCTTCGTGAGGATGTGCGGGGAAAAACTCAACAACCCCAGATGGTGAGTTGGGGTTGTGTAGCAGTTCGTGAATTGGTTCAATTGGTGTAATTTTTTGATAATCGCCGTTGCTACCAGAATGATAGTTTGGCCATGAAATATATGTGGTGTAAGGATCGTCGTTACAGCGTCGCGATTCATCGGGGTCTTGATTTTGGGTATGAAAATAGTTCGCTGCGCCAACCCCGTCGAGATTGCAAATCGATGAACCTAAATCTTGATGATCTCGTGCGATTAAAAGCCCTTTACCTTGTCTGCGAAATTTTGCGATCGCCTGACATTCTTTTTTAGTAAGTCCACCCCCGATATCAACTGCAAACAACCACAGTTCATCAAAATCGGAGTTATCGATATTACTCAGAATCGGATCGTCAGAATTTGATTCGCGGTTACGTGCAGTGACTTCATAAAGTGGATTTCCAGTTTCATCTGTTAATGATGCCAGGTAGTCGCGCAATAACGAAAAGCGATCAATTGTCCAGTCATCCTCACTAGGAGGAATCGTTGTCTGCATTAAAATGCGAATTAGTGTCATAAGCCATTACTGAAAGTTATTACAGAATGTAAGTCTTCTAGGTTAAGGAAAAGCGATCGCTTCGGGCGCTGGGCTATGCGCAATTGCATACTTTACTTTTTGCTTGAGGTTACACCAGCAACATTGAGTGGAATTTGGTAAAGACTCGTATAAGTTGTGATGTACAGTGTTTTGTAATCTCTACCTCCCCAAGCAATATTTGTCGTACCTTCGGGGACAGAAATCTTATCTAGTAGTTTACCTTGCGGTGAAAAAATCCAAATACCTTCGGGTCCTGTCGAATAAACATTTCCTTGCGAGTCTACTTTCATTCCATCAGCTAATCGTTCTTTTCCTGGAACGTTTAAATCTGCAAATATGCGACCATTAGTTAGAGTACCGTCTGCTTTGACATCAAATACGCGAATATTCCCTTCTTGAGAATCATTGATATACAAACGTTTCTCATCGGGTGAGAAAGCAAGTCCGTTTGGTAGCGGTATATCCTTGACAAGAAGCATTAATTGACCATCTTCTGTCAAACGATAAACACCGGAAAAACCGAGTTCTTCAGCTTGTTCTTTTACTGCATAAGGTTTCCGAATCCCAAAGGGCGGATCGGTAAAATAAATACTGTTATCGGATTTGACAACAATATCATTAGGACTATTTAGCTTTCTCTGTGTGTAGTGAGTTGCTAAAGTAACAACTTTGCCATCTTCTTCGGTACGTGTCACACTGCGATCGTGTTGTGCAGTGACGAGTCTACCCTCACGGTCTAAAGTATTACCGTTGGGATATCCCGCAGGTCTGCGAAAAACTTCTACTTTGCCATTAGAAGACAGTTTGTAAATTGTATTTGCTGGGGTATCACTAAATAATAGAAAACCATCTGGATGCCAAAGTGGTCCTTCAAGAAACTTATAGCCACCAACAATTTTTTCTACTTGAGCATTATCACTCTTAATTGCACGTAATTCATTTTCGTTACTGCCACTAGGTTTTGTGCTGAATAAGAGTAACAAACTACAGACAATGAGCAAAGATTGAAATTTCATAAGATCTCTGGTAATTGACAGTTTAACCAAGAGATGTCACCCGATGACTTGTAGGACGATCTTGCCACGCATATGACCACTCTGACTTAATTCGTGTGCTTGCCGTGTTTCTGATAGTGGGAGAACAGTGTCAACAATGGGTTTGAGTATCCCAGCATCAACTAACGCAGCAATTTCCGCGAGTTGTGCTTTATTCGGCTGAACTGCGACAAAAGCTGCACGAACCTTGTGTTGAGTGGCAGTTGACTGGGAAGGTGGTGATACAATTGATACCAATATACCACCAGATTTAAGAACTTTCCAGGAGTGTTCCTGAACTTCATCCCCGATTGTGTCGAAAACCACATCAACATCATAAACCACATCCTCAAAGTGAACTTGGTTGTAATCAATTGCTTCATCAACTCCAAGTTCTTTTAAAAAACTGTGATTTCGGGCTGATGCCGTACCAATCACACGCGCACCTTTATTTTTTGCTAACTGTACTGCAAAACTGCCGACACCTCCTGCTGCGGCATGAATTAACACAGTTTGTCCTGCGGATAATTTTGCTGCATCAAATAATGCTTGATATGCAGTTAATGCGGCAACTGGTACGGATGCTGCGGCAATGTAATCGAGGGATTTTGGCTGATGGGCAACTTCATGAGCAGGAATTGCTATATACTCAGCATAAGCACCATTTCGCCTCAAGCTGGTGTAAGCATAAACATCATCCTCTGTTTGAAAATTATTTACATTCGAGCCAACTTTGGCAACAACCCCAGAAACATCCCAACCTAAAATAAGTGGCATTTTATGGTTGAGTCCTTGCTGCATATAGCCTTCACGAATTTTCCAATCAACCGGATTGACACCAACTGCGTGAACTTGCACCAGGATCTCGTCGTCGGTAATATCAGGTCGTGGTGTATCTTCGTATTTTAGAACCTCTGACCCACCATACGAATGAATCCGTACAGCTTTCATTGTTGCCATTATGTTCTCCTAGAGTAATTGAAAGTACGCTTTTTAGGTTAGGTAATAGGAAAGCAATAGCATTTGCGCTGCTTTACTCAATTACCAATTGCCAGTTAGCAATTACCCACCTGGTGACTCCTCAGGAACAATATCCACAACTAGTTTTTGAGAACGGCGAAGAATTGTCAGTTGCGATCGCACTCCAACTTGATCGTGAGTTAATAGTTTATGCAAGTCATCGATATTTGCAATTGGTTGCTGATTTATTCCTACAATCACATCACCTTCTTGTAACCCTGCTTTTTGTGCAGGACTATTCTCTTCAGTTGAAATTACCAACACGCCACTTTCGAGCGATAATTCATGAAATAGTACTACGCGACGGGGTAGCGGTACATTTTGCCCACCGATACCAATGTAACCGCGCCGGACTTTACCATCGCGTATCAATGAGCCGATGATCATCTTGGCAGTATTAATCGGTACAGCAAAGCAAATACCTTGCGCAGACATAATGACGGCTGTATTCACACCAATCACTTCACCGTGAGATGTCACGAGTGGTCCGCCAGAGTTACCAGGGTTCAAAGCGGCATCAGTTTGAATGATATTATCTATCAAGCGACCAGAACGCGAACGAAACGAACGCCCTAAAGCACTGACAACACCTGTTGTGACTGTAGTTTGGAAGCCATAGGGATTACCAATTGCGATCGCCAATTGTCCTGCACGTAACGACTGCGAATCTCCTAATTTGGCAGCTACAAGATTAGGTGCATCAATTCTAATGACTGCTAAATCGGTATCAGGGTCATCACCAATTAATTCTGCAATAAAATTGCGACCATCTGAGAGTGTCACCTCAATTTTGGTTGCCTCGTGGACAACATGGCTATTCGTGAGAATATAACCATCCTGCGTAAAAACGAAGCCCGAACCGTTACCACGGACTTCTTGCATGAAGGTTTGGTTATTCCTGCGCCGCGATTGCAATTGTCGATGCACATCAATATTGACAACTGCGGGGCTAACTTTTTCAACTACACTAATGACAGCTTGCGAATAGGCGTCAAGTAACTGTTCATCTGCTGTAGGATTTGTTGTTGGCGAGGTTTGCATCCCCTCATTCTCGAAATCGTTGGCTACCAGTTGCAGATTTTTCATAGCGGCTGCTCCTGTACATTATAGGGGTGAGGGGCGAGGAGCGAGGAGTGAGGGATAAAATTCCCTATTTCTCAATTCCTCAACTACGTAAGTATATGGTTCACAATAAACGTAACATCAAGGTTGGTAATTGGCGAAGCCGCCGCACGCTGCTTGTGGTGTCCCAAGCAGAACGGCGGTAATGGGTAATTGGTTGAAAAGACTATTTGCGCTTGAGTTGCCGATTACCGATGACCCGTTACCGACTCTGAACCGATATCACACTTAATTTGTATTTACCTACTTAGTAGTTTTATGATTGTGTCAATTACTCACTCTTTTTGACAAGAAGGCACTGAAAAGTGCTATACATACTTTATGGTGCGCAATCAAGAAAATAGCGTTTGTGATGCTAATTGTCCCTCACGGCAAGTTTTAGATCTCATTGCTGACAAGTGGACTGCAATTATTATTTACCGCCTTGCTAAGGGAACGAAGCGATACAGCGAGTTACAAAGAGAAATCGGTGGAATTTCGCAAAAAATGCTGACGCAGACATTACGCAACTTAGAACGCGATGGGATTGTCAGTCGCAAAGTCTATCCTGTTGTCCCACCAATGGTGGAATATTCTTTAACTGCTTTAGGGACAACGCTAACTGAACCCTTGTCTACGCTGTGTCGTTGGGCAGAGAATTACCTTCCTGAAGTCGAAGCAGCACGAAGTCGATATGATGGCGATCGCTAAAATTTAATTGTGATAGTCAGTATTAGATAATCCTCCTGTGCCATGACATGAGCGATCGCCATTAAATTCTCTGTTGAGCCGTCAAAGCACAAGGAAAATCTTTCTGATGTTTGTTTCCTACTCAAAGTTTCTATTCCGTTCGCTGCACCGCACTGTTGGGTTGCTGGCGCTGGGCAATCTGAATTAACATTCTCAGTGCCTCATTCACTGCCATGTCATTAGGGAAAGCTTGAGCAACATCGGGATCTAAAAGTACTAAATTTGTTCCTGCAAGATATCGCTCCACATACTTGCCCTTAACACCTCCCTGCATTTGAGCAAAGTCATACTCAGGGCGTAATTCGTCTTCCATTTCGTTCTCAACTTCCTTGTTCATAAAATCTCCTCTCCTGTCTGGTCGCTTTTCGGGCACTGATATATAAACACTATGCTTTTCAAAGTTTAGTGCCGCTTTGTTTAGGTTCCATTCAAATTCCATATACGATATTTCATGCTTTTGATGCTGTCAAAATTGAGTTAGATGATCTGCAAACAAGCCGCATGAAGTCGATATGATGGCGATCGCTAGTGTTTCATGATGAAAGATTTGAGGATGGGCGATCGCTTCGTCAAGCCTCCTATCGAATTTTTGTGAATTCACTCACTCAACTTACCTGAATCTATTAATTGCTCAACTTGCTCCTGCGTTAATGGAGACGGAGGAATTTGCCTGCTGATAATTTGATTACAGATATCTACACACGCATCGCAGATAAATACGCCTGGACCTGCAATGAGTATCTCAACTTGTTCCTGGCTCTTGTGACAAAATGAACAGCAAAATTCGGTTTTGGTTTGACTAGAAGTGTTGATAGTCACTGTTTGAATTTCCTGGGGTGAATTGAGTTGAATTTGATCTTGAAGCAGTGATAACTGGTTTCTCAGCTGATGACGAGATTTGTGTAAACGCCCTTTGACTGCACTGACTGAAATATTTAAGCGATTGGCTACTTCTTGTAAGCTAAATTGCTCGTGATAAAACAGTAAAATTGCTGAGCGATTTTTGGGAGATAGAGTATTGATTGCATCTAACAACGCAGTGTGGAGTTCTTCTTGTTCTGCTAATAGCTGAGGATCGGGTGAACTCCTAACCGTAGATAGCGGTTCATCCACAAAATTTCCTATTATTGCCTCAAGGGAAAAACAGATTACCTGACGACGACGCAAATTGTTTCGGCAAATATTGAGTACAATGCCATATAGCCAACTTTTAAAGCGTGTTGGGTCATTAAGTTTCTCTAGTGAAAGATAGGCTTGCAACATTGCATCTTGTACAAGTTCTTGAGCCAAATCTCTATTACCGATCGCTCGCATAGCAAGGCGCTGTAACATTGGTTGATAACGTAACATCAGCTGACCAAATGCTGCTTTATTTCCCTGCCGCGACAGAAAAACTAGCTCCGGATCGCTTGGTTCGGACACACCTGCCTCGCTGAACAACTCTACTAAATTAATAGTGGTAAGGTGGATAGAAAAGGTTACTCTTGTCAAAAAGAGATTAAATCAGAATTGCAAACAAGTTGCTGCCAGCACAACAAAAGCCTACTTGTAGATGTCGAGATCAAGTTAGCGTAACTTTGCTCAGGGATGATATTTTGGATTTGGTGGGTACGATCGCGTTTTTCTCAGCACTTCTAGGCAATCGCATTTTTACTATCGCAAAGTCAAAATAGAACTTCCTATTAATTTGATCGCAAGATGGAATTGCCACAACCCGTCAGCATTATTGACTATCACCAAGTCAATGCGGCAAATGCACTATTACCCCAACCATCGATTCTCTCTAGCAGCGGTTGGAGTGATATTCACTTAGAGCTTTATCAGCAGCCAAAATTTGAGATTGCTGAGCATCAACACACGATGCACGTTATTGCTTGTGGACTTTCCTACCCATACGTAGAACAAAATATTTCCGGCTCATCAGGAGAGCGATGGTTAGATGGAAAGTTGAGCAAAGAGACACGAAATAGTGGAGACATTGCGATTATCCCTGCCAATATTCCCCACCGCTGTAATTGGAACACCTCAGTTCAGTTTATGGTTTTAGCCATTGAGCCTATACTGCTCAAAAACATCGGTCAAGATTGGGTAAACCCCGACGGGATTGAATTGATACCGCAGTTTATGAGTAAGCCAGACGCACTGATACACAGTATCTTTTTAACTTTAAAAGACGAATTAGAATCTGACAGAATTGGCGGACAGTTGCTAGTTGATAGTTTGAAAACAGTGTTGGCAATTCACCTATTACGAAATTATTGCGCGGCATCCCCCAGGCTTTCTAGCTACTCAGATGGATTATCGTCAGCCAAGCTAGCTCTCATAATAGACTATATCAACGAACATCTACATCAAGATTTAACACTTACAGAAATTGCGGCGATCGCTCAAATCAGTCCCTATCACTTTTTGCGGTTGTTCAAGCAAAGTATGGGCATAACACCCCACCAATACATCTTGCATAGCCGAATCAATAAAGCAAAATATCTATTGCAACACAGTAAATTGAGTATTGCAGAGATTGCTGTTAAGGTGGGCTTTTGCGATCAAAGTCATCTGACTCGATATTTTAAGCGTATGCTTGGCATGACACCGAAACAATTTTTGCAAGCTTGAACGCAAGAATATTCCAAAACTCCGCAACATTTTTCTAGAGACTTGACTTGCTAGCTTTTTAAGCTATCAGCAGTAGGTTCTTCTGAATAAATAATGATGCAAATTGAACAATCAGAAGTAGCGATCCTTAGGCCTGATGGACAGATGTCCGCCTTCTTGTGTACACCTGTTGAACCTGAGCGCATGCCCGCCGTTCTTCTCTTAATGGAAGCTTTCGGCTTAACACAGCATATTCGAGATGTAGCAATCCGCATTGCAAAAGAAGGATATGTCGTTCTTGTACCGGACTTATACTATCGCAAACCCAACAGCAAGTTTAATTACGATGAGGTAGAGCAGGCTATGGCGATGATGTGGCAACTCGACTTCGGTAAGCCGATGGAAGAAGATCTTCAAGCAGCATTAGGTTACTTAAGATCGCTAAGGAACGTGAATCCAAATAAGGTTGGTGTCACTGGTTTTTGTTTAGGTGGTGGGTTGACTTTTTTGACTGCTTGTAAGTTTTCGGCTGAAATTGCAGCAGCAGCGCCCTTCTACGGTATGGTTTTAGACGAGTGGATCGAGGCAGTAAAAAATATTACAGTACCTGTTTATTTGTTCTTTGGAGGTATTGATCCTTTTATTCCGTGCGATCGCATTTATCAGATCGAGTCGCGGTTTCAAGAACTTGGTAAAGAATACACGTTGAAAGTTTATCCTGATGCCGAGCATGGATTCTTCTGCCACGAACGTTCTTCTTACAATCAATTAGCAGCTGAAGATTCTTGGAACGAACTTAAGCATTTCTTTCGCAAACATCTGTAGGAGACAATTTAATAGAAGTGACTAGCAGCAGGTGATGGGTTATTTCGCTAGATTCTAGGTTATCGGGGCTTACGCCAAATTTTAGTTTAGCGTAGTAGGAAGTTTTAGGAGATTGCAATTGCGGGCGATCGCTTGATGCTGTTATTTCCTGATTTTTCAGGGTTTTGTAATGGAATAATCAATTGTTGGAGCCGCTCATGTAATCATTAATTAAGTCAAATAATCCCTAACAAGCTGTATTTCTAAATATGTAGAGAGCAAGTCATGAAGGCGACTTATGCAACAGACTTCAATTTGTGGATCGATCAAACAGCACAATTATTGCGAGAGCAACGTTGGCAGGAACTTGATCTAGAGCATTTAATTGAGGAGATTGAAGATTTGGGCAAAAGTGAACGGCGAGGAATTGCCAGTCAACTCACCCGTCTTTTACTACACTTGCTCAAGTGGCAATATCAGCCACAGCGACGCTCAGATAGTTTGCTTGATTCGATCGTTGATGCTCGTACTCAAATTGAATTAGCATTGGAAGATAGTCCTAGTTTAAAAGATTGTCCCGCACAGGTACTGGAAGCAAGTTATCAACGTGCGCGTCGTCAAGCAGCGAAACAAACAGGAATGCACCTATCAACGTTTCCAGAAGAATGCCCATATAGTTTGGAGTTAGTCTTAGATGAAAACTGGCTGCCGCTATAGGACAGGCAAGATGCCACATCTTAATATTGAATTAAACCTATTTAGTATAGTCTGAACAATGCGATCGCCTATACTTACCTGGAGATTGACCTATTGAGCGTTTGAATGCTGTACTAAATGCCGCTTCTGACTCATAACCAACGTATTCGGCAATTTTTGCTAGGTTGTCATGGCTATTTCGCAGAAATTGTATAGCTTTGCGCATCCGTACTTGGGTTAGGTATTGCAACGGTGGTTCTCCTACTAAAGTTTTAAATTGTTCAGCAAAAGCAGAACGCGACAGACAAACTTGTTCGGCTAATGTTGTAACTGTCCAAGATTTTTCAGGAGAGTGATGAATAATTGCGATCGCTTTACTAATATTCGGGTTTTTTAAAGCACGCAACCAGCAGCCATCACAGTCAGACAAATTAGTAATAAAAGCGCGTACTGCTTGAATAAATAAAATGTCGCAAAGCCGAGTTATTACAGTGTGCGATCCAGGACGAGTTGAGGTGCTTTCACAAGCTAAAAATTCTAGTGTTGCCTCTAACCATTCGACAGCGCGTCCTGCCTCACCTTTAATTAAAATCACTGGTGACAAGGCAGAAATGAGTGGATTATTCTCCCAATCTTCAAAGTAAAAGTAACCGCACACAATCGTTGTTGCTTTTCCACCGCCACCAAAGTAAAACACATTTTGATTATCAGAGGGACGACGTGCTAATACCTCTTCTAGTGCGATCGCCGGACTATTCAAGTTGTAGCACAAGCTATGTCCATGTCCTTGCGGCAAAACTACCAAATCTCCTGCATTGAGAGCTATCGGCTCTTGTAAACTATCGATATTGAGCCAGCAGTTTCCTTGAGTAACGATGTGAAAAGCTGCATGCTGCTGACGGTTGACTTGGATACCCCAAGGCGCTGATAACTCAGCGCGACCGAGGAAGCAACTGTGCAAAGGCATTGTTTGTAGAATTTCTGTAAGCGCATCCATATTGTGGACGATTAAACAAAAATATTGGACTTTTTATTATTGTCTATCCAAGTTAAGCAAGTTACAAATAGTCGTAGCTTAAATTTGATTCGAGTAAAAAGCTATGGCGATCGCAATTGTGACTCCTACAGGAAACGTCGGTCAGCAAATTACACAACTTCTTACAGCAGAAGCCGATCTCCTCATTTTGTTAGCTAGACATCCAGAGAAACTAAGTGATGCAATACGACAGCAAGCAAAAGTCTTTCAAGGTTCACTTACCGACACAGCTTTCGTTGTCGAAGCGACTCAAGCCGCAGAAGCCTTATTTTGGGTTTCACCAATCAACTTTAACGTAGCGGACACTAAAGTTTGGTATGCAGATCTCACTCGTGCTGTCACTACGGCTGTGCAAACTCATCATATTCCTTATGTCGTTAATCTTTCAAGTGTGGGAGCGCACCTTCCTACAGGTTTAGGACCAATTTCTCAACTGCATTCGATAGAGCAAAATCTCAATCAAGTCGCGACAAATATTATTCACCTGCGTCCTAACTTTTTTATGGAAAACTATTATTACCAACTAGAAGCATTACAAAACGCCAGTGTGTTCTTTCCCTTCTCCAGCAAACAACGAATGCCAATGGTTGCAACTCGTGATATCGCTGCGGTAGCTGCAAATCTTCTACTCAATCGCACTTGGCAGGGACATTCTACTTTAGGACTAAACGGTGTCGATATTAGCTTTGAGGAAGCAGCAGCAATCCTGAGTCAAGTACTAGGACAGTCTATTAAACACGTCCAAATTACCTTTGAGCAATTTCATGACGCAATGCTCAAGCAAGGCGCTAGTTTAGATGTTGCTACCCAATATACTCAAATGTGGAAAGGTCTAACTGCTCCTGATTTTACTCCAGTACCACCCACTTTAGATACACCAACCACTTTTGCTGAATTTACGAACGCTTCACTTAAACCACTGCTTAAGAGATCGAAAAGTGAATGAATTTGTTGTTAGCTAGCGTTCTTTGAGGTTGTCAGTGTGTTTGAAAGCACTCAGCAGGTTCATCTATCGTGAGAGTTCGAGATAGGCTGTGGTGTTTCAAGCAACTCAGGGAGGAATTCTCCAATGGAGATACGCCAAAGGTAGCAGCAGTGGTGAGGGCGATCGCTTACAGGTGTAACCTTGCACAAGAGCTATTAAAGGTTATCCATATTGCTAAGTTTCAAGCAACCATCGACTCAAAATATAGATGAATAGGATACAAACAATCAATCCTAGGGTTGAAGCTACATTGAAAGCCCCGTCGAGAAGTGTTGCTGTTATCGATAGTGAGAAAACTCCTGCTGTATATGAATAGCCGATTAGCATTCCTAAAGCTGCCATTTTGGCTCTAGGTATAAGGGCTGCTGCGATCAGAATAATTCCAAGCACAATGTCAGCAGGTCTAAATAGGTCTATATTTTGAGTTAACCCCAAAATAATAAACATAATGGTAATTGCCCCAACTAAAATCGCAAAAATACGAGACATGAGTAATTTTTTATATTTCATGCTTTCTCACTCCTTAGACTTTCTCCAGTACCAGTAAGCTAAACTATGGAGTAACTCTAAGGTCAAGAGAGCTATGCTGATTCACGAAGTAGCTAACCATTTCGGTATCACAACGGATACAGTGAGATATTATGAGAAGCAAGGATTGCTGACTGAAAAGCATGTCTGTCGGAGAACAAACGGCTATCGCGAGTATACTGAAGCATCTCTGGCACGCATCCGCCTAATCCGTCTTGGACAAATTGCTAACTTCAGTCTCGCAGAAATACGCTCTGGTATTGAATTATGGGAATCAGGACTCACTAAAGAAAAGAAAGCTGAAATTTGGCATAGCCAGCTAGAGCGCCTTGATAAACAGTTCGAGCTATTGCAAGAATCTCGGAGTTTTATTTTAAATAAGATTAAACAGTTACAGTTACAGAATAATTAATACTTTGTTTCAGCTAACACTGCGTCGAAGCGGAAGGACGAACGCTCTTTGTATTTTCATTATCTGTTTCCACTTGAGTTCACTGTTGCACAATATTACTTGTAACCATTGACAAAAATCTTATTGCAGTGTGGCGAAAGCAGGCTTGATTTTACATAATCATGGCTTTAGTCAAATGACATCTGTATTTTTTGACAAGTATTGCTATGGTTAATTCTGCTTGTGTTTGTTGTCAGTGGTTTATTAGCTGGATTAATTTTTGAAAGAGGATTTTTAGCCCGCTTGCGAAAACTAGCTATCAGAACTCAGTGACAAGTCAATGAAATCATCATTAGAAGATTGCACTATCTTTATAGCAAGAAGAAATTGAAATTCCTTATCCGATTAGAACGGTTTATACGTCGGACAAAGATAATACAGTGAAGCGATCGCTCTAAACACTAAAATTAATTTTAAAATTGACAACTCCTTAGCCAGAGTGCTTTTTCCCTACAAAAATGTTATGTAATAAAAAGGTAATCTTTTACAAATTTTAATAAAGACCTGTGACTACCCAGCAAATACCATACACCAGCAGCCTTGAAAAGTACATTTGGAACTGGAAAGGATACAGCATTCAGTACACTGTTAAAGGAGAAGGACGCCCTTTAGTCTTAGTTCATGGATTTGGTGCTTGTATCGGACACTGGCGGAAAAATATACCTGTATTAGCCGATGCGGGTTATCGAGTGTTTGCCTTAGACTTACTCGGTTTTGGTGGTTCGAGTAAACCGCCGCTGAATTATACCTTGGATGTATGGGAACTCCTGCTGAAGGATTTTTGGGAAGAACATATCCAAGAACCAGCAATATTTATTGGTAACTCAATTGGAGCGCTACTGAGTTTAATGGTAGTCGCAAATCATCCAGAAATTGCCGCAGGTGGAGTTTTGATTAACAGTGCAGGTGGTTTGAGTCATCGTCCTAATGAACTTAATCCACCATTGCGAATCTTTATGGCGGGGTTTAATCGTCTTGTGCGTTCGAGAATTACAGGAAGAACTATTTTTAACCGAATTCGCCAAAAATCACAAATTCGGCGTACGTTGCTGCAAGTATATCGTAATCGCGAAGCTGTAACAGATGAACTAGTAGATATGCTGTATGAGCCAGCGTGCGATCCTGACGCACAGCAAGTTTTCGCTTCAATTATCACTGCACCTCCAGGTCCAAGTCCAGCCGAGTTATTGCCAGTGAAACAACCTCTATTAGTAGTATGGGGTGCAGACGATCCTTGGACACCGATTAGTGGTGCAAAACTCTATGAACAGATGCGCGATCGCGGCGAACCTGTTGAAGTTGTTCCTATTCCTAACGCAGGTCATTGTCCGCACGATGAAGTCCCCGATCGAGTTAATTCTGCGATCGTTCAGTGGTTAGATAAATTACCACTTCGCGAAATGATGAGTCTTGAGTGAACAAAATTCAAAGTTGCTAACTTATAAGTAATAACTGCGTGTGGGTGAGCAGAAGAAAAGGTACTTGTAGTTCTCGTTTGGTGAATCAACATAAATCTTCTGGAATGGGTAGCTTTGATATCTAAACCTGGCAGACAAAACTCCTATGCGTACAAGCGCTTGTTGTGGCGAATTGGGTTAGTCGCAGCTTCCTTGGGGTGTTGTTTTATCCCTACTGTAGGAATAATGCGTCAAGCCTTGACAGCAGAACGAATTTATGCGTCTTATTCAGTTGTTGAGCGCTCGATTTCGGTAGCGGCGCTGGAAAAGTATGCGCGAGAAGGTATTCTGGATGAAGAACTTGCAGTTTATGCTCAATACATCAGTCCACAACAGTTAGAACAATTACGACGGGTTCTGCTGACGCAAATTGATTTAACTCCGGTAGCAGTTGCACAGTTTCTCTACACACCGCAGGGAATCATTTTATTAA
This sequence comes from Gloeocapsopsis crepidinum LEGE 06123, assembly GCF_015207655.1. Lineage (GTDB taxonomy): Bacteria > Cyanobacteriota > Cyanobacteriia > Cyanobacteriales > Chroococcidiopsidaceae > Gloeocapsopsis > Gloeocapsopsis crepidinum. The sequence goes on along the minus strand of NZ_JADEWN010000007.1, from coordinate 38,836 downwards.
AACGCTTGGGACAAATTGTCCAAACTGAAGCGCGTCAGCCAGGCTTTTATGCAATTCGCTCTGCGTTGATTTTAGCCGCAGCGACTCCTGAGGGTCTAACTCCACTCAATGTATTACGTCAGTTTCCGACACGCAGTATTCGCATTGATTTAGCACGTAGTTTACGCATTGCGGAACAGTTAGAAAGATTAGTGAATCAAACTGGACAAGCGATCGCTCTTGTGCAACAGGATGCAGTCAATGCTGCGAATACGCAACCACCAATTGATTTTGGGGTACCTGATTTGCGCGAACGAGGTCCATTTAGTTGGAATCAGCAAACACTTACGTTATTCGATCCAAGACGCGATCGCCAATTTTTAGCAGATATCTATCTTCCGCTGAATTTAGAAAAACCAGCACCAGTTATTGTCATTTCTCACGGCTTAGGATCGGATCGGACAAGTTTTATTTATTTAGCAACTCAACTAGCATCCTACGGCTTTGCGGTTGCGGTTCCCGAACATCCTGGAAGCAATGCAGAACAGTTGCGATCGCTTTTATCGGGAGTAGCTGCGGAAGTAGCACAACCAAATGAATTTATTAACCGTCCACTAGATGTCAGGTATCTACTCAATGAGTTAGAACGTTTGCGCATATCTGACCCGAGATTTAGAAACATTAATATCCAACAAGTTGGAGTTATTGGTCAATCTTTTGGTGGTTATACCGCATTAGCCCTCGCAGGCGCACAATTAAACTTTAAACAACTGCAACAAGACTGTAATACATTGCAAGATTCTACTTTGTGGAATGTCTCATTATTACTGCAATGTCGCGCGTTGGAGTTGCCAGCGACTGACTATGCCTTACGCGATCCACGCATAAAAGCAGCGATCGCAGTCAACCCAATTACTAGTAGTGTTTTTGGCGAAGCTAGTATTAGGCAAATTGCTGTACCTGTGATGATTGTCAGCGGTAGTGCTGACACTATTGCCCCCACGTTAGCTGAACAAATTCGTCCATTTAGTTGGCTGACGACTCCAGATAAGTATCTAGCTGTAATTGTAGGTGCTACGCACTTCTCAACAATTGGTGAAGCTGCGCCTGGTTCAGAACCTATAACTGTACCACCACAAGTGATTGGTCCTACTCCAGAAGTTGCACGGTCGTATATAAGTGCTTTGAGCGTACCATTTTTTCAGACATACATTAATAATTCACCGCAATATCGCTCTTACCTCAGTTCGGCATATACTCAAGCAGTGAGTGAAACTTCATTACCATTGAGTTTAGTGCGATCGTCAAGTAATGAGCTAGAGCAATTTCTTCGCTAATATTGCTGCGGCTAGACGTCAAAAACAATAATGGCTATTAACCTGATAATTAGTTGTCACGCGATCGCGCAATTCTATTGATATGAATAATATATTAGTAGCTATTCTTGTCTTGGTGCTGCTTATCACTCTATTTTCGCCATTTTCTGCCTTGGCTTTATTAATGATTTTTCTTTTAGTTTCAGCTTTTGTGGGCATTATCTGGACTATGTTAAGAACGCTTATTTTTGGTGAGTCTAGTAAAAGAAGTTGATGTATTTTTTTTGAACAACTTAATAAACCTGACTAAGTATAGAAGTTACAGAGAATAGTTATAGAGAGTACCTACGTTACGTTATCCTTTTCCTAAAAAATGGTATATTGAAATACAACAAGGATATATTTATTTGCTTAAGTTTTATATGGTTAGTTATAAAATTACAAGCAAGATCGAGTTAGTTTTCTTAAGATTCATTGCAACGGTAAGAAGAAATAAATTAACTTGGTTTTAAGATAACTGTGGTTGCTAATACAGCTACAGAATGGATTAGTATAGCATACTTAGACAACTCAATAAGTTAAATCAGAAATCATGGATGAAGCATCTATTATTAATCCACTGCTGGAAGCTTTGAAAAGTCCTGATGAGAAGATACGAAATTGGGCAACTCAAGAGTTATGGAAGCATTGGTTTGGACAAAAAGGCGTTTATGGATTGCAGCTATTACAGCAAAGTCAAGCGTTAGTTGAAGCAGGTAAAATAGAACAAGCCGAAGCGCTATTGACAGAAGTGATTGAAGCTCAACCTGATTTTGCTGAAGCGTGGAACCGACGTGCTGTTTTGTATTACATGAATGGTCAATACCAAAGAGCGTTAACAGATTGTGAAAGGGTAGTTAAGCTTAGTCCGATTCATTTCGGTGCGCTTCATGGTATGGGCTTATGTTATGTCGCTTTGGGAAATTATAGTGCTGCGATTCAAGCTTTGCGTCGTGCTTTAGAAATTCAGCCGTACGCAGTAGAAAATCAAAGGTTAATTCTAGAATGTAGTGCACAGTTAAGCTAACAAAGGAGATGATTTATTAATGAATCATGCTATTCATAGTGTAAATCGTCGTAGATTTATTCAATATGGTTCATTGTTTATTGGTAGTGGTGTAGTTGCAGCTTGTACGAATAATCAGCCACAAGCTAATACTTCTCAATCAACAAATAATCTCGATCAAGTCACTTTTGGGACAAACTGGTTAGCACAGGCAGAACACGGAGGATTTTATCAAGCGATCGCTACAGGCATCTACAAAGAACACGGCTTAGATGTCACAATTCAAATGGGTGGACCGCAAGTACCAACTGGTACTCAGTTATTAATGGGAAATGCGGTAGATTTTTTTATGGGGTACGGCGTCGATGCAGTTAATGCCGTTGCTGAAGGAATACCTAAAATTACTGTGGCAGCAATTTTCCAAAAAGATCCCCAGTGTTTGCTCGCTCATCCTAACACAGGCGTTGAATCAATAGAAGATCTTAGAGGCAGACCAATTTATATATCTTCTTCTGCTAATGTGACATACTGGCCTTTATTAGCAGCAAAATTTGGTTTTACAGACGATCAAAAGCGCCCTTATAACTTTAATCCTGGTCCATTTCTTGCAGATAAACAATCAGCACAACAAGGATATATTACATCTGAACCGTTTGCGATAGAAAGACAAGGTGGATTTACACCTATTATATTTTTATTAGCAGATTATGGCTACATACCTTATTCAACAACAATTGAGACAAAACGTGAATTAGTAGAAAATAATCCGGATTTAGTCCAAAGATTTGTTGATGCATCAATTAAAGGTTGGTATAGCTATTTAGAAAACCCAGCACCTGGAAATGAATTGATCAAACAAGCAAATCCAGAAATGACGGACGAGCAAATTGCCTACGGAATTGAAAAGCTTCAAGAGTACGGCATTATTGCTTCCGGTGAAGTTGAACAACTCGGAATTGGTGCCATGACCGAGGAACGATGGCAATCTTTTTATGAAAGTATGACACAGGCAGGAATTTTTCAACCTAACACCGATTACAAACAAGCATTCACCTTGCAATTTGTTAATAGAGGTGCGCAGGCATATCGTAACTAGACATAAAAACATTTTTGTATTCCTGCTTACGGTAGAGTTACGCTAGATAGAATATGTTTGGTAATTATTCATCAGTCTATAGCAAATGATTCCCGCAATTGAGCTGAATCATGTCAGTAAGGTTTATAGTAACGGTACTGTGGCTTTGCACAACATGAACCTGGCAATTCAGGATGCAGAATTTGTGAGTTTAGTCGGTCCTTCCGGTTGTGGTAAAAGTACAGTATTGCGGATTATTGCCGGATTAGGACAAATGAATTCTGGCAGTATTGATTGGGGTGTCTGCGATCGCAAACTGGCTTTTGTTTTTCAAGAAGCAGCATTAATGCCGTGGGCAACTGTTCAAGACAATGTGCATTTGCCGCTAAAATTAGCTGGGACATCTAAAAAGTATGCAGACGTCTTAGTACAACAAGCGATTCAACGTGTAGGTTTGAGTGGGTTTGAACGCAGCTATCCTCGCGAGTTGTCTGGTGGCATGAAAATGCGAGTATCGATCGCCCGCGCCTTGGTAACAAAACCAAACGTATTGTTAATGGATGAACCTTTTGGGGCACTAGATGAAATTACCCGCAGCAAGCTGAATCGTGATGTCCTTGATTTGTGGAGTCAGCACCGTTGGACAGTAGTTTTTGTGACGCACAATATCTATGAAGCAGTCTATCTTTCCAATCGTGTCATTGTTATGGCAGCGCGTCCAGGGCGTGTAGTTGCAGATATTGCAATTGATGCACCGTATCCCCGCAATGAAGAATTTCGCACATCCTTGCTGTATAACGAATACTGCCGTGAAGTCTCGCAATGTTTGATGGCAACAATGAACGAACAACCATTACTCCATATAGTAGGCAATGACTATTCTCCGTCGCCGCAAATCTAGTCAAGTGAGTAATGACACCACTCAGCGTGTATCTATTGACATTGTTGCACCAATCATTGTAGGAATTCTAGTCTTGGTGGCGTGGGAAGTTTTTGTACGCATGACAAACTTACCACCGTATTTGCTTCCTGGACCTCTATTAGTATTGCAAACATTAATCACAGATTGGAATGAACTGTTTGCTTCGTTGTTAGTTACATTTCAAATTACTGTCGTTGCTTTTGTTGCAGCAGCAGTTTCAGGATTGCTGATTTCAATTTTGTTTACGCAGAGTAAGTGGATTGAAAAAAGCTTATTTCCCTATGCGGTGATTTTACAAACAACTCCAATAGTAGCGATCGCACCTTTAATTATTATTTGGCTAAAAAACAACACATTTGCGGCGTTGGTTGTTTGTGCTTGGATTGTGGCGTTTTTCCCGATTGTTTCTAACACAACACTGGGGTTGAATAGTGTCGATCGTAATTTAGTGAATTTGTTTCAACTGTATAAAGCTTCGCGGTGGCAAACATTGGTGCATTTACGTTTGCCGAGTGCCATGCCGTATTTTTTAGGTGGATTGCGTATTAGTGGCGGTTTGGCGTTGATTGGTGCGGTTGTGGCGGAGTTTGTCGCGGGAACAGGTGGGGCGCGATCGGGGATTGCTTATCGAATTTTGATATCGAGTTACAATTTGCAGATTCCACGTATGTTTGCGGCGTTGTTGTTAACGACGGGATTGGGGGTAGTTATTTTTGTGGGATTGACGGTGTTGTCTGACTGGATATTGGGGAAATGGCATGAAAGTGCGGTCAAGCATGAGAATTAGGAAGGAAACGAACCACAGAGGATGCAAAGAGGTAATTAGAGATGACAACTACGCCAATTAAATCTGTTGATTGGGAGGTTTTTGTCGCTGCGTTAGTGGGGGTTGAGGTGATTGTAGATGCGGCGCAGGTGGCGAAGTTATCGCAGGATTATCATACTTTTAGTCCGATTTTGCAACGTCAGTTGGCAGGGAAGGTTGGTGATATTGTTGTGCGCCCTGCTACGGAGGCAGAAGTTTTGCAGGTGGCGGCGGTGTGTGCCAAGTATCGTGTTCCTGTAACAGTACGAGGTGCGGGTACAGGAAATTATGGGCAATGCGTACCATTGCATGGTGGTGTGATTTTGGATATGTCGCGGATGCAAAGAATTCCGTGGATTGAGGCTGGTATAGCACGCTTAGAAGCTGGGGTAAAGTTGGCGACTTTGGATAAAAAGGCGCGGGTAAGTGGTTGGGAAATTCGCATGGCACCTTCTACATATCGCACTGCAACCATTGGAGGATTTATTGCAGGTGGTAGTGGAGGAATTGGTTCAATTACATATGGACAATTGCGCGATCGCGGTAATCTTTTGGCATTGAAAGTTGTGACAATAGAAGATGAACCTCGTGTCATTGAGTTACGAGGTGATGATGTGCAAAAGGTCAATCATGCTTGGGGTGTGAATGGTATTATCATTGAATTAGAAATTCCACTTGCACCTGCTTATCCTTGGGTTGAAATAATTGTCACGTTTGATGATTTCATGACAGCCGCCCGTTTTGGGCAAGCGTTGGGCAATGCGGATGGTATGGTTAAGAAATTAATTACAGTTTTTGCATCGCCAATTCCCAGTTACTTTACAGCATTGCGTCAATACATTCCTGATAAGACTCATGCAGCTTTTTTAATAGTGGCAGAATCTTGTTTGGAATTACTGCCAGGATTGATTCAAGAGTATAACGGGAAGCTAACTTATCAAAAGTCTGCGCAGGATGTTGGTAAAGGCGTGAATTTAGGGGAATTTACTTGGAATCACACAACTCTACACACCCGTAGTGTTGATCCGTCAATTACTTATTTACAAAGTTTGTTTCCTACCGATAAATCACTACAAACCGTCGAGCATATGTTTCATCATTTTGGTGATGAAGTGATGATGCATTTAGAATTTATTCGAGTGAATGGTACAGTCATTCCTGCAGCGTTGCAACTTGTACGCTATACAACAGAAGAACGTTTGAATGAGATTATGCGCTATCACGAAGCTAACGGCGTATTTATTGCCAATCCTCATACATACATAATTGAAGATGGCGGACGTAAACAAATGGACCCCGAACAGCTAAAGTTTAAACAAATGGTCGATCCTTATGGATTGATGAATCCTGGTAAGATCAGGGCGTTGATGACTCAATAAGTCAGATTATGGTTACGTTGAGTTCTATTCCGCTAGCAGCAGTTATAGGAATTGCATATATTCTGTTCGGTTTTCTTTATGTTCCCATATTAATAGCTCAACTTATTACTGTTATTCGTAACTCGCAAACCACCGTAATAGAAATTGCTTTTCGCTTAACTCAGTTTTTTGTAGCTCCTGTTATTCTATTACTTTCAGGAGGGATTTTAATTTTTCAAGGATGGAGACTAGATCCTATGCTTGTATTTCAACAAATTTTGCTTTTATACTTAATGGCATTTCTAGTTGTTAGAGATATACAAAGGCTCCAGACTAAATCTAAAGTTAGAACAATTAGATTGAAGACTAAATAGCTGTCTATAGCGTTGCTATTTGATGTGCAAACAGTTTTTCAAAGCTGTCAAGAGATAATTATTAATAGCCTTTAACTATTGATAGCCTTAGCGCGAAATTTCTAAAACCGAGTTGCTCCTTTGAGTTTTAAGGTAGAACTGACATGATTACTGCAATTGAACTACCGATAGAGAAAATTGCTGATTGCGATCGCACCTTTACTCTAACCTGAAATCCTATAAGCCCAAATCTCAAACTTGGCTGGAGAAGAAAGGATCTTTTGTAGCGAACCATAATGCTGTATACAAAATGCTTCAAACTCATTCATTACCTCAGGAAAAATCTCTTCTGAGGCTAGCCAGCATAAGCCGTATGCTCGTGATTTAAAGTAGCCTAATAACTCCTCAACTGTATTAGTAACTTCCCATTCTTTAGCAATAAAATACTTTGACATATAACCTTTAGTGTTAAGATATCCCTCTATATCTACTTTTTCAATCGCTGTATTTACACTTTTTAAGTCTTGCTTTGGATTTTCATACTTAGATAAAATTGATAGATAGTAACCTTCAAACTCTCTGGGAGCAGGTGGAGTAATCCATTGACAATTGAGATAGAATCCTTCCGGTTTAAGCACGCGCGTAATATCATCTAAAAATGCTTTCCAGTTAGCAACAGTATGAATCATGTGAACAGTTAACACAACATCAAAACTGTTATCGGGAAAAAGTAACTGTGAAGCATCAGCGTGAATCAAATTCAAATTAGTAGGGATTTCATTGAGTTTTTGCCGAAATTGAGCAAGCATTGCTTCAGAACTATCAATTCCTGTCACTGAGTAGCCTCGTTTAACCAGAGGAAGAACGTTTAAACCTGTACCTACACCAGGTTCTAGAAACGAGGTTTCAAAAGTTGCACCAGTGAGATTAATGATAAAATCTACAACTTCTTCTGCTACTGATGGTGTCAACCAACGTGTTTGATCGTAGATTTGTGCAATATTGTCGTAATATGTACGTTTCATAGCTTTATAAGTATGGAACCATATTAATAAATTACGTATTCAGATTAGGTAATATTTTGAATGTTGCTAATTACCAGCTTTTGATTTACGTTGAGTTTCACCCATATTACTGATAAAAAATAAATGTCACCATCACCACTTATTTTGACACTCAAACTCGATCGCATAACTTTTGATTTTTTCAATGAATTGCGTCAACAGCACTTTCCACCGGAAAGAAACTTTCTTCCCGCACATATTACTCTTTTTCATGCACTCCCAGGCGAAGAAGAACTATCAATTCAGCAAACTTTACAAAACATCTGTGCGCATACTCCAGTCTTACCACTACTGTTTCCCAAACCACGCATTCTTGGTAAAGGTGTTGCGATTGAAGTGAACTGTTCTGAGTTGATTCAACTACGACAACAGCTAGCAACAACTTGGCATATGTGGTTAAGTAAGCAGGATCAACAGCGATATCAACCGCATATTACAATTCAAAATAAAGTGACATCAGATGAAGCGCGTCAGCTTTATCACGAGTTTGTCAGTGATTGGAATTCTCTTAACGGATATGGAGAAGGATTGCTACTCTGGTATTACAAGGGAGGATCTTGGGAGTTGGCAGGTGAGTTTAACTTTGAAAGCAGTGCGATCGCATAAATTGTAGAGATGATGCATAGTTTCATTCCACCACAACGATTTTTCCCTTATCTGACTTGGACTGACATTCAAGCAATGCCCAATAAAGAGAATACCGTCTTAATTCAACCTGTTGGTGCAATTGAACAACATGGTCCACACTTACCATTAATTGTCGATGCTGCAATTGGTGTTGCAGTTTTGGGAAAAGCATTAGAAAAACTTGATGCAAGTATCCCAGCATATGCTTTAGCACCTTTATATTATGGTAAATCGAACGAACACTGGCATTTTCCAGGAACGATCGCTCTCAGTGCCCAAACGCTCATATCAACATTAATTGAAATTGCTGAAAGTGTCTATCGTGCAGGATTTCGCAAACTTGTATTAATGAACTCTCACGGCGGACAACCACAGGTTGTGGAAATTGTCGCCCGCGATTTGCACGTTAAGTATGAAGATTTTTTGGTTTTTCCGCTGTTTACCTGGCGCGTTCCGCATACTGTTAACGAATTACTTTCACCTAAAGAACAACAGCTAGGAATCCATGCAGGAGATGCTGAGACAAGTTTAATGTTGTCGATTTTACCTGAACAGGTAAAAATGCAAGCCGCGATCGCAGAATATCCACCATTACTAGAAGATAGTTTACTCTCAATGGAAGGCAAGTTACCTTTCGCTTGGACAACCCGCGATTTGAGTTGTAGTGGTGTGTTAGGAGATCCCACAGTTGCAACCAAGGAAAAAGGCGATCGCATTCTAGAATCTGTTTCTGATGGTTGGGTAAAAGCGATCGCAGACATCTACAAGTTTCGTCAGCCGCAAGCTTGGCATAATAGAAACAGTACCCTCGATTAGGGTTTATTATCCCAAACTATAAAAATATCAAAAATGAAAACATCAGATAGCAAAATTACTCGCTTATATCATCAGGAAGATATTCAACAAATTTTGCAAATTGCGATTTCTTGTCAAGCGCATGAAGGCGAATTTACGCGCGAACAGTTATTAGAAATTGCATCTGAATTGGAAATTACACCAGAATGTCTCCAAGCTGCTGAAAAAGAATGGCTATTGCAACAAGCTGATGTGCAAAAGCGACAAGCTTTCGATATGCATCGTCGTCGTAATTTACAAAAAAGCTTTGGGAATTATGCCATTGTCAACTCTTTTTTCTTGATGCTGAACTTCATCAGTGCAGGTGAGCTTTCTTGGTCATTATACATCGCTTTGTTTTGGGGTTTAGGGCTTGGGCTAAGTGCTTGGAATACATTCCAAACCAAAGGTGAAGAATACGAGAATGCTTATCGGAGGTGGTATCGCAAGCGCCAGCTAAAACAATCTGTGAATTCTTTAGTTGATCGCTGTCTGAAAGCTTGGCAAACATAAGACAGATTTAAGAGTTACCGCATAGCGATCGCAAGTAATCAACTGCGGCTGCAACCTTGGAAGGATACTTAGCAGCAAATTCCTCAAACCACAATCCTTCACTCGACATGGGATCTAAGGTTTTTAACCATGCGATCGCCCGTCTATTTTTCTCTTTAGCTTTCTGCTGTTCTAGTTCGCGTTCTTTTTGTGTATAATCAGCTTTGACTTCGCTTAAAAGTAGCTCGATATCTGAAGCAAATTTAGTAGCTTTGTTTGCTGGAGGCGGTATTTTCTGCTGGGGCTTAGCATCAATTTTAGCGAGTAGCTTATCGATTTCGTCCATTGTCATTAATCGTGAATTGCATTGAGTAAGACTTCTGATAAACTCATATCCTCTAAATCATCAAGTGTCACTGTGTCGCAAATATCAAACTTTGCCCCAACTCCTTGTAGTTGATCGTCAATTGCTTTGAGAAATTTCGTTGCTTGCGGATCTGAACCTACTTGAATAAACGAAATTGCTAACTCTTCATCGCGTTCCATTTGTTGAGTTGCGTTGATGATGACTTCAAATACAGCACGGCGATCGTCGGGTTCGCCATCAGTAACAACTAAAATCGTTTCACCTTGAGGTTTAGTTTTGCCAGCAGCTTTGCGTTGAAAGTAGTTTTTTATGGCATCTTGTAAGACAATAGCTAAATTAGTTGTTCCTACAGGATCGTTTTCTTGAAAGACTTGGGCAACTTTACTTGAAGTTACATCATCGTAGCGTTTAAACCTGCCAGAAAAGACGTAAACTGTAATGCCATCAGGATCTAACTGTTCGCATTTTCGCGCTAGGGCTAAAGTAGATTCCTGGGCAATTTCCCATCTACTTTTACCACCTGTTTGATCTGGTGTGGACATACTACCACTTTTATCAACGATCAAGGTGTAGTCACGGTCTTGCACGATCTTGATGCCTCCAAGTTAGAATTTGGTCTAGTCTAACCTCGATGCGATCGCACGTCAGCTACTAAAGCCGTTTTTTAGAAAAATTTTGCAGTAGTTTAAAATACTCTTTGTTTCAGAGTTTTAAGGATCTAGTCAGGAAACTGAGATTTGTGCGATCGCATTACCTCCACACTACAAGGATGGATTCTTAGTAGTGACCCAACCTCATTAGATAATAGACCTCCTGCGTGAATGCGCTTGCGAATAAATTCGCTAGCTAAATAAACAAAGTCCACCACCGTGGACTTACCTATAAAAATCTTGTTTTAGTGTACGAAGGTACACTTTGCTTGGATAGCCCTGACTTTAGTCGGAGGGCATCTGTGATTCATGCAGGAGGTCTAATAATCTGTACAATCGCTATACTTCTGGTGCAGCAACGCTATTTGTAGATACTAATATTACGCAAACGATTAGCTAGCAAGTTTCTCAAAATCTGAATTTATCGTTAGTCCACGCCGGTGGACTTTTTTATTTAGCTGTGACTTCAATCACTAAGCTCATATTGTGTTAGCAATCAAAGAGAAGTATTTGATTAATTTAACTTTATGTCAGACGAGCTAGAATGCGATCGCTCTTCCTCTTACTCACACTCTTTTCAACAATACCTTGAAGACCTGTACCTCAAATACAAACATCTGCGTGAGGGTGCACTCGCCAGTTACATCCCAGAACTAGCCAAAGTAGATCCTGATTTGTTCAGCATTTGTGTTATCACCGTTGATGGTCAAGTTTATCAAGTCGGAGACTACAATCAGCTATTTACAATTCAATCAATTTCTAAAGTCTTTGTCTATGGTATGGCGCTAGAAGAACACGGACGCGATTATGTTTTAACTAAAGTCGGTGTGGAACCTACCGGAGAAGCATTTAATTCGATTATTCTCGATGAACGCTCGAAACGACCATATAACCCAATGGTGAATGCTGGTGCGATCGCAACAACCAGTCTAATTAAAGGTTCAGGACCAACAGAACGCCTCAATCGCATGCTGGATATGTTTCAGCGCTACATCGGTCATGAAATCTTTGTCGACATCTCAGTTTTTATGTCGGAACGTACCACCGGACACCGTAACCGAGGAATGGCACACTTGATGCTTAATTTTGGCATGATTGACGAACGTATCGATGAAGCACTCGATCTTTATTTTCAGCAGTGTTCATTTATGGTAAATTGCCACGACTTAGCACTCATGGCCGCAACAATTGCAAATAATGGTGTGAATCCGATAACTGGAGAACGGGCAGTTGATGCACAATATGTCAGAGATATGTTGAGTGTGATGTATACCTGTGGGATGTACAATTTTGCTGGTGAATGGGTGTATAAAGTTGGTCTACCAGCAAAAAGTGGCGTCAGTGGAGGAATTATTGTTATCGTACCTAACCAGATTGGCATTGCTGTATTTTCGCCGTTGTTAGATACTAACGGTAACAGTATTCGAGCAATCAAGGTTTGCGAAGATATTTCTCAAGAGTTTGGCTTACATTTGTTTGATTCTTCGCGGGGCTGTACTAAATTTCTTGAAATTATTGCGCAGGGCGTGAAGTAAGACTATCGCCCTCTTCAAACTGTTTGCATTATTTTAGTTGACTAACTATCAGAAGACACTGCAACTTTTCCACAAAGAATACTAACTTTTTATGACATAAATATTGACAAAATGCAGTTAATTCTCCCGTAAAATTTACCAAATTCATTAGAAATAGCCAGTCATGAAGAGGTAGCAGATTTGATCTTGGTGAAGACTGCAACGACCTGTAAACTAAAAAATTGATGTATTGTGGAACTATAAGAAAGCTATGTTAGTAAAAATAGGGAAATAATTAAAAACTATGACTTTGATAAAGGATTAATAATGCTGCTGATATCCAAAAATACTAGATGCACGTAGCCTTAAGTAAAATTTTATTCAAACCCCTATTTTATTAATGTCATGCCCGCGAAGATCATCGTTGTATCAAATGGAAAAGGTGGAGTAGGAAAAACAACAACAGCAATGGGGTTATCTGCTATTTTTTCCGAGCGATACGAAGTTTTAACTGTAGATGCAGATAGTCAAGGGAGTTGTTCTTGGTGGGCGACACGCGGTAAGATGCCCTTTGATGTTGCTCAAGAAACAGACCCTACGCTACTGAAGCGTTTGCGAAAAGTTGAAGGGTATGATTTTGTCATAGTAGACACAGCGCCAGCACTACGCTCGGAAGCATTAAAAGCAGTCATTGCGATCGCGGATTATATGGTCTTGCCAACACCTTGCGCTCCGATGGATTTATCTGCATTGATTGAAGTCGTGAAAGCATCGGTAAAGCCTGCAGAAATTCCTCATCGCGTGTTGTTAACTAAAGTTGATGTTAGAAGTACAGGAGAGGCTTTAGAAGCACAAAATACACTTACAAAATTAGGTATTCCGGTTTGTAAAACATTTATCCGAATTTACAAAGCGCATGAAAGAGCCGCCCTTGAAGGAGTACCAATTACTCAGTTAAAAGGAAAAAACGCTCGCGAAGCAGCAGCAGATTACCGCCGAGTAGCAGAAGAAATACAGCGCGATTGGAGGCAATAATGGTTAGAAAACGAATTGCAGATTTGTTAAACGAAGAGGGAGAAAAGTTGACAACTGAGCAAAGTTCATCTGAGCCAGATGCTACAAATAATGAGGAGTTAAGCAACGAGGAAAAAACAGAAGTGGTAAAACCAACAAGAACAACTGCAAGAGCGCGAAATACAAGTCGAACTCGACAAACCAGTCAAACTGCATCAGACTCAGAAGGTATTGTTACTGAATTACGGGCAGCTTTAAAGCAAGCACAAGAGAAAGAACACTCTCTAGAGCATCGTATTGCCGAACTACTGGTAGAAATAGAGGACGAAAAAGCATTAGTCAAACAACTTCGTCAAGATGTCGCGAATTTTGATGCGGTTAATGATGAGCTAGAGCAAGCCAAGACTACGATTCTACAACTTGCAGAAGCTAACTCAAAGTTGATTGAGCAAATGAATTCTTTGAAACCAGAACCTGCACCGCTACAGAAGAAAGAACCAACATCACAGCAGAAATACAAATCAGCACGACAGACAGTTGTATTTCCTCAACAAGATCAAGTAGATTCGGAAGGACAGTCTGTTGATTTCGCACGCAATACTTGGTTGCTGTAGCTTGCTGACTTAGTCACAGCTTAAGTAGAGCTATTAGCTGTTAGCTGTTAGCTCTTAGCTAATTACCCACTTTTATATTTTTGTTTGTGGGACTGTGGTTGGAGCTAATTTGGTGTTGAACTAAGCTAGATCTTTACGTCCATCCACACTAATAGGACCAGAACCAAAGTAAACTACCATTAATAATCCGCCGATCAATCCTAAATTTTTGAGAAATTGAGTGATTTGCATATCTTCAGCAAAATTAGTGTGAAAAAGCAGCGTGGTAGGAACTAGAAAAACAATGAGGGCGATCGCACCCCAACGTGCCTTGTAACCTAGAATTACCGATAACGCTCCCAGTAATTCTAAAATAATCGAACCTACCAACAAAATTCCGGTTAGCCCTGCAGGAATTCCAGCGCTAGCCATAAATCCTTGCGTACCAGCAAAGTCAAAAATTTTATTGAAACCAGAACGTAAAAAGATAACAGAAAGAAAGATACGAGCGGCAAGAGGAATATAGTTCATTATAAATTACCTATAGTAGTGCCAGAGTGCTTAACGATCTTGATTATGCCAATCTGTAGAAGATTTTGGCGGATTTTCTTCAAATATTAGCCGACGACTGAGAGGAAAAATCAGACGAATCGAGCGATCGCCAAAGAAATAATCGCGTAGCCAATCCAACAGAACAATCAAACGATTTCGTCCACCAGGAAGATAATATAAGTGAATCCCTAACCATAATAACCATGCAGGAAAACCTGTAAAAGTAAATTTACTAGTTTGGGCAACACCCGCATTGCGTTTAATAATCGCCGCTCTACCTTTATCTACATAGCGAAATGGTTTTGGGTTCTTACCTTTAATTTGACGCACAATATTTTGTGCGGCTGCGGTACCTTGTTGTAAAGCCACAGGAGCGACTAACGGTAGTGGTTCTCCGTCTTGCTCAATATAAGCTGAATCGCCGACGACATATACTTGGGGATAGTCTGGTAGCTGTAACGTTGGTAAAACCGCAACTTGTCCTTTAGCTGCTGGAAATAGTTCTGCTGTCGGCGTGGGTGAAGTGGCTTGTACGCCTGCTGTCCAAATAATCGTTTTCGAGAAAATTATCGTACCATCTTCAAGATAAACTGCATTTGACGTAACTTTACTGACCTTGGTTTGAAGATAGACTTTTACTCCAGATCGTTGTAACTGCTTGTAAGTGTAGTCTGATAAACGTAGTGGGAGATCCGCGAGCAGGCGATCGCTTGATTGCAGTAAAATAACCTGCACTTGCTCCATCTCTAGCGTAGGAAAATCTTTGATTAATCGACCGTGAATCAGTTCTACTAAAGCTCCTGCTAATTCTACGCCCGTTGGTCCACCACCGACAATAGCAAACGTTAGAAGTAGCTGTCGCAATTCTGGATCGGGTTCGCGCACAGCTTGTTCAAAACAAGACAGCAGATGATTGCGCAAATACACGGCTTCTGGCAGCGTTTTCATTGGTAAAGCGTATTTATCAGCCCCTGGTA
This sequence comes from Gloeocapsopsis crepidinum LEGE 06123, assembly GCF_015207655.1. GTDB lineage: Bacteria > Cyanobacteriota > Cyanobacteriia > Cyanobacteriales > Chroococcidiopsidaceae > Gloeocapsopsis > Gloeocapsopsis crepidinum. Next base: position 23,299 of record NZ_JADEWN010000007.1, on the reverse strand, counting down.
CTCCTAAAAACTGAGATTCGCTACCAGTAGATAAAACCAAAAAATCGTACGGAATTGTTAAACCATCAGTAACAACAACCCGATTAGCAAAATCAATTTGTGTGACTTCTGCCATTAAAAAATTAGCAAAAGGTAATCGCTGGAGAATACCACGCACAGGATAAGCAATTTGTTCGGGTTGAAGTTCTGCGACTGCTACCTGATACAGCAGAGGAATAAATGTATGGTAGTTGTTGCGGTCAATGAGTAACACATTGATTTGGGCACGCGCTAGCGATTGGGTTGCTTTCAACCCACCAAAACCAGAACCAACAACGACAACACGAGGGCGTCTCGGCACTATGAATAGCTCTCGTCTAGACAATCTACTGGTTTATAGTGCCACATCTATAAACTAAAGACCATAGATTATGAGGTTCTGACCTCTGAAGCAGCTTCGCAAGTACTTAGGACGTACTCGATCGAAGGATCGCGATCTCATCCGTCAGGTGCTAATGTGACTATATCTCAAAGGCGAGTAGCGTCGTACAAAATCCTTACCTCTATTAGCGCAACTGTTAGGTTGATGCACGATCTTTAAAGTTAGTTTTATTGCCAATTGATTCAAAAAACTGCGCGATCTGTTCAGTTGAGCGAATGTGATAAACACTTTTGCTGCTTTGAACCTGCTGGATATACTCGCGATATTTTGGGGTCAAATATTTGTGACATAACCAAAGCACGCGGTAACTACGAAGTGAACTTTTCAATACGGGACTCTTTTGAGGCCAACCTTCTGGTGGTTTAAAGAAACCTACGATCAGGCGTTTAGTCACCCACCAAAAATGCACATATAGTGGTAAATCGACAAAAATCAGACTATCCGCCTCCTTTAGTCGTAGCCAGAGGGTTTCCATGCAACCAAACCCGTCAACAATCCATCGGTCAGTCGCCAAAATTTTCTCATGGATGTGCTGATATTCTTCCTCGGAAACCTCTGTGTCTCCTGATGGATATTGAATCTTGTCCAAGACGTAAAGTGGCAAACCCGTCATTTCTGATAATCTCTTGCTGAGAGTTGATTTACCACCTCCAGCGTTGCCAAATACTGCTACTTTTTTCATAGCAACTCTGTAACCTAGCAATCATGGGTTTTTGTATGTATAACCAGCACTTACACAGGATAGTCAATATAGGCTAGTGCTAAGTGTAAAGTATGAGCCATCAAGACGAAGCGAGAAGGTTATGAATACTCTTTAGCTAATCCTAAGCCCATAACTTCGCGGTAGTGTGCTTCAATTTCACCTACAGTTTTCGATTGACGATTGAAATCCCACCGACTCCGTTCAAATAAATTTTGTCGCAATTCATCGACATTGATTGTTGCGACTTCGCCATCAGCAACCATTTGCTTGCCATTTACCCAAACGCTGTTAACAGCTTGGGTGGGGCGACCGAGGATAAGTAAACCGATGGGATCAGTACGTGGTAGCAGCGATAAGCTGGTGAGGTCATACAATACTAAGTCCGCTTTTTTCCCTTCAGTTAAAGAACCCAATTCCTCAGTCATATTTAATCCTTTAGCACCACCGAATGCAGCCATTTCTACAGCTTGACGTGGAGTAATCCAGTGCCGGTAGTCGAAGTCAGTGATATTATGCAGCATCGAGCCAATTTTAATTGCTTCAAGGAGATCTTGCGAGTCATTACTTGCAGAACCATCACAACCAAAACTGACATTAACTCCTGCTTGCCGGTATTTCAAAATTGGCGCAATTCCACTCCCTAAACGCAAGTTACTCAAAGGATTGTGAACGACGGTAGATTGCGTTGCCGCCAAGATTGCGATATCTGCATCACTTAACCAGACGCAATGCGCTAACGAGGTGCGATCGCTCAAGTACCCAATGCGCTTTAGATGTTCTACTGCACTACAACCATACTTTTGTTGTGCTAGCTGCTTTTGTGCTTTTGTCTCCAACAAATGAGCGTGACGACAAAGATTATGGCGATCGCTTAATTCAATACATCCAGCAAACAGTGCATCCGAACACAGTTGAATTCCTGTCGGTGCAACTAAAATATGCACGCCCGCCTCAGGACGATGAAACTGCCTTACAGCTTCTTGCATCAATTCCAGCGTTGCTTCAGTCGAACGAAAATAGGGTGTATCCTCGCGCTGCAATTCCCCATTAGGAATTCCACTTGCTAAAGCCTCATCTTGAATTAACGGTCCAATAAATGCCCTAATTCCAATTTCTTGGTAAGCTTTAACCGCAGCAGCAATCGTGTCAATTTCTTTTCCAGGAATCAGGACTAAGTGATCGACAACACTCGTTCCACCCGATAGCATTGTTTCTACTGCGGTTCCCAGTGCACTTAAGTAAACTTGTTCAGGATCGAGAGGTGCGAAATCATAAAGTTCTGCAATCCACAATTCTAATGGTACAGGCGGAATCAAACCTCGCTGCCACATTTCCGAAGAATGGGTGTGAGCATTTACGAAACCAGGTAGTAGTAATTTATTGTTACCATCAACAACTATACCGACAACATCTAAATCAGGCGCAATTTTGGCAATGCGATCGCTCTCTATTTGTACATCTACGGTGTCATAATCGCCATCAACAGGAACTAAAACATTTTTAATCGTAAAACTCACAGAATTAACCTTGATCAAATATTTATATATTGCTTAACACTTAATTTTAAAGTATTTTGTTAAATAAATTCTTCTCAAACTCTCCTCTAAATTTATCTCTTCCTTTGCATTCTTTGTGTCCTACCCTGCGGGAAGGCTACGCCAATGTGGTTCAATCAAAATATCATTTTCTCCATCTATATAACCGTAAAAATTAATACTTAAACTTAACTCAAATTAACTTAAGACAATAGAAAAAAACGAAAGTTTAAATTTATGAATCAACCTTTAAGAACCTTAGGAATTCCGCCAAATGCTTGGGCAGTAAATGAAGCAATCGCCGATATTACCCGTCCGCCATCAGCACCCAAAATTATCACTCTTAAAACCGAAACCAAAATCCTAAACATCGACTTAGCTAAGACTGCGATTTTAGTTATTGATATGCAGAATGACTTTTGTCATCCTGACGGTTGGCTAGCACACATTGGTGTCGATGTTACTCCTGCCCGAAAGCCCATCGATCCGATTAACACACTCCTTCCAGTATTGCGTCACAGCGGTGTACCAGTGCTTTGGATAAATTGGGGAAATCGTCCTGACTTACTCAATATCAGTGCAAGTGTGCGACACGTCTACAATCCCACAGGTGATGGTATTGGGCTAGGCGATCCTTTACCGAGTAATAGCGCTAGAGTATTAATGGCAGGAAGTTGGTCGGCGGCTGTTGTAGACGAACTCAAACAGTTACCACAAGACATTCGTGTTGATAAATATCGGATGAGTGGGTTTTGGGATACACCGCTTGATAGCATCCTGCGTAACTTGGGCAAAACTACACTGCTATTTGCAGGAGTAAACGCCGATCAATGTGTTTTAGTAACCTTGCAAGATGCCAATTTTTTAGGATATGACTGTGTATTAGTAAAAGACTGTACCGCAACAACTTCTCCAGAATACTGCTGGCAAGCAACAATTTATAACGTAAAGCAGTGTTTTGGTTTTGTTACTGATTCTGAAGCAATCCTTAATGCGCTAGCAACTAGCAATTAGCATATGGACACAACTCGCTGTATGATCCCCGTTGCCAAGTCGCCTCAAGACTATCAAGCTTTTAAGATTAGTCCTGGTGACACGAATAAATTAGCAATTGTCTTTGATACTGCTACTGCAAATATCTCGCTAACAATTTGTGTAGAGATTTTTGACGTTGGCGGCAAAACGCCACCAAATCGCCATCAAATGGCAGTCGAAATGTTTTTCATTTTATCCGGAGAAGGATGTGCTATTTGTGATGGCAAAACGGTATCAATTCAAGCAGGAGATAGCTTGTTAGTTCCTCCTACAGGGACACACATGATTGAAAATACAGGTTCGACTCGGCTGTATGCATTATGTATCATGGTACCGAATGAAGACTTTGCAGAGTTAATTCGCAGTGGTACGCCAGTAGAATTAGATGAGGAGGATTTAGCTGTTTTGCGTCGCTTACCTGCACCAGTATTATGTTAACGGTGCATCCCAAAGAAAGTGCATCAATGCTAACTCGTGATGGAGTGCGGTTAGATGCAGATATTTATCGCCCTGATGCTGAAGGGGAATTTCCAGTATTATTGATGCGACAGCCGTATGGGAGGGCGATCGCATCTACAGTAGTTTACGCACATCCTAGCTGGTATGCTGCTCATGGCTATATTGTGGTGATTCAAGACGTACGGGGAAGGGGTACATCACAAGGCGAATTCAAGTTATTTGTTAACGAAATTGAAGACGGTGAAGACGCCGTAAACTGGGCAGCCGATTTACCTGGTAGCAATGGCAAAGTAGGAATGTATGGCTTTTCCTACCAGGGAATGACGCAGTTATACGCCGCAGTAGCAAAACCCCCAGCGTTAAAAACGATTTGTCCAGCGATGATTGCTTATGATTTGTATAGCGACTGGGTGTATGAGGGTGGCGCGTTTTGTTTGCAGACGAATCTGGGTTGGGCGATTCAATTAGCAGCGGAAACTGCACGATTACAAGGCGATGCTGCTGCCCATCATACGCTTTATGCAGCGGCTCAGAATATACCACTATACGATCCTGTTCCCAGCCTCAATGAATGCTTGCGCAAACTTGCACCGAATGCCTTTTACCATGAGTGGCTGGAACATTCGCAACCTGATAGCTACTGGGAAGAAATTTCACCCAAGAAGTACTTGCAAAACGTCGATTTACCAATGTTCCATATCGGCGGCTGGTTTGATACTTATATGCGCGGTACACTCCACCTGTACAAAGATTTTGCTGCTCGTAGTGCGTATCGTCAACAGTTACTTGTAGGACCTTGGGCACACTTGCCTTGGAGTCGCAAGGTAGGCGATGTTGATTTTGGCATCGAAGCTTTGAATCCTGTCGATCGCTTGCAAGTAAAGTGGTTCGATCAGTTCCTTAAAGGAATTGACCGAGGATTGTCGCAAGAACCGCCAGTGTGTTTATTTGAAATGGGCAGTAACCAATGGCGTAAGTTTAACGACTGGCACAAAGAACACCATAAGTTGTATTATTTGTCAAGTAGTGGACTAGCAAGTGTCCGCGAAGATGAAGGCAAGCTAACCACGATTTATGCACAATTGTGTCCGTCCGATGTTATAGTTCACGACCCCTGGCGACCAGTTCCATCACTTGGAGGTCATGCTGCATTACCCGCAGGCTCATTTGAGCGATCGCATATAGATCGGCGCTCTGATGTTTTAACTTATACAACAGCACCATTAGAATCTGATCTGCATTTTGCGGGTGATGTTGCAGTAGAAGTATGGTGTGATGCTGATACTCCCCACCATGACTTATGTGCAGTACTTTCTGAAGTTTGTACTGATGGTAAAGTCTATAACTTAACGCAAGGTTATTTACACGTAAACGATATGCGATCGCCTTTACGAGTCGTCTTACAACCAACGTGCGTCAGAATCGCTAAAGGTAATGCCCTGCGCCTAAGTTTGAGTGCAGCGTGTTTTCCAGCGTATCCCATTAATCCTGGGACAGGTTCACCTATGGCTAGTACGCGCTTGATGGATTCACAGATTGTTACTTTAACACTTCATTGTGGAGGCGATCGCCCTTCGCAAGTTTTGTTACCCGTTGTTGCACCATCTCAGTAACTTTTGAATCATCAAGAGTTGTGAATTGAAGAATGTTCTTCACTCAACCCTCAACGGTGAGTCATTATAATGCTTTTAAACTCAACGCTCATAGTTTCTCTTTCTAGGAAGATAGTAACCAATTTTTAACTAATGTCTTAATAAACTGACAACAGTCAATGGAGATCCTATATTAGTTAGATTTGTATTAGATTGAAGTATTTGGTAGCAAATCTTATAAGCAGGTTATCGAGATCGACACTTAACTTACCATGAACCTTATTTTACATATCACGCAACGCAACCAATGGGAAAATGCACAACAATCCCAAATCTATTGTGGTGACACGCTAGAGTCGGAAGGGTTTATTCACTGTTCTACTCCACAGCAAGTTGTCGAAGTAGCAAATTCACTCTTTAAGCATCAACAAGGATTAGTGTTACTATGTATTGATTCTGATAAAGTTTCAGCAGAAATCCGCTATGAAGGAAGTCAAGAAGATAAATTATTTCCTCATATTTACGGTACTTTAAACCTTAATGCTGTAATTCAAGTACTTAATTTTCAGCCTAAGGAAGACGGTACTTTTGCCTTTCCACAAGAAATTGTTAGTTTAATGTCTTAATAAGACTCACTTCATCTCTTATCCTTTGTGTCCTAGCCTAGCGCCTACGGCTAACGGCAACCCCTACAGGGAATGTGTCCCACCCTGTGAGAAGGCTAAGCCTATTTGGTTCGTTATAAAAAAAGTTACTCTAATACAAACAAAGTTGCTATATGCAATTAGTAATTTTTGATGTTGATGGCACACTTACCAATACAAACAAAGTTGATGCTGATTGCTTTGTTCGTGCCTTTTATGAAGAATTTAACATACTTCACATAAATCAAAATTGGCAAGACTATACACATAGTACAGATACCGGAATCACTCAGCAAATCTTTCAAAAGCCGCTAGGACGTCTTCCATCCAAAGAGGAAGTATTTAGACTGAAAAGACGTTTTATTGATTTGTTGAATCAAGCAACACAAAATTCTGATTTGTTTAATCCAGTACCAGGTGCAACAAGTGTAATAAGCAAGTTACAACAGCTTGAATATCATATTGCTATTGCAACTGGAGGATGGCAAGATTCTGCAAAATTTAAACTACAAAAAGCTGGTATAGATTTTAATAATCTTCCTCTCTTTTCATCAGATGATAGTCTTTCTAGAGAAGATATCATAAAAATAGCTATATTGAGATCGAAAAAACATTATAAAATTGACACTTTTCAAAAAACTATATTTATTGGAGATGGAACTTGGGATGTTAAAGCAGCAATTAATCTAAAGCTTCCCTTTATTGGTGTTGGTAAAGCTTTAGCAAGTAAAGGAGTTCAATATATTATTAATAACTTTAGTAATAATAAAGAACTTCAAAACCTTTTAATAGACGCAAAACCTCCTACTTAGTTTTTGGTAACTAATTTGTAAAATATACCTGCAGAGCATTAATATCAATCAAACTATCAAGAAAATTTATATTAACACAATTTAAACTATTTTTTTAGCTATTAAATAATAGTTGCTCACTTTGTATCTGGAAATACAACACATTTATCTTAACAAGGTTAAAAACTTTTCAATTACTTGCATTAGTGACACCTTTAGAGTGTAAACTTGCTGCAAACGCCTAACTTATACAACAAGCAAACGCCTATATTGCGTTTGTAGGGATGGGTGCTATGTTTCAACTTATTGATGTTTTCTTTGCTTTTATTACAATTGCGCTATTAGTCTTAGTCGGTAGATTTGTACGACAGCGGATCAAATTCTTGCGAGATCTCTATCTACCAAGTTCTATTGTTTCAGGAGTTATTGCCTTACTTTTAGGTCCACAAGTTTTAGGGGCGATCGCAGCTACAGTTGCAGGATCAGAAGTTCCACTTGCCCAAGGCTTATTTCCAGAAACTATCCGTAACGTGTGGTCGCAATCTCCCAGTGTTTTTATCAATGTTGTTTTTGCAACGCTTTTTATTGGAGAGTCAATTCCAAGTCCAAGAGATATTTGGCGCAAAGCCTCGCCGCAGGTTGCTTTTGGACAAACACTGGCTTGGGGACAGTACGTAGTAGGGCTTCTACTCGCCATTTTAGTACTAACTCCCGTTTTTGGTATGAGTCCGATCGCTGCATCGTTAATTGAAGTTGGCTTTGAAGGCGGACACGGAACCGCAGCCGGAATGGCAGAAACTTTCAATAACTTGGGTTTTACAGTTGGACCTGATTTAGCATTAGGCTTAGCTACTGTGGGAATTGTTTCTGGTATTGTTGCTGGTACGATGCTTGCAGACTGGGCGAGAAAAACAGGACGAATTCAAGTCGTGCGTAGTGAAGATCCTGAAGCGGGAAGCTTTGATTCTCACAATCGCCCGAATGAAGATCAAACAATTCGAGTTGCCCGTGCCCGATTAATGCGCGACTTGCTTATTGATCCCCTATCATTAAACTTAAGCTTTGTAGGGCTAGCGATCGCAATCGGTTGGCTAATTTTACAAGCACTGATTTTTATTGAATCAATTACCTGGGGACGCGCAGGAGTTGAATTATTTTCTTACGTACCTTTGTTTCCAATTGCACTCATTGGCGGACTCATAGTGCAGCTACTCTTAGAACGTACAGGACGCGGTTATCTCATTAGTCGTCCATTAATTGAGCGCATTGGCGGAGTTGCATTAGATGTCACAATTGTAACTGCACTCGCTTCAATTTCATTAGCCGTCTTAGGTAGCAACATTGGTCCATTCCTAATTTTATCGGTAGCTGGTATTGCGTGGAATGTCTTAGCATTTATCTACCTTGGACCGCGTATTCTCCCTACATTTTGGTTTGAACGTGGTATTGGAGATTTAGGACAATCAATGGGCGTTACTGCAACAGGCTTAGTTTTGCTGCGGATGGTTGATCCCGACAATCGTTCTGGTGCTTTTGAAAGTTTTGCGTACAAGCAACTATTATTTGAACCAATCGTCGGTGGAGGCTTATTTACTGCAGCTGCACCACTGTTAATCGCCCAGTTTGGTCCTGTTCCGGTGCTACTGCTGACAACTGGTATCTTAGCGTTTTGGCTTGTTTTTGGTATGTATAACTTCAAGCGGATCGCGAAAAGTAGTCAAGTTGTTTAGAAAGTTTTGAGTTTTGAATTATGAGTTAACCCTATTACTCCTCAAAATCTAACATTCATAACTCTGCTTTTTAGGACGATAGTGACTAACTACCAACTACTAATTAGTAACCCGAATAATCATAGTTAATACATAAGGTAGGAGTAAATGACACAAACAACTCCTCCAGAACAATCTAGTCCTCCTCAAAAACCAGGTTGGATCAGTAAGTCTCTGGCATTTATTGAAGCCGTAGGAAATAAACTTCCCGATCCGCTAACGCTATTTTTTATCTTTTGTCTCGCTGTTATTGTCATTAGTGCGATCGCTGCTGCACTCAATGTCAGTGTTGTTAATCCAGGAAACAATGAAACGATCGCTGCTGTATCACTTTTGACACCTGATGGTATCCGTCGTATTGTCACCGAAGCAGTTACCAACTTTACTGAATTTCCACCCTTGGGAACTGTAATTGTTGCGATGTTAGGTGTGGGAGTTGCGGAAGCAACAGGTTTACTTGCAGCTTTACTTCGTCAGTTAGTACTTGTTGCACCTGCAAGGTTAATTTCTCCAACAGTTATTTTTGCTGGAGTGATGTCTAACATCGCATCAGATGCGGGTTATGTCGTTTTAGTTCCTTTAGGGGCGATTGTCTTTTTAGCGTTTAAACGTCATCCCCTAGCAGGCATGGCAGCGGCGTTTGCAGGTGTTTCGGGTGGTTTTAGTGCTAACTTATTGCTGAGCCCTTTAGACCCTCTCCTTGCCGGATTATCGCAAAGTGCAGCACAACTAATTAATCCTAACTACGAAGTCAATGCTACAGCGAACTACTATTTTCTTGCAGTTTCTACATTTGTTGTCACCCTCGTTGGCTGGTATATTACTGACAAAATTGTAGAACCACGCCTTGGTCGCTATCAGGGAGAAGAAGCAGTATTAGAAGAACTAACTGCAAGAGAACGCAAAGGATTGCGTTGGGCAGGTTATGCGTTATTGGCTTTTGTTGTTTTTGTTTTAGCATTGTTGTTGCCACCACAAGGAATTTTGCGCGATCCTGAAACCTCTGCGATTATTCCTTCACCGTTTATTGATGGAATTGTGTTTTTGATTGCGATCGCTTTTTTACTTCCTGCGATCGCTTATGGTAAAGCTGCGGGTACGATTCGCAATGATAAAGATGTTGCCCAATCAATGGGCAGTGCAATGAGTTCTTTGGGATACTATATTGCGCTTGCGTTCATTGCTGCTCAATTTATTGCATATTTCAACTGGAGTAATTTGGGAATCATTACTGCAGTCAGTGGTGCTAATTTTCTCAGGGCTACAGGAATTACTGGTCCACCAATTTTACTACTATTTATTTTACTCACAGTTGTTCTTGATTTATTCGTTGGTTCTGCTTCAGCAAAATGGGCTGTCATGGCACCTGTGTTTGTGCCAATGTTAATGTTAATTGGTTACTCTCCTGAATTGACGCAAGCGATTTACAGAATTGGAGATTCAACAACAAATATTATTACGCCACTGATGCCTTACTTTCCTATCGTTGTTGCTTTTGGGCAAAAATATGATAAAAACCTAGGCATTGGTACATTGATTTCGTTGATGCTACCGTATTCGTTAAGTTTTTTAATTTGTTGGACAGTATTGTTCTTTGTTTGGTTGTTTTTAGGACTTCCCTTAGGCCCTGGTGCGCCAATGCAGATTTAGTCGTTGAGGTGAGTCAAGGCGATCGCCCGACTGAAGCTACTGATATCTTGTTGGGCTACTAAAAATCTTGTCTTGGTTTACCAAGGTACACTTTGCTTGAATAACCCCCAATTCAGTCGAAGAATATCTGTGATTCAAACTCGTACTAAATAAGGAGAATTAATTGGCTGTGCTTGACCTGCATCAACTAAAGCTTGATAGACAAACGCTGCAACTTCAGCGCGAGTGGCATTACGATTTGGGTTTAGTTGTCTTGCTGTCGGGTAGTTAACAACCATCCGCCTTTGAGTAGCTGCTGCAACTTTATTAGTTGCATAGTTAGGAATTTGTGCTGCATCTTGGTAAAAAGACAGTACATTAGTATTGTTACTGCTGAGATTTAAGCCACTTGCTAACGCTACAACAACTTGAACTCTGGGAATTTGTTGACTAGGCTGAAAAATTCTGCCAGGATAACCAACAAGAAAGCCTCTTCTCACAGCAGTTTGAATCGCACTGTAACCCCAAAAACTTTGAGAAATATCGACAAATTCTATACTAGGATTGTTTTGCGATGCTTTGGGAAAAGCTTTCGTGACAATTGCCGCGAACTCAGCACGAGTGACAGGTGCATTAGGCTTAAACGTACCGTCTGGAAATCCACTAATGATGTTTTTGTCAGCTAATGCTTGAATGTAACCTTGCGCCCAGTGCCCTTGAATATCAGGGAACCTTGTTGGAATTGGTAATCCTGGTTGAGATGAACGGGAAGGCGCTTGTGCGATCGCACTTGCTAAAGATTGCCATGCTGGTTTAGGTCGAAGTTGCTCATCAAAAGGCAACGGTCGCAATCCTCCACCGTCTCCACGGGGTTTTCTGTTGGCTAGCCACGTATAGCGATCGCTTAATCCCCATGTCATGACTGCGATTACTGCTGGTTCATCAAGCACGGCGGACAGAAAATCTGCATAGATCTTCGCAACTGCGCGATCGCGAACAGCAGCATCTCTGGGTAACTGCTGATCGTTCACATCAAGTTCTGTAATCATGATTTGTAAGCCTAAATCCGCAACATTGCGCAGAAACCTACGTATTTGCGTAAATTTGACACCATCAGGATGACCAAACAAGTGACTTTGAATTCCTAAAGCTTGGACTGGAGTTCCTCTAGACTTTAAACGTTCTAATAACCGCAGTACAGCAGTACGCTTGGCTTCGGCTTGCGGAGTGTCATGCTCGATTGCAAAATCGTTATACACAAGCAAAGCTTGTGGATCAGCTTCAGCTGCAGCACGAAATGCAAGATCAATATACTCTGGACCTAAAAACCTTAACCAAGGAGTGTTACGTAATTGATCTGCACGTTGCACTTGTAGATCAATTGCTTCATTTACTACATCCCAAGAGTGCATTTGTCCAGCATAATGCCCAGCAACGCGAGAGATATGTTCTCTAAGATATTTTTCAGCGTTTTGTTTATTCACTGTACTGGCAAACCAATTGGGTAAAGCCTTATGCCATACCAAAGTGTGCCCGCGAAATAACATTCCATGCGAACGAGCGAATCGAGCCATCCAATCTGCCCGCGTAAAATTAAATCTACCAGGGCTAGGGCGTAGTTCTTGCCATTTCAGTTCGTTAGTGGGCACTAACATACCACACTGTTGGGCAAATAAGTTAGCGTATGCCTTGTTTGAGGACAACTGCTGATAAGTTGCGGCTGCACCAAAAATTAATCCTTTCGTTCTAGCTGAGGAGTGTAAAGCAACTTCTGCAGCTAAAGCAATACTGGAAGAATCTGCTAGTGCGGGTACAAGTTTATTGAAGTGTCGTAGTTGAGATGCAGTTGTGAAGGCTCCCATGCCGGTCAATGCACCTAAACCCATTAAGAAATGCCTTCTTTTTAGTAGCGTATGCATAAAAATAACAATATATTAAAGAGTGATATCACTCAAGTTTGCTAGTGGTTAATAAAATCCCTAATACTTCGACTGAGTAATATTGCGATAGTTTCCTGACCAGAGCTATATATTTATAATCTGTCATCTTGAGTAATATTTTGTAAGTTAGTTGTAGATGAACAAATTTAACTTTGAAATTACACTTAATGGTTCTGCATTCTAGTTATATGTAGGAATACTCTAGAAAATACATATGATCCTGACAGCACTGCTTGCAGTCGGACTTGCTTTTGTACATATCTTTGCCGGAAGGTTACGCTTTCTTGATACTATACCTCGCAGCCGCTGGTTATCGATGGCTGGAGGTGTTTCTGTCGCTTATGTGTTTGTGCATTTGTTACCTGAACTCAGTGAAAGACAACGTGCATTTGAGCAAAATAATAACGGTATATTTGTTTACTTAGAAAATCATGTTTATTTATTTGCGCTGACTGGTTTAGCTGTTTTTTATGGCTTAGAGCGAGCCGCAAATATATCACGTCGTAGTAGTCGCAAAGCGGGAAAGAAAGATAGGACTAGTTTGCGTATTTTTTGGCTTCATATTCTCTCTTTTTCCAGTTACAACGCACTCATTGGTTATTTGTTAGTGCATCGGCAAGAACCAGGAGCCACAAATGTATTATTATTCGCTTTTGCTATGGCACTACATTTTATTGTTAACGATTACGGTTTACGAGAAAACCACAAGCGTGACTATGACAAACTAGGACGTTGGATACTGGCGATCGCTATTGTTTTTGGGTTCTTAATCGGGCAAGCTACAGAAATTCAAGATATGGCAATAGGAGGACTCTTTGCTTTTGTAGCAGGTGGAGTTATTCTTAATGTGCTCAAAGAAGAATTACCAGAAGAGCGGAAAAGCCGCTTTTGGGCATTTGCGCTCGGTGCTGCTGGGTATGCACTTGTACTACTTATTGCAGATTGACAAAAAATCTATCTTTTGCACTACGATACCAAAAGCTGTTGTCATCCAACGAACTTAGAGTATGAAATTCTTTAGCAAGGTAATGGCTAATACTTACTATCTACTGCGTCTGCTTGTATCCTGCAACAGGAATCACTCACAATTTGAGAAACTGTCTACTACCAGCACATATCATTAAAACTTTTCTAGCTCAAGCCAACTATTAAATCAAGCTATATCCCGTGCTCAGGAGATATCTGTGAACGTCAAAGTCATTATAAGTTTGTTGAAAGAGACAATTGCCGAATGGAATAAAGATAAAGTTGCTCGCATTGCGGCAGCATTAGCTTATTACACAATGTTTTCCTTAGCACCATTGCTAATTATTGTTATTGCGATCGCTGGTTCTGTTTTTGGAGAAGACGCTGCTAAAAATGAAATTGTCGCCCAAATCCAAGGTTTGGTTGGTAGAGACGGTGCTGAGTTTATCCAAACAGCAATTGAAAACGCTAGTCAACCTGCTGAAGGAACTTTTGCTTCAGTCATTAGTGTTGTTGTTTTGCTTTTCGGTGCTACAGGTTTATTTGCTGAATTGCAAGATGCACTTAATACAGTTTGGGAAGTTAAACCTAAACCTGAGCAAGGTTTACTCAATGTCGTTCGCAACCGTTTTTTATCGTTTGCCATGATCTTAGGGATTGGCTTTTTATTGCTAGTTTCCCTCATACTCAGTGCAGGTTTAGCAGGAGTTGTTAACTTTTTTGGTAACTGGTTCCCCTTTCTTAGCTCATTTTTGCAGTTGTTTTCATTTGTTTTTGGTTTTATTGTTACGACATTTTTATTTGCTGCAATTTACAAAATTCTGCCAGATGTAAAAATTACTTGGAGTGATGTTTGGATTGGTGCAATTATCACATCGTTTTTATTCTCGATTGGTCGATTTTTACTCGGTCAATATTTAGGTAATAGTAGTTTTGGTTCAGTTTATGGTGCGGCTGGTTCACTTGTTGTTGTCCTGGCATGGGTTTTTTATGCTGCGCAAATTTTACTTTTGGGTGCAGAGTTTACTCAAGTTTATGCCAGAAGATTTGGTTCGGGAATCACGCCTGCTGAAAATGCTGTACCTTTAACTCCTGAAGCTCGCGCAGAACAAGGCATGCAACCTAACGAGCCACCTGAAACTGAGCGTCCTCGGCGCAAGCGTTCAAACTTTTTGAGTCGTATTTTTGGTGGTGGAAGTAGGCGATCGCCACGTCGGAGAAACCGATAAATACATCAGATAACTAGGAGCGGCTCACGATGCAGAAACGTCGTTCATCTCGGGTAGTCCAGATCGTCAAAAAAGATGGGCGGTTAAATATTGTCGGAGTGGGTAAATGGTACTCTTTCTGGCGCGATCCGTATCATTTATTACTTACTGTTCCTTGGACTGGTTTTTTGGCGATCGTTGCTTTAGGCTACATACTGGGCAATGCTTTCTTTGCTTTGGCATATTTGGTAGAAGAAAATAGCATTGCTAATGCAAGACCTGGTAACTTTTTTGATGCCTTCTTTTTTAGTATCCAAACTATGGCATCAATTGGTTATGGAGCAATGTACCCTCAAACACTTTATGCCAACATCTTAGTTACGATTGAATCGCTTTTGGGTTTAATTGGGTTAGCCATGGGAACTGGACTAGCCTTTGCTCGCCTGTCACAACCTACTGCGAGGGTAATTTTTAGCCGCGTTGCAGTGATTACTTCCTATAACGGAGTACCTACTCTAATGTTTCGCACAGCTAACAAGCGCGGCAATCAAATTTTAGAAGCAGAACTGCGCGTACGTCTGGCAAAAGATGAAGTCAACGCGGAAGGACATTTTATGCGGCGAGTCTATGACTTACAACTAATACGCAGCCAGAATCCCAGTTTTGCTCTTTCTTGGACAGCTATGCACCCAATTGATAAATTTAGTCCTTTACATGGCTCTACACTTGAAACGCTTGTACAAGAGGAGTCTTCAATCATTATTACACTTATGGGCATTGATGAAACTGTTTCCCAAACAATCTATGCTCGTTATATTTATGTTGCTGGTGACATATTATGGAATATGAGATTCGTGGATATTATATTGCGTTCTTCAAATGGCGATCGCTATCTTGATTATTCCCGCTTTCACGATGTCATACCATCCTAAAGCTATATCCTTTCCGGCTGAATCACCTGACTATTCATTGAGTTGCTAGTGACTAGTCACTCATCAAAGCATCACTTTAAATAGTAAGTAATTAACTAAATTTGATATTATCTTTTTGCAGCAAATGTTGAGTTGAGCGATCGCAATAACAACGCTAGACGAATTTGCACAGCATCATCAAAGCGCCGTGGATCGAGTCCTATCAGGGATGTAATTTTTTCCAACCGATAGGTGAGAGTATTGCGATGAATTAACAACTGACTAGCAGTTGCTTTAGAGCTAAGATTTGTTGCAAAAAAGGTATCCAAAGTCGCTAGTAATTCTGGTTCGCGATCGAGGGGGCTCAAGAGGTGTGTTGCTAGTTCAATTTTCGTTTTTTCATCAGAAACACCAACTAAAGCAGCAATTCCAAGTTGGGCTAGACAGTGAACTTGATTCTTTCCATGAAAGCGACAGCCTAGAGATAGTGCTGCCCGTGCATCCTGATAAGAATGAGCCAATCCCTGAATTCCTGGATGATATCGCCCAATTCCAATGCTAATTTCTGTACCTGTATCTGCTCTTAAACAAGCTAAAAGTGCGATCGCTGCGCGATTGAGTGCAGTAAGATTTGCCCAAGAATAACTAGACTGTTCTAGCACATCTCCACTTTTCGCCCAATTTGCAAGATTTTTTGTATTACTTGCTTTTAATACGGCTATTTCCCCATCACCAATGTACGCACAAATTGTATCCTTCGGCAAGAGAAAGAATCGGACAATACTACTAATTACCAGCTGCGCCCGACGTCGAATTTTGACTTCAACGGTTTCTTCTGATTGTTGAGGATGATTGCCTAAAATGTATTCCGAAGCATCTATTAAAATGACAGCACGAGGTGGTGATAAGTCTAATCCTAAAAGTTTGCTATAGCGAACAACAGTCGTCTCATCAATCAAACCATGCAGTAAATCGTAGATAAACTTATCTTTTAGTTGATGCTGAGTTGGGAGGTTATCAATTATGGCTGTTTGATTGATAACCATTTCTATTAATACCTGCGCCAAACGCGGAGAGATAACATCGCCATTGCAAGGTTCACCAACAATGACTTCACCTGCTTGCATATCGACCGATAAAGGGACTCGCAGGTAATGGTTGGTTGCAGTATTGTCCAGGTCATTGCTGGAAAGCCCAACTAACTCTAAATTACTACTAGCAATGACGATTCCTTGCTCATTAGTGACACAAACTTGAGCAGATAGCAATTCAGCCACTTTTTGCGTGACAACTTTTGCCGTTCTGAAGTACTCTGTTGCTTTAGTTAACAAAGCGGTAGTATCAATGTACTATTGTTTCTAGCTTTATATAAATCAACAGTGAATCATCTACTTCATCTTTCGTAAGATAGAACTTGTCGGTTAGTGTAACGCAGATATTTAACAGACGACACAGTAAATACTAAATCCTAAATGGCTCAATGTCTTGTTCCAACCAGTCACGCTGATATCGTTCGGCAACAAAAGGCTTAACGACAAACTTGGCAGGGTTTCCTGCTTTGACATCAATCCGTAAAAATGAATAGGGTCGTCGTTTGTGCGAACCGTGACCGCTACGACCAATGTAAAGATGCGATCGCGCAACTTCACGCTCAATACTCCCAAAAGTCTCTTTTAATTCTGTTCCTTCTTTACGCTGTCGCCGCAAGCTATAACCACTTCCACCACAGACAATCCAATTAATATAAGAATCTGCATGTCCGGTATCACCTGTGGAAAGGTGCTCTAAACAATGTGCATGACCTGTTAATACTAAATCGACAAGCGGACGCTGCGGTAGCCCGCCCAGTTCTTTTGCAACTTCATCAAGAACCCAACGCAGATTACGACGTACTGCTAAAGTTTGTGCCTGATACCACTTTGATGCTTCAGTGACGTAGGGTGGATGATGCAAGTAAATGACTCTGCCCCGAACTTCTGGCGTGTTCCATGATTCAATCAGTCTTTGTCGTAGCCATGTTAATTGCTCAAAGTCAGTTACAGTAGATTCGTCTGCTGCTAATTGCTTATCAATATCAAGTTTGATTTCTTCTGTTTGCTCTAACTTTGCTTCTAAATCATCAAGTCTTTCAGCATCTTCTGGTAAATTATGATTGAGCTTCGCTGCTTCCTCCATAATTTGCAACTTTTCTTGTTCTAATTCATAAATACGAGCTTCCAAAGTACGTCGATATGCTTTACCTTCTCCTGTTGTTGGTAACGGCGCAGGAGCGTTAAAGGTGTTTGAGTCCAGCGCAAAAAAATCAATGCCACCACTGCGGAAAGTGTAATATCGATAAGGCAGTCGCGTAAAATGTCCTGGTTCGTAGAGCAAGCAGCGACCGGTACTTGTTGTTGCAGTGTAGTGTTTGTCTAGATGGCGCTGCAATTCTTTATCAGAATCTATTGCTTTTAAGTAGTCTATAAATGCTTTGGCATAAGCTTTACCTTGATAAGAACCATGCCAACCAATATCTAAGTCCAATCGCAGTTTTAAAAGGCGACGTATAGGTAATGTGGCACCTCCCATCAGACCATAAATTAACGGCAAGTCATAGTAATCGTGATTGCCCAACACAGGTAGTATTGGTGTTTTGAAGATCATCTCATCATAGGCTACTTTTTTTGGTTTTTCGCCACCGACAATAAACTCTTTATAAGGCTCAATAAAGTTTTTTGGGTAGTATTCACTAGAGCCAACTAAATATACGACGTCACCTGTATGTAAAATAAATCGGCTGCGATCGCAATGCTCCAACATGCGTTCAGCGATCTGACGTTGCGGATTGTGTTTTCGGTGTTTTCCTGAACCGCTATCGCCAACAACCAAAAATGAAAATTCTGGGTTATCTTCCTCTGAGGCGAAAACAAACCGAGTTTGGTCAATTTGTCTTTCAAAAATGAGTGGGTCTTGCCACCGTACCCGTTGCTTCATTTTCTCGATTTTGACGGATATCGGCGGATCGGACACAAATTCCATAATATATAGTATCTCTCTATTGTACTTCGTTGATTTGGTTTTTTATCTTATTGTGCTGACAGTAGAACTATAACTGCTCAGTGTAGTTACAGGAATAATTATGATTAACTTAATGTTTCTAAACTGTTGATTGTTGCGCTGATTGCTAAAGTTACTATCATCAAAGCCCATATAATGTACGTGGCTCAACAAATTTCTTGAACCAAGCATAGGTTACTTCAGACAACAATCTGCTGTCTCTATCAATCTGCATATTCTCAATGCAGCTCAATTACTTTCAATTTGCTACAGGTGGTTTTTTAAACTTGATTTGTAGATTAGGTAGTCCGTCTAACTTCTCCTCTGCGAGTTCTTCAGGAACAGTGGGAACTATAATTGTTAAACCGCCAGGAACACATTCAACTTCAATCGGCGTACTACCCATCAATTCACCGTCTACAACCACTCTTTGAGGTGGATTAGTGGAGATTTTAATGCTTCTTGCTCGTAGGAAACCAGTATCAGGTCTATCAGCTACTTCACCACTATAAGCTGACTGTAAGAGGTTATAAGCAGCAGCGATCGCACTAATCGTATTTGTTGGTGCAACGATAGTAACATCTAGTAAACCATCATCAACTAATAATTCTGCTGGTCCTTGGGCAAGCACAGAAGTTGGTGGCGCAGCATTGGCTACGGTGACGGCTGCAGCATTCAGGGTAATTACTTTGTCTTCAGTTTCGATACGTGTCTCAAAAGATTCTAGATTACGTAATTCATGAATACCAGCTAAAACATACGCTAGCATACCAAATCGATTCTTCACATCACGGTCTGCTCGTTTTACGGTTTCTGCCTCAAATCCAATTCCAGCTAGCAAAACCATAGGTCTACCGTTACAATATGCAGCATCAACAGTACGTGTTTTACCATCCAATATAGTTTGACAAGCTGCCGGAATTGTAGCTGGAATGCCTAAAGCGGTTGCAAAAGCATTTGCTGTACCGCGAGAAATCACACCTAAAGGAATTCCTGTTCCGACAACGGCTTCTGCAGCAGCCGAAAGTGTCCCATCTCCACCAGATGCAATAATAATTTGCGCTCCTTGTTCTACTGCTTCTTTAGCTATTTCGTCAGCATCTTTGTCAGGAGTTGTCATCCGAATATCAAGGTCAAATTCTGGCTCTAGCAGACTTGTGATTGTTGCTAAGTCTTGTTCTGAGTTAGATTGACCTGCCACAGGATTAAAGATTAAACAAGCGCAACGAGTAGGTTTGTTTTTATGGGTTGCTTGAGTGCTAGAGGTAGATGAAGAAACCACTAATTGCTCAACGCTTTTGTTTTTTGTAACAAGTTGATCGATTACTTCTTTTTCTTGCCGTGTTTGATGTTCAGCAATCAATCTATCTTGATACTCTTTAATAACTCGATGATGGCGATCGCTTAATTCATATAAGTCTGCAGCCTGTGTATAGTTGTAATTAGCTTGTCTTGCATCAGCTTGCTTAATCCGAGGAACTTGACTTTCTGATAAGAGTACTGCCGAGTCAATAGCTGATGTCACATTAAGATATGCTTCTCGCAGGTTTTCTTCATATTCCTGATCTATTTCTACTTGTTCGTTATAGGCAGGAAGACTTTCTACTTGTTTGCGATCTACACCTAAAACAAAAACTTTTTGAGCCTCATAGTCAATTTGAGAACATCCCACAGGAAGCATAACCTGTTTATTAAATACCCATAAACCAAAATCAACAACAAAGTAGCGAAAGTATCCCTTCTCATCTACTAAGATGTCTTTGATATAGCCAACTTTTTCTCCAGATTTTTCCGTATAAACATTAAACCCTATAAAATCTTTACTATCAAAGAATTCGATATAGTTTGGAGCAAAATCCTTAATCTTTTTAAGAGACATACATTTAACTCCTAGATAGTTTCTACTAAAATTAAATTTTGCAAGAGCTACTGCACTCCTGTTGCAACTCTTTACTTGTTATGTGCCGATAACTAAATTTATATATTTTTGACTTATTTGGCACGAGTATAGAATCGAGCTTTGGATAGATCTAAAATATTTACTGTATTCTCAAATTTAGAGCAACTTTCTGCAGAACAAAGTAAAAAAGCGAGTCACACAACAACCAATACTTTAATATACGGTTGAATTGAATCACATTTTATATATCGAATCGAAAAACCAATCTCTTTGTTTACCAGTTAACTTGAATAACTGGCGCAGACTTAACAGCTTATTTGTACTCACCAAGAACAATATAAGTCAAACGCTGTGGTCTTGCATCTCGATATTGTTTTAAACTCCCCAGGTAGGATTCGAACCTACGACCAATCGGTTAACAGCCGACCGCTCTACCACTGAGCTACTGAGGATTGCGAATTCCTATATTAATAGTAAACGATCGCATTTGGCAAGTGTTTTGGCAAAAAAAATTATTCAGGCTCTTTTTTATAACCTGAGGCTCTCTTCTACACGTTGATGCAGCGTTCTTGCTAGCTGATACAGCCATATCTATTTCTTTGTTCCCATTCTCATCTCTGATAAGCGCTGTCTAGCTTTAGCATCTATAGAATTTGCTAAAAAACGGCTAGACGGTTGTTGCCGAGACTTATTTTTTTGTCGAACTCGGTGCGCTGTGGTTTGTACCTCAAACTTAAGTTGTGCAGCAGACAACCATTCTGCACCATAACCTACAACTGTTAATTGATGTGCCCTATCTGAAGTAGCAACGATTATTCGCGAAGTTTGGGAATAAACTGGTAGTTTGCTGTTTTTTGTTGTCTTGATAGGTAAGGTTCCTCGAAGATAAGGTCGAAAAGCAGCGCATACCTTTTCTATGTAAGTATCAGCGGTTTCTCCAAAACTGGTGTAGTACGCTGATAGACTTTCTGTAATGACTTCATAGTTGCTACAAGTGTTTTGATAGTGAGCATCAAAAACAACTTGAGTCACGATACCTTGATACGCACTGTAATTTGTGAGGTCTTCAATGAGTTGCCAGCGCGACGCTTCTAAACCTTCAGTGTCTCGAATCTTTTTTAGGCAAGACCAAGCACCGATTATATTATAGCCATCAACTAGGAGGACAGCTTGTGGTATGGAACGGGGCATGATGAACAGCAAATATTGCTAAAGTTAACATTATTTATTCACATCTTAATAGTAATCGAGGTATATCCTATAACATTTCGGTAGATACACTAGTCATACAAAACAACCAAGCTTTTACATAGATGGTTGTTTCACTCTTTTTTTCAGGAAAAATTACACTATGAGGCTAAGCCTACTTGCATTAAACGTTGTTGAAGCCGTTTAGGATCTCCACGATCTACTAAAAAGCCTTTTTCTAAAAGAAAAGCACCATCACAATAATTGAGTTCGTCTAAGCGATGTGTTACCCACAATGCAGTTAAATTACGACTTTTAACTAAGCGTTTTACTTGTGCAACCAAGTCTAATTGGCTATCAGGATCGAGTAAAGCTGTAGGTTCGTCTAATAGTAGTACTTCACTTTGTCGTGCGATCGCACCTGCGATCGCGACTCGTTGCTTTTGTCCGCCACTTAGAGCATATATTGGTCTTCGTTGTAACTCTAATAAATTTACTGCTGATAGAGCTTCTGCAACACGATGACGTACTTGGCTAGGAGATAATTTTTCCTCTACCAATCCAAAAGCAACATCAGCGCCAACAGTTGGCATGACCAATTGGTGGTCAGGGTTTTGAAATACAAAACCCACTGGCGGCATAACATTAATCTCACCAGATTGAGGAGTTAATAAACCTGCTAGTAATCTTAATAGGGTTGATTTTCCACTACCATTAGTCCCTAGCAGCATCCAAAACTCACCCTGAGGGACTTCTAAGCTACAGGACTTTAAAACATCCTCACCATTAGCCCAACCAAAACACAAATCGCGCGCCTGAATAGCATCAGCCATATGACCACCAACTGTTAGGTTTACTCTGCTAATGCAAAAAAGCCAGGCGGTCTACCGCCAGCCGCTGTCCCTGTTTTTTGAGACATTTGGACACTAGAAATATCACTAGCTCGTACAGCTACTTTTTTCTCAGTTTGGCTCTCGCAGGTCAATTCTACGACTTCAGTACTACCAGACTGCATTGCTTGCAAAAGCTTCTGATAAACAGCTTCTGCGTCTTCTGCAACCTTGCGTTGCACAGAAAGTGGAAAGGGCGTGTTTTTGAGTGTCAAATCAATGTTAAACATTGTAACTATTTGTGTACTTAGCAACTGTAAATCTCATTCTCATTTTAACTACCTAAAGAGTCACAATAGGCAATGTTTACTTACGTCAATTGATAGATGCCAAATAATTTTGTCTGTGATTTACCTCATTTAGCTTAAATAAAGATTAAATTCTGTCAAGGATATTGTCACAAAACGGCATTTAATAGTAAAACTATGATTAGAATAAGTAAAGAATCGTAAACTAAGTTGACAAATCAACTCATATCCTGCTCTGGGTAGTTGTAAAATTACCAGAAAAGGCAGACGATTCTAGCATGAAATTATAAGATCTGGAGTTTTTGCTATGACAATAGCAGTAGGACAGCCAGCGAGTCGAGGATGGTTTGACGTCGTAGACGACTGGCTAAAAAGAGATCGCTTCGTATTCATCGGGTGGTCAGGAATATTGCTATTTCCCTGTGCATACATGG
>NZ_JADEWN010000079.1 GCF_015207655.1 Gloeocapsopsis crepidinum LEGE 06123 | reverse complement strand
GAGATTGAGCATTGGTGGTTTACCCTGAAGAATTGGATGCGGCAACGCTGGGATGAATTTGATAACTTTCGGGATTGTGTTGATGCTGCCTTCAAAGAATGTCCTAACGTGTATGCGTAGTGCTATAGGAGGCGATCGCACCCTGGCTCAAGTCACTGCCGATCCTTCTATAGGAACTACAGTCACGCTCAACGGCGATACCTTTGAAATCACGAATGGTACAACCGTTGGGGATAAAAATCTCTTTCATAGTTTCAGTAATTTCAGTATTCCCAATGGTGGAACCGCACACTTTGTCAATGCACCTGCGATTGTCAATGTTCTGGCACGAGTCACAGGTGGTAATCCTTCAGATATTCAAGGACTGATTCGGGCAGAGGGTAATGCAAATCTGTTTTTGATGAATCCCAATGGCATTTTATTTGGACCAAATGCACAGTTAGATCTGGGCGGATCGTTTGTGGCAACAACAGCGAATGCGATTCAGTTTCCTGGTGGTGCAGAGTTTGCGCAAAATACACCTGTGAGTGCGGGTAATTCACTGCTGAGTGTCAATCCTTCAGCTTTCTTGTTCAATCAAATTACCACGCAGCCTATCGAAAATAACTCAATAGCACCCGCAGGTTTAGATGAAGCAGGTAATTCAGGATATTTTGGTCTAAGAGTTCCAGATGGTCAAAATTTACTACTCGTTGGTGGAGATATAACCGCAGATAGCGGTGGAATTGTTGCTTTTGGTGGGCGCATTGATCTTGCAGCAGTAGCAGGAACAGGAACCGTAGGCTTAGAGTACGATGGCAACAATTTTAGTTTGTCAGTTCCTAATAATCTAGCTAGGGCTGATGTCTCTTTAACAAATGGTGCAGGGTTTATTGTTGCAGGTGGCGGTGGTGGCGATATTGCGATCTCTGCACAGAACATAAACATCTTGGAAGGAAGTGGTCTTTATGCAGGAATATTAAGCAATTTAGGTTCAGATGGTGCTCAAGCAGGAGATATCATACTAGAGGCTAGACGCTTGAGTATCAGCAATGGCGCACAAGTATCAGCTATCACTTTTGGCCAAGGACACGCAGGGAATTTAACAGTAAATGTTACTGATGCTGTAGAACTGATTGGAACTTCAGCAGATGGTCAATTTTCTAGTGGCTTATTTGCTCGAGCTGAACAAGGATCTGAGGGCAATGCGGGAAACATAACTGTTAAAACCAGACGATTACTAGTCCAAGATGGCGCGCAAGTATCAACTCGTTCTCGAGGTGAGGGACAAGCAGGAAATCTCACTATCAACGCTTCTGAGTCTGTAAAACTGTCAGGAACCTTAACAGGTACTGGAATGCGGAGCCGCTTAATTGCTGTAGGCTTCTCTGATGCTAAAGCTGCCGGAGATATAACAATTAATACGGGGCGATTGGTTATTAAAGGTGGAGCAATAGCAGTAGCTTCTACTTTTGGTGAAGGACAGGCAGGAAACTTGACAGTAAATGCTATTGATGCTGTAGAACTGAGTGGTATTTCTGCTGATGGGCAGTATAGAAGTACTTTGGCAGCTGAAACTTCTGGTACAGGAAAGGCTGGAGCTTTAAGTATTAATACCGGAAAGTTAATTATCAACGATGGGGCAATAGTATCAGCCTCTACTTTTAACGCGGGACAAGCAGGAGATTTAACGGTAAATGCTACTGAACGTGTGGAACTAAGTGGCATCTCAGTTAATGGGCAGTACAGGAGTGCTTTAGCAGCTGAAACTTATGGAACGGGAAAGGCTGGAGCTTTGAGTATTGATACCGGAAAGTTAATTATCAACGATGGGGCAATAGCAGCAAATTCTACCTTCGGCGAGGGGGCTGCTGGTAAAATGATTCTACGGGCTAACGATTCTATATCTCTCTCAAGAGGCTACATTT
This sequence comes from Gloeocapsopsis crepidinum LEGE 06123, assembly GCF_015207655.1. Classification (GTDB taxonomy): domain Bacteria; phylum Cyanobacteriota; class Cyanobacteriia; order Cyanobacteriales; family Chroococcidiopsidaceae; genus Gloeocapsopsis; species Gloeocapsopsis crepidinum. Next base: position 24,000 of record NZ_JADEWN010000079.1, on the reverse strand, counting down.
CAAGTAGTGTGGGAGGAGGAGCAATCGGAGATGGTGGAAATATTAATATCGAGACACGATCGCTTACTTTGATAAATGGCGGTCAAGTGGCAGCTGCTGTTTTTCGCGCACAAGGAGATGTACCTGGCGGACAGGGAAAAGGAGGAAGTATCCGCATCAATGCCTCTAATATTATTAGGGTTTCGGGAGTCGATCTAGAAGGTTTTTCTAGCGGACTGTTTACAAATACCCAGAGAGGCGCAAGCGGTCAGGGAGGAGAAATTATAGTTAATACTGATATCTTTCACATTGGGGATGGTGCAGTTGTTAATGCTCAAACTTCTAATCCTAGTAACGGGGGGAACATTACTATTAATGCTAGTAACCTTGAAGCTACTAGTGGTGGGCAAATATTAACAACTACTAGTAGTAGTGGAACTGCGGGCAGCATTACTCTGCATATTGCAGATAACCTCACTATTTCTGGCAGCGATCCCACTTTTACTAGTCGTCTTGCTCAGTTTAGCCAGGATGTAGTGAGCAATCAGGGTTCTGCTAGCGGCATCTTCGCTAACACTACCTCCAACTCCACAGGAAAGGGCGGCGGTATCAATATTGACACAACAACACTCGATTTAACTAATGGTGCTCAGCTATCTGCCCAAAGCCAAGGAACAGGCAGTGCAGGTAATATCACTGTCAATGCTACAGGTGAATTAAGTGCCAACAATAGCGAAATTACTACTGCTGCTACTCAATCAGGGGGTGGCGACATTACGATCGCTGCAAGTGACATCCGTCTGCGCAATGATAGTGACATTAGAACAGATCTCACCAGCAGCGCGGGAAGTGGCGGTGACATTAACCTAACTGCGGACTCAATCATTGCGTTTGATGATAGTGATATTTTGGCATCTGCACCTGAAGGTCAAGGCGGTAACATTACACTGAACACTCCTGTCTTCTTCGGCTTTGGCTATCGCCCAGGTAATTCAGAAACAGATTACGCTATCCTCGATGGTAATAATCGAGTTGATGTTAATGCTACTGGCGCGATCGCATCAGGTAACATCACTACACCAGACACCACATTTGTCCAAAACAGCTTGACAGAATTACCAGCAAACGTGATTGACACCGGTACGCTAGTTGCTAATAGTTGCATTGCTCGTAGTAGCGATCGCCAACAAGGTAATTTCATCATTACAGGTAATGGTGGATTGCCAACGCGCCCAGGAGACATTACAGCTTCATCCTACCCGACGGGTACTGTGCGTTCTATACCAAGTGATCGCGCTATTGATGCTAGCCGTCCTTGGCAAATCGGCGACCCTATTGTAGAACCGCAAGGTGCGTATCGACTGCCAAATGGTCAGCTTATTTTGAGTCGCGAGTGTAAATGAAAAGTTGCACTTATATCAAAGGTTTCTCCACTAAATAAACAACTCAGGCGATACGTGAAAGAACTCTGCTAATTTCTTAGCCAATCGCTTACTAACACCGCGCTTGCCACTGAGGATTTCTGAAGTAGCACCTTTAGAACCAACTAATTCTGCTAGTTCTGATTGACTCATATTATGCTCCTCCATTAGGTGCAGCAAAATAGATTGAGGAGTTGAGCCTTTGTGTTGATAATGCTCCTCTTCAAATTTTTCAACCAAAATCACCAAAAGATCCAAGAGAGTATCTTGCTCTGGAGTGCGGTTTTTTTCCGCCATTAACTTTTCAATGATCTCCAAATACTTCTCATTTTCTTCTTCAGTCTCTACTACTTTTGGTTGAAATTCTACCAGCAGGGAACCATATACGTTTTTATCAATAGTAAGGGTCATCTTTCCATTTCTCCTTGTCGTATTCTGCGTGAGTCAAAATGTATTTGACATAAACTATCTGCCTAGCATAATCAATACTTACTATGAGTCGATAGGTACTGCGCTTAATATTAAAAATCGTAAAGTTGCTAGTAAGATCAGCACTTGGAAAGACTTGACGCACTTCAGCTAAATTTCTCCATTCAGCTGATTTTACAATCCTGTACCAGTTATCTAAAGGAGTCTTTGCGTCTGAATGAATTTCATAAAATTCTTTTAGTTTTTTATTACTAATAACGTGCATGAATATTAGATAAAATAGCCTCTTTAAGTCAATTAAAACTAAGAAAAATAATCTAATATTCTTCTATGTTCACATTTCGTGAACAAGTTGTCAACAATAATATTATTAAGAGTGGATGACTTCTTTGGAATTTTGACACTTTTGGCGAGAGGCGATCGTGTCGAATTTTTTGATGAATGTCGTCGGTATCGCGCTGTTTGTCGCGGAAGAAAGTGCCGAGAGTTCATAGCCAGAGAAGATTTGAGCGATGTAAGATGCCAAATTATGAGTGTGCCGCGCACTTCGGTCTGAAATTTGCGTGCTAGGAAGTTCCACGCTATTTGGCGTAAATAGAAGGTTCGTGCAACCAGGGGCATCGTCATTGAAATACTTAACTAGTAAAAGTTTTAGCCATTTTTCTTAGATGATGATTGACCCCAGTTTCTCAGCCTCAAATATAAGTAAACTTAATATATTTTTTATGCGATTTGACAAAAAAACTCAAATCTGCATAGAGAAATTTAGAACCTGATAACAACAGATTCATTTATGCTTTGGGAGCAACTGGTATTACCATTACGGAGAAGATAATAAATGGTTAAACCGCCTCAAAGTATAGAAGAACTTGTAGAAAATTGGACTCCTCAAAACTTTTCAAAACGCTGATGATTCAAAAGGTCTTGGCAGAAGCCACTTGGATGAAGCAGATGAGACAAGAAGATTTCCGGGCATTATCACCGTTGATTTGGGTACATGTTAACCCTTACGGCACTTTCCGGCTGAATATGAACGAGCGATTACAAATTGATGCTGCTTAACTCTAGATTTTTTCTGAAACCTAATCTGGGTAAAATTTTCAGCCATCACGTGGCGGTAAATTAGCTCTTCGCTACTTTTACCCCGATCAGCTTCATCTTATTTTCGATTAAGTCTACTGCCTTGCACTAGCAATATTGCGACAGATTCCCGTCATGTCACCATTCAATCCATTACAAATTTGCTCTCTCGTCAAATACCCATCCGCAATCACTGTCTGCTGAACATTCGATTTATCCACTGCGCTCGGATCTAACAACACCGATGCTAACTGTCCTCTTGACTCCAACGCCGTCTGCCCATTCACCAACGCTCTCGAATCAATTCCATTGCTCAATGCCGCTACTATCTGCGCCGTCACTTGCGCCTGCTTCGCGATCGGTTTATAAACTGTCATTGCTTGGTCACCCGTGAGAATGTTCTGAATTCCTGTGACAGTCGCATCTTGTCCCGTCACCAACACCCTGCCGTCTAAATTTCGCGCCCGCAACGCCGCAATCACCGCATTCGCCATCCCATCATTTGCAACATAAGCAATCTGGACATTGTTCTTCTGCTGCATCAGAATTCCTTCCATACTCAATTGCGCCCGCGCACTATCCCAGTTCGGCGTATATTGATCAAAAACTAGATTGATCTCCTTGCTATCAATCAACGGCTGCAATGCTTTCAGCACACCTTCTCTGAACTGCAATGCGTTGTTATCCGTTTGCGCTCCATTGATCATTACAAGATTTGCACCTGGCTTCAAACCAAATGCACCTTTGCGAAACTGATCAACAATGTATTGTCCTTGTAGTTCGCCCACACGAGCATTGTTAAACGAAACATAGAAGGCAGTGTCCGGATCTTGGATCAAGCGATCGTAGGCAATCACCGGAACCTGACTTGCTTTCGCTCGTTGCACAATCACCGAAGCTTTATCACCATCCTGCGGACCAACTACAAGAATACAAGCACCCTTCGCTAGTGCAGCTTCTGCTTGGTTCTGTTGAGTGACCGCATTGTTGTTTGCATTGGCATATTGAATGGTGACACCTGGAATTGCTTGCTTAATTTCTTTTTCTAGCAAGGGATGATCGTAAGCCTCATATCTGACGGAAGAATCTGATTCCGGCAGCAAAATTCCAACATTCTTACATCCTTTCACCGCAGCAAATTGCGTAGTGTTTGTACCCGTAGATGAATTATCTGCAGTATTCGTGCCAGTAACGTTTCTAGCATTATTTTGATGACTACAAGCAGCAAGTACTAAAACACTCATTAAAGGGGAAAAACTACGAGCAAATCTAACCATCGTATTCATGTTCACCCTGTCCTAAAGTCTGATCGAGAATCGATAACGAATTTATGCCCCTTTCTCTTAATCAATCTTCAGAAACGGCTGCTGAGTCATTGCAACAATTTCTTCAAACTGAAACTGATCAACGAGGTAGGTTAAAGCCTTTGCTAAATCTGCTTGTGACTCTGGAATTTCTTTGATCAGTTGCCCAATTGCCTCTGCATCTACGCGAATTGCTGCTTGATGCAATTGGGTTCGCCAGGTGGGTGGCATATGGTTCAGATGGTCTATCTTAATCATTTTAGAAGGTTTGAGAACCGAGGTTGCGTTAATGGACAGCGGTTCTGGTTCTGCTGCATAGCGGTAGCGGACTCCTAAATACTGTGCGATTTTTTCAAAAATAATTTCTGAGCGAAACGGCTTTCGCACGAAATCATCACATCCCGCCGCTAACGCCTGATGTCGGTCTGCTTCAAAGGCGCTGCTTGTGATGGCAATGATGATCGTCGGAGATCCATTGTTTTGCTGCTGGGCACGAATCTGTTGTGCTGCTTGATAGCCATCTAACACAGGCATCCGCAAATCTAGGCAGATTAAGTGCGGCGACCAAGCTTTCCATTGCTTGATCGCGTCTTGTCCATTGATCGCCTCCTCCACCTCAAACCCAATCGGACGCAATAGCTCCACCAAGAGTTGGCGATTCTCAAGTTTGTCTTCCGCAATTAAGATGCGGTAAGTGGGTTGCTCTGGTTCTAACCCGATGACTTGACGTTGGCTCGACTGAATCAGGATGCCATCACTCTCGGCTAACTGTGCCTGAATCGTGAAGTGAAACGTCGAGCCAACTCCAACTTGACTTTCAACCCAGATTTCTCCGCCCATCAGTTGAACAAACCGACGGCTGATTGCTAAACCGAGTCCGGTGCCGTCTTGGGCTTGCAGGGGATGGACTTGCTGCGTCGCTTCAGTTTGAACAAAGGGATCAAAGATGCGATCGCGTTCCGTCGGTGCAATGCCAACGCCAGTATCGGATACCACGAAGTGAAACGTGGCGGTGTCAGGCTGCCATTGTACGCGCAGAACGATCACTCCGGTTTGGGTAAATTTGATGGCATTGCCTAGCAAATTTACCAGCACTTGACGCAGTTTACTTACGTCGGTGTGAACATACTGCGGCAGTTCGGGAGATTGTTCCACAATCAATTGCAGTCCCTTAGACTCTGCCTTAAATTGGAACATTTGTTGTAGGGTGCGGATGACAGCATGCAGATCGACATTGCTTTGGTTCAATGTGATGCGACCCGCTTCAATTTTCGACATTTCAAGAACATCATTGATCAACATTAATAGATGTTCTCCACTGCGGCTGATTGCATCTAAATGCTGTTGTTGCTGAGCGGTGAGCGAATCACCATAGTTTAGAAGTTGAGCAAATCCAAGAATGACATTCAACGGCGTTCGCAGTTCATGGCTCATATTCGAGAGAAAAACGCTCTTCGCTTTGTTCGCGGACTCAGCCGCTTCTTTGGCACATTGCAGTTCTTCTTGAGCTTTTTTCTGCTCAGTGATATCTCTCGTAATGATCAGCACTTCATTTTTTCCGCTGACAACGACTCGATTTTCCAAGTGTTGAATTTCCTGATTGTTGACTAACTGATGATCATAAACTTGTAGCTCGCCCGTTCGGAGTGCTTGCTGAATATAAGTCATTCGTTGATGTGCTAGTTTCGCAGGCAGGATCTCAAATACAGTCTTACCCACCACATCGCGCTCTGTATGATTTGCATAAGCTTTAAAATCCTTATTTGGAATAAAGTCTAAATACGTGCCATCGCGCCTTAAGCGCATCATCAAATCTGGAATAGCACTGAGTAAGGTGCGAAATTTTGTTTCGCTTTGTCGCAATGCCTGTTCTGAACGCCTCAGTTTGAGAATAATCGACGTAGCGATCGCGATCACCCCAACCGTACACAAAGCAAAAAACCAGAATCGGTAGAAGTCAATAGTTGTCAGCGCTCGTTGGTAAGACTGATAGTACGTTTGCGCGATCGCTTCGCTGGTGTCTCTGGTGGGAATAATCAAAATGCCATGAATGAGTGCTTCTCGGCGGGGCTGTCCTCGCAGAATCAGGCGGGCGTGTGCGATCGCCGTTTTCAATGGCTCATTGGATTGAGCGGCTTCTAGTGATTCTAGTTGTTCAATCTGTTGCACCAGTTGAGCCGAAAAATCCTCGTCTCCTAATACATCGAACAATAGAACGTTCTGAAGGAACGAATTTAGCTGTTCAGACTGGGATGAAGCAATCGTTATTTTTTCTGCTAACGTGCGAACCAGAATTGGAAAGTACGACAGCGAATTCTTCAAAACCGCATTTTGAGAATTGAACTGATTGATCAACGCTTCTTTGGCGTGTAAAAGTTCCCATTGGCGGCGCAGCAGTTGCTCTAAAGCAGCATGTTCTGTGGGAGCAACGAAGCTGGGAATCTGTTGCAGCTTGGCTTGAATCTGCTTCAGGTTAGCCGTTTCGCTGACGATGGGATCGTAGGAGGAAAGCTGTCCTAATCGTGCTTCCAAAATGCTCTGATTCAATCGTGCATCAACCTCTTGCGATTGACGTAAAAGTGTAAGATAGCGGCTATGTTGATGAATATCAAGGATGTTCGCTTTGTTCCACAACACCATCAATATGATCGCGAAACCGACCCATGCCAATGCGTTCCAATGCAGCAATCGAGAAAAGTGCCCTGCTCCATTGGATCGTCCTGAGCGATCGTTTTGCCTGGAACCAGCCACACGGGTCATGAGGCACTCCTTGAAGGTTCTCCGGTGAGCGTGTTCAGAAACTGGGCAATGCGACGAACGTGTGCTTGAGGAAGGGGACGACCGAGTTGATACTTTGCCATCACGGCGATCGCTTGTTCGAGCGTTTGAGCCGTGCCATCATGAAAATAAGGCGGTGCGATCGCGACATTTCTCAGGCTCGGAACCCGGAACACATATCGATCGTTCTCGCTGCCCGTCACGTTGTAGCGTCCATAGTCGGCAGCGGTAATGTTGCCGCAATCGGCGAAATAATTACCAATCACCCCAAACTTCTGAAACAAATTGCCGCCCACATTCACGCCTTGGTGACAACTGACGCAGCCATAACTTTTAAACAATCGATAGCCCTCTCTTTCTTCAACCGTTAACGCGGTGTAATCGCCGCGCAGAAACTGATCAAAGCGGGAGTTCGGCGTATCGAGCGATCGCTCGTAAACCGCGATTGCATCGATCACATTAGGCAAGGTGATGCCATCGGCATAAATGACGTTAAACAGTTGTACGTAGTCGGGTGCTTGCTGAAGTTTCGCGATCGCCTGTTCCCAAGAAATTCCCATCACGTTCTGATCTAACCCCTCGATCTGAGCCTCTAGCGTCTCAAACCGTCCATTCCAACTAAACCGGAAATTGTGGGCGACATTAAAAACCGTCGGGGTGTTTACCTGCATTTGCACCCCAGTTGCTCCGATGGATCGAGATTGTCGATCCGCCCCTCCGAGATCAAGCCGATGACAACTGAGGCAAGATACCTGATTATCGATAGAAAGGCGAGTGTCAGCAAAGAGTTTTTCTCCTAACTGTACTTTGTTGGTATCCAGTGCGACTTGCAGGGGAATCGGTTGAATTGGCTCGTTCTGTGAGCTAGGGATGACGATTTCTGGCTGAGTTGATATGACAATCTGGGCAGGTTGCAACCGTTGCCATAACAGTGCGCTGAGGATTGCAGTTCCAATGAGTCCAAGCAAAGCGATCCAGCGTTGAGGTTGTCGCTTCCGCAAAAATTGAAATCGTCGATCGAGATCATCTAATCCCATGTCACTCACCTTTGGAAGTTTGTGGAAACGAGGATTCCTCATTGGTAAGAAGTATTATAATGGTCAATTGATAATCTCAGGTTGAGTTATGCGTAAATTCTCAACGAAAGGAGATATTCTTATTGTTGATGACACTCCAGATAATTTACGATTGTTGTCAACGATACTCAGTGAACAGGGCTACAAAGTCCGGAGTGTAATCAACGGCTCATCAGCCTTGATGGGGGCACAGGCGCAACCACCGGATCTGATTTTGCTTGATGTGAATATGCCAGGTATAGATGGCTACGAGGTCTGTCGTTTACTGAAAGATCAGGCACAGACGATCGATATTCCGGTCATTTTTATTAGTGCTTCCCACGAAGTGATTGATAAAGTCAAAGCCTTTTCAGTGGGGGGTGTTGATTATATTTGTAAACCGTTCCAGGTTGAAGAAGTCCTCGTTCGGATTGAAACACAACTTTCGCTCCGCCGCCTTCAAGCAAAATTGCAACAAGCCTTAGCCCACGAGCGATCACTAAACCAACAGATTGAAGCAATGGCAGCCATTGAGGAGCGTAATCGCATTGCCCGCGAGATTCACGACTCGCTAGGACATTCCCTGACGGCACTAACCGTGCAGCTACAAGCCGCCAGCAGTGTGTTACAAACTGACCCCGTCCAAGCCCAGGTTTTTCTAACTCAGGCGCACCAGTTAAGCAAAACTGCAATGCAGGAAGTCCGCCAATCCGTCAAGGCACTGCGGGTCGATCAACCAGCCCAACAATCTTTAGAAGCAATGATCTTGGATTTGGCGGAAGGGTTTCGACAGGTTACAGGAATTACCCCAATCGTTCAGATTGATCTCAAAAAATCTGTTTCTTTATCCGTATCGACAACGGTTCATCGAATTGTGCAAGAAGCATTAACGAACATCTCTAAACACGCCCAGGCAACTCAGGTACAAATTGATTTGGTAACGATTCACCAAGCCAGCGGAGATTGCCTTTGCTTAACGCTCAAGGATAACGGCAAAGGATTTGATTGCCATCAGCATACCGCTGGATTTGGACTGCAAGGGATGCAAGAACGAGTGGCTGCCTTAGCGGGAGAACTCCACTTAACGACAGCCCTCGGAACAGGTTGCCAAATTGAGGTCAGATTTCCATTACCTGAGCGTGCTCTATGATTCGATTGTTACTTGTCGACGATCAAAGCTTAATTTGCCAAGGGCTACAGGCAGTTTTGGCTCAAGAAGCCGATTTGCAAGTGGTGGGTTCTGCGGGAAATGGAGAGGCTGCGATCGCTCAGGTTTCCGCCTTGCAGCCGGATGTTGTGCTAATGGATATCCGAATGCCTGTGATGACTGGCATTGAAGCAACTCGATTGATTGTGGAGCAGTTTCCCAATACTAAGGTATTAGTTTTGAGTACCTTCGATGACGATCGCGATATTGCTCAGGCGATGCGGGCTGGTGCAAAAGGCTATTTGCTCAAAGATATGCCTGCTCCAGAACTGATCGAAGCTATTCGTTTCGTTTATCGGGGCTATTGTCAAATGGCTCCAGGATTAATGGAAAAGCTGTTAACCAATGTTCCAGACAACGATTCGGATCAGCAGAACATCGCAGAGGAAGTTAAACAGCTACCGGCTAGAGAACGCGATGTATTGTGCTTAATCGGTCAAGGATGTACAAACCGCGAAATTGCAACTCAACTCCACTTGGCAGAAGGTACAGTCAAGACTTATGTAACGCATTTACTGAATCGATTGGCGCTGCGGAATCGATCGCAGCTTGCCATCTATGCGAACTCGATCAGCGCAACTCTGAAAGAACTCCCTCGATGCTGAACGGTTAGAAATTGCGATCAACATTCACGAAACCTTTGAGGAAGCTAGAAAACCACTGGCTTCCGAGCAATTGCTTTGCTCGGTTTTTTGGCTGTCAAGCAAGGGGCATTGCTAATTTACAAAAGGCTTAAGTAATTATACTCAGTCCATCAACGAATGTTAACCGGATTGACTTTACTTCGTTGCATGGGAGTCGAGACGTTCTTCAGATGTTTCTCTTGGGATGAATCTCTACGATTAAGACAGTTAAGCAAAGAGTTTAGCTGACCACGAAACCATACACAAAGGAAGAATCAAAATGTCCCAAGCAAATGTTGAACAATTTATCCAACAAGTAGCACAAGACGCAGCCCTGCAAGAGCAGTTGAAGTCAACCACTGCGACGGAGGACTTTCAAACCAAGATGGTCGATCTGGGTAAACAGAAGGGTCTTAGTTTTGCTGAAAATGATGTTGCATCGTACATGAAAACTCAAGCAACTCAAACAATCGGGCGCAGTCCTAATGAGAAACTGACGGAAGAGGAATTGGAAACTGTAGCAGGAGGTCTGACACCTGCTACGATCGGTGCTGCCAATCTTACTTTCGCCATCTATCGGTACACCAAGTCCTAACTTTGCGATCGCAAAAGTTGCAAGTACGAACTCATTGAGTTAACTCAAAAATCTGCGGAGGCTCGTTGAGTAAAGAGCCTCTTCAGTTCCTTCTGGTAAACATGAAAGGATGCAATGAAATGATAGAATCCGCTTTCACAACAATTATTACCAATGCCAGATCTCTTTCCGAATGTTGCAACTTTGGTGAGAGGACTCAAGCTAATCAATATCTGGAGAATTGGTGTCAGGTTGTAGCTCAAGGAGATTGGGAAACTTTTCGGAAGCGACTGCAATGGGATGGAATAGAGATTGACATAGCACGTTCAAGTCCAAGCTCGGTTGCTGTTGCTGAGAAGGAGACGTTACCAGATTGGGCAACAACCTTAAAAGATATTATTGCAACTGCCTCTCAATGGCAATCAAAACTTGGACAACCTCAATTATTGATCGCGAATGACACACTCCCACTCAGCATTCATTCTGAAAATCCACTTCCCTTTGAAGATTTATTGCTGCCATTGATTCATGTAGCGCGGCAGAAGCTATTGGCTCATTTGAATGTAGACTTATGCGATCGCAACTTACTATTAGAAGTTCTCTTGCCAGAGGCATATCTAAAACTAGAGCGATCGTTGCTCATTTCGCTCGCTAATTTCTGCGATAAGACTTTAGAAAAGGAGTTTTATCACTTTCGTCCCTTCGGATACCGTCTACTCAGTTTTACAGAAATAAAAACAGAACTTGAGCCAAAGACAACTTATTATCAAGCCTTTGTAAAAAGCCTATTACAAGATGGGCTACTCACTTTCTTTCAAAAGTATCCAGTACTGGGAAAATTAATCGCGACTCGAATAGATTTCTGGGTAGAATCAACGGCGGAATTTTTGCAACGTTTGAAGACAGATATTCCTGAAATCCAGCAGATGTTTCAGCCTGAGCAAAAGAGTGAAAAAAATCTAGTAGCTTACCCATTAGGAAAAGTTACTGAAATAAAAGCAAATCTATCTGATCCGCATCAGCGCGGGCGCTGTGTGATTGGTCTGACTTTTAAATCAGGACTAAAGCTAATTTATAAACCCAAGAACTTAGGGTTAGACCTTGCCTATCAGCAGCTTTTAGAATGGTTCAATCAACAGAATGCACCGTTGGCTTTCAAAACTCTAAAGGTACTCAATCGCTCAAATTATGGCTGGGTAGAGTACGTTGAGCAATCACCCGTTGAAGATGAGTTGGCAGCACAGCGTTTCTATCAACGGTCAGGGATGCTACTGTGCTTATTTTATGTTTTGAATACAACCGATTGTCACTACGAAAATTTAATTGCCTGCGGCGAACATTTGGTGCTGATCGACATGGAAACATTAATCCACCATGATGCCCGTGATATGGAAGAATCGCTTGAGAAACAGCTTCAAACATCTGCTGATCACTTGTTGAATGAATCAGTGCTTCGCAGTGGGTTGTTACCTCGTTGGGGTTTCAATAAAAACGAACCTGCTCCCTATGATATCAGTGGTTTGGGAAGCATTGATGCAGACGCAGCACTCAGCGATCGCGTCCTAGTCTGGAAATTGATCAATACAGACAATATGCACCGAGCCTATGAAACGGTGTCGTTACCTCCTGAGAAAAATGTCCCCATGTTGAATGGGATACCGTTATCTCCCAACCAATATCTTGATGAAATCGTTGCGGGGTTTCGTCAAATGTATCGCTTCTTGATCCAGCACCGTAAAGCGCTTCTAGCGGAGAATAGCCCCTTAGCTAGCTTCTCTGGGCAGCAGGTACGATTTGTTTTCCGTGCTACTAAAGCTTATGCTGTCATTCTCCAAAGCCTTCTAGAACCGGAATATTTGCAAAATGGGTGCGATCGCAGCATTGAACTAGATATCCTATCTCGTGTTTTTCTGACCTGTCAAAATCAACCTTCAGCTTGGTCAATCCTATCCTCAGAATTGCAGGCAATGGAGCAGTCAGATATTCCTTATTTTGCTGCCAAATCAGATAGCGATGCCCTAACAGTTGGATTAGAACAACCGCTTTCAGGATACTTTAAAGCACCCTGCTACGCTCAAGTAATCTCTCGATTGCTAGAGCTTGACGAAACAGATTTAATTCGGCAAGTGGCAATTATTCGAGGTAGCTTCTATGCTAGAGCGGCGCGCCTACTCCATCTTGAAGAGAGCAAAATCGCTAAAACTGCCGAGGAGCAGCGTTCAGACATCGCTACGGTTTTTGAGCAGCCCGGTGTTGTTCCCTCAACTCACTTAACGAGTCACCCCTTCCTGACTGCTGCTTATGACATCGCGGCGAAAATCTGCTCTCACGCAATTGAAGATACATCAGGGAATATTTCCTGGATTGGCTTAAGCTATGTCCCGACTGCCGAGCGATTTCAACTTCAGGTGATCAACGAAGGTTTTTATGATGGTAAGTGCGGTGTTGCCCTGTTTCTAACCGCTTTAGATAGTTTGAATGGCAGCAGCAAATTTCGCCACTGGGCTTTAGGTGCTTTACAGAGTACCCGTCAAATATTGCAAATCGCGAATCGGGAACCCACACAAAAACGAATTCAGCGAATTGGAATTGGGGGCGCTAGTGGGCTGGGTTCAGTGATCTATTCTCTGACCAAAATCAGCCAGTTCCTCAAAGAAGACTTCCTCTTAGAGGATGCTCTCAATGCTGCTAACTTAATCACAGCGGAACTCATCAGTACAGATAAACAGTTGGACGTTGCTGCTGGAGTATCAGGAGCAATTTTAGGATTGTTAGCCCTTTATGACCAGACGGCAAATTCAGCAGTGTTGTCCAAAGCGATCGCGTGTGGTCAACATTTACTCTCGGCTCAAGTCAACCTTCTCGGTTCTCCAAAAGCTTGGAAACTAACTGAAGCAAGACCGTTACCTGGCTTCCTTCACAGCGCGTCTGGCATTGCTTACGCTTTGTTGCGTCTTTATTCTGTAACGGATGATCGGGCTTATTTAGAGGCAATCTATGAAGGAATCGCCGACGATAGTCTACTGATCGATCGATCAAGTGGTTGCCATGATTGCGCTGGAATGCTTCTTGCACGATTAGGCATTGGGTCGATCTTAAAGACTGAAGCAATTCATCAAGATGGTGAAGCAGCTTTGCAAGCCATTCAGAAGCATCCCTTACACGCTGTCGATCATCTTTGCGGCGGTAACTTTAGTCGTATCGAAACATTGCTGGTTGCCGCCCAAACGTTAGCTCGTCCTCAATTGCGGAAGGTTGCTCAAGACCAAGCTACTTGGGTCGTATCAAGAGCAGCCGCAGGGGCATATCAACTGTTCGCTAACTTGCCGAACGATGTGTTTGATCCCAGTTTCTTTCATGGAACTGCTGGGATTGGTTATGGATTACTAAGGCTGGTTAATCCAGCAGCAGTGCCTTCAGTACTGCTGTGGGAGTAAGTCAAAAGCTATCTACTGTCTTGATTGATCAATTTTTGAAATTTAGTAACAGGTAAAAAACATGAGCAGCATTCAGCTTCAGTCACCAATTCATGCAACGGGTTGGGTACAGGACAAACCGGATGATCGGGATAAGACAAATTATATTGAGGTGTTGACCGAGCTACCAACATCGGTAGATTTGAGAGAATGGTGTTCGCCGATTGAACATCAGGGCAATCTGAATTCCTGTACAGCCCATGCCGCGATCTCATTAGTCGAGTATTTTCAAAGGCGAGCCTATGGAAATGATTTTAATGCATCTAGGCTCTTCCTCTACAAAGTGACCAGAAACTTGCTGGGGTTCACTGGCAATTCTGATGCTTTTTCCAGAGATACCATGAAAGCGCTCGCGATCTTCGGCGTACCTCCCGAAGAATACTGGGCTTACGATGAAGCGAAATTAGACGAGGAACCTCCAGCTTTCTGCTATAGCTATGCCAGTCGATATCGAGCCATGGACTACTATCGGATTGATATCAAAAATAGGACAAGAGATGTAGTTTTGCAGCAAATCAAGGCAAATCTTGCCGCCAATCGTCCTGTCATGTTTGGAATGTTGTGCTACCAAAGCTGTATGTTCCAGGCTCAAACTACGGGAAAAATACCAGTTCCTACTGATTCTGATCTAAGGATTGCAGGTCATAATATGGCAGCCGTTGGTTACGATGACACTATCAAAATTAAGAACATCGATGAGACAGGGATGGAAACGACAGGAGCGCTTCTCATCAGAAACTCTTGGGGAACCGAGTGGGGTGAGAGCGGTTATGGTTGGCTCCCTTATGAGTATGTATTAAAACACGATCGACCAACTTTTTCTCTACTATCAATGGATTGGTGGACGATGTTGAAACAGGACTGGCTAGATACAGGGGACTTTGAAATCAAGAAGTAAGGTATCCAGGCGATCTAGAGCTTCATCATCACTGCAACGAGCATCTCATCCCCCTCGTAGTTGCATAGAATCAGCATCTTCTCTCTATCCTTTCCTAAATAGCACTACCCCAAATCTCAAACAACAATCCGTCACAGCAATTTTGTAGTAGTTCACCACGTTAATTCTGCTGACTAATTTCTTTTCTCAGCACTCAGCACTTTCTCCACCCGGCAAATTAAACTTGGTCAAGTAGTAGTGTTCTATCTCAAAGTTTACAAGAAAGACCGTCAAACTTTGAGCAGAAGTGAACAGAAGTGACTTGAACGAATTGAGCAAGATTCTGAAATTAATATATCTTCAGAGTTAGCCGAGATAAGACAAAAAAGAAGTGACTTGAACGAATTGAGCAAGATTCTGAAATGAAGAAGTATCTACTAAGTACCTAAATTGCCCTGAATAATTGAGCCAAAGATTTCATTTAAATTACAAGGAGACAACAATGACGACGACTCAAGAATCGCTTTCTGCGAGCAAACCCACGCCGAAAAGTATCTTCGCTAGCAGGACATTTTGGGGAGCGCTGCTAACGCTGCTAGTTGCGATCGCGCCTAAGGTCGGCGAGATGGTTGATAACAAAAAGGTTGACGGAGCAAGCATTTCTCAGCTTGTCGTACTCTTTGGAACAAGTACGCTGACAATCCTGGGGCGGATTGACGCGAAACGACCGATTTACACACCTGATGGGTTGCCTGGACTAAATAAATCTGATTTTCAAAGCTGATCTTTAGTTAGAAAAGAAAAAGCTTTATGTTTGCATCAATATCAATTTAGGGCGTTGATTCCCTGACGAGCGTTGCCTCTGATAGTTTAGTTCAAAATGCTATGTCTCTATTAGAGAGTAAACCTTTATTCTGAGGACGCTACTTCAGCGGTGCTACTTATGACGCTCTCTTCAAACCATCGTTGACCATTGTCAGAGTTGATTTCTTAAGTATTGAATCATGCGTATTCAGTTAAACTCGTCTTCTCAATCCAGACAATTGCCCCGTGATCATCTAGCACCCGATCGCTATATTGATCCGAATTGCTGCACTCTTCGTGATGCTGTACAACAGTTATCGATCGATAATCAGGCAGATATTCCTTTCATGGTTTGGCTGGTTGAGCATCCCCATAGCCCGATCGCTTTACCCGGCAAGATTAGTCTTTATGGGCATGATAGCCTTCACGCCATTCTCAACCGAGGGCATTCTCTTACGGATGAAGTATTTGTCGGCGGTTTTACGATGGGTAACACGACTCAAGCAAATTGGATACATCAACTCCTGTACAAGCTTGTTTCATTACTAAAAAGTATGCCTCCCCTGGGAACTCTTCCAATCCTTTGATGCAGACTTCAGCTACGGTCGGTCAATCCCCTTGAGAAATTTGCATCAAACTGATTTCAGCGCTTATCAAAATTGCACCGTTTTACAAGTCAGGCAGCAGCTTGGTATTAACCAACCCTTTCAAAGAGGTATTCCTACCATGTCACAGAACAATCAAGTGCAGCAGTCATTTTTAGAGAAGAAGCGACTGCGAGACCAAAAGATTCCCCACTTGCTGCAACAAGTGGAACGCCAACCCCCAGTGGCAGCTATAGAAACGAGAACCCGCAATCGAGATCGTCTAGACGATCTCGTCCAATATCCGAATCGGTTGAGCCAACTTGCACTTGCAGCCAACCCTCCCGAAAAACCTCAGTCTGTCAGTCCTGATGCTGCGTTACAGCGTTTGCTTGAAGGCAATCAGCGATTTGTGGATGGAGCGTACCAAAACCTACAGCAATCACAATCGCGCTTCCAAGAAACAGCATCTGCTCAATATCCGTTTGCCTCGATTTTAGGCTGTGCGGATTCTAGAGTACCAACCGAAATCATTTTTGACCAAGGCGTGGGGGATCTATTCGTCATTCGACTGGCGGGAAATGTAGCCAGCCAAACCGCGATCGGCAGTTTAGAATTTGCCACATCAGTACTTGGAACACAACTCATTGTTGTTGTTGGGCATAGCGATTGTGGTGCAGTCGCGGCAGCCGTCAAAGGAGAACTACTGCCAGGTCAAATTGGCGGTTTTCTTGAGAACATTAAACCAACCGTTGCTCGTGTGAAAGATAAAACGGGCGACTTAAAAGCAAATACGGTGATTGCAAATATTCAGTATCAGGCACAGAAACTTGCTGAGAGTTCAACAATTTTGGCTGGCTTGATCCAGGCAGGCAAGCTCAAAATTGTAGGTGGTCAGTATGATTTGCGAACTGGAAAGTTCACGATCGTCACTTGATGAACAGGCGGAACATAATGAACATTAACAATAACGGAACTAAGTAGATGGGCGCAATTAAATGTAAGTTCGGGAACTCTTCCAATGCTTTGATGCAGACTTCAGCTACGGTCGGTCAATCCCCTTGAGAAATTTGTATCAAACTGATTTCAGCACTTATCAAGCATTGCACCGTTTCACAAGTCAGGCAGCAGCTTGGCATTAACTAACCCTTCAATGTATGAATAGACAAGCAAGCACGTTTCCCAACCACCCATCCTGGCTAGAGCGCAATGTCGCAGCTTGCAATCTATGCTAACTCCATGAGCGCAACTCTGAAGGAACTGCCTCGATGCTGAACGGTTAGAAGTCGCGATCGCACATTCACGAAACCGTTGAGGAAGTAAGAAAACCACTGGCTTCCAAGAAATTGCTTGGATCAAGTTTTTGGCTGTCAAGCCAGGGGCGTTGCTCATTGACAAAAGACTTAAGTAATTATACTCAGTCAGTCAACGAATGTTAACTGGATTGATCTTACTTTAGTTGAGTGGGGTCGAGACGTTCTTCAGATGTTTCTCTTGAGATGAATCTCTACGATAAAGACAGTTAACCAAACGGCTACGTTCTACAACGCTAGAGCAAATTCAACAAGTTTTACCTATTTTCAACAAGGAGAAACACCAATGCAAAGCGAGACAAGTCTGCCAGATTCCGTGAAGAATGCTGTGTTTCAGGAGATTGAACGTCAGACGGATGTCGATCCTAACACCTTGAAAGTGATTCGGACGGAATACCGAGTATGGAGCGATAGTTGTCTTGGTATACAGAAGCCAGGAGTCCTTTGTTTACAAGTATTGACTCCAGGCTGGAGCGTGGAGGTTGAAGGCAAGAATCAGCGTTGGGTATATCATACCGATCAAACGGGGACATCTGTGATAGAAGCTGGAGCATGGAGCGAATCATCAGGAAGTTCCACGTTACTTCTAGAATGACTTGCAACTTAAGGATAAGCCCCTGGAACGCATAAGCTATTGCTCTGTTGGGTAAGACCAAAGCCACTTAGCTGAATAGCCTCGTTCCAAACTTGGAAGTAACTTGCCGCGCATGTTGCTGTATTGCAAGAGCGATCGCTCTAATCTAAAAGCATAGAAGCAAAGCAAACAAGCTCAACTTTCTAGCCACAAGGGAACAACGCTTAATCGGTCAACTAGTACCATTTGTCCATCAATCAAGTAATCACTAAATTCAGGAGACCCGAAAATGCAGCAAGAAATCATTGAAACGCAAGCTGTTATGACTTGCAGCGTGGAGGAAACTCGCGATTGGTATGCATGGAACAACTTGATGCCACCTCAACCCGATGACTTTCATGTTGTGGGTGAGGTGAAAGTGAATAACACGCAAATTGTACCAATGCTTTTCCCGAAAGAACCCCAGGGAATCAATCCCGAAATTCTGATGTTACAACTCATTTTGATTCAACAGCCAGGTGTTGGGCTACCAGTCATCACATGGGTACAAGCACGATATGACAAAGTTCTTTTGAACAGTACCTACAAACGAGTCGAGATCTTCTGCGAAGACGAGAAGATTGCAGATGTTCCTGTCGAAGACATCCATTAGAATTTGCGTGTGAATACTTTAACTAGAGACCGATCGAACGTTTCTAGTGCAGCGATCGCAATACAAAACTCAACGAATGCACTATCTGGATTGCAATCTCTTTCCTCTGAAACCCTCGGCGATCCTCGGATTTGCATCGCTGTTCTAGATGGTCCCGTTGACCAATCTCATCCGTGCTTTGAAGGCGCGAATCTCACTCAGCTTCAAACTCTAGTTTCGGGTTTTGCCAAGTCTGGATCTGTTGCACAACACGGAACGCATGTTGCCAGTATTATTTTTGGACAACCGAGCAGTTCTGTTCCTGGAATTGCTCCTGGTTGTCGGGGTTTGATTGTTCCCGTGTTCGCAGATGGTCAAGGAGGGTCTTTAGCACCTTGTTCACAACTTGATCTGGCACGCACAATTACCCAAGCTGTGGAGCAAGGAGCCAATGTCATTAACATTAGTGGCGGTCAGTTGACTCAATCGGGTGAACCTGATCCCTTCCTCACGAACGCGATTCAATTGTGTAGAGATAACAATGTTCTCATTGTTGCTGCAACTGGAAACGATGGATGTGCTTGTCTGCATCTTCCTGCCGCGATCGCATCTGTACTTGCTGTCGGAGCAATGGATGCTCAATCCCAGCCAATGGGGTTTAGTAATTGGGGCGAAGCTTATCAAACAAACGGGATTCTCGCTCCTGGTGAAAACATTTTAGGTGCAGTTCCGGGTGGTGGAACTAAAACAATGAGTGGCACCAGCTTTGCAACCCCGATCGTATCTGGCATTGTTGCATTGCTGCTCAGTCTGCAATTGAAACAAGGCAGCAAACCCGATCCGGAAGCGGTGCGTGAGGCGATTCTGCAAAGTGCCTTGCCCTGTCCACCACCGAGTTCAGACTGTCAACGCTTTTTAGTCGGAAGTCTTAATGTCCCTGGCGCACATGCCCTGATTACCAAAGGAGAAAATTTAGTAATGATTGCCCAAAACCAGGAGGAAGCCATGATCCAACCCAGCGCAACAGTTCAAGAATCCACTCCTGTATTAGAGATGAGCCAACCCGAAGAAATGAATCATTCTATCTTAGAAACTGCAACCGCTATCGTACCCTCTGCTGCAACCGTCCCTCAGCAGAATGTGGTTCCTGCTGTTACCCCTTCTGGCGCAGAAGGAGAGTGTTCTTGTGGCGGTGGAAAAGGGAAACAGGTTCAACTCGTCTATGCGCTGGGAGAACTGGGAACTGATTTTGGTAGTGAAGCCCGTCGAGATTCGTTTACTCAGATGATGCCTGCCAATATGAGCTTGCTGGACTATCTTGAGCAAAACCCTTACGAATCCCAATCGCTGATTTGGACACTGAACCTCGATGCTACACCGATCTACGCGATCATGCCTGCGGGTCCGTATGCCAGCCTGGTTTACGATCGATTGCGATCGTTCTTGCGGGATGAGAACATCGAGCGGGTTTCGATTCCAGGATACATCTCAGGCAGTATCGGGCTGATGTCGGGTCAAACGGTTCCAGTCGTGGTTCCAGAAATCCGAGGTATTTATGGATGGTCGATCGCTGCCCTGATTGAACAATTGATGCAAGTCAATTCAACCGGAGCATCGGAGCAGGACTATCGGAACAAGTTTCAAGAATACTTAGAGCGGATCTACTATGAATTCCGCAATCTGGGTGTAACTCCTCAAGAACGAGCGCTCAACTTCTCAGCCACCAATGCGTTCCAGATTGCCGATGTAATGTCTACGGGTACGGCTGCGGATGTGGGTCTGGATACGATTACGGTGGAGAAAAGCCCGATTTGTCGTCCCGATTCCGAGTGCTACGACGTGAAAGTCAAGTTCTTTAATCTACAGGACAGCCGTAGGGCTGGAAAAATCTTCCGGTTCACGGTTGATGTCAGTAATGTGATTCCGGTCTCGATTGGTCGAGTTCGTTCCTGGTCTGTTGCTAGCTAACTGGCACAAGAATAAAGTATTCTTTCGGGCTGTGTCTGTCCGTTATCAGACACGACTTGACCTGTGAGGGAGAGATTTTCTCGATCGCACCTCGCAGAACAAACACTCAAACCTAAAACAAGGAGAAACAATCATGAAACTTCCAATTCAAGCTCAACCCATCTTGAGAAAAGCTAGCACCGCAAAAATTATCAGCACGGGTATAGTTACTTCTGTATGGTGGGGTCCTCGTCCCTGTAACTGCACCATTCCGTGCCGGACAAGTCAAGAGGCGTGTGAGTCTTGTATTTCTGCCTGTTTGCCAATTGGATGGTGACAGGGATAGGAAATCCAGTGGCTCCAAGGGCGGTTGACATTTCCACTCGGCAAACCGTCCGAGCGGCGCGGTGCAGGTCTTGAATTCAATGCTTCCAACTTGTGAAGTGCTTTTGGATTAAAGACTTGTAAGTCAGTAGTAACAGAAAAAGTTTATTTGCATCTGTTACTACTTGCTATCTCTTTGAGATTGAGTACGATCGCGGCTCTCGTCAGGTGCGTTAACGCGCGTGAAACGCGCCCCTATCATTCAATTCGGTGGGTTACGCACTTCGCTAACCCACCCTACATTTGAGGTTGATGTTAATATGGTTCACTTTGGCATTCTCTGTCCGGCTGCGAGTGGTCATCTCAATCCGATGACCGCCCTGGGATACGAACTGCGTCAGCGAGGGCATCAGGTCACGGTGGTCGGGCTTCTCGATGCAAAATCGAAAGCGTTGGCAGCAGGATTGGACTTTCGGGCGATCGGTGAAGTCGCTTTTCCATTTGGGGCAATTCCAAACGCGGTCGCTAAACTGGGTCAACTAGAAGGGTTAGCTGCCTTTCGCTATACCGTCGAGTTGTTTAAGCAAACCACGCTGACGCTGCTACAAGAAGCTCCTGCTGCGCTGCAAAGTGCAGGTGTGGAAGCCCTACTGATCGATCAGACTTCATCTGGAGGTTCCACCGTCGCTGAGTTTCTGGATCTTCCATTTATCAGTGTGTGCTGTGCCCTGATGCTGAATCGAGATCCCAATGTTCCGCCTTTCAATACGACTTGGAACTATCATGCGGCTGGATGGGCAAGAATCCGCAATCAACTGGGTCACGAGTTGATGAGTCGAATTGCTCGCCCGATTATCAACGAAGTCGTTGCCCATCGACAACGCTGGAATCTACCCACTTATCGCCACCCCAATGATGCCTTCTCTAAGCTGGCGCAACTCTGTCAACAGCCTGCTGAATTTGAGTTTCCAAGGCAGCACTTACCCGCCTGCTTTCATTTCACGGGACCGTATTCCAATCCAGCGAGTCGGGAACCGTCATCCTTTCCCTTTGAGCAGTTGACCGGAAAGCCCCTCATCTATGCCTCTCTCGGCACAATACAAAACCAGTTGCTCGGAACGTTTCAGGTGATTGCAGAAGCCTGTCAGGAACTGGATGCTCAGTTAGTCATTGCGCTAGGGGGTGGGAGTAAACCAGAGTCACTTCCAGCGCTTCCAGGATCTCCCTTAGTGGTCGAGTATGCTCCTCAATTAGAACTATTACAGCGGGCGACGCTGACCATTACTCACGCGGGAATGAATACCACATTGGAATCTCTGGCAAACGGGGTGCCAATGGTGGCAATTCCGATCGCGAATGACCAACCAGGGGTTGCGGCTCGGATTGCCTGGACGGGAACCGGAGAGGTAGTGCCGCTAAAGCGATTAAGCTCATCTAAGCTGCGGAGTGCAATCGGGCGAGTCTTGAGCGAGAAGACTTATCGAGAGAACGCGCTCAGAATGCAAGTGGCGATTCGACAAGCTGGAGGAATCAAGAGGGCGATCGACATTGTTGAGCAGGTTGTGGCAACCGGGAAGCCAGTGCGCTCACGACTCTCATAGAGTGCGTCAACGCGCGTAAAATGCACCCTTCTATTATCGAACTCAGTAGTAAATATTAATGTTTCTGTGTGCAAAAAGAGCTATCGATCGAACCGTCTATTGCACCAGAATTTCCCTCAAGAGTTTATGCAGAGGTCCTTCAATAGGGCAGTACTCTATCATGTCTCAGGAGTAACTCATGCTTAACAGTTTTCAAACCATCAATCCTTATCTTGATCCGGATGTCAATACTGCATCTGAGAATTCTCAGATTGATGCATTTCTGAATTACTTCCAATCGAATGAGCAACATAAACGCTATCGTTCGTTTACTCAGCTTTTTGTATTTGGCGATAGTCTCTCGGATGCCAGCAATACCTTCATGCTCACGAAAAAGGAGCTTCGACAGGGGCTGCCTCCTACACCACTTTACTTGTCAGGACGGTTCTCCAATGGTCCCGTTTGGGTTGAATATCTTGCCCGCTTTCTCAAACTGCCGAGCCACTGCCATATCAACTTTGCAGCTTCAGGCGCAACAACAGGCGATGCGAATACCTTTCCTATCCAGTCCTGCGGTTTGCCAGGATTGAAACAACAACTGGATGCATTCATCACGTCACTTGAGGGTGAATCAGCCGATCGAGAAGCGCTTTACATTCTTTGGGCTGGCGCAAACGACTACCTGGGCAACAATGTGACCAATCCAACGATTCCGATCGCAAACCTCATGAATGCAGTCAAACTACTTCTCACTATCGGTGCCCAACAGATCATGCTCGTGAACTTGCCTGACTTAGGAAATCTGCCAAAATTCCGCAAGAATAGCCGGATATCCGCTACGCTCAATGCTTTGACGACTGCTCATAACGCTGCGTTAGCAGGAGCGATCGAAGCATTGTGTCAGGAGATTTCTTCTGATACTGTGGATATCATTCTTTTTGATGTAAATTCTCTGGTTAAACAGATCTTTACTCAACCGGGAAAATTTGGTTTTACAAATGTTCTGGATGCTGAGATGATTAGCGTAGCCAAGTTCGAGGGCTATACTGAGCGATTCTTGTTCTGGGATGTGATTCATCCAACAACATTCACACACTTAACGTTTGCAAAAACAGCTACGTCTTTATTGATACCAAAGATGACTCTAGTTCAACAACCACGGTGATAGAACAATGAATCTCAAACATTATGCGATCGCGCTCTTTGTTTGGCGTTGCTGAATGAACAGTGGATTAAGTGGCTAGGGGAAGTGTTTTAAATCTTAAATAGTGCATCAGTAGCCGGACTGAATATCGTAACATCTCAAGAGATTTGGCGTTGCTGAATGAACAGTGGATTAAGTGGCTAGGGGAAGTGTTTTAAATCTTAAATAGTGCATCAGTAGCCGGACTGAATATCGTAACATCTCAAGAGATTTTGAGTAACAAAGAGTGGCTCGAT
>NZ_JADEWN010000078.1 GCF_015207655.1 Gloeocapsopsis crepidinum LEGE 06123 | reverse complement strand
CCCCAACTACTGCATTCAGGGTTGATCTTCTCATTGCCACTGCACTCGATTTAATTAATCCCGTGCATTTGAAAAACTGGTTTACTCACTGTTGCTACTGTGCCTCATAAAACTGCAATAGGCTGTATTTTTCGGGAGGTTCCGGCAGAGGTAGCTTACCTAGTTGGTACTTAACAATTGCTTCCCAAACTGAAACTGAACTCAGATAAACTTCGTTGTCTGGATCACGAATCGCATCCCGAACATCCGTTGACAACTGGATATCACCACTGATGAACCATAAGAAAATATGCGTATCTAGCAAAATCCTCATTTGCCCTCAAATGCGTTGAGTAGATCTTCCGGCAAAGGAGCGTCGAAATCATCTGGAACGGTAAACTCGCCTGCACATAAACCAAATGGTCGCAACTGCTTACTACTGGCAATAGGTCTAAGTTCAGCGATCGGCTTGTCAGATCGAACAATGACAAGCGTTTCACCTGCCTCTACTTGACGAAGATACTTTAAAGGATCGCGTTGTATTTCATCAACAGTGACACTAAACATAAATTGCCTCAATACAAATTTTTATGAACAGCAGTTTTATCTCATGTAATTGTGCGATCGAACATTGCTTGAAGCACATCCTTACGTTCAAGGGTTTTACCATCAAGAATGACAGCACTAAACGTATCATCAACAATTCGCTTCGCGCCATCATTAACGTGAACATGAATTCCCCTTTCCTGCGGGCGGTCTGCTGACCACACGATTGCTGGAGTAGATGCCCAAATTTCGTAATCACAGCCTGAGTATTTATCTAAATCCAGATTTAATGTTCTGTCTGGTTCCTTATACTGTGTGTTCTTTGCAAATTGGTCATATAGAGGCTTGAGAGGCGTTGACACAATATGTCCAGAACTCTAAGTGCTATCACAACCACAATTACCACAGAAATGTTTTCGATGGGGCTTCCGCAAAATCGCCCAGATCCAAATGTGGATAGCCACACTGTGAGCAGTTGATGCAGGTCATCTCTCGATTCTCTTCTACAGCACACACAAACTCGAATGCAGCAGGTGGTGTGATGTTAACACGGGTAATTTCGGCGTGGGGAAACAATCCCAAATCTTCGTGGTAGAGCAACGAAATAGCTTCAAAGTCAGCGTCTATTAACTTCTTACCTTGTGCTTTGGGACGCAAATGAACATGAATCTTAGGGGCACGAGACTCGATTGATTTGGTAGACAGCCCTGTTGGAAGTGAACACCAGATGCCTACCTCAGCATAATCAGCCACATTAATTTCCAATGGAGCCAGAGTATAGTTCATTGGTTGGGAGTGGTTAGCACAACGCATCACTCCCGAGCGCTTATATGATTCTTGATCAGCTTTAGTTCCCCAATGCGTTTGGTGAGTCCGACACCACCAACGATCAGCACCGTGCCGGAACTTTCCAGCGTGGACGAAATCGCAAGGCAAGAGCGCATCATTACCCGCCTGTGCAGGAAAATTTCCAAGTATAGATTTAGAAAAAACAGCAATATTTCCAAGTGTGCACCCAGATGCCCAACAAATCGCATTAACCTGGCTCCAGGAATTTTTACCTTCCGGCGCTAGAGGCTGTTCCTCACCGATCCTACTAACAAAAATCTTCTTGGCTGGAGCACCTTCGGGGTATTCCCACTCGCACTCCCATAGCTCAACCTTATTAGTTGCTTGATTGACTTTGCGCTCAATAAACATAGGATTCGGTAGCAGCCCAAAACAGATACTCCACTACCATTGTGCCATTTTTAAAATTGCGTTGGCTTTGACACGGACGAAAAATTGGACGTACTGCCATAACCGAAAGACTAAGCAGCCCAACACTGCGTTGGTGCGGACGGTACAGAGGTTATTGGTGGGAGTTCAAGGTTATCTACCGCCGCTGCACTTCACCGTTAGCTGGCTTCGTTTCTGGGTTGGGGCTGGTACAGGGAGACGATCTGTTAGTATTCAAAATCACGAAGTAACAACGCGCGTTTGAGCTTGTGCGTGAGATTTGGGCTTCACTACAATTTCCACATCTCGTCCCAAAGCATTAAGAAAGCGAAACAACCGTGCGGTCGAAAAACCTATTAGTTTTCCATTGATTAATGCCGAGATTTTAGGTTGGTCAATTCCTAACACCTCTGCTGCCTCACTTTGCGTCATTCGCTGAGTAGTAATAATGCTGCTGATCCGGTGAGCAAGTTCTACTTTGACAAGCAATTCGTCAGCATTGTCCAAACTCAAATCTGCAAATACGTTGCCACTACTGGCTTGCACTCCAATTTCTTCAGTCATATTTTACTCTCCCTGGTGTTTGCTGTAATTTTGCGAGTAGTGCTCCTTGGCTCGTTTCAGTCTTGTTTCGATCAGGTCAATATCCTGCTTAGGAGTAGCAATACCTTGCTTTGATTTCTTCTGAAAAGCGTGTAAAACGTAGACCACTCCAGCCAGTTTTACCGTGTAGACGACTCGATAAGTATCTCCGTCAAAGTCTTCTAAAATTTCCAGTACCCCAGTCCCCTTAAATCCTTTGAGTGGCTTGGCTGAGGGATGCTTTTCACCACAGTGAGCCAGGTACAACGCGTACCCAACGGTTTGCCGAACATCCTCTGGAAACTCCTTTAAATCTTCCAGGGAACTTCCGACCCATTCAACTGGCTTTGGTAATGCATTCATGCTTTAAATATGCTGGTTTTGGCATATTATTGTCAATAGCCAGATTCATCTGGTGCTGCCAGCCAGCTAACATGTCACGGCAGCGGACGGGCGAAAGTCGCTGGTGCTGAGTTCAAAGTTGTCTGCCGCCGCTGGTTGGGAACGTTAGCTGGTGCATAAAATCCTTGCACTCGTATTTGGAGGTTTTTGGTGAGTTCGAGAGCGTTCAGGAGATAGTCTGTGGTGTCTCAAAGTGCTCAGGAGTTAGTGGCGGTGACAATCGTGAGGAGCGATTGGTGAGTTTCAACAACAGGGAAGTTTAGCTACACTAAACTCAAATCAATTTTCCCTGAAGCCGATTTCCTGGTGGCAATCCTATGCAAATCACCCTCAACCTCCCTGATGAATTAATTCAACATTTCAACCGCGATCGCCTTGCTCGTGAGATTTTAGAAGCTTTAGTAGTGCAAGCCTATCAAGCAGAAAAAATTACCAGTGCCGAGGTTGGACGTATCCTTGATTTGCCATCCCGTTGGGCAGTAGATTCATTTCTAAAAAAGCACAATGCTGATTTACACTACAATGAAATTGATCTAGGTGCGATCGCGAAACCCTCCGTCAACTTCGGGCAAGGCACAACAGTAGTGCCTCATGATTGTTGTTTCCGATACCTCGCCGATTAACTATCTGCTGCTGCGGTGCGTGATGAAATGCTAGATTCAGGTGCGCCACCTGTTCTTCAGCAATTGATTATAAATCCTCCTTCCTGGCTTATCATTCAAGCCGTTCCCGTGATGAATGACACGCTCAGTGCCCTCGATCTAGGCGAACAAGCTGCCATTACCCTTGCTCAAACATTGCCAACAGACTTACTGATTATCGATGAACGTTTGGGGCGACGGATTGCAAGCAATCAAGGAATTTCCACTATCGGTACTTTTGGTATCTTAGATGATGCCGCAACTCAAGGTTTGATCGACCTTGGTGAAACCATTGCTCAATTGCAACAAACAAACTTCCGTGTTTCCCGTCACATAATTCAGGCATTGCTAAACAAACAAGTGAATTAGCAAATAATTTCTCCTCTACACCTTTGCATTCCTGCTCTTTCGCTCCCTACTACCTTTAGGTAGGTTTTTTTACAATCAAGGAGTGCTACCAGAAAAAGGGAGGTGATAGCTGATGACAGAAGAATCAGGAACATCACAAAAGTACTCGCTCAATTGGCAACGACGGGAATTTTTGCTACGTGCAGGTATCATTGGTGCTGGAGGCGCGATCGCGTATTTCATCTGGCAAAAACAACAGAGCATCTCACAGGTGACACAAAGCCCAGTAGCTAATACGCGCGAGGATTTTGGTACAATCCCGCGACGGATGTTAGGTAAAACAGGAGTAGAAGTCTCTGCATTAGCACTAGGAGGCGCACACCTAGGTAACATCAAAGACGATCAAGTTGCGGTACGAATTGTTCAAGAAGCGGTTGACGCCGGAGTAAATTTCTTAGATAACGCCTGGGAGTACGGTAAGGGACGCTGCGAAGAATTAATGGGTCAAGCACTACAAGGAGGAAGACGCGACAAAGCGTTTTTAATGACAAAAGTTTGTACGCACGGGCGCGATGCCCGCGTAGCAATGCAGCAGTTAGAGCAATCTTTACAACGATTAAAAACAGATTACATCGATCTGTGGCAAATTCATGAAGTGATTTACGACAACGACCCTGAATTACATTTTGCCAAAGGCGGCGCGGTCGAAGCACTAGAGCAAGCAAAACAACAGGGAAAAGTCCGCTTCATTGGGTTTACAGGTCATAAAGACCCTGCAATCCATCTCAAAATGTTAGCTTATAAATACCCCTTTGATACTTGTCAGCTACCTCTAAATTGTTTTGATGCTAGCTTTCGCAGTTTTGAGCAACAAGTACTACCAGAACTTCAACGACAACAAATCGCCGCAATTGGCATGAAGAGTTTGGGTGGTAGTGGTGACGCATTGAAAAAAGGAATCGTTACAGTAGAAGAGGCACTCCGCTACGCTATGAGTCTCCCTGTAGTGAGTACGGTTAGTGGCATTGATTCTCTAGCGGTGCTGTATCAGAACCTACGTATTGCTGGCAACTTTCAGCCTATGAGTATAGAGGAAATGCAAGCTGTACGCAATCGATATGCAAGCTACGCCGCAGACGGACGCTTTGAACTGTATAAAACATCAAAAAAATACGACGGGAGACCAGGTAGAGAACAACATGGATTTCCACTACCACAGCAGTTGAAACTTTAGGAGAAATTTGAGGAATTTTTATGACAGCAACACTATCTGCACCAGAATCAATTGCATCTTGGTTGGGTGAAGAGGCAGAAGATCTGCTAACCTATAAAGCCAAAGTCTCAAAAGATTTATTGCACTTGCCAGGATCA
Organism: Gloeocapsopsis crepidinum LEGE 06123; assembly: GCF_015207655.1. GTDB lineage: Bacteria > Cyanobacteriota > Cyanobacteriia > Cyanobacteriales > Chroococcidiopsidaceae > Gloeocapsopsis > Gloeocapsopsis crepidinum. The sequence continues at coordinate 21,402 of NZ_JADEWN010000078.1, read as the reverse complement.
GATTTTGTCGATCGGATTTTTACAATTAGCGATCGCTCACCGCAAGTATTGCGCAGTCTCCAACAACTTTACTCTTATGGTCGTTTAGCAAATACGGGTTATCTTTCTATCTTACCAGTAGACCAGGGAATCGAACACTCTGCAGGGGCTTCGTTTGCGCCTAACCCGATTTATTTCGATCCAGAAAACATCGTTAAGTTGGCGATTGAAGCTGGCTGTAACGCGGTTGCGACAACTTTGGGTGTTTTGGGCAGTGTTTCGCGTAAGTATGCGCATAAAATTCCCTTCATTGCCAAACTCAACCACAACGAATTACTGACATATCCAAACCAATTCGATCAAGTGATGTTTGCGTCAGTTGAACAAGCTTGGAATTTGGGGGCTGTTGCCGTTGGTGCAACTATTTATTTTGGATCTGAACAATCAACACGGCAAATTCAGGAAGTGAGTGAAGCTTTTGCCCACGCGCACGAACTTGGTATGGCAACAGTTCTATGGTGCTATTTGCGGAATAATGCGTTTAAGCAAGATAAAGACTATCACATCTCAGCAGATCTCACAGGTCAAGCTAATCACTTGGGCGTGACAATTGAAGCTGATATTGTCAAACAGAAGTTGCCAGAAAATAATCATGGCTATGCCGCAGTTGCCCACGCAACAGGAAAAAGCTACGGTAAAACCAACGATCGCATCTACACTGATTTAGTCACAGATCACCCAATTGACTTAACGCGCTATCAAGTCTTAAATTCTTATTGCGGACGTGCGGGGTTGATTAATTCGGGTGGTGCTTCTGGTAAAAATGATTTTGCTGAAGCAATTCGCACAGCAGTTATCAATAAACGTGCTGGTGGTTCTGGCTTAATTTCTGGTCGCAAGACGTTCCAGCGTCCCTTTGAAGATGGAGTGAAACTGTTTCACGCGATTCAGGATGTTTATCTATCGTCGGAAGTGACGATCGCTTAAGAATTACGTCTATCCCAGGCAAGATGAGTAAAGGTTCTTGCTTGGGGGAAAATTTTGTCAGAGTTGTAAACTTTTTTGAAACGAACCGAACTTCGGCACAGAGATCAAGAGAGATCTTCAAGGACAAAAAAGATTGTTTAATACTGCTGTACGTTTGAATTAATTATGAGTAAACAGAATGCTGAGTCTGCGCCATTGAAGGAAGCTGTTGTTGCACGGGTTAAGGATTTACAAAATGGCGAGATGAAGCAAGTTTTGGTGGGAGACACTGATGTATTACTAGCGCGAATGAATGATGAATTTCACGCAATTGGTGCTTACTGTACGCACTATAAAGCCCCACTTGCGGAGGGAGTTTTGAGTGGCGATCGCGTTATTTGTCCTTGGCATAATGCTTGTTTTAACTTGGTGACGGGAGATTTACAAGAACCGCCAGGATTGGATGCGCAACCTTGTTATGCAGTAAGAATTGTAGATGAAGATGTCATTGTGAGTGTTCCTGAATCAGCACCACAGCAACGAACTCCGGCAATGGTTGAGTATAAACCAGATGTGGATCAACGCGTATTTGTTGTAGTGGGTGCGGGTGCGGCGGGAAGTGCAGCAGTAGAGGCACTGCGACAGGCAGGTTTTGCAGGGCGCATCGTCATGCTGACGTATGAGGATAAATTACCATATGACCGTACGTGGTTGAGCAAAGACTACTTTACTGGCAAAGTCTCTACTGATGAGATGCCATTGCGATCGCAGAAGTTCTACGATGAGCATGGTATTGAAGTTTTATTGAATAAGCGCGTTGAACGCATCGATGCAACAACTAAAACTATCACCTTTGCAGATAGTGAGACAATGACTTATGACTCGTTGTTGCTGGCTACTGGCGGTAAACCGCGTCAGTTGGATGTTGAAGGTGCAGATTTAGAAAATATCTTTACCTTACGTAGTTTTGCTGATACGGAAAAGATCCTCTCATCCGCAAAAAATGCATCGCGTGCCGTTGTGATTGGTTCAAGTTTTATTGGGATGGAAGCGGCTGCGGGGTTAACACAACAGGGTTTGCAAGTTACTGTTGTTTCGCCGAGTGCAGTACCGTTTGAGAAAATTCTTGGTAAAGAAATTGGACAGTTGTTTCAGCAGGTACATGAAGAAGAAGGCGTGAGTTTCCTTCTGGGTACAAAAGCTCAAGAATTTGAGGGTGAGGGCAAAGTAGAAGCTGTTATTTTAGAAAATGGCGATCGCTTAGCAACTGATCTAGTCATTGTCGGTATTGGCGTACAGCCAGCAACTCAGTTTCTCGAAGGTGTAGAGTTGCATGACAAAGATCGTAGTGTGGTTGTCGATGAATATCTTTGTGCAGCTGATGGATTGTATGCAGCGGGAGATATTGCGCGTTATCCTGACTGCCGTACAGGTGAATCAACACGGGTAGAACACTGGCGGTTAGCAGCACAACACGGTCGCGTTGCAGCTTACAACATGGCAGGAAAATCTATAAAATTCGCAGGTATCCCAGTTTTTTGGACAATGCAATTTCAGTTTCCTTTGCGTTATGTCGGACACGCGACTGAGTGGGATGAAATTATTTTTGATGGTAACTTGCAGGAACGAGAATTTATTGCTTTTTATATCAAAAACGAGCAAGTATTAGCTGCAGCAGGAAGTCAACGCGATACCGAAATGGCAGCAATTTCTGAGCTAATGCGTTTAAATCAAATGCCTACTGCAACAGAATTACATGATAGTAAGATTGATTTAGTAGCACGAATAAAGAACTAATTTTGCGTCTAGATAACAACAATGTTATTACGTGTAATATCTGGTTCGCCAATGAGTTTGGCAATTTGAATCGCGTCAGCGTTGCTAGTCCCATCAACGTCAAAGAATAAATTACCGTTACTGCGGTTGTAAATGAAGCGATCGCTTGAATTTTGTGCAGATGCTATGCGAAACTCTCTGCTTGTAATAGTACCTCTCGAAAGCCCACCACCAAAACCTGCTTGAGAAACTACGATTTTATCGAAGTTGGGATTAAAGTCTCTAATAATATCAACTCCCTCAGCGGGGTAATTAAACACAAAGCGATCGTAACCAGAACCGCCAATTAACGTATCATTGCCAAACCCGCCAATGAGTGTATCATTACCAGCATTCCCTTGCAGAACATTAGCAGCACCATTGCCGATTAACTTATCAGCAAATCGCGATCCTGTCACATTTTCTATCCCCGTAAGAGTATCGCGGTCAACGAGTGCATCATACCAAGCGTTTCCCAGTTTATCGTAGCCTTGACGACGCGGATGAATACCATCGGGAGTTAAGTCACTCAAATTCAGACTACCTCCTGCGTTGACAAAGCTAACATTCTTGCCTTGCGCAACTTTGCGATCAACTAAGTCAGGAAGAAGAGCATTAAAATCTTTGGCAAGGTTAGCAGCAGTTTTGCTACGAACACTAGCATCAATTGGAGCAATGGATGAAACAAGTATCTGAGTCTTTGCTGATTGCTGCGCAATGCGGTCAATTAGGTAGCTTAAATCGTTGTACATTTCTCTCAAACTACTATGACCTAAAGCATCATTTGTACCGATCATTAGCAGCACAATATCAGGTTGGTAGGTTTTGAAAATTCCTCTATTGACTAAATTAGTGATTTCATCGATTGTCCAACCGCCGTGCCCTTCGTGATTTTTGTCATCAAGGCTTGGAGGTCCATTAAACTGCGAACCAACAAAGTCGATTTTCAAACCATCAGCCGACACATTATTCCATAGTTGAATTCGGTAAGTTCCAGGAGTAGGGTCTACGCGGTGTTTTCCCTCGGTGATTGAGTCACCCAAAGGCATAATTTTGGGTTGACTTGATGGATTAAAGATGGGTGTAACAACAATTCCTTTTTTGAGATTCGCAACAATTCCTCGAGTAGCTTGGCTATAACTAGCTGTGTCTATTCCACGACCGCCAACAAGTCGATCGTCGCCGCTACCACCAAAGAGCGTGTCATTACCACGACCGCCAAAGAGTGTATCATTGCCGCTACCTCCTCGAAGCAGGTCATTACCACCATAACCGTAAATTTTGTCGTTTCCAGCAACACCGTAGAGCGTATCTGCTAGTGCAGTGCCAATCAGGGTATTCTTTTTAGAAGTTCCTTGAATAAAAGCCATCAAATTTATTTGAAATATTTTGCTCTATTAAGATTTAGTCAAAGTATCACAATATAGCACTAGCGATAAATGTCATAAGAGTATGGTTTTAGCTCTTACTGTGACAAGCGGTTGTGAGTTCTCAAGAATAAGGAAGCAATGAAAAATACAATTCAGTTGTAAGACTCTAAGATATCCTAGATAAATTAGAGTTTTGCCGAAGATATTGAGCATGAAGTTGGCAGCACGAGTAGGTGAGGTAACTCCGTCTTTAACACTGGCGATCGCCGCCAAAGCCAAAGCAATGAAGCTAGACGGAATCGATGTTTGTAGTTTTAGCGCGGGAGAACCAGATTTTGATACTCCCACACACATCAAAGCCGCTGCTCAAAAAGCCTTAGATGAAGGTAAAACAAAGTACGGTCCCGCCGCTGGAGAACCAAAATTACGTGAAGCGATCGCCCGCAAGCTGCAAAATGAAAATCACCTCGACTACAACACCGAAAATATCATTGTTACTAATGGTGGTAAACACAGTTTATTTAACTTGATGCTGGCATTGATCGAGCCAGGTGATGAAGTGATTATACCTGCGCCCTACTGGCTTAGTTATCCCGAAATGGTCAAGCTAGCTGGAGGCAAACCAGTGATTGTCCAGACGGATGCTGCGACAGAATACAAAATTACACCAGCGCAATTACGTTCAGCGATTACCGCTAATACTAAGCTATTTGTTTTCAATTCGCCGTGTAACCCTACGGGTGTTGTTTATACACCAACCGAAATTCAAGCCCTTGCACAAGTCATAGTCGAACAGGATATTTTAGTTGTCTCAGACGAAATTTACGAAAAGATTATTTACGACGATGCCAAGCATATTAGTATTGGCTCACTAGGCAAGGAAATTTTTGCACGGACAATCGTTAGTAGCGGCTTTGCTAAAGCATACTCGATGACAGGCTGGCGACTTGGTTATTTAGCGGGTGCAGTCGAGTTAATTAAAGCAGTCAGTACGATTCAAGGTCATAGTACTTCTAATGTGTGTACGTTTGCACAGTATGGTGCGATCGCTGCGTTTGAAGAATCACAAGAGTGTGTCGAAAAAATGCGTTTAGCCTTTGCCGAACGACGACAAGTTATGTTAGAGCGAATTCGTGCTATACCTGGAGTTAGTTGTGCGCCACCGAATGGTGCATTTTATTTATTTGTCAATATTAGTAAAACAGGCTTAAGTTCGCTAGAATTCTGCGACAACCTTCTAGAAACCCAACAAGTTGCGGCTGTTCCTGGTATTGCTTTCGGCGCAAACGATCATATTCGTCTCTCTTACGCTACCGATATGGCATCAATAGAAAAGGGCATGGATCGCTTGCATAAATTCGTGCAAAGCCAATTATCTTAATTTCCCCTCTAAAACACAACGATCATGCGGGCAATGATTCTAGATACACCAGGTAAACCCCTGCGTGTCGCCAACTTACCAATTCCAACACCAAATCCGCAGCAAGTCCTAATTCGCGTTCGCGCTTGCGGTATTTGTCGCACAGATCTGCACATTGTTGATGGAGAACTCACACAACCGAAACTACCATTAGTTCCTGGACATCAGATCGTGGGAATTATTGAAGAAGTCGGGGAACAAGTACAGCAATTTAAAGTAGGAGATCGCGTCGGTGTTCCTTGGTTAGGGCATACTTGTCATCATTGCCGCTATTGTCTCAGTGGGAAAGAAAATCTCTGTGACTACGCGCAGTTTACAGGCTATCAAATCGATGGTGGCTATGCAGAATATACAGTTGCTGAAGAAAGCTTTTGTTTTCCTCTTCCTGATGATTACCCAGATTTACAAGCTGCACCTTTATTGTGCGCAGGGCTAATTGGTTATCGCGCTTATCGCATGACAGGTGATGCCCAAAAGTTGGGTTTTTACGGTTTCGGTGCTGCTGCACATATTCTGATTCAACTCGCACGCTATCAAGGACGAGAAGTTTACGCTTTTACCCGTAAGGGAGATATCAAAGGGCAAGAATTTGCTCGTACACTTGGTGCTGTCTGGGCTGGCAGTTCAGAAGAGTTACCACCGGAACCGTTAGATGCTGCAATTATTTTTGCCCCAATTGGTGCATTAGTACCTGCTGCACTTCGTGCGGTTACTAAAGGGGGTGTCGTTGTTTGTGCAGGAATTCACATGAGTGATATTCCATCATTTCCTTATCATATTTTGTGGGAAGAACGGGTTGTGCGATCTGTAGCAAATCTCACGCGTCTTGATGGCGAAGAATTCTTAGCTTTAGCGCCGCAAGTTCCAATTCACACTGAAGTCAATCTTTTTCCTTTAAATGAGGCAAACGATGCACTTGATGCTCTGCGCAGTGGCAAAATTAATGGCGCAGCTGTCTTAGTTGTCGCCCATGACTAAAATAACACACGGCACGATCGCCGCTGGACATCATAAAACTGCCGAGGCTGGAATTGAAATGTTTCGTAGTGGTGGTAATGCTTTTGATGCTGCAACAGCAGCTATGTTGGCGTCTTTCGTTACCGAATCGGCACTAACTTCAGCTGGTGGTAGTGGTTTTCTGTTGGCTCATACCAACCGGAACGAAAATATTTTATTTGATTTTTTCTCGCAAACACCACGACAAAAGAGACATATCGGCGAACTCAACTTTTATCCGATTGAAATTGTTTATGGTGATGCCGCCCAAGAGTTTCATATTGGGCTTGGTTCAATCGCTGTACCTGGTAATATTGCTGGAATTTTTCACATTCAAGAAAGATTAGGGAAATTACCTTTTAAGGCGATCGCTGAACCTGCAATTCATTATGCAAAAACAGGCGTAGAAGTTGGTAACTTTCAATCCTACTGCTTAAATATCCTCAAACAAATAATGGTTTCCTCTCCCGAAGGAAAGCAAATATATGCACCAACTGGAGAAATCCGTCAACTTGGTGAAAAAATATTCATGCATGATTTTGCTAATACCTTAGCGCATCTAGCAGCAACAGGATGTCAAGAATTTTATCAAGGAGAAATTGCCCGTCAGTTAGTGAATGATTGTCAAGAATATGGCGGATATTTAACTTTAGAAGATCTCAAAAGTTATCAAGTTATTGAAAGAACACCTTTAAAAGTTAATTATCGAGGTAATACTTTTTTAACAAATCCTCCTCCGAGTTCGGGCGGAATCTTAATGGCATTCACTCTAGAACTTTTATCAAGAATTGATTTAGAAACTGTTGGCTTTGGCACATCGCGCCATCTAGAAATTCTAGCGGAAGTCATGCGACTGACAAACGAGGCAAGAAAGGATGGATATAATACAAATATTTATCAACAAGACGTTGCTGAAAAATTCTTATCAGAAGAGCATATAGCTCAATACGAAAAACAATTAACTGATGCGCATAAGTGGGGAAGCACGACGCATATTAGCGTTGTTGATACCGAAGGTAATGCAGCTAGCGTAACAACGACACACGGGGAAGGTTCTTCTTATATGATTCCTGGTACAGGAATTATGATAAATAATATCCTAGGAGAAGAAGATTTAAATCCCCAAGGATTTCATCAATGGCAAGAGAATGTCAGAATTTCTTCGATGATGGCACCAACAATAGTACTCAAAGATAATCAACCTGAAATTGTTCTAGGATCGGGAGGAGCAAATCGGATTAGAACCGCAATTTTACAGGTTATTTCTAATATTATTGATTTTAAAATGCCTGTTCAGCAAGCAGTAAGCAGTCCTCGCGTTCATTGGGAAAATAATATTTTTAATGTTGAACCAGGATTTAGTGATTCAGTCATTAAAGCAATCGAAAATGATGACGATCAGTTGATTTTATGGAATACAAAGAATATGTTTTTCGGTGGCGTACACACCGTTATGGAAACATCTGAAGGGGTCATTTCGGGTGCAGGAGATGAACGAAGAAATGGTGCGATCGCTCAAATTTAATTATCCTCGATTGCACCAAGCGATCGCAGTACGGCTTTTTGCGCTTGAGTTAATCCTGTTACTCCGGTAATATTCATACCTTCATAAAGTCTTTTTGCCCGCAGGATTTTCAAGCATTTTCCTGTTTTCACATCCCATAATCTTACCGTTTGATCTTGCGCTCCACTGCCGCTGGCGACGATCCGGTTATCATTACTAAAGGCGATCGCACAAACTTGATGTGTATGTCCGACACAAGTTTGCAATTCCCCAGTCTCAACATTCCAAAGCTTTACCGATTGATCAGCACTACCACTTGCTAGCATTTTCCCATCACGGCTAAAAGCAAGAGTAAACACAAAACCTTTATGTCCTTGTAGTTTGCGACACTTTCCTGTTGTAAGATTCCACAATCGGATTGTGGCATCAGCACTACCACTAGCGATGGTTTGTTCGTCTGGACTCAAGGCAATACAGTAAACAGCTTTATTACCATCTTTCATAATTTGGTGACACTGCCCCGTTTCAATCTCCCATAACCGGATTGTAGAGTCGGTACTAGCACTAAATAATGTTTTGCGATCGCGGCTGAAGGTCACTGACCATAAATGATCGGTGTGACCGTGTAAGGTATTAATACACTCACCTGTGTTCGAGTCCCATAATTTTATTGTGCGATCGGCGCTACCACTCGCCAAAATTTGACCATCTTGGCTAAATGCAACAATCCGTACCCAATCAGTATGTCCGTGTAAAATTTTGCATTGACCTGTAGAAATATTCCATAGCCGGATTGTCGAATCTGTACTACCACTTGCGATCGCACTACCGTCATGATTGAATGCAAGTGACCATACTTGCCCGATATGTCCTGCTAGAGTTTTCATTTCTTCACCACGACTGACATTCCAAAGTCGGATCGTTTTATCTGCACTACCACTTGCTAAAAATTCTTCCTGATCCGCCTGACACTGCGGTGCAAATACGACAGGAAATGCCCAATCAGTATGTCCTTGTAAAGTTCTCAAGCATTGTCCAGTTGTCCAATTCCAAAGTCTGGCAGTTTGATCTAAGCTGACGGACACTAACATTGTCCCTTGCGGACTAAACGCAACTGCACAAATTTGATGCGTATGTTCTGGCAAAGTTTTGATACAACTACCTGTGTTGACATCCCATAACTTCACCGTTTTATCACCACTGCCACTTGCTAGTATTTGACTATCAGGACTAAACGCAACTGCATAAACACCATGAGTATGACCGGTGAAAGTTTGGCAGCATCTACCTGTTTTGATATCCCATAGTTTCACTAAAGAATCTGTACTACAACTTGCAAGTATTCCATTATTATTAAACGCAATAGACCTTATCCAATCAGTATGTCCAGTTAATGTTTTGATACATTTACCTGTTGTAATATCCCAAATTTTAATCGTGTTGTCGGCACTACCACTTGCTAATATTTGACCATCATGGCTAAAGGCAACAGAACGTACACAATCGGTATGTCCGGTCAATGTTTTGATGCATTCACCTGTGGTGACATCCCACAGTTTGATTGTGCGATCGCCACTGCCACTTGCTAGTATTTGACCATTAATATTAAAGCTTATCGAGTAAATTTCGTGCGTGTGTTCGGTGCAAGTTTTTTGGCATTGACCTGTAGTAACATCCCAAAACCTTACTGTTTGATCAGTACTACCACTCGCTATTTTACCATCACGACTAAAAGCAACTGTTCGTACCCAATTAGTATGTCCCTCACACAATGCCAGGAGTTTACCTGTTTGTGCTTGCCATACGCGCACTTTCCCATCAACATCACACGTTGCTAAGAGTTCACCATCATAGCTAAATGCGGCATCTAAAATGTTTCCTAAAGTTTCTGTAAAAACTGATTTTGATAAGTCAGAAAAAGCAAAATTTACATTGTGTAAGTTGATTCCTTGTAAATAAGCTTGCCATACTGTTAAGTGTGAAAAATCGTAGTCGCTGAAATCTACTTTGAGATGGCACAGCAAATTCAAAATATTACCGCCAATATATCCTGTTTCTAAAGAAGATTGACCGTGAATTTGAGAAAGTTGAATGAGTCGATTTTCAATACTTTTAAAAGAATGAAAAGTAACCAATAATCCATCAATTACAGGTTGGAGAATTAAGTTAATTTGGGTATCGCGTACATAATCTTTTGCTTGTGCCTTTACTAAGGCGTGACTTTTGAATAAGGTAAGTTCTCCTGATGTAATTTCAACACAAATTTGCTCAATCAATCGAGTCGTGACGTATTCCATCACAACTGGTTGTTGAGTAAAAGTAGCGCCTGATTTTTCGATGAGTGAGCGACGTTGCAACGATGCGATCGCCTGAAGAATTTCGCTCGGTGGTAAACCAGAAATAAAATCATCCTGTAGTTCTGCAAGTGTGACGGGTTCTCGGTTAATTGCCAACCAGTACATAATCTCTTGTTCTGCCTTTGTAAGGCGTTGAAATTGGCGTTCTAATAAATCGCGAATGTCGTCAAAAATAAATGGACCAGTTTTCAGGAAATCAAGAAACTGGGGGATGTTGCTATCAAAAAAATCGCGAATCGCCGCAGCAACAATCTTTAAAGCTAGTGGATTACCACCATAATGAGAAATTAAAGCTTGCCATTGTGCTTCGGAACCTATGAAAGATCCCTTGGTTTGAAAAATTGCTTGTCCGACAGCTGATGGTAAACCTGTCAAATATAAACAACGAACAGGAGATTCACCTTCTAAAGCTACAAAACCTTGAGGTTTTTCCCGTGAAGTGAGGATCAAACAGCTATTGTGGGAAGTTTCGCCAATACGTTGCAGTAATTGACCGTAGCCTGCATATCCTTCTCGATAGGCTCCTGTGCGTGCAGCGAAGCTATCCCCAAGCGACTCGCCACTGCGTAAAATTGACTCAGCATTATCTAAAATCAACAGACAGTGCGCAGCACGTAGGTACTTAATCAGCTGCGAGATTTTACCGTCTAAATAATTAGGTAGCTTTGTTTCGTGCTGTTCTGAGAGAAACTGAATCAGTTCTGCCAAAATATCTTCTACTAGTGGTGCGTTACGCAGACTGCGCCAAATAATAAATTCAAATTCATTCTCAAGTTGAGCCGCTAATTTTGCACTCAACGCAGTTTTACCAATACCGCCCATCCCTAATAACGCCACCAAGCGACACTTATCTTGAATTACCCACTGTCGCAGGATATTGATTTCATCGCTACGACCGTGAAAATTCTCTACCTCCGGCGCTTCACCCCAGTCTTGCTGTCCAGTACGCTCAACAACTTCGCTCCAGTCGAGTTCGAGAATCTGACAGTAAGCTTTAAAAGCCTCAGCATTAATTGGTAACTTTCCCGCTAGAAACCGTTTCCAAGTTCCCTCCGAAACTCCTTCAGCTAAAAACCCTTGTTCTGACCACGTCACTCCTAGTACTTGAGTTGCACTTTCCAACCAGCGGAAGTCATCAATAGCCCATCCTTTTTCTTTTCTGGCTTGTTTAATTCGGACTAGTCCTCGTTGCGAAGCTTTGAGCGTAGACATTGTGCATTAAATGCTGTTTTTGTCAAGGTCAATTCTCAGCGTTGATTGCTGATCCAGAACCGATCTTGGGCAAATTATCAATCTAAGAAATATTAGAGTCAAGCCTGTCATCAATCTTTAGTGATAAATGACCTTAAAGCAATTAGCTCTTTATTAACTTTTAAGCTGCTGAAGTTGTAGCAATGAGGAGATATGTCTACTTTTAACCTGAAAAAACTTTTTTCTTACACCGCAGTTTTGTCAACACTTTTGCCAGGAAGCGCGATCGCTAACCAGCCACCAAGGGGTGCGGTTTACACAATGACGAATGCCACAAACGCTAACAAAGTCTTAGTTTACAACCGTGATGCTCAAGGTCGCTTAGGTGCGCCACAGAGGTATGATACAGGCGGTAAAGGCACTGGAACATCGCTAGGCAACCAAAATGCTTTAGTGTTGGATCAAGCAAATCGGTGTTTATATGCAGTCAATGCTGGTAGTAACCAAATTTCATCTTTTCTTGTTAAAGCTGATGGTTTATTACTCGCAGATAAAATCAATTCAGGTGGTTCGCGACCAGTCAGCGTGAGTGTCAACCGCAACCTGCTATATGTACTCAATGCGGGTGGTACTGTTGGTAATTCAGATAATATTAGTGGCTTTATTGTCGATAAGAACTGCAAAATGTTGCCTCTAGCAGATTCTACTCGACCATTGAGCGCAGCGAATACCGCACCAGCACAAGTGCAATTTACCCCCGATGGTCAGCGACTCATTGTTACAGAGAAAAGTACAAATAAAATCAGTACCTACAGTGTCTTACCTAGTGGGCGCGTCACTGGACCAAGAGTATTTGTTTCGGCAGGTACAACACCTTTTGGTTTTGCTTTTGGTAAGCGCGATCAACTTCTTGTTTCAGAAGCCGCAGCGGGTGCTGCTAATGGCGGTACAGTGTCATCTTATCTTGTCAAGCCTAATGGCGATCTTCAACTCATAACTTCTTCACTCGCCACAACCGAAACGGCAACGTGTTGGGTTGTAGTTAGTAATGATGGACGCTTTGCCTATGTCACAAACACTGGTAGCGAGTCGATTTCCGGCTTACGTGTCAGTTTTGGTGGCAACCTCAGTTTATTAACTGCTGGCGGTCGTACTGGTTTAACGGGTAGTGGGACAACTCCGATTGATTTATCACTCAGTAATGATGGATTAAATCTCTACTCGCTGGACAACACACGGGGCACAGTTGCAGTGTTTCGAGTAAACCTCGTTACAGGTCAACTGGTCAAACTTCAGACTATCGCTGGGTTGCCTGCTGGTGCTAATGGCATAGCTGCGCGTTAGTGCGATCGCGCGATCGCTGCATCACTTACCCCTCACCCTACAGGAGAAACCTTGATGCATCATGACACGTTTGGCACTCTTAATTTACTCAGCTTGTACTCAACTAGTAGCGATTCTCGACAGTTTCTAGAAAAATGCTTCGCTCACTCAGGTGAAGAAACACCGAGCCATCAGTTTCTTTTATCGATCGTTTTAGCGATTTTAGCGATCGCCAGTATTACTGCATATAAACAAGCACCACACATATCTCGTTCCTTACAACAAGCAGGTACACACGCTGTTCAGGAACTGCTGTGGATCAATTCTCGATAACAAACTTACGACAATTACAAATTACCCATGAGTTACCAACTAATTGCTCTAACTACCGTTCAATCAACAACTCAATCAAAGGTAAAAACTATGACTTTATCTTACCGTGGTTTGAAGTACGAATCCCCTGCTGTCCGTGTAAATAACAATATTGGTATAACTGCCAAATATCGAGGTATTACATATCGAAAGCAGCCGCGTACTTCCCTACAAAGACAAGTATGCGCACTAAGGTATCGTGGTTTAACTTACAATAGCGTGCGTTTTCAGTGAAAACAAATCAGTAACAGGAGGATGCTTGCTAACAGTCACTACAACAGCATTCCTCCTTTCTCTATGGCACTACTTGAGTTTTTCGTAAGCATCGCTAATAATTCTTTCAGTTTCTTCCCAGCTAATACACTTATCTGTTACTGAAACACCATATTTCAAATCTGCTAAATTGCTTGGGATCGATTGACCACCTTCATATAAATTGGATTCCAGCATCATGCCTACGATCGCAGTATTACCCTCAACAATTTGCTCAATGACGCTGTTGAAGACTGTAGCTTGTAACTTATAATCTTTATTAGAGTTCCCATGACTACAATCAATCACTATTTTTGCTGGTAAATTTGCTGCCTTTAATTTTTCTTCAGCAACTCTAATACTTTCAGCATCATAATTGGGCTTACCACCGCCACCTCTTAAAATAACGTGCCCGTGGGTGTTTCCTTTTGTTTTAAATACACTAACTTGCCCGTTATGATTGATACCTAGAAAATGGTGCGGGACTTCAGCCGACTTTAAGGCATTTAATGCAACTTCAATACCGCCATCAGTGCCATTTTTGAAGCCAACAGGCATTGATAAACCACTTGCCATTTCTCGATGCGTTTGTGATTCGGTTGTGCGAGCGCCGATCGCAGACCAAGCAATTAATTCACTAATATACTGCGGTACAATGGGGTCTAAAGCTTCGGTTGCTGCGGGTAATCCTAGTTCAGCTAAATGAATCAGTAATTTTCGTGCTGTTAACAATCCTTTTTCAATGTGAAACGAGTCATTCATGTCTGGATCGTTAATTAAACCTTTCCAGCCGACGTTTGTTCGCGGCTTTTCAAAGTAAACTCGCATGATGAGTAGGAGTTTGTCTTTGACTTGCTCAGCGAGGTTTTTAAGTTTGTCAGCATACTCTTTAGCTGCTTTGACATCATGGATAGAGCAAGGACCAACCACGATGAATTTACGGTTGTCGTAACCTTCTAGAATCGCTTCTATTTCTTTCCTGGCTCGCAAAACTGTTTTCTCTGCCGAATGTGTTAGTGGGAGTTTTACTTTTACTTCCTTCGGAGTCATTAAGATATGTGAATCTTGAATATGCGTATTGAATAGTTTGTTGTGCATAAGATAAAATCTCTTATTTGTTCAAAAATTGACTCAATATTAAGTTCTGAATTTACGTAAAAACATTACCTATCTTAATATAAAAACCTATATTTTAGTCGGGATTTTTAGGCAGTATTTGTAGGAATCAACAGGCGATCGCATTTGTCAAATTGAGTATTTTATATAGTTATTTTGGACAACATCACGCTTTATTAAGTTTTAATTAAAAATTACTATCAATATAAATAGTAAATAATACTCACTCAACGTCGGATACTAAATTTAGAAATTCCCTCTGGTGCTTTGTACTCAACAGTTACATCTTTGACGACAGCAGCACGACTTCCTTGATGACACCATCGCACCATTTTATCTACTACGTCTTTACTACCTTCAAACACAGCTTCAACACAACCATCCGCCAGATTGCGTACCCAACCATTCAGCCCTAACTCTTGAGCCATATCATAGGTTGCCATGCGAAAACCGACTCCTTGCACTCTACCAGAGACTAAAACATGAGCTTGAATACGCGCTTGAGATAGTGATGAATCGAGCATCAGCGGAAATTTTTACAAGTGTATTACGACATAAAAAAATCGCCTTTGTCTATCTTAAACAACTTGAAACAAAGGCGAGGTTTTTCTTGATGCTACAACTTAATTTAATTCAATCGTCATCATCGTCATCGTCATCATCGTCGTCACGATACCTGTAACGTCGGTCATCATCGTCATCGTCATCATCGTCGCGATCGCGATATTTGTAACGTCGGTCATCATCGTCATCATCGTCGTCACGATACCTGTAACGCCGATCGTCATCATCTCGATATCTGCGATCGTCATCCTTGGATCTTCCTTGCGGAAATCCTGGTATTTTTCTCAGAAAATCATCTATTCCCATAATCCTTCTCCCAAAAACGGAGTTGAGGCGCTGGCTTTTGTCATCAGTTTGTCATAATTTTTTTACCCACCATCTCTTCCAACAGAGGTAGATATTAATTAGAAGCGTTAATTCAAACTATCATGATTGATTACTCAAAATCTCAGCATAACTAGCAGGCAAAGCCTAAAATAATTCATATCTTCTAGTTTTTAAAAAGTTTTACTCAAATAATTAGAGCTTATGAATATGCCTCAGATGTTACCACTATGTACAGAAACAATTTGGGCAATTATTAACGATACTATCGACGATGTCACAGTTAATCAATTGGCATGGCACTATTTAGGCTATCGTTACGATGAGACGACAGATATGTGGGATAACACACAAGTTGTAGATGAATGGCGTGATGAGTATCCACAACCACCAAACTTTATTGAAAGTCGTCCAGCCACAGTCAAGCTAACTCGTTCGATTCCTCCAGAAAACAAGCAACTTTTAAAAGAGAAACTCGGTTTTTCTGGCTATAAAATTGGCGAGTTTGGGCCTCGCCAAACTCGTCGCGCAACAGTTGCAAATTGGTTATTAAGCTATATGCAGCAGAACAACAAAAATGCTTAGTTTCTCTTATTGTTCTTCATTTTGTTACAGGTATGATTTCCAAGGCATTAATCAATGGTAACTGAGCGCGTGGTATAAATTTTATATCTAATTGACCATCTTTTACAGTAATATTGACTGTTTTGATTAGTGCAATATTTCTACCTTTTGCTTCTGAGTATATATCAATGTTATTCAGTTTTTCCTCTTCTATGGCTACATCAAATACGCGTTGTCCTTTTGCTGAAATACCATTGTAAGTTTCTGCAAAGTGTAGTTTGACAAGATAGTTACCATTAGGAATTGTGAATGCATAACCTGTTAATCCATAACGTTCAGTTTGGTAAAGTCTAGCATTGGATGTATTAGCAATTGGAATATTACCACGGTTCACAGTTGAACCATTTAAAAAACCTTGATCTTGGTTCCATTTACTACCATTAGATGCAATGAACTCTGTATTGCTTCCTGCTGCGATTCGGATTGGGAAGTTTACCGTTGATGGTTGTGCTGATGGTGGGCTACTATTGCGCTTTTCGGACAACCAATCTCGCGTGAAACTTCCATGATATCGAGGACTTTGTCGAGGGGTCCAATCACCATAAAATAACTGTGGATACCAAGGGTTATTACTTGCTACCCAACTCGTCCAACTTAAGCCATAGTCATCAATAAATTTCTTTAATTCATTGCCATAAGTATTTTGATTTCCATAAACTTCAGTACCTGACATATCTTCATCCCAGCCCCACTCAGTTACGACAACTGGGTGACGTTGAGCCAAGTAGCCTATTTCGTATTCATACTTTTGTCGCTGTGAACCATTCTGCCGTGAATAGAAGCTTGGGTAAATATGTGCAACATAAGCTAAATTTGGCGAATTAGGAAACATAGGATCGTAAAATGGAGCATCAGCAGCCTCACGCATATGCTGACAGTACTGAGGACCACAGATTAGAATAATGTTTGGTGCACCGGCAGATCGAATTGTATTTATCCAAGGTTGTGCTAGGTTTTTCCAAGTACTCCAAGTCATCCCGCTGCTAGCATTGCTAGAGTTTTCATTGTATATTTCGTAGAGAACATTCCCATAAGAACTAAACTTAGGTGCAATATACTTCCAAAAGGCAAGTGTTTGACTTTGCTTGTTACGTGGATCTTGCACATAATGCCAATCTATAATGACATATAATCCTTTTGAGCTAGCGTAGTCTATCAAAGGTTTCAAGTATTGATTGAAGTGACGATCTGCCTTAGTTTGAGAAAAGGCTTCGTTTTCTAACCAAGTATGAGGATGAACAGGAACGCGAACAATCTTGGTGTACCAGTTTTTACTCGGATCTGTGAGTAAATCAATAATAAATTTATAGCCGAAATTCTTACTAATATGTTCTGCATCTGTAAGACTAACTCCGCGCAATACCACAGTACTACCTTGAGAATCTTGAAATTTGTTACCTACTACTCTAATATTTGGTGGTGGAGCAGCAATAGTCTTGCGATCAATTGCAGTTAGACTTATTCCCCAAATTGCTAGCGTTCCTAATAAAATATTTAGGGAATAGCGATTTCTTATCACAGAAGTCAAATGTCTTTTACCTTTCATGCTAAATTTTAAGTAAAGCTCAACAACCCACTTACAAAAGTGAGGCACATATCCATACTTAAGTCGCTAAATTATTAAATTTAGCCATTATCTACTAAAAAGCCTTATACAAAAATGAGAGATTCAAGATTAATAATGAACTCATTTTTATTCATCAAGACTTTATATAATTTGTTCTGCTGCGTTAATCAAACTTTACAGCTTTATGTTCTAAATCAAAATAAATATAATATTTAGAGAGTTCCAGCGTATTTTTACTGATTTTCGTATTTCTGTAATTATACTGAGTCAAGCAATTTTACTCAGAAAGATATCCATAACGCTTCTGTTGAAGGTCAAGATAAGCAAAATCAGATTCAATTATTTATATTAGAGATTTAATAATTTTAACTACTTAACTAATAACTCAGCTATCAACAAAAAAATACCTAATCTCAATAAAGATATGCCTACAATTATTTGTCTAGCATAGACTATAAGCTATTAATGCACTCGGCACTATTATTAGTTGGTTTGTTTACCAAGGTACTCACTGGGTAGGAGTTCATTGCTTGTGATGAGTATGGATGAAACAAATGCTGCAATTCTGTTTGTTGTGCGGTGATATCTAACCAAAGAGCATAATCTTGAGAGTTTAAAATAACTGGCATGCGATTGTGAATAGGACGCATTAACTCGTTAGCCTCTGTCGTTAGAATTGTGCAAGTTTCGATATTTTCTCCTTCCGGAGATTGCCAATGTTCCCATAACCCTGCAAAACCAAATGGTTGCTTATTCTGGAGATGAAAGTAGTATGGTTGTTTTTTATGTTCTTGACGTTGCCATTCATAAAATCCATCTGCTACCACTAAACAACGGCGTTGGCGAAACGCTGCACGAAAAGATGGTTTCTCGCTAACAGTTTCTGAACGTGCATTAATCAAGCGCGAACCAATACTAGCGTCTTCCGCCCATGAGGGAATTAAACCCCAACGCATTAGCTTCAACTGGCGTTGCTTTTTAGCAGAATACAACACTACAGGTACTGATTGAGTTGGTGCAATATTATATCTGGGTTCCATCTCTGATACTGCATCTAGCCCAAACGCGGCGGCGATCGCTTCAGCAGACTGAGTGAGGGTATATCTTCCACACATGATTTTACCTGGCTAGTATACTTATTATAAAATTTCTGCGATCGCTCCTCTACGTTAAATCAGCTATGCTAGGGTTATACAATTTTTTACCTTCTGGAAATGGTTGCAAGATACCTTTTACACACAAAGGTGGATTTAATTTCTCCTCATTTCTAGTGATTTTAGCATGGATAGAACGAGTTAAAATCAACCTCAATATATTTCCATTACACAACACATTGCACAATATTTTTTAGAGCATATTTACCCAAGCTGCATATGAATTAATAGACAAAAGCAATACACCATCAGGCAATTCACCAATTCTTTCTTCATTAATAATTTCAGTAAAATCCCGAATAATTGCAGAACTTCGTTTACCAAAAGCAGTTACCCATTGATGAATCAACTGTAGTTGCTTTAAATTTAATTGTTGAACTTCATCGAAACAAGTAAACTTAGCTGAACGCTCTATTTGAATCTTTTTTAGCCAATCATTATCAGGACAAGTACTCTGCCAATTCTTAACTATTAATGTATTTCCTAAATAATTTTTACTAAATAAACTAATTTTATTTAAGGCATCAAATATCTCTTGATTTGTAATTATGATTCGTTTAAAACCTAATAAGAGAAAGATTTTTCGCTTGATAGCAATATCTTCTTGAGATATATCAGCTTTTTGCAGTATCGCTTGATGTCGTCTCACCAGATTTTCTAATTGGTCTACCACTTTATTGATCAAATTTTCTTCTTGATACAATGCTACTAGTAGATTTTGTATTTCTTCTTCTAAGTAAACACTCTCAAGTAATTGCTCTAAAACCTCTTTTGAGTTAAAAAATATCCCCGACTGACTAAGTAGTGCTTTTAACTCACTTTCACATTGTAGTAGAAGTTTACGAATATAGTAACAAGTATTAAAAGATAGTTTTATTGTAGCAAAGGTCATGTTTTTCTTCTGTTATCAATGATTAACGATGAGTGCTAAATAAACTACATACAGTTATCAATTAATAAATTTATATTTAGCAAAAGTTGTGAAATTCGTATTTATTGCTAAACTTTAAAAAATTGGTATTTTTATTTTTTAAAGATAAAGTTCAGAATACTTAAGAAAATTCTTTACTGTTTGATATTTGCTGAACTTTGCTCAACCATTAAAGCTATTTGTACTGATTTCAACATCTCAGTAGCAGAGGTGAAGCGGCGCGCAGGTAGCTTTTGTAATGCTGTTGATATAATAGAGCGCAGAAGAGAAGGAATAGTATTAGGAATTTCTACAGGTTGAGTTAGGTGTGCAGGCATTAATTCTCCAAGTAAACCAGAAAAGGGGCGATAACCTAATAGCATTTCGTAAAGTACAACTCCAACTGCGTACAAATCAGAAGTAGGTAAGAATTGACCATAAAATTGTTCAGGAGCCATATATGCAGGCGATCCTAAATTAATTTCTATGCTACTTTGGCTCATCGCTATTCCAAAATCAGCAAGACAAGCTGTCCACCCTACTTCATTGTGATGTAGTAGTATGTTTTCTGGCTTAATATCACAATGAACAATACCGCGAGTATGAGCGTATTCTACGCCAGAAAGAATATCTGCAATTATTTTCAAGCTTTGAACTAAAGTAATTGCATTATTTGACTGCATAAGATGGCGTAAATTACCACCATCCCAATAGTCTAATACTAAATAGCGTCCTTTTTCAGTATGCTCTATAGCTTGACAAGCAACAATATTGGGATGTTGTAACTGTGTTAAAAAATTTAACTCCCGTAAAAATTTATGAGTGGGAAAACGCTTTCTTTCTAATTCTTTAAGAGCAACTAAGCTACCAGTTGGTATATGAATTGCTTTAAAAACTCGTCCAAATTGCCCTTGTCCTAGCAAATCTATAATTTGATATTGTGAACTCATGCAGGTTAATTTACCATAGTAGAAAATATGTTTTCTACTATTAGATTACTATTATTATCATTATTTAATGTTTTTAATTGATGTATTTCTTGACTAAAAGATTTAGCTTTTTGGTAGTTTTCAATATCACCTTTTGCAAAAAATAGTTTTGCAGCTACGCGAAAATCTTGAAGTGCTTGCTTTTTATGTCCTAAGTCTACATAAGCAAGTCCTCTGTTGTAGTAGGCTTCCGTATAGTTAGTATTTAGGCGAATAGCTTGATCGTAGTCGGCGATCGCTGCTGCTTTCTCTCCTAACCGTTCGTAAGCCTGTGCCCGATTATAGTAGGCTATAGCCGAACTAGGATCGAGTTGAATCGTTTGGTTACAACGGTCGATTTCTTGTAAAGAATTTACGATCTTGGCAAGTTTTGCCTGTTCATTTAACAACTTTTGAATATCTTCAGGCGCTTCCTGGCGTGTTTGTTCTGAAGCTTGACTAGAATTACTACTGTTCTTTTGTAATTCTGCAATTTGATAAGTTACAGCCTATTGCAAGTTTATGAGGTACAGTAAGAGGAGTACACAAATGAAGTCTAATGAAACCGTACTCGCTCGACTTGCGAGAAAAAATAGTTAAGGCATACACACAAGGTGACACCTCAATCAG
>NZ_JADEWN010000077.1 GCF_015207655.1 Gloeocapsopsis crepidinum LEGE 06123 | reverse complement strand
GGGGTGAGGGGTGAGGGGTGAGAAAGTTATGAGTCGGGAATCTCCTAAACTCAAAACTAATCACTAGCCACTAGTCACTCTATTCTATTCCCCGTACGATCCACCTGTCACTTTGCCGCGAAATACAACATATTGATATAGGTTGTAGAACAACATCACGGGAATTAGAAAACCAATAAAGATAATCATGATGACTAATGAACTGGGGTCAGCAGCAGCTTCATAAATAGTAATTCGAGTTGGAATAATGTAGGGAAATACAACTAATGCTAGCCCAATAAATGTGAGCAAAAAGAGTAAAATTGTCCAAATAAAAGGCGCACGCTCTTCTTTACGATTCAAACTTTGTAGCAATTGCCAAATTAACCACACTCCTACTAGAGGAATGATAGCAAAAATATAAACCAATGGTCGATCGAACAAACGACTTCTCGCACTTACATAGAATATGGGGGTAGTAATTGTAATTAATACTGCACCAATTAACGTTGTCCAAGCAGCGAGTTTTGCTGTTTTGTAGTGGGTTTCTTGCAATGCACCTTCAGTTTTCCAAACAAGATACGTTGAACCTATCAAAACATATCCTTGAATCAAAGTTAATGCGACTAATACTGATTGCCAACTAAACCAATCCCAAGTACTACCAATAAAGTGTCCAGTTTCGTCAACTTTGATGCCTTTTAATACGCTACCAAGTGCAAAACCTTGTCCTAATGCTGCCGTAAAACTACCTGCACCAAAGGCGATATTCCAAAAGAACTTACGGTTAGATAACTCGCGAAACTCAAACGCTACTCCACGAAAAATAAACCCGAAGACCATCGTCAATATCGGGATATAAAGCGCACTAAGAATCGTTCCATAAGCGAGAGGAAATGCACCAAATAATCCACCACCCATAAGTACTAACCATGTTTCATTAGCATCCCAAATGTTACTTAAGCTAGTCATCAACAATCCTCGACGTTCTTCATCTGACGAGGTTAGCGATAAAATTCCAACTCCCAAATCAAATCCATCTAGCATCACATAGAGGAAGAGAAACAAGGCTAGAATTGCAAACCACACCTGAGGTAAAAAATACTCTAGTGTTTCCATAAGAACAAGTTCATATAAATGTTTATGTTGTCTGTAAAATGAGTGATGGATGATTAGAAAAAGTTAAGAGTTAAGAAAATTCTTTAAAGTCAAAACTCAAAATCTTATTACTGTTCTGCTTCAACCGGACGTTCATCAGGAACAAATTCACCAGGAGTTGTATTGATTGCAGGTTTGCTAATCTCTAGGCTGGGTATGGGTAATTCTAAGTTTGGTCCTCGGCGAACAATGCGACTACCGAAGTACATTGCAGCAATAAATAATATTGTGTAGACACTGGCAAAGCTGATTAGCGAGACTAAGACATTACTTGCAGGCAGATGAGAAGCAGCGTCAACTGTACGAATTTGTCCATACAATGTCCAAGGTTGACGACCCACACAGCGTACAATCCAACCAGATTCTACTGCAATGTATCCCAAAGGTGCAGCAAAAATCCAACCGAGCATTAATAACTTTTGCTGGCTGATATTTTCTGGTGATAGCTTACCGCGTAACCACTGCAAAGTGCTAAATAGCATCAATCCAGCAAAGAAAAAGCCGATTGCAATCATGGTACGGAAGGCGTAGTAAATTAAACCGACTAAATGCGGACGATCTTCGGGTTTCCACTCGCTTAAACCGCGTACTGGTTCAGAAAGGTTTTTCTTGAATTCGAGAATGTAGCCTAATGCATTGGGAACAGTAATTTCCCAGTCATTTTTTTCAGCTTTATCGTTGGGAAACGCAATTAAACTCCAATCTGCGGGTTGCCCTGCGGGTGTTGTATGCCACTGGGCTTCCATTGCAGCCAGTTTTGAGGGTTGGTAATGATAAACTTGTTCGCCGCTTAAGTGTCCAATGTAAATTTGCAAGGGGGCAACAGCGATCGCAGCTGCTAAGGCAATTTTCAATGATTTGGAGAAGAATGCGCTTTGACGGTTGTTGAGAATGTACCAAGCACTAATTCCACCAATGACAAACAGCGAAGTTTCTAGCGTCGCAAAGAACATATGCAACACGCTATTCACCATAAAGGGGTTCAAAATAGCTTGAAAGTAATCGTGAACAATAAATTTACCATCTACCATTTCTCCACCTGCAGGCGTTTGCATCCAAGAGTTGGCAGTCAAAATCCATAGTGTCGATAAATTAGCGCCGACAGCAACAAGAATTGTTGAAGTAAAGTGAATAATGGGATTGACGCGCTCCCAGCCGAATAGCATAATGCCTAAAAATGCTGCCTCTAGCATGAATGCCCAGGAAGCTTCAAATCCAATAACACTACCAAAAAAGTTACCAACAGCTTCGGAAAAAGGTGCCCAATTTGTACCAAACTGAAATTCCATTGGGATACCAGTGGCTACACCAATACCGAAATTCAGTACATAAAACTTTGCCCAAAAGCGGGCGTGGTAGTAGTAGTCAGGATTACGAGTTTTTAGCCATACGCCTTCAACAATGACTAAATATATTCCCATACCTGTTGTCAGTACAGGCCATAGCATATGAAATATTGCCGTGAGGGCAAATTGCATTCGTGACAGCGCTACAGTATTGGATAGCAATTCCATACTTTGCTCCTGACTATTAACTAATTTAAACCTTACACGCAGTATGCAAATTTTGCTTGAGTTTTATAAGGAAATTTTAAGCTAGTTTAATAGGAATAAATGCTCAAATATCCTGACTCATCGTTCGACAAGTTGTCATTTGACAAATAGTGCAAATTCTGAGGCGATCGCATTTGAGAACTCGCTTATAGACAATTTTAGTAAAAGGATGAGAATAACTTGTGTTGGCGTGGCTTGGGATACCTTTTAGTCGTAATATTTAAATTATTACCAATTTTATAAAAGACTTCATTTTTTGAAATGATTATAATACGATCAGATGCAATGATTAAAAAATAGTTAAGTTTTAAGTTAAGCAGATCAAATACCACAAACCCATCTGAAGTGTTAGCCGTTATTTATCGCTGTTACCAAGGCGCTTTACATTAAAGCAACGCATTTTGGATTCAAGGAAAGCGTATGAGTCAAAGTAAAGACAATATTATAGTCCAACCAATCGATTTAACGGCATATGATAAAGAATTTCTTCATCTTTCTGGAGCAATTCAGCCACACGGTATCCTTTTTGCGTTAAAAGAACCTCAGTTAGAAATTATTCAAGTTAGTAATAACACATTTGAACTACTTGGTTTTCAGCCACAAGAGATACTCCATAAAAGCTTAAAGGAATTACTCACTCCCCAGGAAATTCTTTTTATAGAAGGATGTTTACTCAAAGATTTTGAAAGTGTTAACCCGATCAAACTCTCTTTAAATAAGAGTACCAAAATTAAAGATTTTGACGGTATACTTCATCGCTGCGATGGCATACTCATTCTTGAATTAGAGCCTAAAATAACTCAAGTAGAAAGAGATTTTATTCGGTTTTATCATTTTGTCAAAGGTGCAATTGCTAAGATGCAAAATGCACCTAATCTATCTGAGTTGTGTCAAAATATCACCCAAGAAATCCAAAAGCTAACAGGTTTTGATCGAGTAATGATTTATCAGTTTGATGGTAAACAAGCTGGTAAAGTTGTTGCTGAACAAAAACGCGAAGACTTAACTGCTTATTTAGGTTTACATTATCCAGCGTCCGATATTCCTGAGCAAGCTAAAAAACTTTATACACTCAATCGCCTGCGGCTCATTCCTGATATTGATGCTCAACCTAAACAATTAATTCCCAAATATAACTCTATTACAAATAAACCTCTTGATCTTAGCTATGCAATCTTAAGAAGTGTTTCCCCTTGCCATTTAGAGTACCTGAAGAACATGGGAGTTACTGCTTCCATGTCAATTTCATTAAATAAAGATAAAAAATTGTGGGGGTTAATTGCTTGTCATCATTACTCAACTAAGTATGTTTCTTACGAAATTCGTACTGCCTGTGAGTTTTTAGGACAAGTCATGTCTTTAGAGTTAACTAATAAAGAAGAAAATGAAAGTTTAGATTACAGAATAAAATTAAAGTCAATTCAAAATAAGTTTTTGGAAGCAATGCCTTTAGCTGAAAACTTCATGGAAGGTTTAGTTAAAGACAAAACTAATTTACTAGAGTTAGTTGACGCACAAGGCGTTGTCATTTGTACTGATGGAGACTTAGCGGTTGCAGGAAACACACCGAATAAAAGTGATATTTATGATTTACTGGAGTGGGTAGAGGCAAAAATTGATAATGATATATTTTATACAGATTGTTTACCGAAGCTTTATCCAACAGCAGAGAGATTTAAGGATGTAGCAAGTGGTTTAATTGTTTTATCAATTTCTCAGATTCAAAAGAATTATGTCTTGTGGTTTCGCCCAGAAGTCATTCAAACAGTGAATTGGGGAGGCGATCCACAGCAATCTGCGATCCTTGAACAAGAGGGGAGATTATCACCGCGTAAATCATTTGAACTATGGCAAGAAACAGTGCGATCGCAATCTTTACCGTGGAAGCCATGTGAAATCGATGCTGTCTTAGAACTACGAAGTGCGATCGTCTCAATTGTTTTGCGTAAAGCAGATGAACTTGCCAGAATTAATATCGAGTTAGCCCGCAGTAACAGCGAACTTGATGCTTTTGCTTATATTGCTTCTCACGACTTGAAAGAACCGCTGCGCGGAATTCATAACTACTCAAACTTCTTGATTGAAGATTATGCTGAAATATTAAATGCTGAAGGAGTATCAAAATTACAAACATTGGTGCGTCTGACGCAGCGCATGGAAGACTTAATTAATTCATTGCTACATTTTTCCCGTTTAGGAAGAGTAGAACTTGCTGTACAGCAGACAGATTTGAACGAGTTAGTGAGTAATGTTATTGATGTTTTAAGTATTAGCCTCGGGCAAACTGATGTAGAGATTAATATTCCTCGACCTTTGCCAGCTATCTATTGTGATAAAGTTCAGGTGAGTGAAGTGTTTAGTAATTTGATTACTAATGCAGTTAAATACAACAATCAGGCAACTAAAAGAGTAGAAATTGGTTTTTTAGACGGCGATCGCACTTCCAAGGAACTGCCTACAGTATTCTATGTAAAAGATAACGGTATTGGTATTAAAGAAAAGCATTTTGATGCAATTTTTCGGATTTTTAAACGGTTACATACAGTTCATAAATACGGTGGTGGAACAGGTGCTGGTTTAACTATTGCTAAAAAAATTGTCGAACGTCATGATGGAGATATTTGGGTAGAATCGACATATGGAGAAGGGAGTACGTTTTATTTTACTTTGCAAGGTAAAGGTGGGTAAATGGCAGGATCAACTCAAACATTACTAGTCATTGAAGATAGTGATGAAGATTTTGCTGCTTTTGAACGAATTCTGCGCAAAGCATCAATTAACAACGTCGTCTATCGTTGTGTTGATGGAGACGAGGCATTAGACTTTCTACGACATAATGGTCAATATCAAGATAGAACAAAAGCACCTCGTCCTGGAATTATTCTTCTCGATCTTAATTTACCAGGAACAGATGGTAGAGAGGTGCTAGAACAAATTAAGCAAGATAGCGAACTTAAAATGATTCCGGTTGTGGTTTTTACGACTTCTTCTAATCCTAAAGATATTGAAGTTTGTTATCAGTGTGGAGTGAATGGTTATATTCTCAAACCAATTGATGTCAAAAAATTGATGCGGACTGTACAAGTGTTAATAGATTACTGGTTTGAAGCAGTAATTCTTCCTAACTCAGTAAGAGGATAATTATGGTACAACAGCGGACTATTGTCATTATCGATGATTGTCTAGAAGACAGAGATACATATCGCCGCTATTTACTAAAAGATGATACGTATGCGTACCAGATTTTTGGAGAAGAGTGTGGGGAAGATGGACTAGAGTTGTGCAACTTAGTCAAACCAGATGTGATTTTATTAGACTTCTTGCTACCAGATATTAATGGGTTGGAATTCTTAAGTGAATTACAGTTGCAAATGGGTAAAACCAATTTGCCAGTGATTATGTTAACAGGTCAAGGTAATGAAGCGATCGCAGTCCAAGCAATGAAAAACGGGGCTTCTGACTATCTTGTTAAGGGAGAAACCACAGCAGAAAGTTTGCGTTTAGCAATCCACAGCGTTATCGAACGCACTCATTTACAAACTTTACTCGAACAAAGCGAACAGCGCTTTCGCACTTCTATAGAAACAATGCTTGATTGCTTTGGAATTTTTACGAGCATCCGCAATGCTGCGGGCGACATTGTAGATTTTGCAATTGAGTATGTGAATGATGCTGCTTGTGCTTTTAACTCAATGAGTGCGCAAGAACAAATTGGTGCTTCACTTTTATCTCTACCGCTGTTTCCTCAAGATGAACTGTTTAACGATTTTTGCCAAATCGTAGAAACAGGCAAACCCCTGACTAAAGAAGTTTTATTCTATGCACTCAACGATGAGAAGTACCTCAGCAAAGCATTAGATATACGTGCAACTAAATTAGGTGATGGCTTCGTGATTGCTTGGCGCAACATTACCGATCGCAAGTGCTTAGAACAAGAACGCGCACAACTACTAATCCAAGAACAACTCGCCCGTACAGCAGCAGAAGCAGCAAATAAATCGAAAGATGTCTTTTTAGCTATGGTTTCGCACGAGTTGCGTAATCCACTCACTGCCATTCTCATGTATACTCAGCTATTACAAGCTCACAAGCTTAAAGAAGACCAAATTTGCCGTGCTTACGAAACGATAGAACGCAACGTTAGGTTACAAAAACAACTGATTGACGATCTACTCGATGTATCGCGAATTGTTTCGGGCAAACTTCACCTCAATATGCAACTCGTTGACTTGGGGGTTATTCTGCAAGCAGCAATAGATACAGTGCGCCCAGCAGCCGAAACTAAAGATATCCAACTAGAACTAACAATCGATTCTTCTCCTAGTCACAGTAAAGGCGTTAATTCCGTTTATCCCTCGGTACTGCTTTTTGGTGATGCTACTCGCTTACAACAAGTGATGTGGAATTTATTATCAAACGCAATTAAGTTCACACCTCATCACGGGCAGGTTCAAGTTGCACTCAAACTATGCGATCGCACAATTCAAGTTATTGTTAGCGATACAGGTCAAGGTATCAGTTCTGACTTACTACCGCACGTATTTGAACGTTTTCGCCAAGCTGAAGGTTCAATCAAACAAGGTGGATTAGGCTTAGGACTTGCGATCGTACAACATATAGTGCAACTTCATGGTGGTTCTGTCAAGGTAGAAAGTCCTGGCGTTGAACAAGGCGCAACTTTTACAATTGAATTTCCAAAAACAAGCGATTGCACAGAACGCAGCGCCAAGGGCGATCGCCCTTCAACTCACACCACATCAGATTCTTTGTCGAGACTTAAAAGCGATTAGTGGCGCTTTGGTTAGTGAAAGAGTGCTTAGTTTTGAATTTTGAATTTTGAATTTTCTTAACTCATAACTCAACACTTCACGACTCCCCAGTTTTCTATATGGCTTTAAACCAACGCAGGAGACTCTTGCGATCGCACTTGCTTAACAACCATGCGTAAATTTGCCGAAGGCGCAACAGTTAATCCTCGACGAGTTGGCTTGATGGGTGTTTGATTTGCTAGTTGTAAGTCATATTGCGTCAGAATTGTTGCTAAAACTAATTTCATTTCAAATTGCGCGAAAGCAAGTCCGATACAACGACGATTACCACCACCAAAGGGTAAATACTCATACGGTGAAAACTGTCTTTCGAGAAAGCGTTCGGGTTTGAAACGCTTAGGTTCTGGGTAAAGATCTTCGCGGTGATGCGTGAGATACACAGAAGGAAGTAACAGCGTACCTGTTTCAAAATGGTAGCCCATGATGTCGATGGGTGATTTGACAATACGCGGAAAAGTATTAATCGCGATCGGGTAAATTCGCAAAGTTTCACAGCATACAGCATTTAAATAAAGTAGCTTAATAACAGCACTCGGATCGGCATTTGGTGGCAGTGTATCAAGTTCTTGCAATAACTTCTCGCGCACTTCAGGTAAATTGTCAATCCAGTACAATGCCCATGATAAAGCAGAAGCAGTTGTTTCATGCCCTGCAAATAGTAATGTCACTAATTCGTCACGCAGTTCTTTGTCAGTCATTGGTTGACCGTCTTCATCGCGGGCATCGAGCAGTAAACTGAGAATATCGTCGTGCGGTGAATTAGATTCTCTTCTTTCTTGGATTT
The DNA here is from genome assembly GCF_015207655.1 of Gloeocapsopsis crepidinum LEGE 06123. Taxonomy (GTDB): domain Bacteria; phylum Cyanobacteriota; class Cyanobacteriia; order Cyanobacteriales; family Chroococcidiopsidaceae; genus Gloeocapsopsis; species Gloeocapsopsis crepidinum. The sequence continues at coordinate 18,189 of NZ_JADEWN010000077.1, read as the reverse complement.
GGGCATATATAATGCCATCAATTTGCGATCGCAACTTCACAAAACGCCCCCACGGACTCCACATCCCCCAATCTTTTTGCAGTGAAGGGAAGAAGAGTAACATTGAACTAACGGGAGAACCTACTCCATCTAATAGCCGTGTCAGTAGTTTTCTCAATTTTTCAAAGCGATCGCCTTGATGTAATCCAAAAACTGCACTTAAAATCACGCGCAAGGAAATTTCTTGCATTGCAGCGCGGACATTGAATGATTTACCAACTTCCCACTGACCAATAACTTGTTGCGTTATCTGACGAATTGTTTCGCCATACGCTTTTAAGCGATCGCCATGAAATGGTGGCATTAATAACTTGCGCTGGCGCTGATGTGCTGCACCATCGAGTAAAATAAGCGAGCGATCGCCTAGTAGAGGTAACAAAACGTTGTTTGCACCGCTACTGTCAAAAGTTTCTGCTGGCGCACTAAAGATTTGCTGTAATGCTTCAGGGTTACTAATATAAACGACTGGCGGTGTCACATTTTTGGCGACAACGTAAACATCGCCATACTGTTGATAGCGTTTTTCTAATATTGCTAGCGGATTGAAAATCCACCGCAGCATATTGATTCTACGCTGTATGAATGATGGACTTGGACCATCTAGAATTTTCTGATTATCCATAAGACTAATTCGTAATTTGTCGTAGGCTACCACAGAGGAGCCAGACGAAAGGTGCGGGGGTTCCCCCCGTTGAGCGAACTGGCGTGCGCAGAGGATGCGGAGGTTTCCTCCGTTGTAGCAACTGGCGTAACGCAGAGAAAAGAGAAACACACCGCAGGCATTCTTCCTGCTCTACACTCACCCCTCACTCCGGACTTCGTCCCGCTGCGCTAACACCCCTCACCCCTACTCTGCCATTGAGTTCTCGAACTTCGGCGTTGAGTTCTCGTTGGCGTTGAATTAAAGCTTCAAATTCGGCGCGTGTTGCTAGGTCACGATTAGGAAGCAGTTGATTTACTCGATCTAAGCAAGCGTTTAACCCTGCCGCAAATTCATAACGTGTCACTGGGCGATCGCCTTGAAATGTTCCATCAGGATACCCCGAAAGACAACCTTGTTCGCTACTAGTTGGAGTGTTTGGTGTTTGAGCTAAGGCACTTGAGTTATAAAGACTTGCTGTAAGTACTAGGGGAGATGCGATCGCAGCTTGCATCAGAGTTTTGAATAGCTTAGGCATTGATTTATCTTTACTCTATTCAATTTCAATTCAAAGCAGCACTGTAGTTGGCTACATATCTTCTATTGTGCAACGTCCTCGACTACCACTACTTTTACAACGTTAAGATTGAGATGAAAGTTTCCACTTGATATTTAGAAGTATTTCTGATATGATTTTCTTCATAATGGGAATCTGTATTTTTATTTTTTAAGGACTTACATCTCCACTATATAAAAATATTATATAGCTAAATTACTGACTTAGCAAGTACCCCTAACATACTTTTCCTCCCCACAATTATGCATTTTTAGCGCAATCCTTTGGCTTTGCCATAAGTTATAGGTGATTTAACTAAGTCATTTTCTTGAAAACGACTGAAGCGAAAGATATTTAACTTATCCATTGCAGAGCGATCGCCTAAGATAAATTGACTCATTAGTTCGCCGATAATTGGGCTAAGTTTATAACCATGACCGCTAAAACCAACAGCACAGTAAAAACCTGGAATGTGCTTGAGAGTGTCAATAATTGGTTGATAGTCTGGTGTCACGCCCCAAATTCCTGAATACTTATCGACAACTTTAGCTTTTTCTAGAATTGGATAGCGTTGAATCAGTTTTGTATGCAATTGTTCAGTAATTTGCGGATAAATTTGTCCCTGAAAATCATCAGCATCTTGTAACATAAATTGTGAATGATACTTAGGATCGGAATTCCCAATTCGCGTATAAGGTTGATGCAGATCTGAGCGCGAGTAGCAAAGATTCACTAAATCAGAAACAACAGGGTGACTTTGCAGATCGTGTGGTCTTTCGACAACAACAACGTGTTCCACAACAGGATTGACAGGAAAATCTAAGCCCAAATTTTGCGTAAATTTTCTGGCCCAAGGACCAACACAATCAATAACAGTGCGTGTGGCGATCGCACCCTGACTTGTCACTACAGCTTGAATTCCTGAAGCATCCAACTCAATATCTTTAACAGGTGTTTGCGTGAGAACTTCTACGCCTAAATCTGCAGCACGTTGTGCAAAAGCCAGCGTTGTTTGTGGTGGGCTACCATAACCTGAAAGTGGTTCATAAGCAGCAGCGGCAACATCATTGAGATTGAGGTAAGGAACTCTAGCTCGAACTTCTGCTAAATCAATTAAATCGACGTTAATTTTCATTGATTGATGCATTTGCACAACAGCCTGAAGAGTTGCTACGTCTGCATCTGAGACTAAAACATAGTATCCACAAGGATCAAAGCCACTCTCGTATCCACCAAAAAGTTCTTTAAAATTGTGAAATCGTTGTTGAGATAGATATGCTAACTCGGCTAAAACAGGATGCGTATAGTGAGTGCGAATAATACCAATACCTTTACCTGATGCACCATTTGCCAGTTCCTTTTGTTCTAGCAGTACCACTTTTCCAGCTTGATTTTGTGCTAGATGCAAAGCAATCGATGCACCAATACAACCTCCCCCCACTACAACGACATCTGCTGTCTCAACCATCCATTGTTCTCCTAGTTAAAGCCTAGAGGCAAATGATCCTGAACATTATCTGATATCAATGCAAATTACTTATTATAACAAGTATACCGAAGTTAAGCCACCGATAGTAAAAGCAATACATGACACAATAAAGATTAGGCTCTCGGATATTTTCAATGACATCGCCAGTAGCAGTTAACTCCAATCTTCCTTTACACTTAGCCATTTCAGAAAAGCTACGCGAGCAAATTTATAGTAGTGAATACTCTCCAGGAGAGCAACTTCCTAGCGAACATCAGTTAATGTTGCAGTTTAACGTCAGTCGGATTACAGTACGACGGGCGATCGCCAATCTTGTCAACCAAGGGTTAGTCATTTCGCATCGTGGTAAGGGCGTCTTTGTCAAGGATCGCAAAAAAGTCACGCGTTCCCTTTCTAACCCTCTGATCTTCTTTGATGAAGATATGACGCGACAAGGCTCTACAGCAAGTATTCGTAGCCTCAGCTTTGAAACAGTCGCACTATCACCCAAGGTCTGCAAGCAGCTACAGTTAGATGAACGAACACCACAAGTTTACTGCCAAAAAAAAGTTATTCTCACCGATCAAATTCCTGTTGCAGTAGACATTACCTACATTCCCTTCGATTTAGGTAAGACATTTGCGACAGAACTACAATCAAGCTTAATTTATCCAACACTCGATAGTAATGGTGTTTCAATTGAACGTGTAGAAACGATCATTGAATGCACTCATGCGCCTCATGAAGTCAGCGACTATCTAGATATTCCCCTGGGTGCACCATTACTTGTAAATCGCTACATAGCTTATACCATAGGAGAAAAACCCGTCATTTGTGGTGAGACGCTTTCGCGGGCTGATCGACTATGTTATTCAGTGACATTGACGAAACACGATACAAAATTCCAATCGCAAGAGTCAACAGGAAATCGGTAATCTTGGACACAGATTTATTTTAACCACCTTGTTATAACAAGATACAATTTTAATCCATCGTAATGACGAAAGTGACTAGCAACTAGCCACTCTCTAAGGGAGGAATAAGTAGTGTGTGGTATAGCAGGCATTATTTATCGACAACCTGAGCTATACAAAAACTTAGGAATCGATTTACTGCAATTAATTCAGCCACTAGAAACACGAGGACCTGATTCGTGTGGAGTAGGAATTTATAGTAATTCAGTTTCACATAATGTAAAAATTCTATTATTTGCTACTGAACAAGTAGCGTGGGAAGAAGTTAAAAAATGGTTACAAAATCAAGTTCAAGTGATTAAATTCGATGTTATTGGTAGCGGTAGACGCATCATTATAGACACAACTAATCAAGCTTTAGATTTAGCAGAATTTAAGCATCACTTAGCGACTCATTTCCCGCAAATACACCTAATGAGCATAGGGCATCTATTAGAAATTTATAAAGAAGTTGGCACAGCAGAAAATTTGTTTCAAAAATATCAATTAAAGGATTTTTCAGGAAGTCATGGAATTGGACACACTCGCATGGCAACCGAATCTGTTGTAGATACCTATCACTCGCATCCATTCACCTCAGCACCAGATTTATGCCTGGTACACAATGGTCAAATCTCTAACTACTACAAACTGAGATTTTTCTTAGAAAAGAAAAGCATCGAATTTGAAACTAACAACGATTCCGAAGCGATCGCCCACTACATTCGGTATCAACTCCTGCAAGGCTTTTCCTTAGAACAAGCCCTCCAAAATCTCCTCAACGATATCGACGGCACATATACATTTCTCGTTGCCACCTCCGACAAAATTGCACTCGTCCGCGACAAATTCGCTGCCAAACCAGCAGTCATTTACGAAACCCCAGAAATGATTGCGATCGCCTCCGAATACCGCTGCTTCCTCAGCCTCCCCCACTACAATCCCAACGCCAAAATCTCCGAACCCGACGCCGGAGAAATCAAAATCTGGTCAACCAATAACACGCAGCAAAGAACGTTTAGCAATCAGCGTGATTCAGTACTAACTCTCGGCTCATGGCTAATCGCTAATAGCTAATTGCTCATTAATTATGCACCAAACAATTCCCCAACAAATCGTCATTGACTGCACCAACCTCACCACCCGCGAAATCAATCAAAAACTTAAAGCCCTAGCATCTGAAGGTATTTCCACAAAACTCCTCAACCCAGCAGGAAGACATAACCTCGCCGTCGGTATCACCCAAAACATTATTATCTCAATTGCAGGACCTGTAGGATACTACTGTGGTGGATTAAGCGACAATATCAACATCGAAGTTTTCGGTGACTGTGGCTGGTCAGTAGGCGAAAACCTAATGAGTGGTAATATCACCATCCACGGCAATGCTTCTGCCAACGCCGCCGCATCTGCCCACGGAGGTAAAATATGTATTCTCGGTAATGCTGGACCCCGTGCTGGAATTTCCCTTAAAGGTGCAACACTGATTGTGAGTGGTAATGTTGGTTACGGTTCAGCATTTATGATGCAGCAAGGATGCATGATTGTTTGTGGCGATGCTGGCGCTAATTTAGCAGATTCGATCTACGAAGGTGCAATTTTTGTCGGTGGAGAAATCAACTCATTAGGTGCAGATGCCAAACTCGAATTGATGAACGATACTGACTGGCAACTGTTAGAGCAAGAACTCTCAGCATTCAATATAAGTGCTAGAGACTACAACTTTAAAAAAGTCATTTGTGCTAAACGGTTGTATCACTTCAAAGCGAAAGATTGGGGGAATTATTAGTGGCGCTTTGGCTAGTATCAAGCGTGGAGTCAGGCATTTTGCTTGAATAAAGAGGAAAGAATAAAGCAATGGATAGTGAAAAACAGGTATTAAAAACGAGTAGTACGTATACGCCAGAAGCGATCGCCGCAATTCAAGAACGCGCAGAACTAGGTCGCTATATGATTCGTGGTTATGGGGCGTTTCGTAATGTTCCGCGATTTGACGATCTTGTTTTTCTCACTACTTCCCTGACACGACTTCCCCTCGAAGGCTACCGCGAGAAATGCACAACGAAAACTCTCATTGGTACGCGCTACGCCCAACGCCCGATGGAGTTAGAAATCCCAATTACTATTGCCGGAATGAGTTTCGGGGCGCTGTCTTACAATGCTAAAGTTGCTCTAGGACGGGCTGCAACACTCCTGGGAACCTCAACAACGACGGGTGATGGGGGGATGTTACCTGCCGAACGCGAAGCATCTTCCAAGTTAGTTTATCAGTGTCTCCCTTCACGCTATGGCTTTAACCCAACAGATTTGAAAAAAGCTGATGCAATTGAAATTGTTGTCGGACAAGGTGCAAAACCTGGTGGTGGTGGTTTACTCTTAGGGCAAAAAGTAAACAAAGTCGTCGCTGGAATGCGGACATTACCCGAAGGAGTCGATCAGCGATCGCCGTGTCGTCATCCTGATTGGATTGGTCCTGATGATTTAAGAATAAAGATAGAAGAACTGCGTGAAGCAACTGAGTGGGAAATTCCTATTTACGTCAAAATGGGTGCCACCCGCGTTAAAGATGACGTTAAACTGGCTGTCAAAGCTGGTGCAGATGCGATCGTCCTTGATGGCATGGAAGGCGGAACTGCTGCAACGCAAAGCATTTTTCAAGAACACGCTGGAATCCCTACTCTTCCCGCACTCGTGCAAGCAGTAGAAGCTTTACAAGAAATCGGCGTTTATGGAGAAGTACAGCTTGTCATTTCTGGTGGTATTCGTTCAGGACCTGATGTCGCTAAAGCTTTAGCATTAGGTGCAGATGCTGTCAGTTTAGGAACTGCGACTTTAATCGCAATGGGATGCAATAAACCTGTTTACATTGAAGATTACCACAAATTAGGCACCGAACCTTATCACTGTCACCACTGCCATACCGGAATGTGTCCTGTGGGTATCACCACGCAAGATGCAGAATTGATGCAAAGGTTGCCTATAGACGAAGCAACAACTTATGTTGCCAATTACTTGCAATCCTTAGTCATGGAAGTCCAAAGCTTAGCCCGCGCTTGCGGTAAATCCGACGTCCACAACCTCGAACGTGAAGACTTAGTCGCACTTACTTTAGAAGCCTCCGCGATGGCAAAACTACCACTTGCTGGTACAGATTTTATCATGGGGCAGTCATAGGAAGCAAGGAAGCAGGGGGCAGAGGAGTTATGATTTCTCAATGTTGAGTTCTGAATAAAAAGATTCAACTCAAAACTCAACATTTAAAACTAGTCACTAGCCAAAGCGCCACTAATCACTACTATGACAACTAAATCTTGGGGTTTGGAAGCATTTTGGGGACTAGACTACAACTTTGATCTGATGCAAATCTAGTTTATCCGCGTAAAAACTTTGAAGCTTTAGCCTCATTGGGATTACTCGGTTAGATCGTGACGTATTTACTGGTACATTATCTTACTCCGATTCTGAAACAGGTTCGCATTTTTGGTATCCTGTTTCCTCGAAAGCCGAGAAAGTACCAGCAGGCTGGCAAATCACAAAAAACGCTTCATGGACGACTTCAGCGAATTTGCAGATTGGTACATTGTGCAAACTACCAGCCCTGAATTCAACGGCAATTACTCTGACTTATCGTGTTTTTTAATTTACGCAGATGAAGTCAAAGCTAACCCTGCACAATGGGATGCTTTAGGTTTACGCGGCAATCAATCTGGTACGCTGCTTGTCGATAACGTTACCATACCTCCCGAAAGAATGGTTGGTTTTAAAGGTGACGGCGCAGCTTCTAATGATGAAACTGTCGATCTGTTCTTTCTATTATGTTCCTCTCAGCAAGAGATCGCAGCAATGCCACGTTCTGCTTACTTACATTGGTACTGGCAAATTAAATTTATTGCTTCTAAAAACGTCGCTCATGTTTGTGATAAAATGCTTCATACTTGCGGTGGTACAGGCATTAAAAAAGAACTAGGAATCGAGCGCTATTTACGCGATGGTAAAGCTGGATGGGCATGGGATCAACCAACGAAGTACTAAGGCAATTTTTTGGTAAATTAGCATTATTAGGAATCGACTCACTTGACTATTGGAATCAACATGTAAATGAACGCGTAATACACAACGAAATTAACAAATTAAACCTCGAAGATAAAAAAGAACTCGCCGCAACTCTACTCGCCCAAGTAGCAGATGAGGAAGCTAAAAATACTCCAAAAGTACTCCAAGAAACTCCAGGCTAAACGATTGCTGTCCTTCACAATTCCACTCTCTTTATATATTCTCTGTGCCACCCCACTTCTCTCAACGAAGGACACCTCCGCAGGGGAGTGGCTTTTCTATGTCTAGTAAGGTTCATTAACTTTTTATTAACATTTAGGTAGACAAGTTACCTACCCCACTTTCTCGATCTAAATCCTTATTGGTAACACTGGTTACAAATAATAAATACCACCAGTCGCAAACTTGTAATAACAAATCTATCATAAGTATGAACTTATCAAGCATTACTCATGAATGCTGAAGCGCAAGAATTTTTAGGAACTTTTATTTCAGAGAGCTACTACTTCTATGCCTCTGTATTCATGTTATTAATTCATGCGGGTTTTCTTGCCTACGAAGGTGGTGCGTCGCGCACTAAAAATGTTCTTGCCACGATGGTAAAAAACCTTCTTACACTCTCAAGTGTAGGACTCGCATTTTTCTTCTTTGGTTGGTGGGTTTATAACGCTTTTCCGCTGTTTCCAGTTAGTGGTGGAATACTTGGTCCTTGGACAAATCCGGCAATAAACGAAACTGTAACAGCTGCAATGGCAGTTGTAGAAACATCTTATCCTTGGTCTGATGCTTTAGCACCAAACACTGCCGATCATTTAACCGGAGTCTTCTTTTTTGCTTTTGCACTATTTGCAATGACTACCGCTTCAATTCTTTCAGGAGCCTTAATCGAGCGTGTTAAAATTGGTGCATATATTATCTTATCAATTGTTCTAGGTTCATTCACTTGGGTTGTTGCTGCAGCGTGGGGATGGAATCCATTCGGTTGGTTTTATACCGCGTTTGGCTATCACGATTTTGGCTGTTCAGCAGTCGTTCACGGTGTTTCTGGTTTCTTTGCTTTAGGCGTATTAATCAACCTTGGCCCTCGGATTGGTAAGTACAATCAAAGAGGAAACCCAATACCAATTTTACCGCACAATCTACCGCTAACAATGGTAGGTTTAATGCTGATTTTTGTTGGATTTTACGCCTTCTTAGCAGCGTGTTTAATTTTCCTCCCAGGCTATACCAGAGAAACAACAATTTACGGAACTCCAATGACTTTAGCTTCGATTGGAGTCAATACAACACTTGCACTAGCCTCTGGAATTATTGGTGCTTATATTTCTTCCAAAGCCGATCCATTTTTCACAATTTCGGGAGGACTTGCAGGAATCATTTCAGTTGGTGCTGGTATGGATTTATATCATCCAACTGTAGTGATAGTCTTAGCTTTCTTTGGTGCTTTCTTAATGCCAAAAGTCGCTTTATTTATTGAAAGAATTGGTATTGACGATGCTGTAGGTGCTTTTGGCGTTCACGGCTTTTGTGGTTTATTAGGAAGTTTAGCAGTTGGAGTATTGGCAACGGGTTATCCTCAAGGCGAAGGCGTACCGTTAACCGGATTTATTGGGCAATTAGTTCCTACTTTGATTTGTGTAATTGGTTTAGGTTTTATTCCTGGCTACGGGACAAGCTGGCTACTCAAAAAGTTTAATCTTTTGCGCGTACCACGCGATGAAGAAATTGCCGGATTAGATATTGCAGATTTAGGTGTTGAAGGTTATCCCGAATACAGCATGAATTGGGCAACATCAGCCATTAATGCACAACAACATAGTGAAACAGTAGCAGGTAGATTAGAACCACAACCTGAAATGCAAGAGTAAGGAAGAAATCTATGAGTAGTCCATTTAGTAATCCAAAAGAATTCCTTGAAGCTGAAGGACCAATTTACACTTTTGGTAATAATTCCACAATTATTACTTTTTTTCTAATTGTTAGCGCTGTTTTGTTTTTATGGTTCATCTATGCTTCGTACACAATTAAAAGTGGTAAACCAGCACCTAAAAATCCTGTAGTTTTGAGTCTTCTAATTGCTGCAAGTACAGTTTCTTTCGCAGGTTCAGTATACAATTCAACAGTTGACAAAATTCATCAACCTTCTCAAACTAAAGAAACAGGAGCGCGAGTTGTTAGCTCAAATAAACCGCAATGGCGGCTACCAATGATAGTAGGTATGGTAGCATCTGGTAGTTTGTTGCAGCATCGTCCGCTCAAGAATCGTTGGAGAAAGCGGATTAAGGCTATTAATCGTAACAAGTACCAATGAGGTATGACAATGACGAATGCAGCGTCGGTAGTTGGTTCAGTTATCTCGTTGTGGCGTTATCCTGTCAAATCAATGATGGGGGAAGAGTTGGATGCAACTGAGATTAGCAAACAGGGAATAGTAGGCGATCGCGCTTATGCTTTAATCGAATCAACCACAGGTAAAGTTGTCAGCGCCAAAAATCCTCGTAAATGGGCTAAATTATTTGACTTCCACGCTGCTTTTGTTGATTCACCAACAACAAATACAATTCCTTCAGTTGAAATTACCCTCCCAGACAGCACCAAACTATCAAGCGAACAAGAAAATATCAATGAGGTACTTTCCAGTGTATTGGGGCGTGAGGTAAAACTCGCCTCAACCGCACCACCGCAGCCTAGTTTAGAAGAATATTGGTTAGATATGGAAGGGCTACCGCATCGGGAAACTGTTACAGATGAAAACATACCTGCGGGTACTTTCTTTGATTTAGCCACAGTACATCTGCTAACAACAGCAACAATCGAACGCTTACAGCAATTAAATTCATCGGGACGATTTGAAATGCAAAGATTTCGTCCTAATATTGCAGTTGCTTCTACCACTAACAACAATTTTACCGAAAACGACTGGATTGATCGCACAGTTGCAATTGGTGAGGAAGTTCAAATCAAGATTACAGGCTTTTGTCCCCGTTGTGTCATGACAACTTTACCTCAAGGTGATTTACCTAACGATCCGAGTATTCTTAAAACAGTACTACAGCACAACAATGGTAATGCGGGTGTTTACGCCAGCGTAGTGCAAGGGGGTACAATCCGCTGTGGTGATTTGATCCAAATTTTGGATTAATTTATCTCCGCGACGTTTGAGGTAATTGTTATGATTTTAAGCTAGACTGTTAACCCTTAAAGTGACCTGCGACGCGATCGCATACTTATTCTATGTGCGGTATCTATACTAAAAGGGGCAACTACTATGAGTATGAAATAGAAATACAAAAATCTTTGTACGAGACAGACTATCAACTCTGGCTAGCGCAAACCCTGAAGAAATTGCAGTTGGGAGACTTTGAAAATATTGACATAGAAAACTTGATCGAAGAGGTAGAAAGTTTGGGTAGAAGCGATCGCCATGCAGTCTCCAGCTATTTGATGCGGCTTTGCGAATATCTACTCAAGCTTAAGTACTGGGAATCTGAACGGGAAATGTGTTTTAGGGGATGGAATTTAGAAATTACCAACTTTCGGATTCAAATTCAAGAACAACTGGAAACTAGCCCCAGTCTAAAAACATTTTTGCAAGAGAACTTTCTCAAGCAATATAAAAATGGTCGAAAACAGTTTTTGAAAGCAAGCGATCTGGATTCTAGCTTGATTCCCGATCAACATTATTTTACGCTAGAGCAAGCACTAGATGAAGACTGGCTACCCTGGAATCCTGAATCGACCTCTAATCACTCATAGCCAATGTATCCCTAATTGAATTTATAAAGTGACTGTCGCGGCTAAATCAACTCATGCATTTTATTCTGATATACCTGCACCACTAGGTAAAGTAGTTGCAGAATATCGTATTCCGCCTGGAAGTGCGATCGCCTCCACAATTTAGCAATTCAAGGTCCCTTATCGCGCGATATTCTCCGCAAGTTCATCAACAATATCGACGAACTGAGATACTTCCGCTTTGCAACAACAATTGCAGACATCCCAGTCTTAATTTCCCGTATTGGCTACACTGGAGAACTGGGCTACGAATTGTTTGTTCACCCCGACAATGGAAACACCTTATGGGATGCTTTAATAACCCGCCGGAGAACCGCTAGGACTAATCCCTGTGGAAATGCTAGCACTCGATCGCGCCCGAATTGAAGCAGGGTTATTAAGCCCAGGTTGCGAATTTAACGATTCAACTTCACCTTATCAAGCAGGAATTATTTGGGCTGTGGCGATGAAAAAGTCTGATTTGATTGGCAAAACAGCTTTGGAGAAAATCAAACTTCATCCTCCCAAAGTTACAGTGGGATTAATCCTTGAAGGTAACGAAGTTGCAGCATCAGGAATGTGCGTTTATCCAGTAGGCGATCGCTGGCACGTTGGAGTTATCACCAGTGCAACTTTTTCCCCTTATCAATTGTGGGAATTTGCGGGTGTTGATGGCTTACAATTTGCTAAAACCTTAGTAGGTAATGCTGCGGGTAAACTTGCGCTTTTTCGATCACTCGAAGCAACTGTTGCTAATCATCCATGTTCCCTGTTACGGCTGTGTGAACATAATTTCCGCTTGGGAGTGCAAGGTAATAGACCTCTTGCATGAATCACAGATGCCCCTTCAGGGCTATCCAAGCAAAGTGTGCCTTCGTGTACTCAAAAGCCTTTTAGCAGTAAGTCCACCTCCGTGGACTTTGTTTATTTAGCTGGCGAATTCATTCGACCAGCATTCACGCAGGATGTCTAATTTCGCGGTTCAAGTTCCTTACAAAATGCGTGTCTGGGTAAAATGATGTGAGAAGATAAGTGCGATTTTACTTCCCGACAATGACCAATTACCACTATTCAATTAAAGAAACAAGCGATCGCAAGTCTGGTACTTCTAAATCTGGTAAATTACTGCTAGCTTCTGCGTTGCGATTTACCCATACTGTTGTTAATCCTAACGAACGCGCAGGAACGATATCATGATACAGACTTGCGGCAACGTGTAATATTTGTTCTTGTGGTATGCCAATTCTAGAAAATGCCAGTTTGAAGTTATTTAAAGACGGTTTGTAGCTTTTTGCTTGTTCTGCTGTAATAATTTCATTAAATTCAACTTTTAAATGCTTAGCAGTAGTAGCAAACAAATCATCATCTACATTAGAAATAATAACTAACTTATATTTTTGTTGAAGGAACTGAAGTGCTTTTATTGTATCAGGAAAAGGTTGCCAGTTTTGTAAAGATTCAGGAAGCGATTCTATTTCAGTTGTAGTTGGTACAAAATCAAAGCGATCGCCAAACTTTTGCACAACTTTCTTTAGAACTTCTCGGTATTTAATATAACCATTCTGCTGAATTGCTGGCTCAAACTCAGAATAATATTTAATGATTTCACGATCATCTACTTCAACACCATGAGCAGATAAAATAGGCTTCATTACTCCTAAAATACCACTTTCCCAATCAATTAAGGTTCCGTAGCAATCAAACGTTAAAGCTTGATAATCATTAAAATTAATCATTTTCCTGTTCTAATGCTTTTAAGTGTGCTATTAATGCTTGACCATCACCGTTGTGTTCTTTCGCAATTTGTTCTGCAACTTCAGCATTACCTGAACAAATCGCATCAACTAAACTTTCGTGCTGTAATCTAATTTCATCTAAATCTGGATGAATCGCATTGCAAGATACGATATACAATCTAATTTGCTGTTCAACAATTTTGTATTGTTGCTGTAAGCGTTGGTGTTCTGAAAGTTCAATAATCGTTTTATGTAAGGCAAAGTCTGTCTCTGCTAATTCTTGCCATTTACCTAATTTTGTAGCCTTGACTAATTGCTGTAATTTAGTATGCAAAATCTTAGTTTTAGCTGGTGTGATTGACTCTGCAATCAGTTTTGCGGCTAATCCTTCTAACGCATTGCGTAGCGTATATAGTTCCCAAGCGTCGCGCGAACTTAGTCCTGAAACGGCACAACCGCGATACGGAAATTGTTCGACTAAACCTTCATACGTTAACTGTTGTAATGCGGATCGAATTGTACCGCGACTTAAATTTAATCGTTCAGACAACTCAATTTCCAATAACCGCGATCCTGGCGGAAGGATACCACTAAGAATTTCTTCACGAATCGCATCCGCAGCCTGTACTTCAAGACTACGATGAACGATTGTGAGTTGCGATCGCCTTTTCATATCGATATTCAGCAAGAATCACGATTATTTTATATGTCATAATTGTAAATTGTCAACAATCAGCAATATTATAGACTCAAGCCAATTGCGGCAGTCTTCAGTATCATGCAACATGCATGGTATATACCTATGCAAACATCAATTCGTACTGAATTTCGAGAGTTTCTCCGACTGGCAATTCCCTTAGCCAGCGCCCAAGTTGCCCAATCTGCAACAGGCTTTGTAGACACTGTCATTATGGGTAGATTGGGTTCAGAAATCTTAGCAGCAGGGGGACTTGGTGCAATTACCTTCACAGCACTACTAAATACCATCAGTGGAGTTGTCATTGGAGTTAGCCCTTTAGTGGCTGAAGCTTACGGCGCAGGTTGCAAGACACGAGTTGAACAAGTTGCACGTCAAGGGTTGTGGCTATCACTGCTTTTGGCAATTCCTGTCATGTTCTTATTAGGAAACATCGATTTACTCATGCGTCAGTTTGGACAGCAAGCAACAACTGTGGCACTTGCAAAGACGTACTTAGATATTATGCTTTGGGGGTTATTTCCTGCTTTGGCATTTGCAACGTTACGCAGTTTCGTTTCTGGACTTTCTCACGCACGTCCAGTCATGGTAATTGTTATCGGTGGTACGCTATTTAATATTGCAGGGAACTACGTTTTAGGACTTGGTAAATTAGGATTTCCGGCACTAGGGCTGCGGGGGCTAGCATGGGCAAGTATCTTATCTCTTTGGGGAATGTTTCTATCACTTGTCATCTACATACTTAAGCACAAAAAACTAAAAGCTTACCGTCTGTTTGAAAATTTACATCAGTTGCAGTTACCAATCTTTCGGGAATTAGTCGTAGTTGGTGCGCCAATTGGGGTATCTGCTGCATTAGAAACAGGATTATTCACAGTTGTGACTTACTTAATGGGAGCATTAGGAACAGTAGTACTTGCCGCACATCAAATTGTCTTGCAGACTATTATTGTGATCTTCATGGTACCGCTGGGAATGTCATTTGCAACAACAGTCCGCGTCGGGCAGTGGAATGGACAGAAAAACCTCGCTGCTGCAAGACAAGCTGGATATGTAGGAATAGGTAGTGGCGTCGTATTTATGACAATGATGGCGATCGCCCTGCTTGTATTTCCTCAGCAAGTCATTGGATTATATATCGATGTTCGTGCATCAGAAAATGCCTCGGTATTAACGCTAGTCATGCCAATGCTTACTATTGCGGCTGTTGCACAAATCTTAGACAGCGTACAAAAAACCGCATCCGGCGCACTCTATGGACTTAAAGATACTCGCGTACCAATGTTCATTAGCTTCTGCACCTTCTGGGGAATTGGGTTAACCACTGGTTACTTACTTGGATTTCACTTTGGTTTAGGTGGTACTGGCTTATGGTTAGGACAATCGATTGGTGTGGCGATCGCCGCTGGAGTTTTCTTATGGCGCTATCGTCAACTCAGTTTGTCTAAAAGTTGGTAATTGGTAATTAGTGATTTTCAACTCAACACTCAAAACTCAAAACTTCTAAGTCAGCGCAGCTTTTCCTGTCCATCCTGCAAGGTTGGCGATCGCAGCAACTAACTCAGTTGGATTCACAGGTTTGGCAATATGCATTTGAAATCCTGCTGCTAGGGCGCGGGTGCGATCTTCTACTCTGGCGTAAGCTGTCAAAGCAACAGCCGGAATTCTTCCGCCATTTTGTGCTTCCATTGCTCTAATGCGGCGAATCAGACTATAACCATCTTCCCCTGGCATACCAATATCGCTTACCAAGATATCCGGTTGCAACTGTTCAATTGCAGCGATCGCATCTGCAACCGATGCTACTGCACTCACCAAAGCACCACACTCCTGAAGTACTGTTGAAAGTAACTCGCGGGCATCTATCTCATCATCAACTACGAGAATTGTTAAACCACTCAGCGTTGGTGC
This sequence comes from Gloeocapsopsis crepidinum LEGE 06123, assembly GCF_015207655.1. Taxonomy (GTDB): domain Bacteria; phylum Cyanobacteriota; class Cyanobacteriia; order Cyanobacteriales; family Chroococcidiopsidaceae; genus Gloeocapsopsis; species Gloeocapsopsis crepidinum. Next base: position 2,362 of record NZ_JADEWN010000077.1, on the reverse strand, counting down.
GTCATCAAACGAAACTTCACCGCCCACAGTAGGATGGATTCGTTCTGATTCATTGGTATTTAATACTACTGTAAGTGGCAACTGAACGACAAAAGTTGACCCCTGTCCTTCTCCTGGACTTTGTGCTTGCACACTTCCGCCATGCAATTCTACTAAATGACGTACAATTGCTAATCCCAAACCTAAGCCACCATGCGATCGCGTATGTGTACTATCAGCTTGCTTAAAGCGCTCAAAAATATACGGTAAAAAGTCAGAGTTAATACCCACTCCTGTATCACTCACAATAATTTCAACGTGCGAATTTACCCGTTCTAGCCGTACTTGAACTCGCCCGCCTTTTGGCGTAAACTTAATAGCATTCGATAGTAAATTCCACACTACCTGCTGTAAGCGATCCGAATCTCCTGAAACTGGACCTGCTAACGGATCGAGCACACTTTGAATCCGTACTTGCTTTGCATCAGCCGCAGGACGCACTGTATCAATTGCTGCCTCAATTACCGGAATAAGCTCAATTGGACGAACGTGCAAGCGCAGTTTACCAGTAATAATTCGCGAAATATCAAGCAGATCCTCGATTAAGTTTGCTTGACCTCTAGCATTACGTTCGATTGCTTCCAGCGCCCGCGATCGCGTTGCTTCATTCAGCTTTTGACTACGCAGAAGTTGCGACCATCCCAACATAGCATTGAGCGGAGTACGCAATTCATGAGAAAGTATAGAGAGAAACTCATCCTTTGCTCGATTCGCAACTTCCGCACTAGCACGGGCTTCTTGTTCGCGCACGAGTAATTCATCTTTCAACTTATTCGCAGTTTCAAGTTCAGTAGTGCGCTCTATCACTCGTTGTTCGAGTTCCATGTTTAAAGTACGAATCTGTTCCTCTGCCCGTTCGCGTTCAGCAATTTGATTTCGTAACTCAACATTAGCAGTTTCAAGCTGTGCCGGACTCGGTACCGCTAAAGCCTGGGGTACTAGTGGTACAAGCAGTACGGCAGTATAAACTGAAACAACTGCTGTGATAAGTTTGATTGTTCCTGATAGCCAGTAATTAGGATGCCATAGCGTCCAAATCCCCATTAAATGGGTTGTACCACAGGCTACAATAAAGGCTCCAAACAGCAAAAAGATCCAATTGAAAGGTAAATCTTTCCGCTGCCGAACAAAATAGAATAGCGTCAGAGGAATTGAGTAGTAAGCAACTGCAATTAGTGAATCAGAAACAATATGTAACCCTACTAATTCTGGCTGCCATAGATAGCAATGACCGTGAGGAATAAATGCCTCTAGAGTAGTCCCTTGAGATTTGCTCTGATGTATTAACTCAGTAGTGACTTCTGATATCAAACTATTCATCTTTTTTGTTATTGAGCCATTCCACTTGTGCGGAAAGATATGGGTTAATCCAACCTTTTAAATCATTTTAGCCAGCTTCAATCACTATGATATTTGACGCACAGGCATATGTTTTGACAAACAATCAAAAAATTAATCGTATTTACTCGATTAACCCACTTTTCCTAATGCATCATAGGCGATCGCCTCAATCCAAATAGATCCTCAGAAAGAGTAGCTGAGTCCTACAGAGGCTCCCACTTGTGTTGTCTCTAAAAAGCCAGCATCAACGCTAGTACTTGCGCCTACGGCATCCGCAATTGGTACATCTAAACCCACCGTTGCCATAGGAGCAACCTGTCCATTATCGCCTGTAGTAATCACAACACCACCGCCAATATAGGGAGTTACACTATCTTCAATATCAGTGTCTGCTCCTGTAGGAAAATCAACTGTTAAAGGAACAGTAATACTGGGGTCAGAATTGAGTCCCACAGAAGGTCGTACCGAGAGCGAGTCAGTCAAGCCAATTTTACTATTAATTGACACGCTACTTTCTCCCATTGCTGTGTCTCCTGTAATGCCGATATTACCACTGACACCTATCGAGAACCGAGAACGACCGTTTGTATCACTAGCTAAAGGATCAAAGCTTTGAGCAATAATTGAAGATTCAATAGGGTAAGGAGTTGCAGTGGCATTTGCCTCTGAAGGTTGAACGGCAAAATGAACAGTTTCAGCCTGTACCGCCCCACTACTCCCAATTGTTAAGATCGTGAATCCAGATACAGCAAAAGCATATTTCAACATAAGCTCACCCTGATTAAGTACAGTAAACGCGATTGCGCATAACGCAACGCTATTATGCGATCGCATCTTATATGAAATTAGATAATGAGAGGATGTCTGAAAAGTCAAAGACTATACCAATCGTCTCAACATAAGACGAATCATCGCAACTTGAATCATCGCCTCAGAAGTGGCAGGTAAAACCTCATAATCTTTGCTCAGTCTCCGACACCAG
>NZ_JADEWN010000150.1 GCF_015207655.1 Gloeocapsopsis crepidinum LEGE 06123 | reverse complement strand
TACAGCCTATTGCAAGTTTATGAGGTACAGTAAGAGGAGTACACAAATGAAGTCTAATGAAACCGTACTCGCTCGACTTGCGAGAAAAAATAGTTAAGGCATACACACAAGGTGACACCTCAATCAGAAAAGTTGCGGCTCGATTTGGAGTAGCCAAAAGTTTTGTGCAAAAACTGATAGCCATGAAGAAAACTCAAGGTCATGTCCAACCGAAAAAACAGGGTGGAGCAATCAAGGGAAAGTTGGATGGTTATAAGGCGCAGCTAGCGGCAATGGTGAAACAATATCCCGATGCAACATTGAGGGAATACTGTGAGTATTGGGGGACAAATTATCATGATTGGCTGAGTACAAGTACGATGTGTCGTGCATTGCAAAAACAAAAACTGACACGAAAAAAAAGACACTACGCAGCACTCAAGCAAAAACACAACGAGTACAGCAATTGAGAACGGAGTATTGGCAGCAAGTGCAACAAATCGAGGCAGCAAACTTAGTTTTCATCGATGAAATGGGTGTACTGCTGGGGTTAACACGAACTCATGCCCGAAGCTTTTGTGGAACTCGAGTGTATGATGAGCAACCATTTTATCGCGGGTCGAAAGTCACCGTCATTGGCGCAATTAGCACAAAACGAGTTTTAGCTGTAATGACCTTGAATGGTTCAATGGATGGTCAAGCCTTTCAAGTGTTTATTGAAAAGTGTTTACTGCCTCAACTGTGGCAGGGTGCTGTGGTTGTTATGGACAATCTTCCAGCACATAAACTCAAACAAATTGAGTCTTTAATTCAATCAGTGGGCGCAACTATTCAATACCTGTCACCTTATTCTCCTGACTTTAATCCAATTGAACTTTGGTGGTCACAATTAAAAGCTTTTTTGCGCTCCTTTTCCCCAACTACTGCATTCAGGGTTGATCTTCTCATTGCCACTGCACTCGATTTAATTAATCCCGTGCATTTGAAAAACTGGTTTACTCACTGTTGCTACTGTGCCTCATAAAACTGCAATAGGCTGTA
>NZ_JADEWN010000149.1 GCF_015207655.1 Gloeocapsopsis crepidinum LEGE 06123 | reverse complement strand
ACAATATCAGCGACCTTAACACCGCGTAGCAAGTGCGGCAGAATCTGCAAGTTATTGAAATCCGCCGGACGAATCTTCCACCGCCAGGGAAAGACATGATCGTCGCCGATGATGTAGATTCCTAACTCACCTTTGCCACTTTCAATCCGAACGTAGTGTTCGCCCTTGGGAATTTTGAATGTTGGGGCAACTTTCTTACTGATATACTGGTAGTCAAACCCGTTCCACTCTGATTTTTTGCCTTCGGCTAAACGAAGAGCTTCTAAGTTTTCAAATGGACCACCTGGCAATCCTTTGAGTGCTTGGCGGAGAATTTTTAAGGATTCACGCATCTCGCGAATGCGGACTAAGTAGCGTGCAAAACAGTCTCCAGCACTTTCCCAGTGCACTTGCCAATCAAAATCGTCGTAGCACTCATAATGGTCTACTTTGCGTAAGTCCCACTGGACGCCACTAGCGCGTAACATCGGACCCGACAATCCCCAGTTAATTGCTTGTTCGCGAGAAATTGTCCCCACTCCTTCCACGCGACGGCGAAAGATGGGGTTATTGGTGATCAGGCGTTCGTACTCGTCTACTTTTGGCTCAAAATAATCGCAAAAGTCAAAGCATTTATCTACCCAGCCATAAGGTAAATCTACCGCGACGCCACCGATGCGGAAGTAGTTGTTGTTCACCATCCGATAGCCTGTGGCTGCTTCCCACAGGTCGTAAATCAGTTCCCTTTCTCGGAATATATAGAAAAACGGAGTTTGCGCACCAACATCAGCCATAAAAGGTCCCAACCACAGCAAGTGATTGGCAATCCGATTCAACTCCAGCATGATGACGCGGATGTAGCTAGCGCGTTTGGGAACAGGAATATCAGCTAATTTCTCCGGTGCATTGACAGTGACGGCTTCATTGAACATTCCGGCAGCGTAGTCCCAGCGACTAACATAAGGAACGTACATGATATTGGTGCGGTTTTCCGCGATTTTTTCCATTCCACGGTGCAGATAGCCAATGACTGGCTCGCAATC
>NZ_JADEWN010000148.1 GCF_015207655.1 Gloeocapsopsis crepidinum LEGE 06123 | reverse complement strand
ATGACAATAGCAGTAGGACAGCCAGCGAGTCGAGGATGGTTTGACGTCGTAGACGACTGGCTAAAAAGAGATCGCTTCGTATTCATCGGGTGGTCAGGAATATTGCTATTTCCCTGTGCATACATGGCACTAGGGGGATGGCTAACAGGAACAACATTCGTGACATCGTGGTACACCCACGGCATAGCATCATCATATTTAGAAGGATGCAACTTCCTGACAGTAGCAGTATCAACACCAGCAAACAGCATGGGACACTCATTGCTGTTCTTGTGGGGACCAGAAGCACAGTGGGACTTCACACGTTGGTGTCAGATGGGAGGACTGTGGACATTCGTAGCACTACACGGAGCATTTGCGCTGATTGGATTCATGCTACGGCAGTTTGAGATTGCGCGGCTAGTAGGAGTACGACCCTACAACGCGCTAGCATTCAGCGCACCAATTGCAGTGTTTGTCAGCGTCTTCTTGATGTACCCCTTGGGACAATCAGGATGGTTCTTTGCACCCAGCTTTGGAGTAGCAGCAATCTTCCGCTTTTTGCTATTTTTCCAAGGATTCCACAACTGGACACTCAACCCCTTCCATATGATGGGAGTAGCCGGAGTGTTAGGTGGAGCATTGCTGTGCGCGATTCACGGTGCAACAGTAGAAAACACGCTGTTTGAAGACGGAGACAAAGCAAACACCTTCCGTGCATTCAACCCAACACAAGCCGAAGAAACCTACAGCATGGTGACAGCCAACCGTTTCTGGTCGCAAATCTTCGGTATTGCTTTTTCCAACAAGCGCTGGTTGCACTTTTTCATGTTGTTTGTGCCCGTAACAGGTTTGTGGATGAGTGCAGTCGGAGTAGTTGGTTTAGCACTGAATTTGCGGGCGTATGACTTCGTTTCTCAGGAGTTGCGTGCTGCGGAAGACCCTGAGTTCGAGACTTTCTACACCAAAAACATTCTGCTCAATGAAGGTATTCGGGCTTGGATGGCTCCCCAAGACCAGCCTCACGAGCATTTCCAATTCCCTGA
>NZ_JADEWN010000076.1 GCF_015207655.1 Gloeocapsopsis crepidinum LEGE 06123 | reverse complement strand
CATCGTAGTCCCGTCAATTTTGGTGTTAATGTCCTCTGTGGTTTGATTGCTTATTGTCATCAGCCCAAAAAGCCCTCCCTTCACTTAGAATGGGCTTTACCTCCATCTGCTTAACCCGAACTCAGGTCAGTTAAAAATTTTCATGCCTCTGGCACCTTTGGAAAGCGAACAATTCAAAACGTGCTAACGCACCGCTACGCTAACAAAACTGAGAACTTAAAATTCAAAACTAGCCCTCGCCCGTCACTCCTCACTCTGATACTAATCGTTACCAGTTGCTTTACTAACTGCTTCTTTTGCTCCTTCTACTGCTTTTTGGACGATGCCTTCACCTTGGGCAGTACCTTTAACATTTTCTTCGTAGACTTTTTCAGGGTTCTCTGCCGCTTGTACTTGCTCTTCGTAAGCTTGCTCCCGTGCACTTACGTCTTCTGGAGTACCCTGTGTCATCGTTTCTTGCTGCATCATAGCTTTGCTAGCAGCCAAACTAGGTTGAGTTGCAAAAATCAACAGACAAGATACACTCATAAGACTCACCAAACCTAAAATGACTAGGCTTTGACGAAACGCTTGCTTCAACACAGCAAAAATCCGTTGCATATAAATATTTCCTCACTTTTTTGTGATGTTAGTGTAAAAATTACTGACACACCCTGTAAAAATCAAGCTGAATTGCATCCTACGTGGCAGAGTTATACAGTGCCTTCTACCTGAAGGGAGAGATAAGACAGAGGAGATTGGAAGTTATGAATCGTGAAGTGTTGAGTTATGAGTTAAGAAAATTCTGATGCCTCCGGCACGCTGTGCGAACAATTCAAAATTCAAAACTCAAACCTAGCAACTAACCACTCTTTCACTCCCCTCTCACTCCTCGACGCCATTTGCTACAACGGGGGACACCCCCGCAACGCAGTGGCTCCCCCTCACCCCTACTTAAGCTTCATCCAAAGCAGCGATTCCAGGAAGTTCTTTACCTTCAAGTAACTCTAAGCTAGCACCACCACCAGTTGAAATATGACTCATTTGCTCAGCGACACCAACTTTTTCTACTGCTGCTACCGAGTCGCCACCACCAATAATGCTAGTAACACCTTGTTTGGTGAGATCGGCAAGTGTTCGTGCGATCGCTTCAGTTCCAACTGCAAACTTATCAAACTCAAATACGCCCATAGGTCCATTCCAAATCACTGATTTGCACTCAGCCAGTGCATCTTGGAACATCTTGACCGAATCAGGACCAATATCTAATCCCATGCCGTCTTCAGGGATATTTTCAACGCTAACAGTTTCTGCGTTAGCATCTGCCGCAAATTTGTCAGCAACAACGACATCAGTAGGTAACAACATTTGAACGCCGCGTTCTTTTGCTTTAGCCTCTAAGGACTTAGCAAGTTCTAGCTTATCGTCTTCTACCAACGATTTACCTACATTTAAGCCACGGGCTTTGTAGAATGTAAAAATCATCCCGCCACCCAAGATTAGCTTGTCGCACTTGTCCAACAATGTCTCAATCACACCAATTTTGCTAGAAACTTTAGATCCACCAATAATGGCTGCTAAAGGACGTTGCGGATTTTCAATCGCACTTTGGAGATACTGTAATTCTTTTTCAATCAAGTATCCAGCGACAGAGGGGCTGAGGTAGTGTGTCACGCCTTCTGTGGAAGCATGGGCGCGGTGGGCTGTACCAAACGCATCATTGACGTACACATCTGCATTTGCTGCTAGCTGTTTGGCAAATTCAGGGTCATTTTTCTCCTCTTCTTTGTGGAAGCGGACATTTTCTAGCAATAGCACTTGACCATTTTGCATCCCTGAGACTTTGTTCGCCACTTCGTCCCCGATACAGTCATCGCATTTGATCACTTCTTGACCAAGTAGTTCCGAAAGGCGTTTAGCAACAGGAGTCAGACGTAGTTTGTCATCAACTCCCTTAGGGCGTCCAAAGTGGCTCGCTAAAATGACTTTAGCGCCTTTTTGGATCAAATCTTGAATTGTAGGCAGTGCTGCCCGAATCCGAGTATCATCAGTGATGTTCCCTTGGTCATCCAACGGGACATTAAAGTCCACTCGCACTAATGCACGCTTACCAGATAAGTCTGAAGACGATAAATTTGCTAAAGTTTTTTTGGACATAATTGACAAGTTCCTCCTAACTGGATTCTTAATTAATTATTAAGCGCCGTCCACATTTTACCGGAGTCGGGGTATCAACGATGCCTGCAATGTTTAAGACTGTTCTATTTCCCATCGATCAAAGTCGAGATGCTAGAGAAGCGGCTGAAGTTGTTGCTGATGTCGTGAAAAAGTACGATAGTCGCTTGGTGCTGCTATCAGTAGTAGAATCCGCGGACTCAGAAGATGAGCCTGGTGCTGACATGATGGCGTCACCTGATGCCGTAGCACAACTTCTGCAAAATGCTCAATCACTCTTTACTGAGCGAGGCATCCAAGCTGAGACAATCGAACGCGAGGGTAAGCCTGCGTTTGTTATCTGTGATGTAGCAGACGAAATTGAGGCAAATTTAATTATTATGGGTTGCCGTGGTTTAGGATTAACCGAAGAAGGTGCGACAGATAGTGTGACTAACCGAGTCATCAATCTTTCTCCCTGTCCGGTGTTGATCGTTCCTTAAAAGCGATTAACTGTAATAATCTTGAAGGCATATGTTAACTCTTGAGCAAATTGAAGCCACTAGAGCAAGACATTGCAGACGGTAAACTAGATGCTTTGGCTGAAGAGGCGATCGCAGAGTTTAAAGCGGGTTGCTGCCGCGAAATTTGATGCACTATACAACACAAAGATTTTGGAAGTGATATGATGCATTGCCTGAAAGTATGCAAAAGACGGCAAATCAATGTTGTGAGCCTCTGAAAGCTGATCCGTCTCATCCGTCGTTACACTTCAAGAAGATTGGTAAAAGTACTGGTCAGTTGGGGCGAGATTAGATTACCGCGCTTTAAATGTCGAAATGGAAGGTGGTATCTTGTGGTTTTAACGGAACTCATGCAGAGTACGACAGGCACAACAACCAAAAGCTAGATTACCAGTAATTGCTAATTGCTAACAGCTAATCGCTAAAAATGACAACTCCCTCTATCCAATGGTATCCAGGTCACATTGCTAAAGCGGAAAAGGCACTCAAGGAACAGCTAAAGCTTGTCGATGTTGTGCTGGAAGTTCGTGATGCGCGAATTCCTTTAGCAACACATCATCCGCAAGTCAAAGAGTGGATAGGGAATAAAACGCGGGTTTTGGTATTGAACCGCATTGACATGATTCAACCGCAAGCACAGCGAATGTGGACACAGTGGTTTCGAGAACAAGGGGAAGAACCGTATTTCACAAATGCGCAAAAGGGTGAGGGTGTCATCGCCATAGCTAAAGCAGCACAAGCTGCAGGGGTAGCAGTGAATCAACGACGACGCGATCGCGGTATGTTACCACGTCCCGTACGGGCGGTTGTGATTGGTTTTCCGAACGTCGGTAAATCAGCACTGATTAATCGGCTATTGAAGCGCAAAGTCGTAGAAAGTGCAGCGCGTCCTGGTGTGACGCGACAGTTACGCTGGGTGCGTATTTCGGATCAACTTGAGTTATTAGATGCTCCTGGGGTGATTCCAGCAAAGTTGAATAATCAACAAGCCGCTTTTAAATTAGCGATTTGTGATGATATCGGTGACGCATCTTACGATAATCAACGTGTTGCTGCTACTTTAGTTGATTTACTCAAGTCTTTGACTGCTACCGCACCAGAATTATTCCCCGAAGATCCTCTACAGCGTTACAAACTCGAGCCTACTTTGTTTACTGGTGAAGCATATATTTACACCTTGGCACATCAACGCTATCAAGGTGATGTTGAGCGCACAGCACGATTACTATTGACAGATTTCCGTAAAGGTGCATTAGGAGCAATTTCTTTAGAGTTGCCACCAGAATAAATTTTTGGCGATGAGACGCCTAGCGACCATTTCTAGAACTGCTTCGTAACGACCCGTACTGTGATAAGAAGCTCACTTGGCGATCGCTTTTTGTATCAATTTCTTAGTAATTCAGTACGGGAAATATCGTATTGAATGCTGCTTTATAGCTTGTTAATACGTTGAGTAACCCCAACGGAAACTCAATGGAGACGTAAATATGGTAACTAAATACGGCAATAACGGGAATAACACAATATTTGGCAGCGACGGCAATGACTTCCTCTTTGGCTTTGCTGGGAGTGACACACTCTATGGCATATGGGCTGATGACTATCTGGATGGTGGAGATGATAATGACTCACTCTATGGCAATGATGGTGATGACTCACTCTATGGTGGGAGCGGCAATGACTATCTCTATGGTCAAACTGGCGATGACTTCCTCTATAGCAATGATGGCAATGATTCCCTTTATGGCGGGGGCGGTAGCGACAGGCTCGATGGTGGAACTGGCAATGACACACTTGTTGGCGATGAAAGCGATGGCTACCTCGCCGGTAATGACTTCCTCTTTGGCGGATACGGTAACGACAAACTCTATGGTGGACTTGGTAATGACGTCCTCCTAGGCGATGAGAACAACGACTACCTCTATGGCGATGAGGGCAATGACTATCTCTATGGTGGCGATGGCAATGATTACCTCTATGGCGGCGAGGGACAGAACAACTTCTATGGCGGGAATGGCGTTGATTACCTCTATGGCGGTGATGGACGAGATAACCTCCACGGTCAAGATGGCAATGACCAACTTTTTGGCTTTGGTGGTAATGACTCTCTCTATGGCGAAGGGAATAATGACTCTCTGTTTGGCTATGCCGGTAATGATTCGCTGTATGGCGGAACTGGCAATGACTCCCTCTATGGTGGATATGGCAATAACAACATCTATGAGAGCGGCAACGATCTTCTTGATGGCGGGAGTGGCAACGATCTCCTCTATGGCAATCAGGGTCAGGACACCCTCTATGGTGGGAATGACCATGACTTCCTTGATGGCGGAGACGGCAATGACAAACTCTACGGCAATCAGGGTCAGGATATCCTCTATGGCGATAGCGGCTATGGCGTGAACGGCAATGATCTCCTCGATGGCGGAAGTGGCAACGATATTCTCTATGGCTTTGATGGCGGTGACTCCCTCTACGGCAAAGAGGGCAATGATTATCTTGATGGTGCAGGCGGCACTGATGTCCTTACTGGCGATGATGGCAATGACACCCTTAATGGTGGGAACGATCCTGACTGGCTAGTTGGCGGAAGCGGAAACGATACCCTCAATGGCGGGAGCGGCGACGATCTCCTCTATGGTTATGGTGGGACTGGTAGTGATGGCAGCGATCGCTTCGTTTACAGTACCGGTAAAACCTTTGCGACAGCGGATGTGGGTATTGATGTCATTGCAGACTTTATCCGTGGCAGCGACAAAATCGTATTAGACAAAACAACATTTACAGCGATCGGTAGTGCTCCTGGGACTGGTTTTAGCTTGGCTAGCGAGTTTGCATCTGTTAGTAGTAACGCTACAGCAGCAATCAGCACTGCCAACATTGTCTACAACTATATGAATGGCTACTTGTTCTACAACCAAAATGGTAGTGCAGCAGGCTTTGGGACAGGCGCTCATTTTGCAACGCTTTCAGGCGATCCAAACATATTCAGTTCCGATTTCATTATTCAAGCATAACAGTAGCTTCTCGCCACTTATGAGCATCCAGCCTCTATGAACTCAGTCTTCCAGCATGACTTTTGCAGGAGGTTTTATCTGAAAAATCTATATGCTGATTTCTTTGTACCAGATCTGTTTTATTACACGGCACAACCTACAAGAGTGATTCTCGCAACATTGCTAACTTCTCTGGCAAAATTTGGTAATAGATCCACGTCCCACGTCGCTCTCGTTTTAGCAAACCTGCTTCATACATTAGCTTGAGATGGTGACTTACGGTTGGTTGCGAAAGTCCTAACGGCTCTGCTAATTCACAAGCACAAACCTCTCTAGATGGCTGCGCTGCAATTAAACTCAGCATTTGCAGCCGTACAGGCTCGCTCAACACGCGAAAAATCGCCGCTAGATGAGTCGCCTCATCTACTGTAAGACGACCGGAGAGCAAGGGTGTACAGCAAGATGTAACTTTAGGTAACTTCATATTTTTTATATTGACACATATCGATATAAGGTACATAATATTGATAGACTTAAATATTGATAATTATCAATATAAGGAGGATCAAACTATGCCTCGCGTTCAATTGGCACTTAATGTTCGTGATATTGATTCTGCTGTTGATTTCTACAGCAAACTTTTTGCTACCGAGCCAGCAAAACGCCGCCCAGGTTATGCTAACTTTGCGATCGCAGAGCCTCCCTTGAAACTGGTACTGATCGAAAACCCGAAAGCAGCAGGTAAGTTAAATCATCTGGGAATTGAGGTAGAGTCATCTGAACAAGTCAGACAAGCTAGCGATCGCCTTCAACAAATTGACTTATCTGTGACACTTGAACCCCAGACTACTTGTTGCTACGCTTTGCAAGATAAAGTTTGGGTGAAAGATCCAGACGGTGCCGACTGGGAAGTCTATGTAGTTTTAGAGAATTCGGCAACCTTTGGTGTGTCTCAGAAAACTGAAGCTCCAGTTTGTTGCTCGTAGGCTGATTACCTAGTTTGGAGTGCGTATTTGGATGGAATCGAGTACCACTGCTAAGCTTCAAATCAATACTCCCAATCAAAAAAATAAGTTGTGTTATACGATATGCGTTGTAGAAACCTGTGAAAACAGGTTTTTTCTGTGTCACCACATTTTTAATCACTCAGGCTTGAGTTAGGTTTAGCTTCTACTTATAAAAGTCCCCAATTCCTTCACTGCAGTTTATCCATCTAAATATTGCCGTTTCGCTGTAGCTTGCAAATATCAGTAAAATTAATCGTAAATATAAAATGTCCCTACTTTGCCACTTTTTTGTCCCGCTTTTGTTACTTTCATTGAACTAATCTATCCAAAGATTAGAGAACTTCCACAGAAGATAAATAATCCAGAAGTTCTGAAGTAGCAACGAGTAAACAAAAAGAGGCAATTCTGATGAATAATATTGTTTTCATGAAAAGCGATCGCGCCAGCAACATCAACGACAATAATGTACACATTCATGCTAATGTCCGCGCATCGTTCAACGAATATGAAACAATTCCAGAAATTCATTCTACCGCCTACATTCATCCTTTAGCCGCAGTGATTGGTAATGTTCATCTTGGTAAGCGGGTAATGGTAGCGCCAGCAGCATCTGTACGGGGCGACGAAGGACAACCAATTTGGGTAGGTGATGATGTTAATGTGCAAGATTGCGTAGTCCTCCATGCTTTAGAAACTCATATTAATGGTGAGTTGGTACGCGAGGCTGTTGTTGAAGTTGAAGGTGAGTATTACGGAGTTTACATTAGCGATCATGTTTCATTAGCGCATCAATGCCAAGTACATGGTCCAGCTAGCATTGGCTTTGATACTTTTGTTGGGATGCAAGCTTTAGTATTTCGTGCAACTGTTGGTAATAATTGTGTCATTGAACCTAAAGCATTGGTTATGGGCGTCACCATTTCTGATGGCAGGTATGTCCCTGCTGGTGCTTTAATTACTACCCAAGAAGCTGCTGATAATTTGCCATATATTAGTAACGAATATCCACTGAAAAGTTTAAACAATGCTGTAGTTCATGTAAATACGCAGCTAGCGAGAGGCTATCAAGAACAAAACACATTAGTCAGTCTAAGAGCAGCCTAAAATCTAGCATTTGTTATAAATCAGGACTTACGCAGTACAAGCCCTAGAGGCAAAGAGTGCAGTGATTGATAGTAAAAAACACAACTCAATCATAGCTTGGCAATTAATTTATCTTGGGCGTAAGTCTTGTTTCACCAATGATTTACTGAAGGCAAGCAAAAATATGAAACCACATAAACTCAAACTAATCACAACAAACAACAATTATTTAGTTAAATCTCAATCACTTGCTGGAGTAAGTATTTCTGATAGACAGAATATCCCTGCTGGTGCAATTATTACAACTCAATCTGCTGCTAATAGATTACCTACTCATCAGATCGCTTCAAAAACTTCTTTAATTCGTTTGCAGATACTATCTGTCGTATCATAGTTGTTAGCAGTAAGTTAGAAAAGAATACAAAGTTTTATAGGTTTTTAAAACTTACGTACTACGAATAAAATTGAGATTTTGAAAACCTAAAGCAAAAGAATGAGCAACACCTATCTTCTGACGTAAGTGACAACTAACCGCATCACAGAGTTGAAAATTACGTACTCTCCATCTTATCCATTGCTGAGTTAACTCATTTAAGTAACTACTGCTACAAGGTTACTGCGATCGCTCAACATAAGTTCCACTGATATCTAATTAGTAGGAGATACCTCATGACGTCAATATTTCCTCACAATCAAACTTACTTTCTAACTTTCAAAGGGCATTTGTACAAATTTAACCAAAGAATTTTAAACACGCCAGAACGAGCGTTAGAACAAGCTTATAAGTCTGCGTTAAAAATCAAGGAACTAGAAGATGAGTATTTTGGTGGAAAAAAAAATTCAGTTGAATTGAGTAAACAGAGTGCTTATATTAGTTCTTTTGTAAGAACTAATTTAGATAAACACCTAAATATTACCAAGTTACGGCTGACAGAATTTAACGCAAGTTCATTTATTCTTGGTAATTTAACTCAAAATCATTTATTCAAGTTAAAAATCATTGATGAAGTATTAGCAAAGTACGCACCTAAACAAGATATATCTTCAGCTTTGGTAGACACAAATAAAGTAGCGAAGCTTGTAAAAAATGGTAGCGATCGCGCCTACTCATCTACTATAAATGTGCAGATTGAAGGCGTTACTGATAAAACAGGAGCTGTACCCAGATCAATTGGCAGAACCATCAATCGTATTAAAAAAGACTTTAATCCTCAAGCCGAAGCAGAAGTACTGCAACAATTTCGTAGTTCGCGAACGAAAACACTCATTGCTGTTAAATTTCTAGTCATTTTAATAGCTGTACCTCTAGTTACGCAACAAATCTCTAAACATTTTTTAATCAGCCCAATCGTTGAACGTGTTAGAGGCGAACAAACTCAATTTCTCAATTACGAAATGAAAGAAGAAGCCATGCGCGAATTGCAAAGCTTTGAAGACGGTCTAAGATTTAATAACCTAATTACGGCAACTCCAGCACTTTCACCAGAAGTGATTGAAGGACAAGTCAAAGAAAAAGCGACTGAAATTGCGCAAGAATATCATCATAAAAGTCATAGTGCAATTAGTAATGTATTTGCTGATTTAATTGCTGTTGCTGCTTTCATACTTGTCTTACTAATAAGCAAGAAACAAATTATTGTTCTCAAGTCTTTCATGGATGAAATTGTCTATGGACTTAGTGATAGTGCGAAGGCTTTTATCATTATTTTGTTCACAGATATATTTGTCGGTTTTCACTCACCTCATGGTTGGGAAGTTGTTTTAGAAGGAATTGCTAATCACTTGGGTATTGCAGCAAATAGAAGCATTATTTTCCTTTTTATTGCCACATTTCCAGTTATTTTAGACACTATTTTCAAATACTGGATTTTTAGATACCTCAGTAGAATTTCTCCTTCAGCAGTAGCAACACTAAGAAACATGAATGAATAGTACCTTGTGTTCTAGCCTAACGCCTGTGGCTAACGGCAACTTCTATGGAGAATACAATGCGGTTTATTCAATGAGTTTACTTTTTAACAATATACTGAGGTTAAACATGGTATTTCCAATCAACAAAAAAGTTCGTTCGCGCAGACACGCTTGGCAACAAAAAGGTGCACCACAAAGAAAATCAGCAAAGTTTCGTTTTCAGAATTCTCTACATCATAAAAATGTTTCTTCAAGATCGTTTAAAGAGAAATTTCGTATTTATACCGGTGAGCAATTAAATTGGTATCAAGTAATAATTCGTCTTGCAAGTTCAGTTATTCCTGGAATTTTACCGTGGGTACTTCTATGTGGAGGATATGGCTTTCTCATTGCGCTCATCAATCATTTTGGTTATTTATCAGTTTTCCGCGACAATAAAGTGGTTCCTAATGTTGTTTTGATTTTAAATATCGTACTGAGCTTGTTATTAGTTTTCCGGACAAATACAGCACACGAACGCTTTTGGGAAGGGCGTAAACTGTGGGGAGCAATGGTGAATACTGTGCGTAACTTAGCACGAGGTATTTGGATAGTTGTTGAAGAGAGAGAACCTGGCGATCGCGAAGATAAAGCAGCTGCATTACGCTTAGTTGTTGCCTTCTCAGTTGCTATGAAGTTACACCTACGTAGAGATCCTGTTAATCCTGAGTTAGTGCCATTAATGACACCCTTACAATATCACAAGCTTGAAGTTATCAATCATCCTCCATTAGAAATTGCTTTTTGGATCGGAGATTATCTTCAACACCAATACGAACGCCAATTCGTAAATGTTTTTCAACTCACAGCTTTACATGAGTTACTTGATGACATGGTAGATATTTTAGGAGGTTGCGAACGAATTTTAAAAACTCCTGTTCCTCTAATTTATACTATTGTTCTCAAAACTTTGTTGATATTGTATTTCCTTTTATTACCTATAGAAATTGTTGCTGGATTAACTTGGTGGACGAGTCCAATTCTAGCTTTTATCAGCTTTATTTTACTCGGAATTGATGAAATTGGTGCAGAAATTGAAGAGCCTTTTGGGCACGATCCTAATGATTTACCATTAGATTTTATTTGTAATACAATGCTGCGAAATGTCGATGACTTGATTACTCTTTCTCCTATTCGTCGTCAAACTTACGAAAAGCTGAGAAGAGTTGCTTGATTGCAACCTCTACTCTCTAAAACTAAAAAAATATTCTAGAGAAGTGAAAACAATGAATATACTACAAAGGAAAATGAAGATTAGTGCTACTAGCGTAGTAAATTTTACACGAATTGGCTCATATTTTATAGCAATATCAAAATTTAATATCCTTCAGCAAATACGCCAGCGGTTAAATCGTACTGCAATTCAAACTCCCAGCTTAGCACGTCGTTTGTGTCAGCTTATTCCTGCACATTGTCCTTTTGAGCGCAACGTACAAATTTTTAAGCGTAATTTTTACATTCCATCTCTTTGTAAGTTGAATCCTTTGTATGAAGAACTCATGGCGTTACGCTTTAGAGCACTATCTTATCTAGCTGATGAGTGTGGTGAAGATGTCACTCAATATTGCATAAATTTAAGCGGTCGGTAGATACACTTGAAAACAGCTACCTACACTTAAAGTACTACTCACCGTAATTTTTCCACCATGTTGATGCGCAATTGTTTGAGCGATCGCAAGTCCTAATCCTAGTCCTTTTGTTTGAGGCGATCGCGCTTTATCAGCCCTCCAAAAGCGCTGAAATACAAAGGGTAAGTACTCTGGAGCAATTCCTATGCCATTATCTTCTACACGCACAACAACATATCGCTTTTGTTGCACCATAGAAATAATCACGCTTCCCCCTGTTATCGTGTACTTAAGGGCATTGTCTACTAAATTGGCAAACAATCGCTTCAGTTGTGCAGGCTCGCTATTCACTAAAATGCTGGGGATGAGTTGCAGCTTAAGCACAATTCCTTTTTCTTGTGCGTAAGGTTTGAAGAGTTCTACAACATTGTATAAAATCTCATTCAAATAAAGGTATTTCCAACCCGCCGGTGGTGCTACTACTGCATCGGTACGCGCTAAAAAAAGCAAGTCTTCGGACAGACTCACAAGTTGATCGGCAGCACTAGCGATCGCAACAAGCTTTTTAGCATCACTCGGATGAACTCGTTCTGGATGGCTTTGCATCACTTCAATTGCAGTGCTAATTGCAGTCAAAGGATTCCGTAGTTCGTGGGAAGCGTCTGCAGTAAACTCTTTAAGTCTTTGAAAGCTTTTCTCAATCGGTTCTAAAGTTTGTTGAGTCAGTAAGACAGCACCAATCGCCATGAAAATCAGTGCAATTGCGTTGCCAACTCCCAACCCAATAACTAATCTTGCGATCGCACTTTCTATTTCTTTGGTAGATTCATTTGCACGGATATAACCTTCCAACTCTAATCTTTGCAAGCTATCAGCAACCACAGAACTTTGACTATCTGAGTAGACAGCAATGGTTAATGTCCGAATTTGTCCTTGTTGTTGAATATTTTGATTCGTTCGTTTCAGAGGTAACGTAGAAA
The DNA here is from genome assembly GCF_015207655.1 of Gloeocapsopsis crepidinum LEGE 06123. GTDB lineage: Bacteria > Cyanobacteriota > Cyanobacteriia > Cyanobacteriales > Chroococcidiopsidaceae > Gloeocapsopsis > Gloeocapsopsis crepidinum. The sequence goes on along the minus strand of NZ_JADEWN010000076.1, from coordinate 14,353 downwards.
ATATCTTACCTTTTCGTGCCAGAATCTTACCATTTGCATCGAACCATTCTAAACTCTGATCTCGTTTAAATAGTTCGCGCCACGGTAAATCTTGGTTAACGCTTTGTAGTCCTTCAGTTTTGACGGCGTTTAAACTAGGGACAGCAGCTTGGGCTAAAGTCAGTAGCTGATTGTTTAAGTGCTGCTCGTGACTGCGAGTAAAAAATACGTATACTGCTATACTTGACATCCCCAGTACTGTTGCCATCACTGTTAGATACGTTAGTAAAAAACGACAGCGCAAGCGTTGAAACATTTGCTTAGGGGTTCGATTTGAGTCTGTAGCCCAACCCGTAAACTGTTTCAATAAAGTCATCAGGCGCTCCTACTCCTTTCAATTTCTGCCGTAGACGCTTAATATGAGCCTTAATTGTGTCTTCTCCAGGCGGTTCTTCAAAAGACCAAAGATTCTCTAAAATGGCGTTTCGGTTAAGCACACTGTTACCTTGACGCAAGAAAAGTTCTAAAAGACGGTACTCTTTTGGGGTAATTTGTAATGGTTGCTGATGATAAGTGACTTCACAAGTATTCGAGTTAAGACACAAACCTCCCCATTCTAAAGCAGGAGGCAAAGTTGAATTGCCTCGCCGGATTAAAGCACGAATCCGTGCCATTAATTCTTGTAGTTTGTAAGGTTTGATCACATAATCATCAGCGCCTGCATCTAGACCTTTAACTTGATCGCTTGTTGTATCTCGTGCTGTTAACATCAAAATTGGCATTGAATAGCCCTGTGAACGTAGTTGTTGGCACAAGCTAATGCCATCGATTTTAGGTAGCATGAGATCGAGTACAAGGAGATTGTAGGTAAAAGATTTAACAAACTCCCAGCCAGTTTGACCGTCAGCTGCAATATCAACAACATAGTGTTGGTCATTCAAAGCTTCCGCAAGCGAATCTGCAATGCGTTCATCATCTTCAACTAATAAAATTCTCATGGTAGGTAGTTACCTTGAGTCTCTGCTTTCATATCAAATAGCAATATACTTAATAATCTTGTAATAGCAACTGCATTGAGTGGTAAACGTAGAGCAATACAGTTTGTTTATATCTAAATAAAATCCGGTTCCATTCCTCAACAAGACCGAAATTCTTGAAAATGTTACCCTAATTTAATAGAACCTGTTTCCAAAGTCAATGTAACAGTTGTTAGGCAGTTGATTATATATTATCTAACACTACATTTACTCATATGTTAGGCTATATCGCTTTTGTGAAAAATAGATGAAAATTACATGAGAAGATTCTTATATTTGCCAGAAATATGCTGGTTTGATAAGTTTTGAGATCGTTGTTTTATTAGGTGGGGCATAAGTTTTCACAAAGAAAAACCCATTCCTTCCAATCCTTGGCGCAGCCGCTCTGCTTCCGGAGAACTTTGCATTTCATGCAATGCTATTGCCTGTTTAAAAGCAGCTAAACTGTCATTTAATTTGCCAGATTTGAGCAGGACAACGCCTAAATTTTGATAGGCTTCAGCATAATTAGAATTAAGTGCGATCGCTTGACGGTAATTTGCGATCGCTTCATTGAGCGATCCCATCGCTTTTAAAGTCATCCCTAGGTTATAATAACCAGCAGCAAACTTAGGATCGATTTGTAAAGCAATTTCATATGCCATTTTTGCTCCATTAAGATCGCCAGTTACTTGCCTTAAGTTACCCAAATTGTTGTAAGCACCGAGTTTGAGTAATGGATAGATTGATAGGCCAATTGCTGCTTGATAATGTGCGATCGCTTTTGGTATTTGTTGTAATTTGCTATAAGCAATTCCTAAATGGTAATGTAATTCGTATAATATTTGCGCATTAAGACCACTGCGCTTGAGTCCCTTCTCTAGTAATTCAATTCCTCGTTGCCAAGAACCAGTTTCAACGTACAATGCACCAAGCTTGCTGCACACATACGGATCGTTAGGGTGACAGTTATAAAATCCTTCCATTGCGGTTTGGGCTTGGGCAAACTTATCTTTTTGGGCGATCGCACTCCGTTGATAGCCTTGATGGAGAATTGCGACATTGGGTAAGTAACCAATCTGCCATTGCGGTTCTTGACTCATAATGTGAGTCACACTATCGTCTACTAAAGCATGATAAGGTCGAGAAAAGCAAAGGTTGGGGTGACGTCGAAATAAACGTGAAACTTGTGAGTAAGGTGACTGTGCAGCACCTACTTCTTGTCTCAATAAATTAACAAGCAGAAAGCGATCGTGTTGTATGGCTTGCTTGAGCAAGGGAACGATGTCTGAAACTAGCACTTCATCAGCATCTAACACCAGTACCCAGTCACCACGCACATACTTTAAAGCCTCATTCCGTGCTTTGGCAAAATCATGACACCACTCAAAAGGATAAACTTCAGCACCAAGTTTCCTTGCAACATCAGGTGTGCGATCGCTTGAACCGGTATCTAGCACAATCATTTCATCAACAACACTTTGAACACTACCTAGACACTGAGGTAATGTTTGTTCTTCATTTTTCACAATCATGCACAAACTAAGTTGCATTTTTCCCACATACTGATAGCAAGCTGTGGCAATATTAGCTCATCTCACAGTCAGTGGTGAGCAGCCACTAACCACTAACTCGTTATAAATATCAAGGCACATTGGTCATTCAACCTTATGCAAAAAGACTCCCTAATCAGTTAATAGCTGAATGGGAGTCAATTATGTAGCTGTTAACACAAATAAAAGTAACCAATGTTAAACACAATGTCTCATTAATGCTACACGTGCTTTATCAGACGCGATCGTGCCATCGATACTCTAAGATTAAAGATTGGGTGGTAACAATACTCTGTCAATTGCATGAATGATACCATTGCTAGCTTGAATATCTGGCTGAACAACTGTTGCGTCATTCACTGTCACTTGATTACCAGAAGTTTTAACATTAATTGCTTCACCCTCAACGGTTGGAACTTCCCCAGGTTGCAGTTCGGTAGACTGAACTCTTGCCGGAACAACGTGATAAGTTAAGATTTGGACTAAGAGTTGTTTGTTCTCTGGTCTTAGCAGTTCTTGTAGCGCATCTTGCGGTAGTGCAGCAAATGCTTCATCTGTAGGAGCAAAAACAGTGAATGGTCCTGTTCCTGATAAAGTTTCAGTTAAACCTGCTGCTTGTAAAGCTGCGGTCAATGTCTTGAAAGAGCTGTTTGCTGCAGCCAAAGCTACTATATTATTTGCTGCATCAGGAGAAGTTCCTGTTGGTGGTGTAGTTGGCGTTGGTGTTACTGGTGCTGGTGCTGTTGGTGTTGGTGTTACTGGTGCTGGAGCAACAGGAGGTGTGGTTCCTGGAGTCGTGCCAGGAGTTTGATTGTAGGGAGGCTCGTTGAAAATACTTGGTCTAGGATTGAGAACTCCTTGACTTTGTGCAACTATGGGAAAGCCTGCTGCGATACTGACGCCTACAACCCCTAACCAACCAGCCAATCTTTTAAGGGGAATACTTTGGTTGTGCATTTTTGTCATGAGTCTTGTTATCAATTTTTAAGTTTTATATCATTAAAATCCAAATTTATAAAGTTTTTTCCATACCACCGCGCAAATCTAACTTAAGAAATAGCTCACTTCTCGAATGATGAGAACCTACCTAAATATAGATATGCAGTAAGTCCCAAGAACAATCTCTATTATCACGTGCTGCATCTTGATGCTTTATATTCATTACTAACGTCATACGCATATAGTATCTATACAAGCTTGATATATAATTTTTGCTTTTCTTCAAAGCTAATCTAGAGTTCAATTATGACAATAAGTAATAGTTAAATTTGACCAAGATGCATAATGAGGAACATTTGCTCTCTTTATAAACTTTACACAGAAAATTTACTGTTACTTTATCAGTATTTAATCTAGGCTTTAAAATCTTTCGTATGCTTTAAAAATACCAAAAAATAGTTTGTCCCAGCTTATTTTTACTTCTCTAATTACGAAATTGCTCGCTAAAATTCTAAGACTTTAGATTCTTACTTACGATAGAGGCTATTAGCTTGTTGCAATTGATACTCTGATTATGAAAGGAAAAGAGCTGGTAAGAGTATAGGAGGAAATAAAACATGGAATTTCTAGCATGGATTGTTTTAGGTCTTATAGCTGGTGCGATCGCAAAAGCAATTTATCCTGGACATCAAGGTGGCGGGATTCTAGCAACAATTATCTTAGGTATTTTGGGTGCATTAGTTGGCGGTTGGCTAGGTAATGCACTTTTTCCAGGAGCAGGGGCAGCAGGTGCAGCTGCAGGCGCGTTGACTATACCCAGCATTATTTTTGCAGTCTTAGGCGCAATTATTCTTCTCTTCATTTGGGGCTTAATTGCTCGTCGTACTGCATAAGTAGAATAGAGACGCAGTATAAGTCTTACACTTCATTAGCGCAATGTTTTTTGCTCCTCTCGCTATACGCTAGAGGAGTTTCAATATATATTCATGTTTTCTCTAAAACCTGCATAAATTCCCTCAGTAACAATCAGTTGAAATCTACCTTACTCTCAGGTGATTAACTTAAGAAAATAAGACAACAGAGAGAAAAAGAATCAAAAGTAAGAATTATGACTATTTATCAAGTTAAAAGGTAACAAAGACACTACTTTTCTACTGAGTGACTACCTATAATGTTAAGTGTTTTGTGTATGTAGGGAAAGCCGAAGCGGAGGAAAAATGTTGGAATTGTACCAATTTGAACTATCGCAATACTCAGAAAAAGTTCGTTTGATTTTAGATTTTAAAGGGTTGGCATATCGTAAAATTGAAGTTACCCCTGGAGTTGGGCAGTTAGAGCTTTTTCGCTTGACAGGTCAAAGGCAAGTACCAGTATTAAAGGATGGCAGTCAATATGTTGCTGACTCTACAGAAATTGCCAAATATCTAGAACGTAAATATCCCGATCGCCCAATCATTCCTTCAGATCCGAAACAACGTGCTGTGTGCTTACTGATTGAAGAATGGGCAGACGAATCAATTGGGATGAAAAGTCGCAAAGCCTTATTTGGCGCACTGAGTCAAAGTGAGAACTACCGAAAGTCATTGTTGCCTATGGCTACACCTGACTTAGTGAAAACACTGATAGGAGTTGTGCCTAATGATGTTTTAAAAGTACTTGGTTTTGGTGTTGGATATGGACCAGATGTTATTAAATCAGCTGAGGAAGACTTGAAACAAGATTTGGAAGTTCTTTGTTTGCTGCTAGCTGAAAATTCTTATTTAGTTGGAGATCAACCAACACTTGCAGACTTAGCTGTTGCCGGTTTGTCTATGTTACTAAGATTTCCTGATGGACCTTACCTAGAACTACCCGCAACTTTGAAAGGAAAAGGAATTCCTGGTATAGGCGATAATATTGCTTATCAGTCATTTTTTGACTGGCGCGATCGTCTATATACGCAGTACCGTAAACCCTTAACAGCAGTGAGTACAGTAGGTTCTACACCAACCTCAATTCAAATCGATTAACTGAAGAAGGGATCGGGCAGAGGTCAGGGAAAGACAAATATTCTTGAGGAATGGGCTAGACTATACGAAATGCTGGAAATTCGTGTCGAGTCCGCAGTACATAATGTATAAGATTCTGCCCTCAATAGCTCGCTTTTACGCATGAATACCTCTGAACTCAAAACTCTGATCTCTGACCTTTCCAAACAAATTGCTAGTCAGAAAGAAAAATCCAGCGTAAGATAAGGCTGCATAAGGATCGCAGTGAATGCTATGAATTCGGCACAGCCATTAGGGTCAGTCACACACGGATCGCTCAGCCAGGGGTTAGAAGTGAGATTGCATCCAGATGTTTCTGTAGAAGATATGCGGGTAGGAAAATTCCTGATCGTCGAAGGCGTGCGATCACGTTTCTTCTGTATGCTAACCGATGTTGCTCTCTCGACTTCTAGCAACCGAATTGTTGCTAATCCTCCTAGCCCTAATGATGATTTCTTAAGAGATGTGCTAGCCGGAAGTGGAACTTATGGCACGATTAACCTGACTCCAATGTTGATGTTTACACCAGAGGAAGAATCGACGAGGGATTTTCATCTTAATGTTAGAAATGGCAGTTCTTTAGCTTCATTTCAGCCGCAGAGTAGCAGTAATATGGAACTTCTACCTGTAAAGACGATTCCAAGTCACTTTAGTCAAGTTCATGAAGCTTCTGAACGTGATTTTCGGGCAGTATTTGGTTGGGAAGACGATCCGCACCGTCGTAACTTTGCGATTGGTCAACCATTAGATATGGACGTGCCAATTTGTCTTGACTTGGATCGTTTTGTAGAACGAAGTAACGGTGTATTTGGTAAATCTGGTACTGGTAAATCATTTTTAACTCGCTTGCTGTTATCAGGAATTATCCGCAAACGTGCCGCAGTTAACTTAATCTTTGATATGCACTCTGAATATGGTTGGGAAGCTGTATCAGAAGGAAAACAATTTAGTACAGTAAAAGGCTTGCGCCAGTTATTTCCTGGACAAGTGCAAATGTATACTCTTGATCCGGAGTCAACCAAACGCCGTGGAGTTCGCGACGCCCAAGAACTCTATCTGAGTTATGACCAAATAGAAATTGAGGATATTCGCTTAGTTGGACAAGAATTAAATTTATCGGAAGCAAGTTTAGATAACGCTAACATTCTTTTCAGTGAATTTGGTAAATCCTGGATTCTTCAGTTGCTAAATATGACCAATGAGGAAATTCAGATGTTTTGTGATGAAAAGCGGGGTCACAAAGGTTCCCTGCTGGCGTTACAGCGTAAACTGATGCGCTTGGAAAACCTCAAGTATATGCGTTCTGCTTGTCCGCACAATTATGTCGAGCAAATTCTTCAGTCTCTTGAAGCGGGTAAACACGTTGTTGTCGAGTTTGGTTCGCAATCAGATATGCTTTCTTATATGCTGGTGACAAATATGATTACACGTCGCATCCACCGCGCATATGTTCGTAAAGCAGAGAAGTTTTTACAATCCAAAAATGCCAGCGATCGCCCAACCCAATTAGTGATTACCATCGAAGAAGCACACCGATTTCTCGATCCTAGTGTTGTCGGACAAACAATTTTCGGCACAATTGCCCGAGAGATGCGCAAATACTTTGTCACTCTACTTGTAGTAGACCAGCGCCCTTCGGGAATTGATAACGAAGTAATGTCCCAAATAGGAACTAGAATTACAGCATTACTCAACGACGAAAAAGATATTGATGCGATCTTTACTGGTGTTTCTGGAGCACAAAGTTTAAGGTCAGTTTTGGCGAAGTTAGATTCTAAGCAACAAGCGTTGATCCTCGGTCATGCAGTTCCTATGCCTGTTGTTGTGCGTACTCGTCCATATGATACTCAATTCTATGCAGAAATTGGGGATGTTGCTTGGGAAGAGAAATCTGATTCAGAAGTATTTGCAGCGGCTGAATTGGCAAAAGCAGACTTGGGCTTTTAATACCATAGAAGAGTCCTACTCGTTTCGATTGATTAAGTTGGCGATCGCCTGCACCAACTTTTCTGGTTCTACAGGCTTGGCAAGATGATCCTGAAAACCTGCAGCGAATGCTTGTAGTTGATCGTACTCGCCAGCGTAGGCGGTAAGGGCAATTGCAGGAATTCTAGAACGCTGTCTTACTTGTCGCATCAGCATATAGCCATCAACATCTGGCATGCCAATATCGCTAATTAAGATATTAGGTAAAAATGAATCAAGGGTTAGTAATGCGTCTGCTGCTGATGCAGCAATGCGGACTTTGGCTCCATACTGTTCTAAGATTGCTAGCACTAACTCTTGCATATCAACTTCATCGTCTACAACAAGAATACGAACGCCCTGTAGATGTAAAATACATGAAGAGTGATTTTTCTTTTGCTCATTGTCTTGTGAGTCATTTTGCGGTAGTGGTAGTTGCACAGTAAAAGTTGTGCCTTGTCCTTCACCAAGACTTTCAGCTTTGACATAACCGCCATGTAACTCAGTGATTTGGCGGACGATCGCCAGTCCTAACCCAAGTCCTCCAAATTTACGAGTGGTTGTGCCATCCTCTTGACGGAAGTATTCAAATACATAAGGTAAAAAATTGCTATGAATTCCCTTACCAGTATCCTTGACTTGAATTTGTGCAATGCTCTCAAGTTGTTGCAAATGAACTTCAATACGTCCGCCTGTTGGAGTGAACTTAACAGCATTCGATAATAAATTCCATACAACTTGTTGCAGGCGATTACTGTCACCAGAAACTAATATTTCTGAGGCAAAGACCTTTTGGATTGAGATGTTTTTTGCTGCTGCGGCTAACCGTACAGTTTCCAACGCCGCCTCAACGACATTGACTAAATTTACACGAGTAACATTAAGAACCATTTTACCGCGTAAAATCCGCGAGACATCGAGTAAGTCTTCAATCAGTTGCGTTTGTAACTTAGCATTACGTTCAATTGTTGCTAAAGCTTTAGCAGTAGTTTGTTCGTCAAATTTACGTGATTGCAATAGATTTACCCAGCCGAGGATGGGATTGAGGGGCGATCGCAACTCGTGTGATAGTACTGCCAAAAATTCATCTTTAATTCGGTTTGCGGTTTCGGCTGATTCTCGTGCAGCTTTTTCACTCGCTAGTAGGTATTCGCGTTCTTGTTCAATTTGTTTGCGTTCGGTAATATCTTGGGCAACTCCAGCAATGCGATATGGCTGTCCATTATCGTCGCGAATCACGAAACCGCGATCGCTGACCCAACAAATCGAACCATCAGGACGCACTACACGATATTCTTGCTCGAAATAGCCGTTTTGCAGACATCGTACCCCTGCAGTTTTTACCTTTTCTCGATCTTCCGGATGAATTGTTTCAATCCACAAACGATGATCTTGATACAAACTTTCGCGGGATCGTCCCCACATTCGTTCATACGCAGGGCTGATGTAGAGATGATGATTTTCCTGTGGGTTCCATAGCCAAAACACATCATGAATTGTCTCTGCCATTTGGCGAAATCGCGCTTCGCTTTCTTGTAGTGCTGCTTCAGCCTGTTTGCGATCTGTAATCTCAGTGGTAAACATAGAAACGCCGTTAGCAGAAGGATAAACTCGATTTTCGAACCAACGCTGCCATTTTGGATAGAAAAATTCAAATTGAACCGATATTTGCTCGGTTACTGCACGTTGTAGTTCGGTATTAAACTGCGTATCTATCAAATCAGGAAAGACATCCCAAAGCGTTTTCCCTATAAAGTCTTCTCGACGCATTCCAGAAGTTTCTAGAGTGCGGCGATTGACATAGGTATAGTACCAGTCGCGATCAAATGTCATAAAGACATCGTTGATACTTGCTAAAACCGTCTCTAAATTCTCGCTAGCAGTTTCTGCGGCAACACGCAACTCATACTCGCGCTGAGCTGTCTCTTGCCGTAACTGTGCCATACTGAGATTAGCTTCAACTCGTGCTAATAGTTCGCGAGCCGAAAATGGTTTAATAAGATAGTCATCAGCACCTGCTGCCAAACCTTTAATTCGTGACTCTTCACCAGCTTGTGCAGAGAGCAGAATAATTGGTATTTCTCTTGTTTGCGGATTGGCGCGTAACGCTTGTAATAACTCAAACCCATCCATGCGGGGCATCATAAGATCAGTTAACACCAAATCTGGCGGGTTTTGTTCGATAGTATGAAGGGCAGCAATTCCATCAGCAACCGTCTCTACTGTATATCGCTGATTCAGCAATCGCTTGACATATTCACGCATATCTGCATTATCATCAGCTAAGAGAATCCGTGCAGTTTGAGAGTTTTGAATTGAGGATTCAGAACTTAACTCAGAACTCTCATTTGGTAGCCAGCGTAAAGCTTCTTCTACATACGCAGATGCTTCTAATGTTATTGATGTGTTGCGAGTACTAATGCGATCTTGAGGGAGATGGACGTACCCAGTGGGGATTGACACTGTGAAGCAACTACCTTGACCTACTGTGCTGTTGACTGTAACTGTTCCACCGTGTAGCTTCACCAATTCTTGCACAAGCGATAGACCAATGCCAGAGCCTTCGTAACTGCGCCCCTGCGCTTCTTTCACGCGATGAAACCGTTCAAATAGATGTGGAATTTCTGCTGCTGGAATGCCAATACCTGTATCTTGTACTGCTAGCTCAATATAGTTTTGAGTGTTGAGTGTTGAGTATTGAGTTGAATTTTTCCTCATTTTCAGGGAAATTTCAATTTTCCCGCTAAAAGTAAATTTGAACGCATTGGAGAGTAAATTTAAAACAATCTTTTCCCACATCTGTTGATCGACATATACAAGTTCAGGAAGTGGGGGACAATCAACAACTAAACGCATTCCGGTGCGTTCTACCGCAGCACGGAAAGTACTTGCCAATTCGGCAGTAAGCGTAGCAAGATCTGTCGGTTCGTATATAGCTTGTGTGCGTCCAGCTTCAATGCGAGAAAAATCAAGCAGGGTATTGACTAGCTTAAGCAAGCGTAGTGCGTTGCGATGCGCCATGTCTACTTGTTGGCATTTGTCTTGAGATAATCCCGCAGATTCAGCCAGGATTTCTTCCAATGAACCCAACATCAGTGTCAGCGGTGTGCGGAATTCATGGCTAATATTGCTAAAAAACTCTGTACGAGAATGTTCTAGTTCTTGTCGTGCCTTTTCATCTAATTTCTCTTGAGTAATGTCACGCACTTCGACAATTGTCCCCACAATTCCACTACCTTCGCGGATTGGACTTGCAGTGTAAGCAACAGGATAGAAGCTGCCATCTTTACGAACAAAGACTTCTTCGCCTTGTTCTTGATTGTTTTGCGGAAATGCACGATCTATCGGACATTCTTCAAGTGGATAATGACTACCATCAGGACGGGTATGGTGGATAATGTCATGCAAAGCCCGTCCTCTTACTTCATCAAGGCTGAAGCCTGTCAGCTTCTCTGCCGCAGGATTCATATAGACACATTGCTGGCGATGATCCATGATGAAGATCGCTAATGTAGCATTATTGCAGACAACTTCAAGATAACGTTTGTAGTAATCTGCGTTAAGCATCTCCATTTGTGACAGAGGGTTAGCTTCGTCAGGGAGAAATTCACTTTCCAATGCCATATTCCTTCTCAATCGTTTCTGCTGTTAAAAAGCTCCTGCGAAGCTGTAAAATTTCAGCTAAAGTTGTTCTGAGTCAGAATGGTTAAGCGATATTCTGCTCAAGCGTTGAACGTTTTTCCAACCACTGCCCAATGTTCCTAAGTTAGCGTTGTGAACTTGGCGTATCCTAAGTACAGTTTGACAAATGATATATCTCATTATCTGTCAGTAGGTAGAAGTATTTTTCTGCCTTAAGACAGACTTTGAACGTAGCAATTAGCAATTAGCAATTGGCTATTACATGATTCAAAAACATCTACTTCAAACTCTTGATTTTAAAATTCGTTGTCGAAAAGTCAACCATGCCGTGATTGCTTGTGGTTGCGATGCCACACCACGTTGCATCAAAATGATACCATCTTGAAAATCAATAATTCCGTATTGTTGGCTATTGGTGAGTTGATCAATTGTCGTGATGCTAGTTTGTAACAGTTGTCGTTCTTCGTTAAATGCGGCTTGATATTGCTGTAATTGCCATAAATCTGCGATCACATACTTTACTTCAATTACTTCTCGTGCATCGTTACGCAACTGCAACATAGGCCAACGTAAAATTTCTCGACGACTTGAAAGATGCGGTACTATATAAGTCGTTGCAGACACGCCAGCATCTGCAGGAATTTGATTAAGTAGCGATCGCAGTTGTCTGACGTGACGCCATTGTTGGGGTAGTGAAACGTAAACCCAAGGGTTGAACGAATCGGGTAATAAAAAGTAAAAACTGCGATTGAGACTTGAAGCGCTGGAAGTAAATGAGAAAAACAGCGATAAACAAATACAAATTATCCAAAAGCGACGAAATGCAAGTTTGAGTTTTCTGGGATGCTCCGCCCACCAAAGAATTGCACCATAAAATAAACCTGGTACAACAGTCATTGCATAGCGAATGTTGAGCGCTAACACTGATTGTCCCTGACCTAAAAATAATTTAAGTAACGGAAAACCCGCGATCGCCCACGATGCTGGTGCAACAGCAGGTACAAATGCTAACGGCAACCACTGACCAACTAAGTATTTAATTGTGCCAAAAAAGGGCGTAAATAATTCGACAATCAACCGCCACGGGTTACTCACCATTCCCCAAATAATATCTAATGTTGAAGCCTCTGAACCATCGGCATACTGTCCAAACCTTTCTAACATGAAGCGACGGGAAATATCTTGCGAAAACAGCGGCATAATCGCATTTGTTAGTAATAGCATATACCCAAAGCTGAGCGTACATACTACAAGCCCAATACGCGGGTAGCGCCTACTGGTAATTAAATAAAAGCCAACTCCAAATAACACAATCCCGCTATCTTCCCGCACTGCTAAAGTTAAGACTGCAAGTAGCCAAAATAGCCACCACCAGCGTTTTTCCATCGCCAATAGTAGCCCAAAAACAAACAGAGGAATTTGACTGATATCATGAAAGTTGGATTGTGTTGGACCTAAAACCGCATTCGCAGCGTAGAAGCTAGCAGTAATCATGGCGGCGATCGCGGGTGTAAGATACTGTCGTGCTAATGCATACAACACCAAACCCGCCGCAGTAACGAACGTAACTTGTAAAACAGTTAAAGTTGCTGGCGAAGGAAACAGCGCGTAGATTGGTAGCCACAGTAGTAATGCTGGCGTGAAGTGTTGTCCTAAACGGTGATAGTAAACTTCAGGAATTTCGCCACTATGAACGACGTTTGTAGATAGACTCGAAGAAAGCGAACTTTGAAAAAATCTGCCGTGGAGATTGTTCCAGAATACTTGATTAAAGATACCTTGGTCGAATGTTGCATAAAAGCTATAGTAGCGGTGTAAGCCTAAGATTAAGTTCAGCACAAAAAATGCGATCGCTGCCCCAATCAATAACCTGGTTCCTGACTTCTGCCGTTTAAATAACATGACTCACTCACGCTCACACTCAATATATATAAGAGCGTCAGCAAGTATTGTAAAGCCTAATAACGAATGCTATCGCAACTCAATAGTAGCTTATCTCTAAACTCTCCGAACCAGTTACCGAAATGGAGGGTTCTTATTTTTAAGAAACAATTAAGTTAATTCAACACAATTTTCTTCAAAAATGAAGGCTAACTCTTCTTCAGTAATGTTGCCTATGACAAACTCAACAAATATTTCAACTAAATCAACTTCTTCAATTGTGGATCTATAACCATTTAGATATAAAAAAACTAATGCCATTTCAGCCGCAGTTCTTTTGTTACCATCTATAAAGCAGTGAGCTTTAGCGAGAGTTGCGTAACAAGCTGCAAGTTGAAAAACACTAGTTTCAGGTTTGTAATATTTCAATGCTTGCGGACGATTAATAGTCGCTTCTAAACCTCCACAATCTCTAACTCCTGTACTTCCACCATGTAATCTAATTTGGTCATTATGCATTAAAATAACGTCATCAAAACTGAGCCACTCTATATTCACCGATCAGCTAATTCCTTAAAAGCATTTCTATATTGACGGTGAATTTCACGTCTTGCCTGCATTACCTTTGCTTTGTGTGGATCGTAAGGCGTTAACTTAACCTCTCCATTTGGTAACTTCTCTGCAAAAATCTTATCACCCTGACCTACATTCATATGTTTTACCAAGTCTTGAGGAAACGTTGTCCCTAAAGAATTTCCTACTTTGCGTACGCTCAATGTCTCAAATTCTTCTGAAGCGTTCACTTTAACTCCTTGACCTATAGTTATAACACTGTAATAACAAAATATCAATATCAACATATCAAGTCAAGTAAGCGGCTAATGCTGGTAAATAACTCAGTACGAGGTACGTCACCCATTAGTTGTACAATGCGATCGCCAAATTTATTCTTTTGTAAAACAACGACCTTTACAATAAGAACTGTATTGCGCAATATGATACCCACCAGAAGTATAAAAATCCACCGTTAATAGCTCAGAACTATAATCATTAAGATAATCCCACCAGATATTTTCTCTAATACTCTTACGTTCTTGCTTAGTTAGTTCAGCCCATGTAGGTGTTTGTCTAATAGTAATCAAAACTCCTGCATTAGTCATACTAACTTTTCTTGTGTATGGATAAAGACCTCCAGAATTATTAATAACGTCAGTTCGGGATAAAAAAAGGAGGGGGCAAGTAAGCTGAAATTAAGTTAAACCATTCAGCGCCCCGTCCTATGTCTAGTTTAGAAGCATTGTTTTGTGAGGTCGATGATTTTTGCACATATTTTGAACCTCAGTGGCATAGG
>NZ_JADEWN010000075.1 GCF_015207655.1 Gloeocapsopsis crepidinum LEGE 06123 | reverse complement strand
CCCCTTATTTCCCGATATCCTCATTCCATAATTGAGGATTTTTTTGAATAAATTCTTGCATCAAATTTTTACACTCATCTAAATCTAGATCGATGACTTCTACACCGTGAGACTCCATAAAGTCTTTAGCGCCAGCAAAGGTGGCAGATTCCCCAGCAATAACTTTTTTAATACCAAATTGGACAACTGCACCGGCACACAGATAGCAAGGCATTAAGGTAGAATACAGCGTTGTACCCTGATAAGTGCCAATTCTGCCAGCATTACGCAAACAATCGATTTCTGCATGAGTCACGGGATCGGCGTCTTGAACGCGCTTATTGTGTCCTTTACCAAGAACTTCTCCGTCTTTGACTAGTACAGAACCGATGGGGATACCACCTTCATCTCGCCCTTGTTTTGCTTGGGCGATCGCAGCCGTCATAAATTCATCCATAGATTCTCCCTTACTATGACCAAACAACTTGTACTCATGGATCACGATGGTGGTGTTGATGATTATCTCGCAACAATGCTACTTATGACGATGGATAGCATACAACCTTTAGGTATTGTCGTGACTCCCGCCGATTGTTACGCCCAACCTGCTGTAAGTGCTACGCGCAAAATTCTAGATTTGATGGGGCGTGAGATTCCTGTTGCAGAAAGTACTGTACGTGGTATTAATCCATTTCCTCGCTTGTACCGCCGCGATTCTTTCATTGTCGATCATCTACCGATTCTCAATCAAAGTGAAATCCGTACGCCTTTGGTTTCCGAAACAGGACAAGAATTTATGATCCGGGTGTTACTTGATGCGACTGAGCCTGTGACACTCATGGTAACAGGTCCACTAACAACCCTTGCAGTCGCTTTAGATACCGCACCGGAAATTGAGACGAAAATTGCCAAAATCGTCTGGATGGGTGGGGCGCTGAATGTTCCAGGAAATGTTGAAAAAAGCCTTGAAGCTGGACAAGATGGATCTGCTGAGTGGAATGTATACTGGGACCCAATTTCAGCAGCGCGAGTCTGGAAAACTGCAATTGAAATTGTCATGTGTCCTTTAGATTTAACAAATACTGTCCCTGTTACTTCAGAAATTGTCTATCAAATGGGCAAACAGCGCCAGTACCCACTCTCTGATTTAGCTGGACAATGTTATGCCTTGGTGATTCCGCAAGATTACTATTTCTGGGATGTCTTAGCAACTGCATATCTAGCGCATCCAGAGTTTTATGAACTGCGAGAATGGGAAATAGAAATTATGACAATTGGTGCGAGTCAAGGACGCACGAAGATAACTGCTGGCGGGC
Organism: Gloeocapsopsis crepidinum LEGE 06123; assembly: GCF_015207655.1. GTDB lineage: Bacteria > Cyanobacteriota > Cyanobacteriia > Cyanobacteriales > Chroococcidiopsidaceae > Gloeocapsopsis > Gloeocapsopsis crepidinum. The sequence goes on along the minus strand of NZ_JADEWN010000075.1, from coordinate 25,377 downwards.
GTAAAGTTTGGGCAATGGATCGAGTTGATAAATCTCGTTTTTACTCTTATATTTTGCAACAGTGGAGGCGGTAAATGAATAACTAATTATCTGCTTAAACTATAAAGATGTAGAGAACGCAGAGGAAATAGCTCTAGGTATTATGTAATTGAAAGTAATTTAGATAATTTAAGCCCATAAAGATAGCTGCAACCGTACCAGCAACATTGATTTCTTTTGATGCTATTTTTGCCATAACTTTTGATATAGGAATGAGGGATACATCTATATCTTCTGTAATATCTAATTGTTGTTGAGTTAATTTCTTGACATCTTGAGCAAGGAATAAATAAATTGAGTTTGAGTCTTTAACAGGATTATCGTAGAGAACTCCTAACGGTATTGCTGTTTGAGCTATATATCCAGTTTCTTCTCTTAATTCTCGTAATGCAGCATCCTGCGGATCTTCTATTCTGACATCAAAAGTGCCCGCAGGAAGTTCTAGTAAAATCTCGCCCGCACCATGCCGATATTGACGAACAAAAACAATTTCTTGATGACTCGTAATAGGTAAAACTAAAGCAACGTCAAGTCGAATGTTAATAAAATAGTCATCAATAATTTTACCATTAGGTAATTCAACTTCATCTTGGCGTACTTTGCACCATTGATTGTCGATTACCATTTGAGAGTTTAAAACTTTCCATTTTCTTACATCCATAAATCGCCAAAGGTTAAAATAATAATCAAAACTTTAACACATACTCTAATCCTAGATATTATAAATTCACCTCTGTTCCTCCTAACTCTGTGTTACGCCAGTTGCTATAACTGAGGTTCCCCGCAACGCACTGGCTTCTCTATGTCTGAAGTGGTTCGTAAAAAAAACAATATCTACACCATGCGAATTGAAATTGAAACTTTTACAGTTAATAAACGCTTTCCTTTAACAATTAGTCGCGGAACAACTTCCCAGACAACAAATGTGTGGGTAAAGATAGAACAAGATGGTATTACTGGATGGGGAGAAGCATCGCCGTTTTCACTAGGAAATCATCAACAATCTACAGAAGTTCTTAAAGCTGCATTGCAGCAACTTGTCCCACAATTAGAAGTGTATAATCCTCTACAACGACAGCAAATTGAAGGTGTATTAAATAGTCAACTACCTTCAGCAGCCAAAGCCGCAGTAGATGTGGCGTTACATGACTGGCTTGGCAAGTACGTGGGCTTACCACTATGGCAGATCTGGGGATTAGATTGCTCGCGCATTGTTCCTACTTCTGTCACAATTGGTATTAATACCCCCGAAAATGCAAAAGCAAGAGTACGTGCTTGGCTACAATTTGCTGAGGTGCGCGTTATTAAAGTGAAGTTGGGTAATCCCATAGGAGTCACAGCAGATCGCGAGATGTTCTTGGCAGTACAAGAAGCAGCCACAACACAGGATATATTTGTTGATGCAAATGGTGGATGGAATTTAGAAGATGCGGTTGAGATGTGCAAGTGGTTAGCTGAATTAGGTATTAAGTATGTTGAACAACCTTTGGCACAAGGAGAAGAAAATAAACTAGCAGAACTTAAGAAGCGATCGCCTCTCCCCATATTTGTTGACGAAAGCTGTCATACTAGTCGCGATATTCCTCAACTTGCACCATTAATTGATGGCATCAATATCAAACTAATGAAAGCTGGGGGTTTAACCGAAGCAATGCGTATGGTACATACTGCCCGCGCTTATGGGTTACAAGTGATGTTCGGTTGCTATTCTGATAGTACGCTAGCAAATACCGCCGCCGCGCAACTTTCCCCACTAGCAGATTATCTAGATTTAGATAGCCATATGAATTTAATCGACGATCCATTTATGGGTGCAATGCTACAAGCAGGGAGAGTGATTCCCAATCATAAATCAGGATTAGGAGTAGAACGCAGTGCAGCTTGAAGATCGTCAACGAATTGCAATTCTTCTGCATGAAGGAATTCGAGGTAATGGTAATGGCAAAACAGGGTTAGCACTGTTACGCTATAGCGAAGTCCCAGTTGTTGCCGTAATCGATAAAGACTGTGCAGGAGAATCCTTAGTTGCATTAACAGGAATACCTCTTGATGTTCCTATAGTTGCATCGGTAGCTGATGCATTAATTTATACACCAGATGTCCTGACGATTGGAATTGCACCTTCAGGAGGTGTGTTACCGCAAGCATGGTTGCAGGAAATTCAATGTGCAGTAGCCGCAGGATTATCGGTAGTCAATGGATTGCACACACCACTGGCAACAATACCAGAGTTGCGATCGCACCTACGCGAAGGACAATGGATCTGGGATGTACGCCAAGAACCATCCAACTTAGCAATCGGCAGTGGTAAAGCGCGATCGCTATCATGTCGCCGTGTATTAACTGTTGGTACAGATATGGCTGTCGGGAAAATGTCTGCAAGTCTAGAACTCAACGCCACAGCAAAAAAACAAGGATTGCATTCTAAATTCCTCGCAACAGGACAAGCAGGAATTATGATCTCTGGTGATGGTATCCCTTTAGATGCGGTGCGTGTAGATTTCGCCGCTGGTGCTGTTGAACAACTTGTTTTACGCTACGGTGCAGATTACGATATTTTATTCATTGAAGGACAAGGTTCAATCTTACATCCTGGTTCGACTGCAACTTTACCTCTGATTCGCGGAACGCAACCAACACATTTAATTTTAGTCCATCGTGCCGGACAAACTCATATTCGCAGCCATCCACACGTCCCAATTCCACCATTATCTGAAGTCGTGAAACTCTACGAAAACCTTGCAACAGCAGGAGGTGCTTTTGCACCTGTTAAAGTTATCGGAATCGCCCTCAATACTGCGCATCTAGATGAATTATCCGCAAAAGGTGCGATCGCACAAGCTCAAACTGAAACAACTCTACCATGTACAGATGTTGTCCGCTTTGGTGCAGAACTCCTATTGAACGCAGTTTACCAAGCCTAATAGACTTCTTGCAGAAGTAGGTTAAAGGATAATCCAACTGCTTACTTCATATACGCAAAAGTCCCTTTTGCAAGTCGATGACTTATTATTAGACCTCCTGCGTGAATGCTGGGCGAATAAATTCGTTAGCTAAATAAACAAAGTCCACCTCCGTGGACTTACCTATAAAAATCTTGTTTTAGTGTACGAAGGTACACTTTGCTTGGATAGCCCTGACTTTAGTCGGAGGGCATCTGTGATTCATGCAGGAGGTCTATTGAACTATGTAGACAACATCTAGTAGCGGAAGCGGTGAAAAACTTTGTATCAATCTTACCTTTTTTTCAGTACAAATACTTAATCTTGTCAACGGTAACAGCGAACAAAATTTTTTTGTCTATTGGCTTAGAGTAAAATGACTAAAAAGCAATAATACAAAATTGTTGTCTAAACAGATACATAATATCTTGTGCATCCATTCAAAAGGCAGCTTGATATTCCTTTTTCTTCATGTTCTTGAGAATTTCAATCACCAACTGTCGTTGTTTTGGTGTCAACTTTCTCAAACTATCTCCCCACAGTTGTTCAACAGCTTTTTGGTGAGCATCATCGTTGTTGTTCGCAGAACTGTCTTTTGAATCATTCATGTCAATCTCTTCTTGTCTGGAAGATGAACTGCATAGACAGTGTTGATCTAGGTATACAAAACCCACAACAACTGACTTAATAAGAAAAACCTTACTTTAACTAAGAATAAACAAAGTAGTAAGAGTTTATCTGTACGGTTCCGAACATATAAAAAAACTCGTGTGAAATAGCCTGAGTAAGCTAGTCATCCTTAGTGCCAAGTAATCGCTGAAATTCTGCTTTAATGACCTGATAACACTCACATGCCGTCAATTCCAGTGTTTCTCGATCTGTGATGTTGATTTTGCCACGACTGTAGTGAATCATTCCGGCTTTACTCAGAGTACTTGCAGCTACCGTAACACCACTGCGGCGCGTACCTAGCATTTGGGCAATGAATTCTTGGGTTAATGGTAACTCTTCTGACTCGACGCGATCGCTTACCGTCAATAGCCAGCGCGAAAGCCTTTCTTCTAGTGTGTGTAAACGATTACAAGCAGCAGATTGTCCAAGTTGAGTATAAATCGCCTGTGTATAACGCAGTAAGAGTTTTTGTAAAGCACCACCTCGATAAAACTCCTCTTTTAATACCTCAGCTTTCAGTTTCAGGATGTTACCTGGAATCTGCACCACCGTTTGGTGAACTGCTGTATCATCCCCCCAACATACAGGTAGACCCACTATACCTTCTTTACCAATCACTCCTACTTCAATCGTCGATCCATCTTGCATGATAGAGACAGCAGAAACCATAGCTGTTGTCGGAAAGTACACATCAAAAATAACTTCTCCGGTATTATGCAGTACCCTTTGAAAGGGTAGTGAAAGATTTTCTAGATAGGGAGCAAGACGCTGATAATCTTCAGCAGGTAAAGCCGCAAGCAACTTGTTGCCTTGCCGATTCAAATTTTCGCTCATTTATCCTAAAAACTTCCTAAGTATAAAGTAGTGTTGTGTCACTGAAAACACTATAGATTGCTACCTGAAGACTAAGAATTTATCCTTTAACGCTAGGATAACTTTACTAGTCGAAAACAATTTTACGAGATTTTACTATGAAAGCAAAAAAAACATCTGATAAAATTAAATCACTAAAACGCAATATCAAATCTTAAGTATTTCTTTGTTTTCTGAGAATGGAAAACCTTCAACCTGATCAAGGCTAGAAATATCCAGCTACTACCATGTAATTGGATTTTTGAGTTATAAATATTGATCTTTAATCAATGACAAATTATTCGATTTGCAAATATTATTAATAAAATTAGGTCATATGACATATGGCTAATAGTTAATAGTTGATTGTTGCTTCACTGACCATTAACCAATAACAGCCCTTAAGTAACATTTCTTTTCACCCACTTACCTAACTCATCGCTATATCTAGAAAAAATTGCCTAAACTGAGAATAAATTCAACCAGCGATTGAGCCTTCCCATCATGAAACTTCCCTGGAACTCACTGTTGCTAAGCTTGAACTTGGTGATATTTTCTGCTGGAACATCAATTGTCCTTGCTGAACCTTCAGTTAGCGATCCTCCTAATGCGATCGTGGTACCTATAGAAGGAGAAGAAACAACACAACCCGCATCTACACAAGAAATTGTTGATAAAATTAACAGCGCTTCAACTTTAAGTTCGGAAGAAATAGCGCGTCAACAAAAGTTTATTGAAGCCGATCGCTTGTATTTAGGAGGACAATTCGCAGCAGCTGAAAAAATCTATCGGGAAGTCAAAGCACCGTTTCTCACAGTATCAACTGAAGTTGTACAACGTCCGCCAGCAATTATCGATCCCGCTCAACTCCCACCAGCAGGTAAAGTTTATTGGCGAGAAGCAGAAGCAGCTTTTCAACACAAAGTTGCTAGTAGAATGATGGTACCACTACGGTTGTTAGTAGAACAATATCCAGAATTTATTCCTGGTCATCTGAGACTTGCCCAAGCATTACAAAAATTTGACCATAACTCTGAAGCGATCGCCGTTTTAGAACGTGCCGTCACACTTTATCCCGAACAATCTGAATTAGTTAAAGCTAAAGTAGCATTACTTGCCGAATCCAAACAATGGATGGAAGCGTCCCTCGCAGCGCGTCAATTTGCTTTACTCAGAAGTTTAAACGCAGAACACGCTAACGAATTTACCCAACTTGCAGACACGCACCTCGAACGCTATCAAAAGCACTTGCGTAGCGAGTTGAGAGGAAATATGATTGCCAATGTCCTCACTGGTGCATTAGGTTACGCACTTACAGGTAATCTCTTTGGTCCTTTTTCGGCAGTGCAAACAACCGCAATGTTGCTTCGTGGCGAATCAGCTGTTGGTGAATCTGTCGCCAACCAAGCGCGGGAACAGCTAGAAATCGTGACTGATAAAACAGTTGTAGATTATGTCAATGAAATTGGACAAAGACTTGCACAAGTTGCTGGTAGAAAAGATTTTCAATACGAATTTTATATAGTTTTAGATAAAGACTTAAACGCTTTTGCACTACCAGGCGGTAAGGTATTTGTCAATGCTGGAGCAATTACAAGCACTAACTCTGAAGCAGAATTAGCAGGGTTGCTGGCGCATGAATTAGCCCATGCCGTTTTATCACATGGTTTTCAGTTAGTTGCTGGAGGGAATCTTGTTGCTAACGTGACGCAATTTTTCCCTTATGGAGGCACTGTCGCGAATCTTGTTGCACTCAACTACAGCCGCGAAATGGAACAGGAAGCCGACATGTTAGGTACGCGACTTCTCGCTTCGACTGGCTATGCTGCCGATGGATTACGTAACTTGATGGTGACACTAAAACAAGAAGAAACACGCACAGCTTTTGGTTGGTTATCTTCACATCCACCCACAAGCGATCGCATTCGCTATCTCGAATCAATTATTCAGCGCCACGGTTACAACCGCTACGCTTACGAGGGAGTTGCCAGACACACTCAGATCAAACAAAGAGTAGAAAAATTGCTACAACAGAAACAATCCGAACCTAAAAAGCATCAACGATAAGTAAATAGAGGTGAGGAGCGAGGAGCGAGGTTGTTAAGAAAACTCTTCTAAATTCACAACTCACAACTCAAAACTAATCCCTACTTTACATCGAGGAGTCGTTTATGTCACCACAGTTGCAATTTGCTTGGCGAGGTATTGGTTTGTCTGTCGGGGTAGCAACACTGTTACTTGGTAATAGCGTTATAGCTGCGCCACAATATAACTGGATTGCGCAGGTCAATCCTACCGTACCACCCGTTGTTGTTGATACAGAACCATTACCACCAGTGCCAGGAACAACACCACCTAATGGTTCCACAGTTCCCAGTGTCACAACTGCTACGCGGTTTACTTGTCAATTGAATAACGGTCAGTATACAGTCATGTATCAGCCCGAAAGCCAGCCAAATCGCTTTTTCCCCTGGGCTACTCCAACAGCTTTAGGTGGTGGTTGGAGCGAACAACGACGTTGTGAAGAAATTAGTCGTCGCTTAGAATCATATCGCCCAGATGGTTTATTAGAACTCACAACAGGCGTAGAAAATAATTATAATACTGTTTGCGTGATCACGCAGCGCAACAATTCATCGTGTCGCATTGTCTTTACCGTACCTCCAGGGCAAGACCCAATCTTAACTCGCGATCGCGTCTTTGAAAACCTCACAGTTGCTGATAGCGGTCAACAGACAACTGGAGTTTATACTTATACAAATCGTGGTAACGAACTCGATCGGCTATTTAACTTAGGACGTTCTGTTATTGGCGGTAACAATCAACGTTCTTCACGAAGCATTAACTTAAGACCTTTCCTCGATCGCGCTGATGGTGGTAACGGAACTCAACTCAGCGGTGGTGTTCCAGCACGTAATAATACACAATCGCGACCAGGTACTAGAAGACTTAACCCCAGCAACTTTTAGCTGCTAAAGTATAGCTAATTGCCAATAGAAGAATTGCCAAGAGCTAAATATGGTTAATCGCGATCGCATTCAACCAGAACCAGGACAAGAGTCAGTCTGGGATTATCCCCGTCCGCCACGTTTAGAAGACGTTAATAAGCATATTCAGGTCATTTTCAACGAAATTGCGATCGCTGATACCCATCATGCCAAACGAGTACTAGAAACAAGTCATCCACCTGTTTATTACATCCCACCTAGTGATATCAAAATGGAGTACCTTATTCGTACTCCTCAATCGAGTTTTTGTGAGTGGAAAGGATTTGCAGGCTATTACACAGTTGCAGTAAGTGACAAACAAGTTCCAAATGCTGCTTGGTTTTACCCCGATCCTACTCCTACTTTTGCTGCAATTAAAGACTATGTCGCTTTCTATCCACATTTGATGGATGCTTGTTACGTCAATGGTGAGAAAGTGCAACCACAACCAGGAGACTTCTACGGCGGTTGGATCACCAGTGATATTGTTGGTCCATTCAAAGGTGGTCTTGGAACCTGGGGATGGTAGTTCTTTGCTGTAAAAACTCAAGCAACCAATTAAGCTGAGGTGAAAAAATACCGACTGAAGAACAGCAAGATCCGATTAATCAACACGGAAAAATAATGACCCTACAAAGCAAAATTGTTGAACTTGAAGAAGCTAGAAAAGTAGTAGGATTTAGAAGCGAGAGGATTAATGATAGAAGTTTAGAGCGAATAAATTTAAAAAATAGTTGAGCTGATGATATGTATTAATAAATATAGAGATTCGATAATAGAGAACATACGTGATAAGTTAAAGCAAAATTTACTGGATTTAAAATATAGTATTAGTAATCTAGAAAGGGAAATTCAGACTTGAATAATGTATTGATTTTCCTCAGTAATATTAGTAGCGTAATTAATCATTTGGCTAATATTTTAAATTGATGTTACCAGGTTAGTATCACAAATCCTCATCAAGTTGGTGATACTATTGTCTTAGTATAAACATGAGCATCTTAATACTTCTACAACACTTCCTCTGTTATCAAACTACAGAATCAACTACAAGCATTGCAGTGTAATGACGATTGTGATTGCAATTTAGCTACTTGTATAGGACTTGTATGAATACAACAGAACCAGGCGATCGCGAACACCTAGAGAATTTTAAAATATTCTCCAAGCACGTTGGTGTATGGGAAGGCATTTGGGTGCGCTTAGATGCAAACGCTAAAGAAATTGAGCAATTTACAGGTGTTGTGACGAAAAAGATAGTTGATAATCAATGGGTGCAAACTAATACGTATCAGTTTGCTGATGGTAGAAGTGTCACTCAAAATTTTGTGGGTGTTGTAGCTGGCAAAGGTGCGATAAAAATCGAAAGTTCCGAACCTCCGTTTTGTAACTACACCACACTAGCTGAGGAATATGGCACCAACCTGATTATTTTTCGGATTTGGGATAAAGCAACTGGCGTGCTACTTGGCGTCGAAACGATTAATCTCATCAATGACAACACTTGTATCCGCACTAGCCAAGGATTTAGTGCTGAAGGAAAATTTAGGGGCGGGATGATGATTACTGAACGTAGAATTGGCTAATTAGCATCTGGAATGCTGCAACTTAATTTTGTAGCTTTCTATTAGTATGTAGTCAAGCGGGGGGTGATTTGAGGTATGAGTGCCAAGATTGGTATTCGCAATCCTCGAACGGGGCAAATCGATTGTTAGAGGCTGAATCTAACATTTGAGCAATTGACTGAAAAATGTGCCCTCTTGCGTACAGCTCAAAGTGACTGGTTGCAGATCAATTTAGCACGGCGAATTCAAGCATGACAAGAGTGAAAACAAGCTCTATTTTCCCTAAAAGACGATTTAATTCAGGCTTTGATAATTGATACCCTATCCTTTATTTGAGGTAATCAGCCCTTGGAATTTTCCATTGAAGTGAAGATACGCCAGCAAAAGTAAAGCCAATGGGAAGATCGGGTTAACCGGATGATGTGGCTGCTTTGGTAGCTTTTTTTGTTCTGAGGAAATTAGATGGATCGCGGATCAAAACATTTATGTTGATGGGGGACTGGGACTTTCATCGACTGAGTGAGAATTCCAAGTCAGAGTAAGCGATCGCATAGTATTTGATATTTGCATAAGCAACCGTTGCAATTGTTTTAATGGAGAACAAGATGGCAGAAGGGTCAAACAATACCCTAAAAGTTGCCTACCAAGCATTTGAGTATTTTAGTCATGGACTGGCAACAGGGGAGTGGAATCAGTTTATCGATATGCTTAGCGATGACTTCACCTTTTGGTTTCCAGTGGGACCTTATCATGGCTTAAATGTGGGAAAAGAACGGGCGATCGCCTTCTTTCAATACGTCTCTGAGGCATTCAGTAGTGGGTTGTTCCTCACCTTAGACCGAGTGACTAGCAATCAGACGACAGTGGTTTTTGAGTTTCGAGATGAGGGACTCATGTGGGGAGAACCTTATAAAAATCGAGTCGCGGTTTCCTTCGATGTGCGTAGCGATCGCATTTGTGGCTACCGAGAGTATTTTGGTAGTGATGGTAAATCTAACTAAGGCAAGCTCGAAACCCTTGTGGTGGACATCCAACCAGGGCTAGGTGCATTGAAAGTTCACAATTGAAAGTCCGACGCATAGCTTCGATTGATCTAAAATGCGGTTGATGAGTCCAAATTGAGCGCATGGCAAACCAAGCTTTGATTCCAGTAGTTGTGAATGGTGCTGCTGGTAAAATGGGTCGTGAAGTCATTAAAGCAGTCTCTCAAGCAAGTGACATGACTTTAGTGGGTGCAGTTGACCACAACCCTGAATACAATGGCAAAGATGTGGGAGAAGTTGCAGGTTTAAGCGAACCGCTAGAAATCCCAATTACCGATCAATTAGAACCTACACTAGTCCTAGCAACTCAAGAAAGACAATTGGGTGTGATGGTAGATTTCACGCATCCGAGTACTGTTTATGACAATATTCGCGCGGCGATCGCCTATGGGATTCGCCCAGTTGTGGGAACGACAGGATTAAGCGTTGCCCAAATTCAAGACTTAGCCGAATTTGCAGACAAAGCGAGTACAGGTTGTTTACTGGTTCCCAATTTCTCAATCGGTATGGTACTACTCCAAGAAGCCGCAGTTAGAGCCTCGCAGTACTTTGACCATGTAGAAATTATTGAACTGCATCACAATCAAAAAGCAGACGCCCCTAGTGGAACCGCAATTCAAACCGCCCAAATGCTTGCAGAAATGGGCAAAACATACAATAGAACCACGGTAGAAGAAACTGAAAAGCTACCTGGAGCAAGAGGCAGTGTTGCTGATGAAGGTATTAGAATTCATAGTGTACGCCTTCCTGGACTCATTGCTCACCAAGAAGTGATTTTTGGCGCACCAGGACAAATCTATACTTTACGCCACGATACCAGCGATCGCGCTTGTTATATGCCTGGAGTCCTGCTTGCCATTCGTAAAGTCCTACAACTCAAATCCCTAGTCTATGGCTTGGAAAAGCTATTGTAATCATGGGGGAATAATGAATTTAGTCCCTAATCCTTAACTCCTCACTCCTGATGCTAGTTCCACTCACGCGCCAAAAATTTGAACAATTGATTCCCCGCATTGCGACTGGCGATCAGTACAAATATTGTTGGGGCAAGTTTCCTGATTTCTTAAAACGACTGCTAATTTCAGTTGTCAGTGTTGTTGTCATTTGGATTTTGCGATTAGTTTTAGGTGAAGGATCTAGCCTATTGCTCTTTCCTGTAGGAGCGATCGCCGGACTTTATTGGTTGTGGGGACCTGTTTTATGGGCAAGTTTGCGTAATGTAGAATACCGCAAATATCCTTACAGTGGTTTCTTACGCGGGCGAATATTAGATGTCTATATTACTGAGGAATTAATTGGTACTGAAGAAACTGTTAACAATAAGGGCGAATTGGTAATTGTCGAAAACCGCGAACGGCGACTCAATATAGAAGTTGGTGATGAAACAGACTTTTTTACTGAAATTCAAGTACCGCTACGCCGCAACCACCAAGATGTCGTTCCCAATCAAATTGCTGAAATGGTCGTGCTTTCTACTCGACCAGATTTAAGTAGCATTGCCAAAGTAACAGATATCTATATTCCAAGTCGTAATATCTGGGTCAGCGATTACCCTTACTTACAAAAAAACAACTTTATTGAAGTCAGCCGTCGTTTGCGTGAGAGTAGAGAACCGCGATCGCGTCAAGCCTCACGTAGAAGAACCCGCCCTTCCTATCCGCAAGATGTCGAGGAATGGTAAAGAAACCCGTTACTGATACTAAGTATTCTATGTTTCTGACGCCGAAGAACGATTGAGTACTGGTGATAAATAAGCTACCAAAGCACCAATTAGGAAACCTGCAATGTTACGCACTAAAGGAAGCCACTCGGAAGTCCGTGTCACAACAGGTCCAATCCCAAACGCAATAAATAGAATTCCCCACAGCGGTGAGAAAATTAAAGCCCATTGCCAAGCAAAAACTTGCCCAGGACGCCGAGGTTGAGCCGCAAAACCACATATTACACCACCAAGAACCGAGGTAATGAGTGTCAAAATCCATTGTTCGCGTGGTAATCCAGGAACAACGCGACAGCCACCTTGTCGTAAACAAGCTTCAACTGACTCGATAGATTGAATAATTGATTGATCTTCTCCCTCTTCGCGAACAAAGTACAAATTACCAAAACGGGTTTGTAACTCTACCCAAAATGTCCGAGGTAATAGCTGGTAAACGGCATCACCGACATTAAAGTTGAGAATATTTCCCCCACGAGAATCGGCAACAACTAAAATACTTTTTTCATCTAAATTCCAAAAATCTTTGACTGCTGCGCCTGGTGTCCGATCATACTGTGTTAGAACGCGGAGTTTCCAACCAGTTTCTGCTTCAAATTGTTCAAGTTCTTGCGCTAATCTCTCTTCTTGAACGCTCGTGAGCGATCGGGCTAAGTCTATAATTGGCGTTGGCTGATCGGGAAGTAATTCTGGATTGTTATACGCGAGTGCGACAGGAGAAGGTAATAACCAGGCTGCACCAGCTAAAAAAATTGCAAATACGCTTACCAGTAATCGTCGCCAAATAGAACACTGCATGGACAATTCTATATAAATCTCAAATTTGGACAATAACCAAATGGTTTTATTGTAAAGAGTAAAAAAAAGATGATACTTCTTTACATTTTGTAACTTTACTCTAATTTAGCTGACAATTGCCCATAAACTCAATCCCCCATGAAGAGAATCTCGGGTTTTGCTCAGAAGTAGCTACTTTGTTAAGAAAGCAGAGGAAGCTTCAGGAGCAGAGGGAGAATACTGTTTTCTATCTATTCAAAACTCAAAACTCAAAACTAATTACTAGCCCCTTCACCTGGTTGTAATCGCATCAAGAATAAAATCAGTGCTACACCGACTAAAGCTCCACCAAGGTGGGCAATGCGATCAACGCCATCTTGAATACCTGTTTGACGTAACTCAAATATGACGCGCTCGATCACAAATTGACCGAGAATGAGAACTTCTAGAATTTTGCGCCAATGCCAGCGGAGTTTGATGAGAACGCTTACGGCAAATAAGCCAAAAACTGCTCCTGAAGCCCCTAGCGAGTAAACGGCTCCACCGTGGAAGAAAAAACTCATGAGACTGCCGCCTAATCCACAAATAATGTAGGAACTGACGACTCCCAAAATGCCTTCTTCTTCCTCAACAATCCTGCCAAAAATATAGAGAAAAAATAGATTACCTGAAATATGCGCCCAGTTTGCATGACAGAACATTGAAGTGAAAAACTGATACCAAGCTGGAGAGGCGTGATTGAGATAAAGATGTTGGATAAAAGGAATACCTAGAACGCGATCAGCAATAAACACAACCAAGTTGATAATAATTAACGTGAAAACACCGTTGTAGTTTTGTTTAGGGTTAGTTGTTAGTGGCTGGTTTTTGAGCATTCTTTAAGATAAGGGTCAGAGATTGGGGTCAGGGAGTTCTCATACCATCATTGTTGACATTATGCAATGTGCAGTTTAGGAAATCTGGGAGGTTTGTATCCACTTTAAAGTCAGGGTTATTTTTGTACCTCCTAATCCCTCATTCCTTCAATTATCTCTCTTCTGTTTCGACATCATCATTATCGTCATGCCAATTTGAGGTATCGTAGCGCACCTGACTCGATTCTATATTTGTTGTGTAACTGCGATATTGCTCAAGGAATGCTGCATTGTTTTCTTCAGGTAATTCTTCTGGATAAGGAACATTGTTTGTGCGATCGCGCTGTCTTGAGCGCTGTTCTGCTAAAAAGCGATCGCTACTCCGACGAGTACCGCGTGTAAAAGTTCTCCAAGCGACTTTCACCCCAGTGAAAACGCTGCGCGTACCAACTTCAACTTTCTGTGCCTGTTTCACAGCATTATCGATGCTTTGATCGACTTGCTTAGCGACATTGCTCGCTCTTTGTACACCTTGGCTGACATCATCAGTTAAATCGCTAATTTCTAACCCTGTTAAGCGAATTGCTTCTAATGTAGGTGGTAAGTCTCGCCGTAGTGTATCAAACAATTTTTCTGCACTGCGAGCTGCCCGCGCCAACTCTTGTAATGCTGGCAAGGCTGCCACCAATACTGCGGTCAAACTCACAGCCACTAAAAGAATCGATAGTCCAAGCCAAAATAAAGGGTCAATCACAAGTATCAAGAGCGATTATAGGCGGTCTAAAAGCGGTGGTTGATCGGAGGAAGCTTCAATTTTATTCGAGCGCATAGGTGTTTGACGCTCTTGTTGACTTGCTTCAATGCCTGCAGCTAAAGCTTCTCGCAATCGTTCTAGTGTGTCATCCCAGTTGCGCAATGCTGTTTCTGATAAGCGATCTGCTTGTATCTGTACACTTGTGGATAAATCTTCGGCTAATTCTGGTAAAGCATCAGCAGATTTTTTCAGCAAAGTACGTGTTTCTCGTCCAGCACGCGGTGCCATTAGCAAGCCTGTTAGAGTACCAATGGCAGCCCCTAGCAACATACCGCCAACAAAAACCCCAGAACGGTTGTTAGACATAACTGTATCTATCTCCTTACACTCATTTTATGTAAGTTTTACCGGCTTGCACGAGTTATCGTGCACATTTACTGCACAAATAGTACTACTACACTCTTTCTTGTCTACTTTTACAACAAGTGAAACTATTTTGAATTCTAACTTTTGAACTGAGAATCACCTATATTTTGCCAAAGCTTTTCTAAAAAAACCTGTCTGACGCAATAACACGATGCGCTGCCAAGTCTGTAAGACGACTGCTAATAAATTGAAAAATTGTTTGATTCGTAGTTGTTTGACCTCTTGTGGTGTATCTGGCTGTCGTGTTTGGCGAATTGCTGTTTTTCCGACGGTGATCGCGTCTGGTGTCCTCTGCAAAGCTGCACGAGTTACGCGCTCATACACCAACAAAATATCTGCTATCCGCGCCAACTTAAGCCGTAGTTGCCATATTTGCCAAGCAACACACAAAAGAACTAGCGTTAGTCCTAGATTTATGAAAACAACTGTTACCATCGCTGCTTGGCTAGCTCCCAATTTGAATTTATGATGAGCTGATTAAATTTAGTTCTAGGGTTCTGAGCACTATCAAGCTTAAGCTAGATGAGCATGACTTACCTTACTATGTTAATTTCCGATCTGGCAATGCCTTAGCTGATCTTTAAAATCTATACCTTTTAGTTTAGATAACTATGTCTTTTGCTCAACAAACATCCTCTCCAAACAAGCCAAATCACCGCTATCGAGGACTCGAAAGATTTTTTGCGATTCTTGCCCTAGTTAATTTTTGTTTAGTGCTATTTGACTATAGTTATATACCTTGGCGAGACTTTTACTTTCATGCCGCTCCTGCCTTCACTCAACAGTACGATTTCTTTAAAGGCATTGAGCCACATCGAGAGACTGAGCGCTATCTTGCTAAGGTTAATGAGTTGGATGAACAAGTTGAGCAAACGAGCTTACAGTCACAGGAAACTGAAAATTTGCTGCAAGAGTTACAATTCTTGAGCAATGAAATGATTGAAGATAATCCTTTTGCTGAAGCTAATAAAACAGGATCGCTGGCTAAAATCAAAAATCAGATCCGCGATCGCATGAATAAAGAATCTGCTCATAAAGCTTTTGATTTGTTTTGGAGTAAAACTCATTTATCTCAACAAAACTTCCAGCAAGAACTTGATTTTTTTGACGAACAAATAAAACCATTACTTAAAACAAATTATTATCGCGATATTAGCACTAATGGTAAGTTTATTGATAAGTTTTGGCTAATTGATTTGCCCTTCGTCATCTTATTCGGTTGTGAGTTTATTGTTCGTACTTATTCTATTAGCCGCAGACGTCCAGACTTAAATTGGTTGCAAACTATATTGCGGCGATGGTTTGATATTTTTCTGTTGCTTCCTTTTTGGCGCTGGCTGAGAATTATTCCTTTAACAGTTCATTTATATCAGTCTGAACTTGTTGATTTAGAGCCACTGCGCGAGCAGCTTAACCACGATGTTGTCATTAATTTTGCCGAAGAAATGACTGAAGTTGTTGGAATTCGGATCATTGATCAAGCTCAGGAGGCAGTGAATCGAGGTGATGTAGCAAATTGGTTATTAAATCCAGATTCCCGCCGTCCTTATATCAATATTAATAATACGAACGAAGTACAGGCGATCGCTACCCGTTTGTTAGACCTCAGCATTCATCAAGTTTTGCCTAAAATGCAACCTGATATTGAAGCTCTCGTTCATCATATGGTTGTCAATACTCTCAATCAATCCCCAATCTACCAACAAATAAAAAACGTTCCTGGTGTCAGTCGTCTCCCTAACCAATTAACAGAGAAACTCGCTACAGAAGTATCTCAAGCTACATACAGTACTATGACTAAATTTCTCCAAGATCCTGTAGTTATGCAATTGTCAAATCAATTAGTAGAAAACTTTATTCAAGCTTTGCAAGTAGAAGTGCAAAAACAGCAAAATATTCAAGAAATTCAAGCACTAGTTGTCGATCTTCTAGAGGAGATTAAGATTAATTACGTTAAAGGTCTTGAGAAAGAAGGAGTAGAAGGATTATGGGAAGAGTCTTATCAGTTGCGTAGAATTGCCGCTAACGAACAGTAGTTTTTAGTAGGTATATGTGAATATACAAAGCTTTTAAATGGTTTCTGAATGCTCTAATTTATCGGCTACTAGTTAATTATATCTAGAAGCTATTAGCAATTCTACCTGAATATTCATAGCTCAAATATAAATGTTATAGAGAAGAAAATAGTTACTATATTTGCTATTTTCCTCTCTCAACTTACGTATTAACTATGTTAAACCAGCATTACCAGGAACTTGGCTAGTTTTACTTGTACCGTGTAAACGGGGATCGGGTTGTGGTGGTTCGGGTTCAGGTCCAATTGGTTGTGGATTTGCGACATATTCAAATTCACCTTTTCCATCTGGTGTAGGACCTTTAGCCCAACGCCCTTCAGCACTTTGCGTACCTTCCGAGTGATTCCAGAACTGATAGGCATACTCGTTCTTGCCATATTCGTGGGCGACACTGGGAGCAACTGTTGCCTCTAGTCCTTCACTTTGTAGATCTTCAATTGCCGCTAACCACTGGTTTTGATGCATCGTGTCGCGGGCGATCATAAAACTGAGGTGATCTTTCACTCCAGGGTCGTCTGTCATCTCATACAACCGTACAGCCTGCATCAGACCTTGAGACTCCGCATGGAGATTAGAACGGAAGTCTGCAAGTAAGTTGCCACTAGCAACAATAAACCGACCATTCCAAGGAAAACCAACGCTATCTGCTGGCATTGCACCTAATCCAGATACGATCGCGTGTTGTGGATTCATAGCGGCTGCCATGATCTCATCTCGTGGATTACTACCACCCATGACTGCACCTACTATCCGGTCTTTTGCTCCTTCTTCCTGAAGTTTCAGCGGTGCCTTATCTAGTAAACACGCAATCATTGTAGCTAGCATCTCAACGTGACCGATTTCCTCAGTACCAATGTCTAGCAACATATCTCGATACTTAGCAGGTCCTCGGCAGTTCCAGCCTTGGAACAAGTACTGCATCATTACGGTCATTTCTCCAAATGAACCACCGATGAGTTCCTGCATTTTCATTGCATATACAGGATCTGGTTTCTCTGGCGGAGTGAAGTATTGTAACCGCTTTTGATGAAAAAACATTTAATTCTCCCTAATAAAATCTTTGAGCCTAGCCACATAAGAAATCAATCAAGATGCCTCTGAGCGCGGCATCTAAACTTAGACAATTGATATCTTTGTACTACCTTTAAGTATCTACTTAAAAAAGCTCTTTACATCAGTCATTGGAAAGACAAAATTCTATCCAATTTATATAGGTATTTGTGCAGTTTTTAACTAGTAAAGTTAACTAGAATACGTCCTTTACTAATGTTTGAATATTTGAGTATTTAGACTCTTGTATTTTTTTAAATATCCCTAAAAAAATACTAGTTTTTCTATCGATTAGCGAATACAAAGGTGTTCAACTTGTTCTCTTAATAACTATTAAAGTATATTTAGCAGAAAAGTTAATAGTTTTTTAACAAAGGTTATAACAAAGTTAAATTCATAGCTATAAAAGTTATAGGTAACAAAAAGTGTCTAAAAAACTGGGTAAATATTAATTCTGTATTTGGTGAATAAATTTGCTGCTATACAAACAAATACTTAATAGTTTTGTGGGGTAGGCATCTTGTCTGCCCTATGCAGAAATGCAAAAGTGAACTCAAGGTACTGATAAAAAAACCGTTACTTTTTCAGTAACGGCTCAACAAACACTTTAAATATCAATACAGCTTTAAGCTTCGTCGCGTCCATGTACTTGGGCTGGGGGACTTGTTGCTTCAACTGCGGTAAAAGCCTCGATGATTTTGTATGTATGAGATGCACCTTTAGGGACAACCCAAGAATCTCCAGGTTCAAGCAAAAGCTTTTGACCTTCAAGGTGTAATTCTGCCCGCCCTTGAATTACATAACCAACAGTTTCGTACTCGCGTTTTGCTTCAGGCTTTGGCTCGTCTGGTTGTTCGTTTTCCCAAAGCCGCATGGAAACGGTTTTACCAGAAGCAAGGTACTTTTGACCCATCTCGCCGTGTGGCGAATGTTGGGAACTGACTTTCATTACAGTAGTGTCACTCATGGTAGCTTTCCTCCCGAAAGTATGCGCTCTAGTTTTAAGGCTTAAGTACGACTTTGATACAGTTGTCTTTCTTATGCTTAAAGGTTTCATAACCTTTGGGTGCATCTTCTAGCTTCATGCGATGCGTAATCACAAAAGACGGATCAATGTCGCCATTTTGGATATGTTCAAGCAATGGCTTCAAATAACGATGGACGTGTGTTTGTCCCATCTTCATCGTTAAACCTTTATTCATAGCAGCACCCATCGGCATCTTGTCGATGAAGCCACCATAAACGCCAGGAATTGAGACTGTACCACCTTTACGACAGGCAACAATCACTTGTCTGAGAGCAGTTGGTCGATCAGTTTCTAATCGCAATGCTTGCTTTGCTTCGTCATAAAATCCTTCTAAACCTGTACCGTGGGCTTCCATCCCTACAGCATCCATACAAGCGTCAGGTCCTCGCCCACCTGTCATTTCTTTTAGGGCTTCTCCGACATCAACTTCTTCATAATTGAGAATTTCTGCCTTACCCTGTTCTTTTGCCATTTGCAGGCGTTCAGGAACGCGGTCAATAGCAATGACGCGATCGGCACCTAACATATATGCACTTCTAATCGCAAACTGTCCAACAGGTCCACATCCCCAAATCGCTACAGTATCACCTGGCTTGATGTCGCAGTTTTCTGCTGCCATATATCCTGTTGGAAAGATATCTGTAAGAAACAGTACTTGATCGTCGCTGAGTCCTTCAGGAATCTTGAATAAACCAACATCAGCAAAAGGAACGCGGGCATATTCAGCTTGACCGCCAGCATAACCTCCTAGCATATGAGAGTAGCCAAAAAGTCCTGATGGCGAGTGTCCCATCAGTTTTTCAGCAATCCAAGCATTAGGGTTAGAGTTATCACACAGTGACCACAAATCGCGGTTACAGAAAAAGCAGTTACCACACGAAATAGTGAAGGGAACGACAACGCGATCGCCTTTTTGAACATTTTTAACTGCACTACCAAGTTCTACGACTTCTCCCATAAATTCATGACCGAGGATGTCTCCTTTTTTCATCGTTGGGACATACCCGTCATAAAGGTGTAGATCAGAACCACAAATTGCTGTCGATGTAATTTTAATAATGGCATCGCGCGGATTCAGGATCTTGGGATCTGGTACATTTTTCACCTCAACCTTGGTAGTACCTTCCCAGCAAACTGCTTTCATGAAATATAGTTCTCCTTAATTTATCAATTAACTTTTGGTCTTTCTATTCCCTTCCTGAAGGTTGACCTTCGGTTGTCGCAATCTCGCCCGCTTCCATCAATTGTTTGAAACGACGGAGATCGTCACCAATCTGCTGTTCAGGTTCTTCACCAAAAAGTTTTGCTACTGCTGATGCGATCGCTCCACCTGGAGGGTTATATTCCAAGACAACTTTGACTTCTGTACCGCGATCGTCTGGTGCAGGTTTAAAGCGGACAAAACCAGAATTCTCAATATCAGCGTCTTCTGCGGAAGCCCAAGCAATTAATTCGTTTTCTCGCTCTTGAATAATTTCTGCATCCCACTCGACACTAGCATCTAAAGGTGCTTTGGCAACCCAGTGCGATTTTTTACTATCGATGAGTGTTACCGACTCTAGATGCTTCATGAAAGTAGGTAATTTGGCAAAATCGCGCCAATAGCTGTAAAGTTCTGCGGCGGGTTTGTTAATTGTGACTGTTTTTTCAACTTTAATCGGCTGATTCAATCCCATTGCTTCTTGGGCTTGCTTCAAGGTGCTTTGTTTTTTTGCGCCTTGATAAAGTAAACCACCACCTGCAACTGCCATTAGCACGCCACGTAGCGATCGCTGCCTTAAACCCATTAACACCATTGCACCGCCACCAATCAGCGATGCCCAACGCTCTTTATCGCCTGCTTCTATTGATTCTGGCGATTGTTCGCTTGATTTATCTTGTGGAGTTAATTCCATAGCAACTTAATCAATTTAGACTTATATGTACAAACTTTCAGATGAAAGTCATAAGAAAAGAAGAAAGTTAGTTGAATCTTTCTTTCTACTGCTACATAGAGTTGAGTTTTGAGTAAAACACAAAACTCAACTCTCAAAACTTTTACTGAGCAGCGATCGCAGGTCCAGTTGTTGGCTTACCTGGCTTGACTTCATTTCCTACTCGTGACCGATACAGTTTTACTAAATGCTGTTCTTGCTGCATCAAGTCTTGAACGATATCTTGGATCAAGGCTGTAGTTACGGGATCTGTGGTACTTACCATTAAGGTAGAAAGATCGTTGATACCTGTTTGCAAGTCACCTAACGCACTACGGATTTGATAGATATCGTCGCTACCGTGAAGTGCAGCTTTGACTTTAGCGTACTTATCCGCAATATTTGCACTCAATGACGGCTTTTCACCCAAAGCGGCTAAACGTGCTTCTAACTTTTGAATGTGCTGCAACTTACTTTGCATCATTTGTTGGAAGAGCGATCGCACTTCACCATCAGATTCTTTTTCGGCATAGTGTTCTAGTGCTTCTTGAGCATATCGCTCACCTGCTAAAGCAGTATTTAAAGCTTGAACAACTTCGCTCTTTTTCGAGCCACCCCATGCATCTGCTAATTTCCACCACTCTGCGTTATTGTCAGTTTCGTTTGGCAGTGCAGCTTCTTTACCACCGTAACCTAAACGGCTCAAAATCGCTGTTGTAAAGATTGCTAAGTCTCCAGGTTGACGCGAGGTAATGAGATTACCATCAACTACTAATGGTTCATCTACATAATTTGCACCAGCGTTAATCATATCCTTGCGAACTGCAATGAAGCCAGTAGCAGTTTTACCTTTTAGCAAATCACCTTCAATTAAAAGTTGTGGTCCGTGACAAACTGCAGCGACAAGTTTTCCTTGTTCCATTGCTTCTTGAACAAAGCGTACAGTATTTGGATTGCGGCGCATTCGATCAGGAGCCATTCCGCCTGGAACAATGATTGCATCGAACTCTGAAGCCATAGCTTCTGTTGTTGTTCCATCAGCTTCTTTGGCAAGCTTACCTTGTTTGCCTTTGTACTTTTCGTTTGTGCGCGAACCTAGGATGGTGACATTAAATCCTGCTTGCTTCAACGCATTGTATGGTACTTGAAATTCAACATCCTCAACTCCATTTTCGATGAGAATAGCAACTTTTTTACTGGTGTAAGAATTATTAGAAATTGTCATTTGACCTCCTAAACTAATGTGATTTGTCCTCAATTTGCTTTGGAAATGGTGTGCTATTTTCTGCTATGAATAACTTTTCATTTGCTATGATTGCGCGTCTATCTGCTAAGTTCTGAGTTATTCGTGACTTGCACTGCACAAAGGACTACTCTTGCATGACTTAAAATGAGGAAATCTTTGAATCGATAAATGTCTCTCGTTTGTATCTCCATTCAAGATTTGTGCTCTTAGGTAGCTTTACTTCAGTGTGTTCTTTTAGTTGCTGGGTTTTGAACAACGTAGCTTCGCACCAATTCCTTTCTCTAGGTTATGTAGCTTGCTTTGACTTCTCTTCACTCCAAAGGGATATATTTTGGCGATCGCGGGGGATACTACCTAAGAAATAGATTGCCAAGGCTGCAAAAGCGTTATTGTGGAAAGATAGGCGTGCAATTTTTATTAGGTTTTACAGCAATTTATCAGGACGAAAGATTATGGCTGAAAAAGTAAATAAAGCTGATAAAGATACCCAAGAATTTATAGACGAAGTAGAGCAAGAAAGTACTGCATCCTATGGCACAGGAGTACACACGCCACCTGGAGTAGATTCTGGCAGGAATACAGTGCGCGATCGCATGAATGATTACAACGATGTCAGCCCAGAGTTATCAGGAGGCGACTTAGATGCAGCCTGGGATCAAGCTGATGTTGCTGGTGAAGAAGCTGTAGGAGGAACTGCACCTACTCCTGATCAAAATGTTGTTGATGAAATAGGATCAGCAGTAGGGCTAGATATGGCAGAAGAAGAATATGTTCATACTACCGAAGTACTAAATGTCCGTGACGATCGCCGTTGGGAGTTAGATCCGCAATCTTCTGAAGATTATCAAGAACACAGCGATTAAAATCGTCAGGTAGACATCAATGTCTACCCAATTTATCACCTTAGTACGACTACTTAATTGTTTGAGTGTCTTTATTATCTAATCCTTCTTGCTCGTGTTCCAAGCGTAATTCTCCCTGAGGTTCTGATCGGAACCACATAGGAGTATCTGAACCAACAGCACCTTTAGCGACAGTAACGCCGCCATCAACTAACCACAATGCACCTGTGACGTAGCTTGCTTCAGAAGACGCAATAAACGCATAAACATTTGCCACTTCTTCGGGTGTACCGCGTCGCGCCATTGGTGTTCCCTGAATCAGCATTTTCTCCATTTTGCTATCCATTGGACCTTTTTCTTTGCGCGTCCATGCTGTATCAATTGCACCAGGACAAACACAATTAGCACGGATACAATATTTTGCTTGCTCAACTGCAACACCTTTCATAAAAGAGTGTATCCAGCCCTTAGTACCACCGTACGGAGTGTTTTGGGCAATGCCATTAAAACCAGCTTCTGAACCAGCGGAAACAATGTTACCACGGGATTTTTGCAGGTATGGTAGAGCATACTTAGTCATCAAGAATGCAGAACGAATATTCATCCGCACGGTGTCATCAAAAACGTCAACAGGGTAGTCTTGTGTTTCTGCTGTAGCTAGAAATACACCTGCGTTGTTAATGAGGATATCTAGTTGTCCATATGCGGTAATCGCAGTTTGAACGCAGTTTTGAGCGTGAAATTCTTGAGAAACGTCACCAGCATAGGGAACTGCTTCACCGCCATACTTTTTAATTGCATCTACAACATCCTGAATCGGATCGTCGGGTAAGCTGTTGACGATGACTTTTGCTCCTTCTTTGGCAAATTTATGAGCGATCGCCTCTCCAATTCCTGTTGCTGCCCCTGTAACAATTGCGACTTTTCCTTCTAGACGTCGATCCATGTTGTCACCTCCTGATTTTTTGCGCTCTCATAGCTGCTGCACATTAAAAGTCGTGCAGATATTTATATCAATTTGTCCAGCACAAAATTGATATACATCTGTCTTCAGTGGGGTTCATCAAAATCATGACCTTTGATACCTTTCGGTTAGGCAGTTTTCTAAATTCAGTGAAGAAGACTGAACTTGCAATTTACTTGAGCAATTTGAGCCGAGGTTTTTATGGCAACTACTAACGATGAGACAGTGACTCAAATCGTCAAAGCTTTTCAAAGCTTGGGTGTAGATGAGCAATTAGCTTTATTCTGGTTTATTTACAAAGAAATGGGTAACTCGATCACGCCAGCTGCTCCTCAAGCTAGCACAGTTTCGCCTGATGTTGCGGAAGGACTTTTCAATCAGATTAAAGAAAAGTCGCATGAAGAACAGCTACAGTTTCAGCGTGACTTGATTAATAATGCCGATACTGAATACACCCGCATGTATGGCTCAATGAGTGATACCACTAAGTTGTTAGTCTGGTATCGTTTAGCTCAAGGAATGGACAGCGGTACAATCATTCCCATGCCACCCAATTATGAACTTTCCTCAGAAGCAAAAAAAGTTCTTGAGCAGGTAAAAGGACTTGAATTTGAGCAGCAAATTACAACAATGCGCGACTATGTATCACCTATGGGTGCAGAACCTAAGGCTGGGGCAGAAGTATAAGCTGAATAGCATCGACCTCATCGATTGAGAAAGTTGATCGCAGTCGGTCAAATGCCAATCTAATGTATGCTCAGCCATCAAGCATCAAAATTGCGTTGCGATGCGTTTTTCTTGTTCGAGAACGTCAGACAAAATAAACAAATACGAGAGTGCAATGACTTCTACGAACATGGATAGTGTTAACAAATCTGTAGCAGCTTTCAAGCAATTAGATATTGACGATCGCTTAGCTGCCTTAGCCTTAATTTATCAAGAAGTAGCTAGTGCAGTACCAGCGAACGCCTTACAAGCATCACCCCAAGTAAGTGGGTTAGTTGCAAAAATTCAAGAACTATCTCAAGAAAGACAGGTTGATGCGTTGCGAGATCTCTTACCTGCAACAAGGAACGATCAAAACGAGACAACTCTCGATCCAAATCCTAGTAAAGCATTAACTGAACTAGTTTCTGGTGGCAATACTGTTCCCACAGGTGAGTATGGCTCAATGCCAACCGAGTCAAAATTAGCATTTTGGTATCAAGTAGCACAGAAACTAGGTAATGGTGTTGTAGGAATCCCTAGTGATTATCATCCTTCAGCGAAAGTAACTGAATTGTTAAGCTCGCTCAAATCGTTAGACACTGATCAGAAAGTGAGTTTTTTGACACAAGCACTTTAAGTTGAATGTGTTGACTCAGCACTAGCGTTATCAGTGAAATATTCGTAATGGAAGTAGATTGCAACTCACAATTGCACTACTTCCTTTTTTATATGTAAGTCTTATTGTGTCAATTCTAAAAATAGTTGTAATTCCCCTGTATATCTCTGTAGCAACTCTCAGAGGATGTCTGAAAAGTCAAAGACTATACCAATCGTCTCAACATAAGACGAATCATCGCAACTTGAATCATCGCCTCAGAAGTGGCAGGTAAAACCTCATAATCTTTGCTCAGTCTCCGACACCAG
>NZ_JADEWN010000074.1 GCF_015207655.1 Gloeocapsopsis crepidinum LEGE 06123 | reverse complement strand
CAAATCGCACTCCAAACTATATTTCCACAATTGGTGCTGTTACTTCTTTTACTAGACATTGAACGCCTGAGAGATTTGGCATTTAGTCAAGGAATTGACATTCAAATTTCCAGGTGCAAGATATGAGATACCACGGGTGTAATTTTAATGTATCTCGGTTTCGACCCCAATACAACCAATCCCGCAGAAATTCAGCAAGCACGAGATTTTTTAGTAAAGCATAAAGATGCGATCGCTGCTTTTGTTCCTGATACTGGTCAAGTCTTACTCGATCAAGGTGAAGTCGATCTCACCCACGAATGGAGTGGTGATATTTTCCAAGTCATGGAAGAAAACGAACAAATCCGCTATGCAATTCCCAAAGAAGGAACAATCGTTTGGACAGATAACATGGTAGTTCTCAAAAACGCCCCTAACAAAGAACTTGCTGAAAGATTTATTAACTTCATTTTAGAACCCGAAGTTGGGGCAAAAATTTCAAACTTCATTCACTACGGTTCACCCAACAAAACAGCCAGAGACAAAGGACTAATCAACGAAGCCGACTTACAAAACCCCGCAATCTATCCCTCACCGGAAGTTTTCGCTAAACTCAAATACATCAACGATGTCGGTCAAGCAACACCTCTGTACGACGAAGCCTGGAACGAAGTCAAAGTCGCAGTAGGCAAATAATTTTGTATTCTTTGAGTCCTAGCCTAACGCCTGCGGCTAACGGCAACTCCTACGGGGAATGTGCCTACCCTGCGGGAAGGCTACGCCAATCTGGTTCGTTTCACAATTAAACCACATCAACTAAACAAACATTATATGAACGATTGTGCAGTCGAACTCCAACAACTCTCCAAAAAATTTATTGACAACAAAGACTTCCTAGCCGTCAATAATATCAATCTCCAAATAACTGCAGGCGAATTCTTCTCCCTCCTTGGACCATCAGGATGTGGTAAAACAACAACATTACGAATGATCGCCGGATTTGAAACTCCCACATCAGGAGAAATCTTCATCCACGGCGAACCAATGTCGCATTGCTTACCCTTTCACCGCCGAGTTAACACAGTATTTCAAAACTACGCATTATTTCCACATCTGACAGTAGCCCAAAATGTCGCTTTTGGACTCGAAATGGAGAACCGCCCCCGCCGAGAAATTCAAAATCGAGTGGCTGAAGTATTAGTGCAAGTACAACTTACCGGAATGGAAAAACGCTATCCGCGTCAACTCTCAGGGGGACAACAGCAACGAGTCGCCTTAGCGCGGGCTTTGATCAAACAACCAGCAGTATTACTGTTTGATGAACCTTTAGGCGCTTTGGATTTGAAGTTGCGCAAAGAAATGCAACTCGAACTCAAACGGATGCAACAACGCTTAGGAATTACATTCATCTACGTCACTCACGATCAAGAAGAAGCCCTCACCATGTCCGATCGCATTGCGGTAATGCATCAAGGACGCGTATTACAAGTAGGGACACCGGTTGAAATCTACGAAAACCCAACTTCGCGCTTTGTTGCTGATTTTATTGGGGAAACAAATTTTTTAATCGGACGTGTGATTAAGCGTCACCTTGATACAGTTACAGTTTTGGTTGACGAACAATTACCAGTCTGCGTAAGCTATGAGGATGAAATTGCCCTAAATAGTATTGTTACTTTATTTGTGCGTCCTGAAAAGGTAGCAATTTTCCCTGCTAATAGCAATGAGTCTTTGCAAGGTAAAGTAGAAGAAACTGTGTATATTGGCACTGATACACGTTATATTGTGCGCTTGACTGAACAAAGTTGCATTATTGTGCGATCGCAAAATCTTCACTACAGCGATCTTCATAAATTTAATTCTGGCGACACTGTAAAAGTCAAACTACCGCCAGACAGCATCCGCATCCTTACAGAAGTCTCATCTACCTACGAACTATACAACCGCCAAAATGTCAAGCAAACAGTTCTAGCCACTAGTAACTAGCCACTCGTCACTTGCTGCAAAACCGTCATCGGACCATAATGTTTAAGGATCTGCATTTGCTCATCGTTGCGGACAAACAGCGATCCGGCAAATCCTAATGAATTGACTGATATTGACTCAAAACTTTCTTGCGATCGCGGTACAACTAACATCCATTGTCGTGTTGCGAGTAAATTATAAGCACCTGATTGCTTGTCGCTTTTAAATTCATTTGTGTTGAGTCCAACAGCATGAAGCAGGTTTTGATAGCATTCCAGCATTGCTGTAGCAGCGTTATCAAGCGTCCAACTAGGATCTAACAAAGCGATCGCATGAACAAAGGGGAACATTGATGATGTACCAATAGAACCTGTAAACTTAGCAGTAGCGATCGCCCTTTCAATTGGTAAATTTACTTTCTCAGCAAGCGGTAAGGGTACAAGTTGTAAATG
The DNA here is from genome assembly GCF_015207655.1 of Gloeocapsopsis crepidinum LEGE 06123. Lineage (GTDB taxonomy): Bacteria > Cyanobacteriota > Cyanobacteriia > Cyanobacteriales > Chroococcidiopsidaceae > Gloeocapsopsis > Gloeocapsopsis crepidinum. Next base: position 26,133 of record NZ_JADEWN010000074.1, on the reverse strand, counting down.
TTTATGTTTTTGACTCGCACCTGCAATTTTCCCACCGTTGTAAAACGCTAAACCATCAATTTCGGCTAAAGTAACCCACATCGCCTGAAAATCTCGCCAATTGAGCCAGTTTTCCTGATCTTCAAAAGCACGAGTAATCATCAGTAGATGATAATCAACAACATTAAATTTATTCAATAGACACAAATGCGTGTTTGAAATGTCTGCAACAAACAAATCTTCTTCATAAGGTAGAAACGGGTTAAAATCCTTAGCCACAGCGGTATTTTTAGCTTGCTTCGCTTCATCTTTACGTACCAAGTTTGACAACGTGCGGACAAGGAAACTGATACCATTCTGCTCTACATATTCGTAATCTGTAGGAATCGACTGAAGTGCGCCTGTGCGTAAAGCATACTTCGTTTGTTCAACAACTTTTGTCCACAATGTACCAGGTTCTAACACCACTGTTCTTTCTGCGTTGATTCTTCATCACGCATTGTAGATGTTTTTGTTTTCTACTTAGCAAGCGGCTGGGTTGCTACATTAAGACGAAAAAAGATTGCAACAACATCCCGACAGCAGATTATCAGGAAAATTTGATAATTTCAGCTATATTTGTTGCGGAATTTCAGTTTTTACGAGTGAAGCTAACGCTATCACGGTATCACATCAGGGTAAAACGAGCATCCCAGAATTGTAATTTTTGTCATTCACCACTAATTTTGACAACGTTTAAACTTACTGTAGAACAAGTTTTAGCAAGTATCGAAGCTTTTACCCCTGCTTAAACAATTGATTTAAGATCGCTATAAGTGAGAATTCAGTAAGCCTAAACCTGTGAGCAATACACTCAGCAATCTAGAAGCTTTCTGGATGCCTTTTACAGCCAATCGTCAGTTTAAGGAAAAACCTCGGTTCTTAGTTGCGGTTGAAGGTATGTACTATACTTCCGATAATGGTCGGCAAATTCTAGACATACAACTGGGCTGTGGTGTGTTAATGCTGAGCATAGTCGTAAAGAAATTGCAGCAGCTGTCGCCAATCAAGTAATGCGGTTGGATTTTGCACCCGCGTTTCAAATGGGGCATCCAAGGGCGTTTGAATTTGCAACTCGATTGACAGAATTGGTATTAGTTTATGGTTTATTGTTGATGTTTCGGTAATTCCCATAGGAACAATCAACTGTTTACAGCTACTAAGTATTTCACCCACCTTTAGTATGATTTCTTTTCATAGCTTTTTTGTCAGTTTATTAAATTAAGTCTTGTAGTTTATCTACACTGCTTCTGCCTTAAACATTGAGCAAAAGACGATACTGAGTCTCCGCATGGTTGCTTGGGCAATGTACACTACTACCTGCTTTCATAGTCCTAAATTACAGCAATTTCTGTTTTTGAATTCCAGCTAAAATTCGTTGCTTATGTCTCGCTCAGCTTATCTTATTGTTAAACCTGCTACAAAGCAACATGAAACCGAACAAGAGTTGATAGAAATCCGTGCGATGTTAGAGCCGGAGTTTAACTTAAATGTTTATTTTACAACTCCCGAAGTCAGTGCTAATCAGTTAGCACATCAAGCTGTAGAAAATGGTGCTGAGGTTGTTATTGCCTCTGGAGGTGATGGTACAGTTTCAGCGGCAGCGGAGGCTTTAATTAATACAGACATTCCTTTTGGCGTTATTCCGCGAGGAACTGCTAATGCTTTTGCAGCTTATCTTAGTATTCCTAGCGATCTCAAAGCTGCGTGTCAAGTCATCTTAGCAGGTAACACTCATTTAGTAGATACGGCTTTGTGCAATAACAGACCAATGGTACTACTTGCTGGAATTGGTTTTGAAGCGAAAACTATTGAACAAGCTGACACAGAAGCAAAAAATCGTTTCGGGGCTTTAGCTTATATCTTGGCTGGAGTCAAACAATTTTGGCAAGGTATGACACCTTTTGAAACTAGAGTTGAAACTGAATCACAAACAGCCACAATCCAACAAGCAACAGCGGTAACAGTTGCAAACTCAGCGCCACCAACTTCTGTACTAGCGCATGGTACTACAGGAGTTTATGCTGATGATGGTCTTTTAGATATTACAATAACGTCTTTGCAATCTCGCCTTGAAGGGGCGATCGCACTTTATCATCTTCTCAAGTCAGGCTTTAACGATAATGCTGTAGAACTTGATAATGTCAATCATCTCCGCGCTAGGCACATCAAGATTAATACAGAACCTCCGCAGCCTGTCGTTTTAGATGGTAATATGATGGGAACAACACCTGTAGAGATTGAGTGTATTCCTAATAGCTTGAATGTGTTCGTACCAAATAATCAGAAAAATTGAGGTTAAAGGAATATCCCCTAACCTCTGATGCGAGTTCATTTACTAGCTGCTTTAGCGATCGCACTTAGTGGCAATCCTGGTGGATAAGTGCCTTCTTCTTTAACGCGCTTAACTTCGGCGTCGGTAATCCGTAATTTTAGCTTTTCTGCGAGTGTTCGGACAATATCACCTTTATCAACTAAACCTGCAACCGCCCCAGCAGGAGAAAGTACGGTAATTTGTTGCAGTTGTTGATTTTCCATTTGATTAATGACTTCTGCAAATGAAGTCGTTTCTGTCACAGTAGGAATTTCTGTTAAAGGATGCGCAATACTATGTAAGGTTTGGGTTTCCCACTGACTGCGTTCGATAAGACGCAAATCATCTACTGAAACCATCCCGCGATAGCGTCCATCTGAAGCTGCAAAATAGACTTGCGTTGCTTTGGGTTCGAGAAGAAACAAGTCTGCAAACTGACGTAGTGTTGAGTCTGCATCGACAACTCGAAAGTCTTTATTCATGGCATCACTTACTTTTAACGTGAGTAACGCCTCTTGTAAGGAAGTGATATTTTTATAAGCTGTCGCATTACGGATACCAAACCACCCTAGCAGCACAATCCACAACCCAGAAACCAATTCACCAGTCATGAAATCAATCGCAAAACCTAAGGCAATCGCACTCCAACCTAAAATTTGTCCGGCACTAGCAGCAGTACGTACCGCTTGAAAGCGATTACCCGTGACTTTCCACACAGCCGCTTTTAAAACTTGCCCGCCATCTAAAGGTAAGCCTGGAATTAAATTAAAGATAGCCAACACTAAATTAATTTTCGCCAAGTCACCAATCAATGTACTTGACAAGCTACCTGTCGGTAAAAGATAGGCAATTGTCGTCAGTAGCACAAATAAAATAACACTTACCGTTGGACCTGCGATCGCAACTTGAAATGCTTGCCCTGGTGTTTTTGATTCTTCCTCTATTGCAGCAATACCGCCAAAGAGAAATAATGTAATCGATTTGACATTAATGCCTTGCGATCGCGCTGCTAAACTATGACCGAGTTCGTGTAACAGAACTGAACCAAATAACAACAGCGCAGTAATAATTCCCGCACTCCAGCCTAATGTTGCTCCCCACTGTTGGTAAGATAAACCAAAGTTAAGCGTTGCTACTGCTAAAATTACGAACCACAAAGGGTCTAATAAAAGCGGAATGCCAAATAAAGATCCTATTCGCCAACTTGTTTGCATGAAATTTTCCTAGAACTCAGCACTTTAAGGCAGACAATCCATGCATATTTGCTAGACTTTGTCAAGATTTTCACCGCTCAGATGTGAGTTATCCAGCAATTATAGATTTGTAATTCACCTTACTTCTAGAATAGACAATCACTCTGACTCACTACTACTCCAGTTATTTCGAGGAATCCGTACCTGGAGGAGTTATACTAAGTCACTTTGAGATTGCTACAGATGGCTGACACGGAAGCGGAGATTGGTTTCCTTAGATAAAAGTAGTGGAAGCGATCGCTTGGTAGCACTCACCTAACGTTCTAGCAGAAGACTTTGAGTTTATAGTTTTACTCCAAATATAGAGTTAAAAGTATACAGTAGGCTAATGCGGTTGACGCTCAGGCATAAATAAATGATAATAATTTGCATTTGTCACTCATTTGAGTGTGTCATCTGAAGTTCGTTATGACCCTTACTATTTCAGAGGTAGACTATGCCCATCTTTGGCAAGAAAGCGTTCTAGAGCAAGAGTTCTGCAATTCATCTGAAGTCATGGAAGTTTGTCCGCAAGCATTAGGAACGGGCTATCGCCGTTGGGTGATGTTGCGTGATATTGATTTACTCATTCACGATTATGAGTTTCATCAAGATGTACAAGTCAAATCTAGTCCTGGTGAAGGAGGTTTAGAAATTGGCTTTCAACTTCAAGGTGGAAGCTACGCTAAACGCTATGCTGGACAAAACTTTGTGCAAAATGGTCCTCACGATACAGATACAACCTGTGAACGAGCTGGAGAACATATCTTGCAAGTGGATATTCACCTGGAATTAGACAGTTTGAAAAGCTTTGTTCCTAACGATATTGAGCCGTCATTGGCTATTCAGCAACTGATACAAGCATCTGGACAATATCCTTATACACAGGTGAGTGAAACGACAGCCACCATGCAATTTGTTTTGAATCAATTATTAAACTGTCCCTACGAAGGACTCACCAAACAAATTTACCTGGAAAGCAAATGCTGGGAACTGGTTGCGCTAAGGTTGGAGCAGTTAAATGGCGAATCCTCACTGCAAACGGGCTTAAAGCCAGACGACATTGAGCGCATTCATGAAGCTAAAGCAATTTTGACGCGCAACTGGCAGACTCCACCCTCGTTATTGGAGTTAGCAAGGCAAGTCGGGTTAAATGACTACAAACTAAAACAAGGATTTCGTCAAGTCATTGGGACAACCGCATTTGATTTTTTATGGCACTATCGCATGGAACAAGGCCGTCAGTTGTTAACCGAGAGTCAATACAACGTTAAAGAAGTTGCCACGATTGTGGGATATTCCAAGCAAAGCAACTTTGCGGCTGCATTTCGTAAGAAGTTTGGGATGAATCCAAAGGTGTATCAATCTAGCCAAGCATGTCTGAAAAAAGATCCTTTGAGCAGTCAAAAAAATCCGTTTAGCAGTTGACGCGATCGCCTATCAGTTATCTTTTTCCTGTATTTTGTTGATAAAGATTCTTGAGTGAGGTCAGCCATCTATTGGTTGACGGGTGTGCGGAGATCATGAAAATTCAGTTACGACGACCAGCCAACTTATCATTACCGTTATTGATAGGACTATGGGGAATGAGCGGGATGGCGATCGCCATTCAACCTGCATGGGCAGAGGATGACATATTAAAACAAGTAATATCCGAGCAATCAGCAGCGGTTGTCCAGGTGACAGTTCGGATTGAGCAATCTGATATAGGACTAGAGGTCATTTTGGAAACTGTAGGAGAACTTTCTCAGCCTTCCACCGCGATCGCAGACAATGTGCTAATTATCGATATTCCCAACGCCATCGTGACGGATAGAAACGAATTTCAGGTAGCAAATCCAGCCGATGGTATTGCACTTGTCAGCGTAACGAACTTACCCGATAACCGCCTGCGAGTATCCCTCACAGGAGTCGATGCACCGCCGATCGCTAACATTAGAACAGAAACGCTGGGATTGGTTGTGAGTGTTGTTTCGGGGACAGAAGCCGAATCAGAGGAAGAAATTCAAGTAATTGTCACTGGGGAACAAGACGATCCCTATCGCGTGCGCAACACAACAACGGCAACGCGCACCGACACCCCAATTGTAGAAACTCCCCAATCGATTCAGGCTATACCGCGTGAATTCATTGAAGACCAAAGTGCAAGCGACTTGGGAGATGTGACTCGGAACGTGGCTGGGCTGAATCAATTCTCGGTCTATCAAGACTTTGCGCTGCGAGGATTTCGGATTTCAGACGAAAGTGTTTTATATAACGGGTTGCGTGGTAATCCTTATAACTTCTTTACAAATTCTCCCATTCTCAGCAATGTGGAGCGAGTTGAAGTATTGCAAGGACCAGCATCAGTTTTGTATGGACAATTGCAGCCTGGTGGATTGATTAATATTATCACAAGACAGCCAGAAGCCGATCCCTCGACCGAAATTAGGGGGATTGCTGGAAGTTATGAACAATTCGGCATTCAGTTTGATTCGACGGGTTCGGTTGATACCGAAGGTCAGTTACTCTACCGCTTTAATGCAGTTCATTTGGGTGCAGATAGTTTCCGAGATTTCCAATCTTCAGATTATTTCCAGATTGCGCCATCCCTCACTTGGTCAATTAACGATCGCACGACTTTAGCACTAACGGGAGAATGGTTTGATGACAGCCGTAGGGGACAACGCGATCGCGGAATTGTCGCGCCAGGTGGAAATTTATTTGCCGTCCCAATCAGCTTTACTGTCAATGAACCAGACGATCGAGCAGGTAGTAACGGCTACGCAATTCAGCTATCGTTAAATCATGCTTTTACAGAAGATTGGCAACTGAACGCAACAGGACGATTTGCCCGTGGAGAATATTTCAACAGATACCATAATCCCACTAACTTGTTAGATGATTTGCAAACAATTACCCGCGATTATCGCGATCAAAAATTCATCAGCAACTCATTTGCAGCAGATATCTATGCGGTAGGTGAATTTGCAACAGGTTCACTTAACCACAGGCTAGTAATTGGGGCGGATACAACAATTCAAAATAATACTCAGGATGGCTTCTTTGCCGATCCGATTGAAGACGGTGGCGATGTTCCTGCACTAGATATTTTTAACCCGATTTACGGTCAAGCAAATCCTGACAACTATACCTTACTGTTCGATCGATCGCGCGATCAACTGCGACAATATGGAATTTATCTGCAAGATCAAATTCAGTTCAGCGATCGCTGGCAAGCATTACTAGGATTGCGCTACGACTTTTTTGATAATGAAAGTAACTTTCGCGGCGATTTTGGTTTCGGTGAATCCAGTTTTTCCGATACCGCACTGACGCTAAGAGGTGGTGTTGTCTATGAACCAGTTGATAACCTATTTCTATACACAAGCTACAGCCAAGGATTTGTGCCACAATCGGAAACGCAGCAAGGACCCGATCGAGGTGGACCTTTTGACCCAGAACAAAGCTGGCAAATTGAAGTTGGTGCAAAAGCCTCTGTGTTTGACAATCGCCTCACTGCAACCCTGGCGACGTATTACATTATTCGTGAAAATTTGCTTGTTAGCGATCCGGTTGATTTTGATCGGTTGCTACAAATCGGTGAAGCGAGAAGTCAAGGTGTAGAAGTGGTGCTAGTTGGGCGCATTACTGATGATTGGAGCTTGAGTGCCAACTATGCCTATAACGATGCTGAAGTCACTAGGGATATTGACTCATCTCTTGTCGGTCGGCAATTAGAAAACGCACCGCGACACAGTGCTGCTCTCTGGACGCGATATAACTTTCCTAATACAGGCTTTGGCATTGCTGGAGGATTGCGCTATGTAGACGATCGCCCTACTTTTAATGAATCTGTTCAGCTACCCAGCTATGTAGTGTTTGATGCAGCACTCTTTTACAGCTTGCGAGAACTACAACTTGCCATCAATTTTGACAACATTTTTGATACCACCCATTTTATCGGTGGCTATGATGAAACGGCTGTTTCTCCAGGGCAACCTTTCACCGTTCGATTTACTGCATCCTATCGTTTTTAAGTTGAACCATGTCTCGATTGCAATCGATCCTCATGAGCGCGTTAACGATTTTTCTGATTATTGCTTGTCATCAGAATCCAGCAACGCAACCAAAGACAACTTTGGAAAACAGGAGCGATCTTGCGTCGGTTGATTCTACCTGTCAAACAATTTCTCATGATGCAGGAACAATCACCGTTTGCGGACAACCAGAACGTGTTGTTGCCCTCGATCCTCATGCAATGGATTTGCTTTTGTCTCTAGAGGTACAGCCGATCGGCTATGCAGAAGTAGAAGTTGCTTTGCTTAAATCTTTTAATCTGGGTGCACCGATGCAGGTCAAGTATTTGGGAGATCGAATGACGCAATCACCAAAGTTCATTGGCACTCGCAATCAACCCTCATTAGAAGCAATACTCAAATTGCAGCCTGATTTGATTGTAGGGGAGGATGCAACAAATTATGATGCTCTCTCCCGTATTGCCCCAACCCTTTTGTTAGCAGGGACAGAGGCAAATCGATGGCAGAAAAATATCCAGACTCTTGCTCAAGTCTTTGAAGCTCAAGAGACAGCACAGGCAGTTATTGCTGCTCACAATCAAAAAATTGCAGCAGTTCGAGCCACATTAGCACCAGTTGTTGCTCAAAAACGAGCGTTGCTACTTGCTACAGATGGCTTTTCTTTCACAGCGTTTCACGATAAACAAGATTATGCAGGAAATCTCCTCAGAAACTTGGGAATTTCGTTGATCGCTGTAGGAGGCTTAGGAGATAAGCGTTATCCGAACCTCTCATTGGAAGTTCTGCCTCAGCTAGAAGCAGACCTCATTTTTGTCATGACTGCATCTAACAATACAGTAGACGCTGAACGAGAACGATGGCAGCAAAATGCTGTCTTGCGATCGCTTTGTGCCTATCAAAACAATCAGGTTTATTTTGTAGATTATCAACTCTGGAGCCGAATTCGAGGAGCGATCGCGGCTGATTTGATTGTGGATAATGTGCAAGAGTTGCTAAATGCCGAAATTAGTCACTTTAGCGATCGCCAACAAATACGCTAATGCTCATCTTTCTTTGTCTAGATTTTGGGAAAACAATTAGCTTATGGAAAATTTTTTTTGCGCTGAGCACTCGCGCCAATCTGGAGTGGATATTATCGGTTCTGCCTCCGAGCATCAAATTTATGTAGCGATTGAATGTCCTCCTCCCTGGGCATCCTACGATTTAGAATCTAGCGGAATTCCAGATAACTTACGCGAACTCGCTGACGAAATTGACGAAGAGTACGATCGCTTCCAAACTCGGTTTTTGCTCATCTACAATGAACGCCTGAAGCAAGACAATCTCACCATTTTGATCTTTCGCAAACAATCGGGACTGTCAACAGGATATGTCAAACAAGAATTTCATCTTGCGGATATTCAAGATGTTGCTCCTCTAGTTAAGCAGTATGTGATGGGTGAAGCAACGGATGCACTTCCGATTGACAATCCTACAAAAGATATCTTGATTTGTACTCACGGTAGCCGCGATCGCTGCTGTTCCCGCTTTGGCAACCCAATCTATCACCAAGCATTGAAGATTGTGGAGGAGCGATCGCTAGATCGCATTCGCGTCTGGCAAGCCAGTCACATTGGCGGACACCGGATGGCTCCCACAGCAGTCACTTTCCCTGATGCTCGTTACTATGGCTACCTGACGCCAGAATCACTGCGGTCAATTCTGACGCAAACGGGACTTGACTGGATTGCTCAACAATATCGAGGCTGTGGCAGACTGCCTTGGGCGGCTCAAATTCTGGAACGAGAGCTAATCGTTACTTACGGATGGCAATGGTTTGACTATCGAATAGAAGGTCGCGTGTTGGAGCATAACGAAGATGAAAGCATTAACCAGGTTGAGATAGTGGCAGATACCCCAAAGGGCGATCGCCATCGCTACACAGCAACTATCTTATTAGACAAATCAAAAACAGTATACCTAAAGGGTTCTTGCAACAGTGAAACAGCTTCATTGGTAGAGCAATACCGAGTTGAGGCGTTGACAGATTGTTGTGTACCTGTGTAGATGAAGCATCGGCGTCACTTTTGTTGATTTCAGCATAAATAAAGCGGGAGGAAATCCTCACCGCTACTGCTTGTTAAATGCGAATAAACAGGAGATGGCGTAGGTGTAGTCTACTTAAGAACACCAATATTGTTGAGTCCTAGGATAATACCTATACCGACAACATGACCTAAGCTCACAGAACCGAGGACTGTACCCACACTAGGATTGTTAAATAGTGATGGGAACGGTAGTGGCATCTTAGGACCAACTTGAGGATAGCGAATTGTCCGACCAGCAATGAACAAAATCAACAGAGAGGCAACAATAATAATTGCCGATCCTGTCCAACTCCACCTTACAGTGTCAGGAACTGTTGGTTGCACTGCTGCTAGTAAAATTAAGTCAGTCAAGTTTCTCTCTCCTAAACAAAAAGATATTAATAATTAAGGATTATCAAATTTCGTTAGGACATACAAAGTCTCTGTTTTAAGAGTTAACAGTTACAACCTATTTTTGATACAAAACTTAATGCGAGTTAAAATCTGCGGAATTACAAAACCAGAACAAGGACAAGCGATCGCCCAACTAGGCGCAACAGCGCTAGGGTTTATCTGCGTACCAGCATCTCCCCGCTACATCACTGCTACGCAAATTCAAGCTATTGTGTCGCGAATACCACAACACTTTGAGCGTATTGGTGTCTTTGCGAATACAACTTGTGCAGAAATTTTCCAGGTCGTTACAGATGGAGATCTTACTGGTGTCCAATTACATGGTGAGGAATCTCCAGAATTTTGCACTCAACTCCGCCAATCGTTACCCACTGGGGTCGAAATCATCAAAGCTTTAAGAGTGCGTAATTCACAAGCTTTAGCTCAAGCAAATTTTTATGTAGACTGCGTAGATACACTTTTGCTCGATGCCTACCACCCTCAGATGCTAGGTGGTACTGGAAAAACTATTGACTGGATAACTTTACAGCAATTTTGCCCAAGCTGCCCTTGGTTACTTGCTGGCGGATTAACTCCAGAAAACGTCAACGATGCTCTTAATCAGTTAAAACCTAATGGTATTGATTTATCAAGTGGTGTAGAACGCGCCCCTGGTGACAAAGATTTAACAAAAGTTGCCCAATTATTTCGACAACTAGCAGCTAGAAAAACGCTGGCTGATGCCGAATTAAATTCAAAAATTCCTCACGAGTCTTCTGCTCGTCGTGAAATACGCCTACCATAGCACTCGTAACTGTCCAGGAGCCTGGTTTTTGAACACCACGCATTACCATACACATATGTGTTGCTTCCATCACGACAGCAACGCCTTGGGGTTCTAAAATCGTTTGTACAGCTTCGGCAATTTGACGTGTCAGACGTTCTTGCACTTGCAAGCGACGCGAGTACATCTCGACAATACGAGCTAGCTTACTCAATCCCACAACTTTTTCATTCGGGATATATGCAACGTGCGCTCTGCCCATAAACGGCAGCATATGATGTTCGCATAAGCTAAAGAAATTGATATCTCTTACCAGTACCATCTCGTTATGACCTTCGTCAAAGATGGCATCATTAACGAGTTCTTCTAGCGATTGATTGTAACCACTAGTGAGAAAATGCATTGCCTCAACAACACGCTTCGGAGTTTTTAAAAGCCCCTCGCGATCTGGATCTTCTCCCACACCTAATAACATTGTGCGTACTGCGTCCACCATCTTTTCATCAAGATCTTCTGGAGGTGGCTGCAATTTAGCTTCTTTACCGTTTTGAGTATTGCGATCTGGTCTTGTTGCAATACGATTAATTTTATCTTCTAAGCTATCTGGCATTAGAGGCGAGTTAGAGCGGGAAGAACCGCTAGAGAATCCAATAGTCATGATCTCAAGTTTCAGTTAAGGTTTGTATAATTAATGTTTAGGGTTGTGACTCCTAACATATTCAGCCGTAATTGTCAATCCTGCAGCCAGTGTCTGAAGGTTGATAGTGTATGTTTATTCCTGATCGCTTCACAAAACGCCAGCGTTAGGCATTAAGGTTAATTCCTCAATAACTGCTTGTTGTGGCAGTAGTACTGTGTGGAGAATTGCCTGAGCAACACTTTCTGGCGTCAACATTGCTGAGCGCTCAAGTTTAATTCTTACAGTATCGCTGTTCCAGAGTTCAGTATCGACTGCACCTGGGCAAATAGTTGTAACGCGAATACCATTCTGGCGTTCTTCTGCGGCTAAGGTTTTGGAAAGTGCAATTAATCCAGCCTTACTGGCAGAGTAAGCACCCCAACTAGGAAAAGGCTGCACGCCAGCTATAGAAGCAACATTGATGATGGTACCTGTGCCGCGATCGCGCATTGTTGGCAAAACTCCCAAAATGCATTGAAATACACTTGTCAGATTCAAGTTCATCACTGCTTGCCAGTCAGTTAATGGTGTTTCACTTAGATTTCCGGTGTATCCCATTCCGGCACTATTGACTAAAATATCTACCTTGAAATCCGCTGCGATCGCACTGATCTGTTCTCGCACTTGTTCAACATCAGCTAAATCGAGTGGATATACTGCTACTTTTACCCCTGTTTGCTGCACTGCACTAGCTACAGCCGCTAATTTTTCTTGAGAACGGCTCACTAGTGCAACATCAATTCCCACCTTAGCAAACGCTAAAGCTGTTGCTTTTCCAATTCCACTACTTGCACCAGTAATCAAGGCGCTTTTACTTTTCGCCAAATTCATGAATTCCTGTTTCCTTGAAGAAGTGGCATCGCTTCCTCATTATCTCAACTTCTTACTCTAGATAGATTAATCGTTTTTAAGACTTAGATTAGTGTTCTTTTGGCATAGAGTAACCTAAACTAACTGCTTGAGTGCAGATGAATTAACAACTAACAGATTGCTCACAAGCAAGTTGTCATGAGCAATCCTCACTACAGACCTGTAGCAAGATGATTTGTTCTGCAGGTGCGCTATTTGTAAAGTTTCTTTACGCGCTAAAGGTAATTATATCACCTGCTTCCTCGATTGCAATTAATGAAACTTCTTAAGATGGTTCAGTAAAAACACCCAAATTGCGAAATTTCTGGTAGCGCATTTTACGTCGCTCTTGACCATTCATTTGCAATAAAGTTTCTAAGTTTTCAATTAATGCTTGCTTGAGGATTGTCGCTGCACCGAGCGGATCAGAATGTGCGCCACCACTTGGTTCAGGTAAGAGTTGATCGAGAATACCCAGGTTTTTCAAGTCTGGAGCTGTAATTTTTAAAGCAACTGCAGCTTGAGATGCTTTGGCAGCATCTTTCCAGAGAATAGCCGCGCAAGCTTCAGGAGTGGCAACCGTATAAACTGAGTGTTCAAACATCAGTAAACGCTCGCCTACACCAATACCCAAAGCTCCCCCAGAACCGCCTTCGCCGATAACAGTACAAATAATCGGCACCTCAAAACGGAACATTTCACGCAGATTATAAGCGATCGCCTCGCCTGCACCTTTGTATTCCGCTTCTGCTGTTGGTAGAGCACCAGGCGTGTCAATAAACGTCAAGATCGGCATTCCGAATCGATTGGCGTGTTCCATTAGCCGGATTGCCTTACGATAACCTCCAGGAGATGCCATCCCAAAGTTACGTGCAATATTATCTTTCGTATCGCGACCTTTTTGGTGCCCCAACATGACAACAGCACGTCCTGCCAACTTTGCCACTCCACCAACTAAAGCCGGATCGTCAGTGCCTCGGCGATCGCCATGCATTTCCATCCATTCATCACTAATTGCTTGAATGTAATCTAAAGTACTTGGGCGGCGCGGGTGTCGTGCCAATTGCAGTTTCTGCGAAGGCGAAAGACTACTAAAAATTTCTTGTCGTAGTTGCATGGCGCGGGCTTCCAATTGGCGAATATCCTCGGAAACATCGACGCCATTTTCCGCCGCAAGTTCGCGAATTTGCTCAATTCGTGATTCAAGTTCAATCAGCGGCTTCTCGAAGTCTAAAAGTAGCGGTTTGCGCTCAGTAGTTGCCATAGTTAAAGGGTCGGGGGTCAGGGATCAGGGGAGTTATGAGTTCTCAGTATTGAGTGTTGAGTTATGAAAAGTCTTTTAATTCAAAATTCAAAACTAATCACTAGTCACTAGCCACTAATCTTGATCCTAATTCCTACACCAACAGAGGACGAAAACCATGTTTTACAGATACTTGACCGATTTGTTCCATCTTTTCTACTGTAATTTGGTTACGTCCCCAAGAAAAGTTAGTATGTAACTTCTCAAATTCTAGTAGCATCGACTCAGCAAAACAAGCGAATAGCTGGCGGGCTGGAACATCCATATTAACTATGCTCATAATTCTCCAGTCAATGTCAAGCGAGTGCTCTACAATCCCACCATTAAGTACACTTATACCTGGATACTGCACCTTGGTGACTAAATTTTTAGGATAACCACCATCAATCAGTAAACAGGGTTGCTTGAGCGTTGTAGGATCAATTTCCATTCCCTTGGGCATACTGGCTACCCAAACGATAATATCTGCTTGAGGTAAAGCTTCGTCTAAACTCAGAATCTTGCCACGACCGAGTTCTGATTGCAAGTGCTGTAATCGCTCTTGATTGCGAGCAATTAATAGCAACTCTGCTACATCTGTTCTAGCGTCCAACCAACGGCAGATTGCACTGCCAATGTCACCTGTAGCACCACACACTGCAACGGTTGCTTTTGAGAGTTCAATGCCTAGCTTTCTAGAGGCTTGTTCAACTTGGCGGCAAATAATATAAGCTGTGTGTGTATTACCAGTCGTAAACCGCTCAAACTCTAGCCGCACATTGCGCACTTGTCGATTTTGGTACAAGTTAAAATTTTCAAAAATTATCGAGGAGAAACCGCCCAAAGCCGTGATATTGATACCATGCTTTTGTGCATGAGCCATAGCGTTGAGTACTTTCCGCGTTGCTGCTTTGATACGGCGTGAAGCTAGCATTTCTGGAAGAAAGCAAGATTCTACATACCGACCTTCAATTATTTGACCAGTAATGCTTGTAACTTTGATAGTATCTACGATTTGGGGCGGAGCGCTGCACCAAAAATCAAGCCCTTGATCTGCGTATTCAGGGTAGCCTAACTCCTTAGCTACTGCTTGGGCGTGTTCCAAACTAGTAAGATGACCGATTAGACCAAACATTTATTGTGCTGTATTAGACCTATGGCTGCTATTAGAAAAATTAATGGTGTGAACTTGAGGGATGATTCCCCCCAAATATCACACAGAGATGCCGAATTCGGACTCGGCATACTTACGCGATGATACGTTTAAGCAATGCAGTGAAACTGATACAGAGGCAGAGTTTACTACCCCTGCACCTTGGTAAGTTTTATGCAGCTGTAAGTCCGTATGCTGACATCCGCATAATATCGCGGGTAGTGAAGCCAATATTACTCAACGCTTCACCGTACTGAATCATAAAATCTTCTACCAAAGCTTCTTTTTCCATTGCTAAGGTATGGGCATCGTTTTCGACTGCATTAAGCATTTTCCAAACGATGGGAAGATTTTGACGGTTTGCTTGTTCGAGTTCAGCTTTAGATTCTTCAAAGTGTTCTTTCAACCAGACTTCACCAAAGTTGAGGTGGCTGTATTCATCTTTAACTACACCTTCAGTAATTTTACGGGCAAAGTCATCAGCAACGGGAATGTAGATATTGTAAGCAGCGATCGCAAAGCATTCGATAATGAGAGATTGAATGAGTAAGCAAGTAACTACGTTTTCTGACTCGGCTGCTTTTTGGAAGTTTTGGTGCAATTGAGCAAAGAACTCTTGCGCAAACTGCATATCTGGTGTGACTTGAAGATTACGCCCACAGGCTTCAAAACCTTTTTTGTGGCGGTTCTCCATCTTCGATAAGCGAATCAGTTCCTCTTTATATTCTGGCAGCAGTTCCGCTAATCGGATGTAATTTTCATGGGCTTCTTTCTCCCCTTCAATCACGATCGCATTGATGCGACTGTAAGCGTCCTTGTAGGTTTCGCTGTGGAAATCAAGTTCTGCGGTGGTGGCAGCCAGCTGCTGCATAGGTCTTTTATCTCCTATTTACGTAAATCAACTAATACGAGCTTGGTCAACCTGGCAACTCAAGTGTAAAGTTGATGGTTAAATTTAACTTAACAAATCTCGATGCGCTACGTTACGTTTGGTCATGAAATATTTTTTAATTTAAAAAAATATCAATGCCTATAAAAGCATAAGGCGAAATCAGTATCAATGCCTAAAAAAAATCTCAACAACAGCACCACCAGTGAATCCACATTAGAAGTAGTTAACTTAGTTGTTCTACTACTAGGTGTGGTTCTTGTACTACTACCCTTGGGAATAGTTTTTCTCACCTCCTTTGCTCCAGAAGGAGCGACCCTAGCACTGATTCCACAAAATGGCTGGTCTTTAACTAATTACCAAGACGCCTGGCAGCGAGGCAAGTTCCTGCTTGCATTTGCTAACTCTACACTTGTCGCACTTGCTGTTACTGCTTTTCAAATTATCTCTTCAGCCTTGGCGGGATATGCGCTAGCGCGATTAAAATTCCAAGGTCAGCAGGTAGTGCTGTTGATTGTTTTAGCGACACTGGTGATTCCTTTTCAGTTATTAGTGATACCAATTTTCTTAGTTCTCAAGTGGGGACATCTAATTAATACTTATGGAGCGCTGATTTTCCCGACAGCGGTAAATGGTTTTGGAATTTTTTTACTGCGGCAGTACTTCTTAACAATTCCGATCGAGTTAGAAGAAGCGGCGGCGTTGGATGGTGCGAATCGCTGGCAGATTCTATGGCGGGTGATGTTGCCATTATCACGCCCAGCCTTGGTAACGCTCTTTTTGTTTACTTTTATCGGGGAATGGAACGATTTATTTAAGCCATTGGTTTTTACAACAAGACCAGAGTTAAGAACGGTACAACTTGCCTTAGCAGAGTTTCAAGAACAGTTTACAAATAATTGGCCTTTACTCATGGCAGCAGTCGCGATCGCGACAATTCCTGTTGTCATTCTGTTTCTCTTTGGTCAACGGCAATTTATTCGAGGAATTGCTACAACAGGAATTAAAAATTAGTTAATGTATTTATTTTGAAGGCGATCGCTAAAGATTCATTGCAAAAAATTGTATCTTAGATAACAGTTAGTTATATTATGCTTACCAAAATTTTCTACGACAAAATTTTTTAACCCTTAATTTAATCAAGGGGGCATATATGCGTTGGCGCTACAAATCGCTGTTTGTCCTGATTGTTGTAGTTACAGTAGCTGCGGTTTTTCTCTCAGACTTCTTACTACAGCCACCAGTAAGAGCAACTGAAGCACTACTACAACCTGCACCTACACAACCTTTAGGTTACTACGATTATTTTGGTAAGTTACTTAACCCGCAACAAGCAGAACAACTCGTACGTCAAAAAAGCATTGACCTGAATTCGCCTGGTGCTTACGAACGCATTGGGGCGGTAAAAATCACCCAACAGTTACTCGACAGTGGCGAGAATATTTTTTTCAATCGCAAGATTGGCGATACTTTAGGGTTCCAACGAGTGTTCGGATTCAGCATCGGCTTTGCTCAGATTTTACCAGAAGTCACCGAAGCAATTTTGAAACTCCACGGTCAGCCAACAACTAATTTACGAATTAAGCTTAAGAAGGACTTAACTTTAGGTAGCCACATATATCCTAAAGGAAGCACTATTGATACTGGTTTAGACATCGAGAAAGGAGCCATTTTTCCTTTAGGCTTGAAAACAGACGGCAATATTACTTGTGCAGTTTGCCATGTTGCTACTACCAATACTGGTAAACGTTTAAAGGGAGTACCTAATGGAGATTTGAATGCTTCATTTTTTGTTGCTTTAGCACCGAACTCAGCGGCAGGTTTTGCACGATTAAAGATTAATCCACTTGATCCTAAGTATCAAGGCAATGGCAGAACAATCATCGATAGCCGTAATAACTTAGTTAAGTTACCCGATCCCCAAAAAATTGAAGCTGCGTTTGACGATGCAGTACTCGATATACCCTTGGGTCAATTTGAAAGTTCACCTGATGGGATTAGTAACACAACACAAATCCCTAATGTCTTTACTTTCAAAACTCACCCATTCTTAGCTGATGGTCAGTTTGCAGTCGGTCCTTTCGCTGGGCTTAGCGCGATTAACAATGGAGTGCATTCCTCAGAGATTAATTTGCTAGCAGCCGCGCAATTAAGTGCTCAAACATTGGGAATTGACCCAGAGGTCTATTTAGGAGTTGTGCTGCAAAATGCAGTCGATCCGCTGCTACGTTTGCCTAAATGGGGACCTCCGATTAAACCCTCGCAATGGTTACGTTTGATTGCTCCAGACCCCTTAAAAGCCGAGTTAGAAGCACAAATTCCAGCACCAGGTACAGGTAGTTATCCTCAACTGAAACCTAGTTTGTTTACTTATAACGGGTTGATTTTCAGCCCGAATACGAATTCTCAAGACATTGGAAGTGGACCTTTCCTATTTGCCTCAAATGCAATGTCAGCTTGGCAAAACAGCCTAGTTCCGCCACCAAATCGCAGCCGAGAAAATCAGCAAGCACTGCAAAGTGGCTCAGTACAGCGAGGGGCTAGAATTTTTGAGCAAGCTAACTGTGCAACGTGCCACGTTCCACCTTTCTTTACAGACAATGTAATTCACCCACTACGAGAAATAAATACTAATCCTGCCCGCGCTAAATCTCGCCTTGACCTGAATAATCTGCTTGTACCACCGAAGCTTTACACTTTTAACAATCCTGTGCCAATTTCTGCCAATGCTGAAGTTTTGGATATACCAACAGCAGGAATTAGTGTCAGTCCCACAAGCTTGCCAAAAGGTTTATTACCTGATGGTGGCTATAAAACAACTCCTTTACGTGGACTTTATTTGAGTGCGCCCTATTTACATGATGGTGGAGTAGCAGTGCGCTCAGGAGCATTACAAGTAAGATCGGATGGTCGTTTTAGTGTAGTTGATCCAACTGGCTTAGGATTGACAGGTACATTGAGTATTGGTAAACCTGCGGATGCGGCAAGTAGCTTACGAGCGCTAGTCGATCGCAATCTTCGCGCCCAAGTCGTTGCAGTTAATAAAGCTAACTCTGCTTTAGTCAGATCTAATCTTGATGGAACTGGTCATCACTTTTATGTAGACCAAGCTGCTGGTTTCACTCCAGCACAGCAAACTGATTTAGTCAACTTTTTGTTGGCACTAGATGACAGTCCTGGTCGTTTCTAGCTTACCGAAATAGACTTTCCAAACAATGCCTTCATCCCCTAACCCCTTCTCCTAAAGTTGGGAGAAGGAGAACTTTCTTTTAAAAATCATTCTTCTTGAATTTGCAGGCGAATAGTACGTTCTCCGCTACCGAGTTGCACTTCGACGACTTCACCACCGAGTTGTTCTAAACAGCTTAAGAGCGATCGCAAATTTGGCGTACTCGCTCCAGTATCAACATACAAGCGATCAGCTAAACTACCAATTTTTTTCCAAGTGTTGTAGAGTTTGGCAATTGTTTGCTCTAACTGCGAAGCTTGATTAACAAGATCGGCGGCAACATTGACACAGCCAAGTCTTAACGCTTCTTCTAGCGCCCTTTCTAAGTCCACTGACTCCTCATCAAGTGCTTGGACATTAGTTGCTGCATCTAGATATTTGGCGAGATAACGCGCCTCAGATGTCACTTGTTTGAGTGTATCGACATCAGGATTTGCTGCAACTTCCTCGCGAAACACAGTTTGATGGGACTCCGGTAGTTTCTCCATTTCGCGCACGAGAGGGGCAAGATAGCGGCTGGGAAGTGTATTATCCGCTGCTTTGGCTTTAACGGTATCAGGAAGTAAATCGGATGACATGGCGGTGAATTCATCGGCTAGCTGACGGACTTCTCGCCGCGTAATGCGATCGCCTTTTTTTGCGGCATCAGTAATTAGCTGCTGAATTTCAGGTTCAGCTTTGGCAGTTTCAATAAACGCTCGTTTACTAAAGCAGCGCACGGTGTCAGAATCGAGTTGTCCTTGTTCCATGAGTGTATCTGCGCTATTTGCTAGCTGAATCATGGAATATGCTTGACTTTTGCTGATATCTCGTTCTTGCAGCCATTTAAGAAAGCCACTTCCCCGCGCATCACCGTATTTCTTCTCGCGATCGCGGACTGCACGTAAAATGCGCCCCCGCCAAATTTCAGTTTGTAGATCAAAGCGATCGCATACTTGCCAAGCGGTATCTACCTGGCGTTGAAATTCCATCTCAGGAATTTGTTCATCTTCAGGATCGGGAAGTTGAAAGTTTAAATTAGTCTGTTCCTCTAAGGCAGCAACAAGATCAATATCAGAAGATGACATGAAAGGCGATCGCACAACAGCTGGATTATTATTGCACGCTCTATCGCTATAGGAAATATTAATGAGCCATTAATCACTCTTTCACTAGCTACTAGCCACTCATCACTCCCTCACTCCTCTCTCGCAACACATAGCCGACGCTACGCACGGTTTGAATCAGGCGCGGTTCTTTATTGGCTTCTAGCTTGAGGCGCAAGTAGCGGATGTAAACTTCAATAATGTTAGAGTCACCCATAAAGTCGTAACCCCAGACTTTTTCAAGAATGCGATCGCGCGTAATCACTTCTTGGGGATGCGCGAGAAGATATTCCAGTAAATCAAACTCTTTCGCCGTTAGTTCAATGAGTCGCGTACCCCGATAAACTTCTCTGGTACGGCGATTTAACTTCAAGTCCACAAATTGGCGTATATCGGCGTCTATATCTTGAGTACGTCTTAGGTGCGCCCGCACTCTGGCGAGTAATTCTTCGACACTAAAGGGTTTGACAACGTAATCATCAGCACCTGCATCTAAACCGGCAACGCGATCGCTGATATCGTCTTTAGCAGTTAATAAAATGATTGGTACTTTATCGCCATGAATTCGCAAGCGGCGGCAAACTTCTAGTCCTGATAACCCTGGTAACATCCAATCAAGAATAACTAAATCGGGATGTAATTCGCGGGCTGTGTTTAACCCTGATAGTCCGTCATGTTCTACACTGAGGCGGTAGCCTTCATAGCTTAGTTCCATCTGAACGAACTTAGCCAGCTTAATTTCGTCTTCTACTAGTAAAATATGTGCTGTCATGGTTGCTATACAGCAATTGGTAAAGTAATAGTAAAGACACTGCCTTCACCTAATCTAGAAGCGACTGTAACACAGCCACCCATCCCATCTACAAGTGTTTTGACAATCGATAAACCTAAACCATAACCACTAGTAGCACGGGATTCATCAACTCGATAAAATCGTTCAAAGATGCGGGCTTGTTGCTGTAAGGGAATGCCTACACCGCGATCGCACACCTGAATTCTTGCTTGTTCTAGTTGATCTAATTTTAATGTAATTGGTAGGCTAAAGTCAGAGTATTTAACAGCATTATCGATCAAATTCAGCAATACTTGTTTTAAACGATGGCGATCTGCCAAAACTATGATTTCATCATTCGCCTCAATCGCAATCTCTCGATTGCTGTATTGCTGCGCCATTCCTGCTACTTCAGCTACTAGTGCATTGAGTGGAACAGCTTCTATATGAAAGTGTAAATGACCGCTATCCGCTCGTGCTAAGTCTAGCAAGTCCTGTAATAAACGAATTGTGCGATCTGCTTCTGATGCTGCGGTTTCTAAAGCGTCCCGCTGCGTTGTTGTCAGATTAGTCTCGCGCCGGAGTACACTTTGTAAATAACCATAGACAATTGTGAGTGGCGTGCGTAACTCGTGGGAAACATTACTAACAAACTGTTCCTGTTGTTCCCAAGCGGCGGCGAGACGCTCTAACATCATGTTATATGTACGGGCTAACTCTCTAACCTCAGTAGGTGCGCGATCGCATTGTAGTTTTGCTTGCCCTAAATCTGCCGCAGAAACTTTTGCTGCAAGTTGATTAATCTGCATTAATGGCTGTAGCGAACGTTGGATGTAAAGTGCGATCGCAACTGTAATCGCCATCAAGATGAGTAAACTGGTAACACCTAAACTCTGTACTACTGCCAAAAACATTGTTTGTTCGTCAGAAATATCTTGGGCGATGAATAACTGTCCCCATGATTTGCCATTAACGCGCAAAGTCCTAGCACACATCACAAAGTAGCGGTGATTAATTGCGAAGACTTGAGGGCTAGCTGGAACCTGACGCAGTGACAATAATGCGATCGCTGTGGTATCCATCGCATTCAAATTTACAGATTTTGCCCGATTAATACCATCAGGAGAGATTACCCAAAGAAAAGTTTGACTATTGGCTAGATTATCAATTGCTTTTTGGATGCCAGTTGCTACTGAAAACATTTCACTGTATATCTCAGCATCACGAGGTAAACGTTGAGCAATCTCTTCAACATAACGCTTGTGCGAACCAATCAAAATTTGTTGCATTTGCCATATTGTCCAAATAGCAACGCTACTCAATCCCAAAGCCGAAACCGCAGCGATACCTACAGTTAAGCGTACGCGCAGTGAAAAAGGATCAATTCGCCAGATATTCCTAATTCTTGCTATCACCCACTGTTTCCTGGTGTTGGTGTCGGACAAGTTTTATTTGCAAAGTCACACTGATAAATATACGACTCTTGCCAGCTTAAGGGAATTTCTAGCAAATCTCTTGTTCCTGTTATTCCTTGTCCAATAAATAACAAAAGCGCAACACAGTTTAGAATTGTATGGATTTTCCGCCACCGCTGCGAACGGTCTTTGTAAATATCAGGCGCGATCGCTAACGAAAAAATCATTAACATTGCCGCTGCTATACCAATATAATAATGCGATAAATACCACTCATTCGTTCGACGAAATACTCCATCTTGGCTGCCTAAAATGATTAAGCCTGCACCAGTGAGTGTAGCAAATACTCCTCGCCAAAGACTTTGTTTTGCCCAATAAAGTAATACTAAGGAAGTTACAGTAGCAGCAAACATTAATACAATAAATATAACTTGAAATGGTTGCTTAGTAATCAGCTGGTTGTTGAGAATATTTTTGGCAATCGGGTGAGCTAGTCCTAGTAATGTAATACCGACAACTCCTATTGTTAACCAATGACCTATTCTATTATGCTCTGCCCCGACAATCGGTGAAATTTTACTCTGTTTATTATGTAAGCGTCGCTGCCGAGTTTGCCAAGCTAAATTACTAACTATACCAATTATTGGAAATACAAAAATGATTGCGATCGCTGGATGCAATAACCTTAAAGCATCACTAATCTCTATCATATGAAACCTCTAGAAGTAGAAGAAAGCTTATATATTCTCAGTGCGTGTTGAAAGATTTTTTGAAGCAAACCACAAAGTACACAAAGGACAGAATTAGAGATTAGTAACAGTTTAAGTTGAGTATATCTGTTTATTTTTAATAATATGAAGGAAGACTTACGTAGTCTTTTTATCAGAATTGAATTTTTACTACGTAAGTTCTGGTGTAGTTAAAAGGAGTTTGTGGTGTATGCGATCGCTTAACAAAGTAGTGCTAGCGGTTGGCTTGTGCTGCTGTTTGTAGTGGGGCATAGCCGAATGTAGCATTAAATTGTCTACACCAAATAGCTACAGATTGATAATCTGCTAAATTAATATCTTGAGGAACGCTATAACGTTGAGTTCCGTTTAGTTTCTGTAAGCGACCAAGTGATATGTAATCTTGCTCTTTTAGACCACCTTTTGGTAAGGTAGCAGCACGATGCAGAATAACGTACAAATCAGGACCCATATCAGACATAAATGCTTGGTCAAATTCTAAATAGCGTCTACCGTTTTCAGTTACAATTCGAGCTGCACCTTCAGTTGGGTGTTCTGCTGCGATAAAGTTACCCGATTTCACTGTGGCTACTTGCGCTGCTTGAACTGATGAGGTTGTAGGCAATCCACTAAAACTGCTAACAGCTAAAATAGCAGCGATACTTAGAACTAAATAATTCAATTTCATGGGATTTTATTTGAAATAGCATCTACTGATAACAATGTATAAGCTTGTTGTAGATGTAGAATTAATCCCAATTGAGAAGTTAGTAGAAAAGTACTCACTTTCTTCTCAGTAAATTCTCATAATCAATCCTGCTGAATTGTTCACTTGAGCTATGAAAGTAAAGGGATAAGAATAATTTCTCATCCCTTTAAATAGTTTCCTTTAGACAGCTTCTATCGCAGATAAAGTATTAAGATGCTGGGCGATCGCTTGCTTTGGTATGATACCCGCAATCTGCTCTACAACTTGCCCTTTTCGGAAAAATACTAATGTGGGAATTGCATTGATGTTGTACTCTGTAGCCAGCTCTGGATAATCGTCAATATTCAATTTACCGACTTTGGCTATACTTGCAAAATCAGCTGCAACTTCTCGAATAATCGGATCTATTATGCGACAAGGTCCACACCAAGGTGCCCAAAAGTCTACTAAAACTGTTACTGTACTCTCTAGCACTTCGTGCTGGAAGTTGTCGTTTGTTAGAGTGATGTATTTGGTATTATTTGACATAAGATAGTAGCCTTCTTGTTGTTTTGGAATGAACGTTCCAGTTTAACTGAAAAAAAATAGTTACCTTAATCTAAAACAGAGATAACTACGTCTGTAATGTCTTGCAAGACAGAAGGCTTGACTTTGCACATGACATGTAAACCTTGCAGAATACAGGTAAGGAAACGTGCTATAGCTCGCAGATCTTGTTTAGGAGTAATTTCACCTTTTTCATTTGCGTTAACTAAAGCATGATAGAAAGCATTCTCGATGCGCTGAAGATGGGCAGTAATGCAACTCGCCGTATTTTGGTCATGTGGTGCCAATTCTACGGCTGAATTAGTTATCAAGCAACCACGTTGTTGTTTGTCATTTGTGGCACACTCAATGAAGTTTTGAAAGTAATCTACAATTGCTTGCTTAGCTGCATCTGGTGCTTCTAATTGAGCGATCGCCTCTGCAAAAGCTGTTTCATTGTAATGCGCGATCGCTTCGAGAAATAAGGCACGTTTATCACCAAAAGTATCGTAAAGACTTCCTCGGTTTATTCCCATTTTTTCAACCAAGTCTTGGACTGATGTTGCTTCATATCCTTGGCACCAGAAAGTTTCCATCGCCTTTTCTAGCACTTCATCTCGGTCAAACTCTTTCTTACGTGCCATCAACTTTAATTGTTCTCCTACAACTGTTATAACAATTTTGGAACGATTAGTCAAATATAAAAAATACTACATACATCATGCCAGCAAAAGCTTTGTTTGTACGGAATCGTTTTACCTGGCTAGCGTACTTAATGACAGCTTACTTTGCATATTTACAAGCTGCTTTAGATCCAATAATGCCATTTCTACGGGCTGAATTGGGAATGAGCTACACCATAGGCGGATTACACTGTAGTGCGTTTGCGTTAGGGATGATTTTAGCTGGATTGGTGAGCAATCGCACAACTCAGACGTGGGGACGTAGTGTTAATTTCTGGACTGGTGCTGTTGGGATGTCGGTAGGTGCTTTAGCTGTAGCATTCTCACGTCAAGCAAGTTTCACTATTGCCAGTGCACTACTTTTAGGGCTACTTGGTTCTATCCTTCAGATGACAATTCAGGCAGCACTTTCTGATCAGTATCAGGCACAGCGTACACTAGCGCTGACTGAGGCAAATATTGCTGCTAGTATTGGTGCAAGTCTTGTTCCCTTGTTGATCGGTGGTTTTCAGCAAATAGGATGGGGCTGGCGCAGTGCTTTGTATTTGGCTGCGATTGCATTAATTCTGATTAGCATAAAGTTTCGACAATCTATTCCCGTTGTTGCAACACCTCAAGTTGAAGGAAGTGCACTACATCAAAAATTACCAAGAACATTTTGGATCTACTGGGTAGTCATTTTCCT
The DNA here is from genome assembly GCF_015207655.1 of Gloeocapsopsis crepidinum LEGE 06123. Taxonomy (GTDB): domain Bacteria; phylum Cyanobacteriota; class Cyanobacteriia; order Cyanobacteriales; family Chroococcidiopsidaceae; genus Gloeocapsopsis; species Gloeocapsopsis crepidinum. The sequence goes on along the minus strand of NZ_JADEWN010000074.1, from coordinate 624 downwards.
AGGCGTATCAGTTGAGTACTGCATTTTCTTTTGGGGTGCAGATTTTCTAGAAACTGCTGTTGGCTTAACAAGGAGTCATGCAGCTAGCACGATGAGTATTTTTGTGTTATCAGGTTTTGTTGGACGTGTAATGTTTAGCCGCCTTAGTCGACTTGTGCAGGATGAAATTTTACTATTGGGTGCGATCGCAGTAACTTTTTTCGGTTTTCCAATGTTTTGGTTGGCTAATTTTGCCCCAATCAACATTCTCGGTTTACTTATTGCTGGGCTTGGTGTTGCTAACTTTTATCCTCTTATTCTCTCGCTTGCAGTTGGTGCTGCTAACTTGCAGTCTGATCTAGCAACTGCACGTCTCTCGATTGGAGTGGGCATGGCAATTTTAATTTCACCATTCATTCTAGGTAGCATTGCCGATCAACTAAATCTCAAAGTCGCTTTTGGTCTTGTAATAGTTATGTTAGCTGCGATCGCCGTAGTAACTCTAGTTGGAGTTTATTTACAGCCTATTGCAGTTTTATGAGGCACAGTAGCAACAGTGAGTAAACCAGTTTTTCAAATGCACGGGATTAATTAAATCGAGTGCAGTGGCAATGAGAAGATCAACCCTGAATGCAGTAGTTGGGG
>NZ_JADEWN010000073.1 GCF_015207655.1 Gloeocapsopsis crepidinum LEGE 06123 | reverse complement strand
CCTATGCCACTGAGGTTCAAAATATGTGCAAAAATCATCGACCTCACAAAACAATGCTTCTAAACTAGACATAGGACGGGGCGCTGAATGGTTTAACTTAATTTCAGCTTACTTGCCCCCTCCTTTTTTTATCCCGAACTGACGTTAATCTTGGCTATTGGACATCAACGAAAAACTCAATTTTCTCGTCTTGTCAAGATTTGGGTTGATGGTGGTTATCGAGGAGAGGGGTTGAGGCGTTGGGTCATGGATACCTACCATTGGATTCTCGAAACAGTTTTACGCTCTGGCACTGCTCAAGGATTTAAGGTTTTGCCTCGTCGCTGGGTCGTAGAACGTACTTTCGGTTGGTTTAACTGGTGTCGGAGACTGAGCAAAGATTATGAGGTTTTACCTGCCACTTCTGAGGCGATGATTCAAGTTGCGATGATTCGTCTTATGTTGAGACGATTGGTATAGTCTTTGACTTTTCAGACATCCTCTAACAAATAGCGGATTAGCATCAAATCTACTGTAGCTGTCCAGCTTTCTCCGCCTGCATCTGGCGAAACTTTATCCTGGCTGGAGACGGGTTTCGCTGCTGATTCTCGCGCATCGTGCGGGAGAACTCCAACCAATCTGCTAGATACGCATCGACCTCTGATTGATGATGTAAATAATACAAGATTGTGGCGTAAACCTGTTCTAACGTTACTGTATGAAATTGTTGGGCAATTTCTTCCGGTGTTTTGCAACGATAGATGTATTCATAAAGAACGCTCTCAATGCCTATGCGCGTTCCTTTAATCCGAATGTCATCGGGTGCAAGAATCATGAAATAGTCTTCTAGTTGCATAGAGGACAGCCTTATGAGTAAACACCGCAACTCAATTATAACTTTAGGGAGTTTCCTAAATTCGACCACTTCACCAGCTTAATAACAGAGGATCAGTTTCAAGCACTCTCACCAATCTCGTCAACTCCAAATCTGGCGCACAGTTGCACAGCGATCTAAAAATCAGTATACGAATCACTTACTCAAACCACTCAATACTTATCCAGCGAACAATACCAATCAGATAACGACCTTTGAGTACCTTGTAGACAAGCGGCATTTGCACTGTCATCGGATTCCACAGATAGAATATGACTAACTTAGTCTTAACATCAATTGATAAAAGTTTATAAGCATGACAGCAGTTATTTTGTCTAAACAGTACGTTGAACAACGCGAAGCAGGCTATTGGCTTTCTGGTAGTCGGGTTTCTTTAGATTCGATCGTTTACTCGTTTGTTCGAGGTGAATTGCCTGAGCAGATCGTGCAAAGTTTTCCGACACTAACCCTTGAACAAGTTTATGGTGCGATCACTTTTTACCTATCCAATCAAGAAGTGATAGACCCTTACTTAAAACAAGGAGAAGCACAACTCGATCAACTCCGTCAAGCTTCCTCACAAGAGAACTCTCAACTGTACAAAAAGCTCGCATCTGCTACCAAAAACCAATGACGATTCGCTTTCAAGCTGATGCGGATCTCAATCATAATATTGTTGTGGGCGTTTTGAGACGAGAACCATCGAGCGATTTTCAAACTGCTTTAGTTGCCAAGTTAGAAGGACTTCCCGATCAAGAGGTGTTGGCAATCGCTGCCAAACAAGGACGAATTTTGATATCCCACGATCAACGAACGATGCCACTTCATTTCGCTGACTTCATTACTACTCAAACCAGCCCAGGGGTTTTAATTGTGCCTAAAACGCTCCTGATTTCGGAAGTCATTGACTCTTTGATCCTAATTTGGGCTGCATCAACCGCAGACGAGTGGACAAACCGAATTATTTTCTTACCAATTTAGTTCTGGAATATTTATATTACTGCTTGTTTGCTGCTGCTTAATTGTGCTGCGCCGTTTGTTTGTCTTTCATCGGTTTTCATCAGTAATTGATATTGTTGAAGTAGTAAAAAAAATTGGGCGCGATCGCACTCTTATCGAGTAAATTCGCTGCAAATAGATTCTACTCAAAGTGCGATCACGTTTTGTTTATTGCCTGGTAAAGTTACTGTACGTGGCTTAGATGTCCGAAAGCGCCCATCAACAACTTAAAAGCCTCAAGGCGCACTTCCCGAATCTGTAGTTACTTAAATAGTCATTTATTGTATTTTAGGTTGTAGTTGATTTTTCTTGCATATGATTAAAGAAATTCAAGAGCAAATAGCTTATTATAATGCTCGCTCTCAAGAATATGATGAGTGGTTTTATCGCATTGGTCGTTACGATCGCGGCTTGCAACTGAATCAACGCTGGTTTGATGAAGTAGATATTCTGAAAAGTGCATTACAGGATATTGGTAAAGTTAATTCAATTTTAGAATTAGCTTGTGGTACAGGAATATGGACACAAGAATTACTTAAACTTAGCAACAAAATTACAGCTATTGATGCTTCGGCTGAGATGATTGCAATAAATAAAAAGAAGTTAAATGATACTAAAATAGTTGATTATCATCAAGTAGATTTGTTATCTTGGCAACCAACTACACAATACGATTTAGTATTTTTTTCCTTCTGGCTATCTCACGTTCCTCCTGCACAAGTTGATGATTTTCTAGCCAAGGTTTATCGGGCAGTGCGTCCTTATGGAAAAGTGTTTATTATTGACTCTTGCTTTGATGCAACTTCGACAGCAAAAGACCATTTTTTTGAAAATGAAAAGGCAATTTATCAACGGCGTAAGTTAAATAATGGGCAAGAATATCAAATATATAAAATTTATTATCAACCCAATGTTTTATTAGATAAATTCATTCAAGTTGGCTTTCAGGCAAGTGTAAAGCAAACAAATAACTATTTTATTTATGCCGAAGGAATAAAATCAGGATAACGTCTTGTTCAGTTGTTGGAGGAAGCAACGCGATCGCATTACCTCCCCTTGTTCGCCGATCAAGCTTGTCTTAAAGTATCAGCTTGCTGCTGAGTCGTAATCACAGCTTTTTCAGGAACATGCACACCATCACGCAGCGTTACACCGACGACGATAGCCTGATTACCAATCGTCACATTGTTACCCACTTGCGAGCGAAATAAAATCGCGTCATCACCAATCGTCAAATTATCACCAACTTCCAATGGTCCGTGAAAGACAATATTGTCATCGCTATTCAAGTTTCTACCAATGCGAATGCTGGTACCTTTGAGTGCATGAAAAGTCACGCGATCTTCAATTTCTGCATTATCACCAATTACGATCGGAGTACCTTCATCCGCCCGAATTGATGTTCTTTGACCAATAACACTGTTATCACCAATTCTGACATCGCCTACAACCCTGACAAACTCAGCAATTTGTACATTTTTACCTAAAGTCGGTTCACAGGTTTAGGGTTCCAAGACGTTCTTGGTGCGACGCTTGCGCCAACAACTGCATCAAATCCTGCGTTGTCGTACAATTCGCTGTAGTTTTCGGCAAATTCTTCGTTAACTTCGAGTACCTCAGTTTGAAACTCAGAATTCTCATCGGTTTTCAGCGGTAAAGCATCTGCTTGCGCTTGTGTTGTAATAACTGAACCAATTGGTACAAGTCGATTTTTGCCGATCTTGACGTTAGTGAGTCTCGCACCGTGTAAAACAAACGCGCCGTCTTCTAGTACGACATTATTTAAATACGCCCGAAAACCGATAAAGGTAAAGTTACCAAGATACGAGTTTTCAATCTTGGCTTGATGCGCGATACTAACTTTCTCACCCGTACTACTCGATATTCCTGTATCTCCTACTCTACCGCACCTTGTGGCTTGCGGAGATGGCAAATTTCGTAATGCTAAGAAAAGAATGTTGTCTTGAAGATTCGTTTCACTTTCTATGCAAATACTTGTACCAGGATCTGCCCTGACAACAGTATTACCAGAAATAAACACACCCCTACCGATCGCAATATCGCCAAACAATTCATCAAGTGGACTTAAAAAACTAGAGTTTACCGCAATTGTTGCTGGACGGGCTAAGCTAAACAATTCTGTTTCCGCAGAAAATGCGATTCCTCCAATGGTTAAAGTACTGAGGATGAGTACAATGAGTGCTACCCTGACTTTATTTCTAATTCTGCGCACAATCAACCTTTAATCGTTATTCAGAACAAAAATTGGTAACGGTATCTTTGACTACCATTACTCATCGCTGGATTATAGAGTTCTGCTGGTGTTAATTTCTCTAATGAAAATAAAAGTATGCAAATGATTTCTTACGATAAGTAAATAGGTTCATTCGCTGCAAGAAATTATGCTATTGCATTTGAGTACTTGGTTAGAAGTTGAAACTTACTTAGAAAAATCTCAAGGTATTATTCTTCCTATCGGTTCTACTGAACAACATGGACCAACCGGATTAATTGGTACGGATGCGATTTGTGCAGAAGCGATCGCACATGGTGTCGGCGACACGACTGGCGCACTCGTTAGCCCAACAATCAATGTTGGTATGGCACTGCATCACACAGCGTTTCCTGGTACGATTAGCCTGCGCCCTAGCACGATGATTTTAGTTATCCGTGACTATATTACTTGTTTAGCGAAAGCGGGATTTAGCAAGTTTTTCTTTATCAACGGTCATGGTGGTAATATTGCCACACTCAAAGCTGCGTTTGCTGAAACTTATACTTATCTTGCAGAAATTAACGTTTCCAATGCAGCTAAAATCCAGTGTCAAGTTGGTAACTGGTTTATGTGCGGTTCGGTTTATCAGCTAGCAAAGGAATTATATGGCGATCGCGAAGGTTCCCACGCAACTCCGAGTGAAGTCGCGGTGACTCAATACGTTTATCCTGAATCAATCAAACACGCGCCCTTATCTCCAGAAGTTGGTAAAGGACATCCAATATATAGTCCTGTCAACTTTCGCCAGCATTATCCTGATGGACGCATGGGTTCCGATCCGGCGTTAGCGACACCCGAACACGGTAAGCAGTTGTATGATTTGGCAGTTAAAGAATTGAGTAACAATTACTTAGAATTTGTTAGTCAGGCGATCGCATAAACGTACATAATTCTCATCTGCACAATTGTTACTTCTCGCCAGTTTTTAGTGCAGTATTTGAGTTTGGTGGCAGATCTTTAACAGCAATTATTCGCTCTGGTGAAAACTTTATGTAACTAGCTTATCAAGCTTGGTGAATTAGTACGAAGTATTGAATGTCAACAAACTAGAACTAACCAACGAGACTTATCTCTATTGGTTGATGCTTTACGTAGCAAACGATATCATCATTGGCATTGGACGTACTTGATGTCACTAGTGTGAGTGTTCAATTCGTCTGTAAGCTCGAAAGGATATTACTTAATTTATGGGACTAAACATCAAGGATCTGCGGATTGTTAGCCCTGCATTTACTACCCTTGAGAGAATTCCCAAACGCTACACCAGCGATGGTGAAAATATTTCACCTCCATTAGAGTGGAGCGGATTGCCGTCAGGAACTCAACAACTGGTACTGATTTGCCACGACCCTGATGCGCCACTACCTTATGGATTTACTCACTGGACAGTTTACGGGATTCCGCCAACCGCGCATCAGCTAGCCCAAGCAGGCGGTAGCAAATTCACAGAAGGCACGAACAGTACAGATAAACTGGGATATACCGGACCTGCCCCACCGAACGGACACGGAACCCACCATTACTATTTTTGGTTGTATGCCTTAGACAAGGAACTTGACCTCAGACCAGGGTTAAACCGCGAACAGCTTCTTGATGCGATCTCCGATTGTGTCATTGAACAAGCACGGCTGGTTGGGATTTACGAGCGCTAAAGGTAGCAAAGCTGTACTTCACATATTAATTACAACCCTTAGTGTTACCTTATGCACGTTGAACGCCAGGGCGACCATTTTCTACAATAAAGGAAGCGAAGGTGTATATTGGTGCATCTGGGCGGCTCACTGTCGTAACGATGCGCAAGTCAGTTCGCCAGCGCTTGTGGTTGAGGTTGACTCGAAAGTAACCACGGCGATCGCCATCAAAAAACTTAATGTGCGGGTTTTCGGGAATCATCGGACCATAGTACGGACCATAAACCTGAGCATCGCCGTTACTTGTCAGTGAAGGTGTGACGAACTCAGTCGCGACTGTTGGAGATTTGGGGTTGTTGTAGTTAAGCTTGATATCATTGACAAATGTCGAATGCCAATCTCCTGTAATTACGACTGGATTTGATACCTTTCGGCTGACAATGCGATCGAGAATCCGCTGGCGTGCCAAAGGATAACCATCCCAAGAATCATTCCAGAAAATTTTACCCGCGCCAATTTTGTGATCTAACTCTGCCATCAACACCTGTTGAGCAATAACATTCCAACGGGTTTGGGAACGCTCTAGTCCTTCAAGTAGCCAGCGCTCTTGCTGCCAACCAGTCATCGTTTTTGCAGGATCGAGCGCAGCTTCACAACGCGGTGTTTCGCCATCGCCGCATGGTTGGTTACTGCGATACTGGCGCGTATCGAGGATGCTGAATCTTGCCAAGTCCCCAAAACTAAGTCGGCGGTAAAGACGCATATTTGGTCCGTTGGGAAGCGAGAAGTGTCGCAGCGGTTGGTGTTCGTAATAGGCGCGATACGCAGCTGCGCGGCGTTGCAGGAACTGTTTTACAGGGTCATTTTCTTCCGAAATCGCATCGGTATAATCGTTATCTACTTCGTGGTCGTCCCAGGTAACAACGAAGGGAAACAAGGCATGAGCTTTTTGCAGATCTGGGTCAGTTTTATACAAAGCATAGCGGAGGCGGTATTGTTCGAGCGTTGTTGTCTCCTGCTGGTATGCTGTGGGTAGCACTACATTACGCGCGCCACCTGTCGGGCTGATGCCGTACTCGTAAATATAATCGCCGAGATGAAAGACTAAATCTAACTCCTCTTCCGCCATACGACGATAAGCCGAGTAGTAGCCGTCCTCCCACTTCTGGCAAGTGCAGAATGCAAAGTTGAGGTAATTTACGCGATCGCCATACGCCGGTGCGGTTTTGGTACGACCAATCGGGCTGTATTCGCTGCCAACCTTAAACTGGTAAAAATACTCCCTAGCGCTTTGCAATCCGCGAACATCGACATGAACTGAATGCGCGAGTTCTGGAGTTGCGATCGCCGTACCAACTTTGACAACGTGTCGCATATTTTCATCCGTTGCGATTTCCCACCGCACAGATACATTGCGCTGCGGCATTCCACCACCGGATAAAGGATTGGGAGCTAATCGCGTCCAGAGTATAACGCCATCGGGTAACGGATCGCCAGAAGCCACGCCCAGTTGAAATGGATAGTCAGATAATCGCGGTCGCGCAACAACATGACTCGACCATTGACTTGCAATTGCTAGACCAGTTAAGGTTCCTGCGCCAACGAGTAAACTTCTCCGCTTGACCTTACTCGCCAGCAAGCGCTCGAAATCGTAGCGTCCCATACCACTCCTCACAAATAATTCAAAGGAGCAAACACTCTCTTATGCTGCTAGAAGAAACATAGCAATCAAGTATTAACTGTTTGTCAAGGTAGCGTTAAGGAAATATCTAAGATTGAGTACAACTATTTAAGGAGCAAAATACTGCGTAGAAGCGATCCAAAAACCTGTGCTATTTAATACTACTAAAATCAGACCAAAGCTCGAGATACAACTATAGAATAGACCTCTGGTATTAATGCGAGTGCCAATGAATTTGCTGCTAAGCCTGCTGAGGGCAAGACTAGCTTAAGGCGATCGCATAAACCTGCACAGTTTTACCCCGAAAAATTGTGTCTTTTTCATAGCACAATCCTGTTTTAATTGCAACCTTTTGTGATGCAATGTTACCTGGAGCGATTAGGGATATCAGGCGATTGCACCCTATTCCAAAACCATAATCGCGAATTGCACAGGCGGCTTCTGTTGCTAAACCTTGTCCCCAATATTCTTTTGCTAGCATATAGCCAATTTCAACTTCAGGACATTTATCGACAACTTGCGGAATTAATCCGCAGCGTCCAATAAATTTGTTATTAGCTTTGTGAATTGTCGCCCACAAACCCCAACCTCGTTGTTGATAGCCATTGATCATTCTTGCGATCTGGTATTTTGTTTCTTCTCTAGTGATTGGTTTAGGGTAATATTTCATCACTACAGGATCGGCATAGATTTGTGCCAAATCTTCCACGTCGTCTAGCGTGAGTTCGCGCAAAATCAAACGGTGGGTTTTAATGGCGATTTTTCCCATTTAACGAGACGTGAAATTGACAAACGCTTGGCGACTAAAGTCGCGGCTTCACAAACTAAGTCCACCTCCGTGGACTAACTAAAAACAAGACTTATAGAAATCTATCTTTATAGGTTTCAACCGAATCAGCTAGTTTTATTAGCAAGAATGATATTAACACTATGATTCAAGCTTTACCTAGAAATCTCTCGTTTGCAGAATATTTAGCATATGAAGACGGGACAGATACTTCCTATGAATTAATCTATGGGGAACTGGTCGCGATGGCGCAACCTACTGGTCAACACGCCGATATTGCTGATCTCAATGATGCGCTTAGAGAATACATCAAACAGCGATCGCTAGCATTATCCAAACAAGGTGCGATCGCTATTCAAATACCTCCAGTTGAAGGCAAAGATATTGCCCGAATTCCTGATGTCTGCATAGTGACAGCCGAACAGTGGCAAATGAAATCGCGATCTGCGGCGATCGCCCTTACGGAACCGCCACCATTACTGGTTGTTGAAATTGTAAGTACTAATTGGCGCGATGATTATTTGAAGAAACTCGCAGACTACGAAGCGTTGGGTATCCCTGAATACTGGATCGTAGATTATCTAGCTTTAGGGGCTTCGCGTTATATCGGTACTCCTAAACTGCTGACTATTTCTGTTTATCAGTTAAGTGAGGGTGAATACCAGGTTTTGCAATTTCGCGGAACAGAAAGAATAATATCCGCTACATTCCCTGAATTGATGTTAACAGCCGAACAAGTAGTTGTATGAAGATAAAGAAAGCAAGAGTGTAGAGGAGAACTTATTTGTATTTCTCATTTAGTGAAGTGATACGTCATCAGACTTCCTTCATGATGAATTGGTATAACTTGACTACGTAATTTTTGTTATTTTTAATTGACTATTTGCTATGAAACGCTTGCCTGTGGAGTGACAGCATACATTAGCTGTTCTTAAGCATACAGAAAATTTGTATCTTAATCAACAAAAAATAACTCCGTATCACTATAAAGTATGCAGCTAGCTAAATAAATCTAAAAATTTACCTTAGTATCAATTTATTCTGGTGCATACCTTAATACCAACTGTTAAAAGTAAAGTAAATCGATATACGTCAGCAAGTTGGCTAAGTGCTGTACGGAGTTAAAAATGATGACTGATGAATTTTGAATTACAAACTATGCCTGGGGTTAACTCAAAACTTCAGCAATTAGTGCGTCACGGTTGATAAAGCCGTTGGGGCATCCGATAGCAATAACCTTCTGATAACCATCCTCTAGATTTATCTGTAGAGTTAACTCATTTTCAAAATTCAAAATTCAAATCTTTGAAGGAGACTGCTAGATGAATAGCGAAATCGATCAGTTAGAAACGCAGAACCCAAGTTCACCTGGAGGACCACATTATACAGGTTGGCAAGCGGCGATCGCTCGTTACTTTAAATTTGGTGAATACAGAACAAACTTCCGCATCGAGACTTTGGCAGGGTTGACTACCTTCATGACGATGGCGTACATCTTGGTCGTTAATCCCTTAATTTTGTCAGATGCTATTTTCTTAAATCAACCACGCGATCTGTTTGCAGAACAAGTCTTTGCCACTGCAATTGCGGCGGCGATCGCCACCTTAGTTATGGCATTTGTGGCAAAGTATCCTTTTGCGCTAGCACCAGGAATGGGTTTAAATGCCTTTTTTGCTTACTCGGTTGTTTTGACTTTAAATATTGACTGGCGCTTAGCACTATCAGCAGTCTTTGTTGAAGGCTTAATTTTTATTGCACTCACCTTGACAAACGTGCGTCGTCAAATCGTCGATGCGATTCCTCTGTCACTCAAAACGGCAACTTCGGTAGGTATTGGCTTATTCATTGCCTATATTGGACTTTCAGGCAATCCAGAAACAGGAGGCGCAGGAATCATTGTTGGTAGTGAAGTGACAACAACGACGTTAGGCAGTCTACAACAACCAAACACACTTCTTGCGATCGCAGGCATTTTTATCACAACAGCATTTTTAGTCCGCCGCGTGAAAGGGGCATTACTCTGGGGAATTCTCGGAACTGCATTACTCGGCTGGATCTTAGGTAACACGCCTTGGCCTACAGGAATTGTACAGTTTCCTACCGCACCAACAGATTTATTTGGGCAAAGTTTTGCAGGTTTTTCACGGTTAACCGCAGCTAACTTGATCGATTTTATTGCGGTTGTGCTCGTATTTCTATTTGTTGATTTATTTGATACGGTAGGTACGCTTGCAGGCGTGAGTATGAAAGCAGGATATATTAAAGAAGATGGACAACTGCCACGTGTTAACCAAGCGTTATTTGCCGATGCTGTCGGAACAACATTTGGGGCGATCGTCGGCACATCAACTGTGACAACTTATGCTGAATCAGCCGCAGGTGTTTCCGAAGGAGGGCGTACTGGTTTTACTGCGATGATTACTGGTATTTTGTTTATTTTGGCAATCTTTCTTGTTCCTATTTTTGAAGCTATTCCGGCATACGCAACAACGCCTGCTTTAGTCATTACAGGTGTCTTAATGATGGCAGGTGTCTTGGAAATTCGTTGGGGCGATCCTGCTGAAGCAATTCCAGCATTTTTAACAATTTTCTTTATTCCACTTTCCTACTCAATTGCAACAGGCTTATCGGTTGGTTTCATTACTTATCCCATTGCTAAGACACTACAAGGTAAAGCCCACGAAGTCACCGTCGCCACCTGGATTCTCGCAGCAGTCTTTATCGCTAGATTTGTGTTTATGACATTACGCTTTGGAACAGCTGAGTAATTAAGAAATGTTGCTTCAAGCTTGGTAAATGGTAATTGGTAATTGGAAAGAATATTAGTTAGTAATTACCCATTACCTATTTCTTAACTTCTATTCAAAAACAATGGATACCTTTCTTCAAGAGATTCCTAAAGCTGAACTGCATATTCATATTGAAGGTTCCCTCGAACCAGAAATGATGTTTACCTTGGCAAAGCGCAATGGTATTGAACTGCCTTATAAATCAGTTCAAGAAGTTCGCGATGCATACAACTTTCAAAATCTACAATCGTTTCTCGATCTTTACTATGCTGGAATGGGTGTATTGCAGACGCAACAAGATTTTTATGACTTAACTTGGGCATATCTGCAAACAGCTGCAGCAGAGAATGTACAGCACACCGAAATATTTTTTGACCCGCAAGCACATACCTCTCGCGGAATTGAGTTTGAAATAGTTCATGCTGGTATCTACCAAGCATTGCAAGATGCTCAAGAAGAATTTGGTATCTCTTCTTACTTAATTCTATGTTTTTTACGACATTTGAGTGCCGAATCAGCAATGGCAACTCTCGAACAAGCCTTGCCTTACAAGGATACTATTGTTGCTGTGGGCTTAGATTCTTCTGAGATGGGCAACCCACCATCAAAGTTTAAGCGGGTGTTTGATCGAGCAAGAGAAGCTGGATTTTATACCGTAGCACACGCAGGGGAAGAAGGACCACCAGATTATATCTGGGAAGCGATTAAGCTATTAGGCGTGTCTCGCATCGATCATGGCGTGCGCTGCATTGAAGATTCCCAACTTGTAAAATATTTGATTGAACAGCAAATTCCACTCACCGTTTGTCCGCTATCAAATATTAAACTATGTGTTTTCGATTCGATGGAGAAACATAATATTAAACAACTATTGCATATGGGGTTGTGCGTTACAGTAAATTCGGACGATCCGTCTTATTTTGGCGGCTATATTGCTGAGAATTTACAACAAATTCAGGCAGCTTTGGGCTTGAGTCAACAAGATATTTATCAAATGATGAAGAATTCTTTTCAAGCAACCTTTTTGAGTCCTGAAGAAAAACAAGCAAAAATTACAGAGTTAGATGATTTTATGGCAAAAGCATTCGTATCTTGATACTAGTTGCGATTTGAAGTTGTCAGCATCTCCGTCTGTGATGCTAAGAAAAATTATGGCAAACAAAGTTCTGCTCATTTCTCAGCAAGAAATTGCTGATCTTGTTAAACGTCTAGCATATGAGTTGGATCGAGACTATCGCGATCGCACTCCGGTTTTAGTTGGTGTCCTCAAAGGTTCATTTGTCTTTCTTGCCGATCTCATCCGTCAAATGCAAACTCCCATTCGCAATATTGAATTGATGCGGCTATCAAGCTATGGTTCTGCAACAGTGAGTTCAGGGGAGGTTAAAATGTTGATGGGGCTAACGCTAGGTGTCGCTACTCATCAAGATGTCATTTTGATAGAAGACATTGTAGATACGGGACTTTCTACTTCAACAGCACTGCAAGCAATACAAATTCAAAACCCAGCATCGCTTAAGCTGTGTGCATTACTAAGTAAACCTTCTCGTCGTCAAGTTTCAGTTGAGATTGATTATTTGGGCGTAACAATTGGCGATCGCTTTGTTGTCGGCTATGGTATTGATATGGATGAACAATATCGACAACTTCCAGCTATCTATGCATTAGAGGATTGAATAATATTAAGTTTTTCTAAATGTAACAAAGGACTTTATTTTTGATTTTGTTTCCTGATACTATATAAATAGTAAAGGATTTTCTTCATAATGGAAATTTTACTTACTTTAAAATTTTTGCTAATATTTCCATCATCTTAAGTATACCCTATTTTGTCAAAATACTCCATAGAAACTAGCACTACAATTTACATCTTTTATCTCGAAAAACAAATATCAAAAGTCACTACCTGCATTAATTGGTATCAAGTTAGGTCGCAACGTCGCTGCATAAAGATTGCATCCAAACCTTTGCCTCGTTTAAAAATTCTACAACCGCAGGTGTAGCTGTTGCTAGTGATGGAACAGCAAAAGCAAGATGCCTAAAATGTTTGGGTTTAAGAGACATTACATGAAGACCGGAAGAATCAGTTGGGAGAGCCATCTCAGGTACAATAGTCACGCCCATTCCCTCTTGAACCATCGCAAAAATTGTCCGCAAATCGATAACTTCAAACTGAGTTTTAGGAGTTATTTTTGCTTGGCGAAACATAGCTGTAATCAGAGGCTGACAGCCTGCTTTCGACATAATAAATGGTTCATGTGAAAGTTGACGGATATGAATCTGACGTTGTTCTGCAAGTTGATGGTTGCGTGCAACTACTGCTAAAAACTCATCTTGAGCAATAGATACTGTCTCTAACCCGTCAGCAGGTAAGACAACAACACCGACGTCCACTGCACGAGTATGAATCCACTCTCTTACTTCATCATCAGTTCCTTCAAACAAAACTACTTCAATACCAGGGTAACGTTGCCGGAATTGGCGTAAAAGTCCTGGCAGAAAACGAGCAGAGACACTGGGAAAACTACCTAAGCGAACTTTTCCAGTTGCCAACCCCACTGCGGCTGATGTTTCCTGGCGAATGCGTTCTGCATTGGTTAGCATATCCTGAGCATAGAGCAAGACTCGTTGCCCGATTTCAGTTATAAAAATACCATTGCGATCGCGCTCTAATAGAGAAACCTGAAGTTCTTTTTCTAAAGCTGCAACCGCATGACTTACGGCTGATTGAGTCATTCCTAAGTGTTCACTTGCGATGGTAAAACTCCTAGCTTCTGCAACTGTTACAAATGCTTGAATCTGTGCCAGAGTGATATGAATTCGTTTCATGTAATTTATGTAATAAATCAATTTGACTCATCATTTTATAGCAACTAAGCTGGACTAAACTACAGAATTAGGAGCTGTTAGCAGTGACTTGTATTGCAATACTTGGAGAATATACAGCCACGTTTGAACCACATATTGCAACCGACTTGGCGATCACTCATTCCCGTTCATTGCTAGCATCTGAAATTGAGGGGCGCTGGGTTTCAACTGAGAACATTAACAGTTCACTATTTGACAACTACGCTGGAATTTGGGTTGCTCCAGGTAGTCCGTATAAAAATATGGATAAGATGCTTTGGGCAATCTGTTATGCTCGCGAGAACAAAATCCCCTGTTTAGGAACTTGTGGGGGATTCCAGCACATGGTGATTGAGTATGCACGCAGTGTTCTTGGCTTTAAGGATGCTCAAAGCCAGGAGAACGATCCCTATGCCTCGCATCTTTTTATTTCTCAACTCTATTGTTCGCTAGCAGGAAGAGAAATGAAGCTAGCTTTTATAGAAGGATCTCAAATTGCGACAATTTATAATTCTTTAACAGCCGTTGAACAATACTATTGCAATTTTGGAGTCAATCCAGATTATGTACCTTACTTGAAGAGTCAATCATTAAGGGTAACAGGTTCAGATAGCGAAGGTGAAGTACGAGTTATTGAGCTTCCCGATCATCCCTTTTTTATTGGAATGCTGTTTGTCCCTCAAGCCCGTTCAACTTTTCAAACTCCTCATCCAGTTGTGACAGCGTTTCTAAAAGCAGTCCTTAAGGCAAGCTAACTTTTGCCTCTTTTCCAAAATCTTAGTTCCATTCTTTGCAACGCAGTATTAGGGAAGTCAAAAGTAAGTTCTTGTCCAAATTAGAATTTTGTTAAGCTTGAGTTTTAGGGAGGTAAAAATGTTAGTAAGTGTTGAAGGCATTTACCACAATGGTCGTGTAGAACTCAGAGAAGCTCCCAATAATATACCTGAAGGAACTAGGGTAATTGTTACCTTTGTCGGCTCAAACGAGATTGATTTAGAATCTCAGGGCATCGATAGAGAGCATGCTAAAGTGCTAAAAGCAAATCTTGCTACCTTCTCGGATGATTGGGATAGTCCCGAAATGAGTGTTTATGACAACTACGATAACGCCAAAGCTCACCTTGAAGCGAGGTGATGTTGTTCTGGTACTCTTCCCTAACTCTAACTTGAGTTCTGCTAAACACGACCTGCCTTGATCGTGCAAGCGGATGACTTACAAACGGAAATACCCCAGATTATTGTTGCTATGATTACTAGCCAAATGTTTCGAGCAAGGCATCCTAGTCGTGTAACTATATTTGCTGAATTCTTCAGAAGGAAAACACTCAGGTTTGCTGACAGATTCAGTTGTGATGACAGATAACTTAGCAACAATCGTGCTTTCAGCAGTTTATCGTGTTATTGGCTCACTACCAACACAAAACATTGATGTGGCATTGAATACATTGGGGCTATAGTAATCGGCAGACTAACAATGTCTTGGTGCGGACAGTGGAGAGGTTATCAGTAAGAGTTCAAAGTTGCCTGCTGCTTACCATTATGCCGCTTCTAGTTGTCTATCAGTATTTAAGATTGATTAGCATCAGATTATCGGTACAGTGAGTAAAGATTGGTAGAGGGCGATCGCCTTAAATAAGCTTAGGTACTTTTAAAAATCCAATAAATCGTATCTTTTTTGTAAGCTGAATAATTGCATTCTTGCTTCACCAGAATTATCAGCCAAATCTGCAAATTCGACAAACCGTCGCAACTCTTTACGTAGCAAATTGCGCTCAACTTCTAAAGCTTCTCGATCTAACTCTGGTGGTAAAACAATCATGTCAAATATTGTGGCGCGTTCTTTACCTGGGTGCGGGCGCAAAACTCTGCCGCGACGCTGGATAAATTGCCGAGGATTTCCTGAACTTGCTAAAATCACTGCTGTTCTAATGGCAGGAATATCAACACCTTCATCTAAACAACGAATTGCAACTAAACCCTGTAATTCACCTGTTTCAAATTGGTAACGTAAGTTTTCGCGCTTTTGTAAAGGTGTTTGGGCAGTGTAAGTACTGACTCGAAAACCAAGTTCGACTCCTAAAGTTTTAGCAACAGCATTGAGTTGATCGAGTGAAGAACGCTGTGCAATATTCTGTACGCTGTCACTGCAATAAAAAAGAGTATGAGTCGTTTCGCGGCGATTCACCATCAAGTCACGTAAAGCATTTAATTTATTTTCAGCGGCACCGATTAATCTAGCGCGTTGCATGAGTAACGGGGTTAAATCTTCGTTCTCTAAGTTCTCTAGGGAGATATTATCGCGTTGTTGAAATAACAATGCCCTGCCTATTCTTTTCGTTAATTTGGCATAAGCTATACTTTCTGCTTCGGTTAATTCCACCAAAATAGGATAGTAGAGATAATGTACTAAAGCGCCTTGTGCGATCGCATCTCTCAAAGTAAACTCAGGTTGCAGAACGTTTCCAAAATAATCAAATAAAGATTGCGTTCCTTCCTCATCAAAATATCTTTCGGGTGTTGCTGAAAGTGCTAACCTTAAACCTACACGGCGCGGTAAGCATTCTTCTAATCGGGGTGCGCCTAAATTATGCGCTTCGTCTCCCACAATCAACGTTTTCTCAGGAAAATACTTGAGTTGCGATTGAAATCCATCACTAATTAAAGTCGAATTCGTGGTAATTATAGTCACAAACCTTTGATTGCCAGAACGCACGTTATACAATTGAGTGGATAGTGCAGAGTGCCACTTGCGTAAATTCTCGAAAGCTAAAATCGGTCGTAGGTTAAATTTCTCACATTCCTTTGCCCATTGAGTTACTAAATGTTGATACGGGCAAACGACTAACAAGACTTGTAGCCCGATTTTTTGATACAGTTGAGCAGCAATGCAGAGTGCTGTAATCGTCTTACCACTGCCAGTCGCCATTTTGAGCGTACCTCTACCATTATTAGCAAACCAACTTGCTACAGCTTGACGTTGGTACTGACGTAGTTGAATTGAGAGTGGTATTTGCGGACAACCTGGTGGTATCTTATTTACTGAAGATAAATCAACTTGATAATCGCCTTTGTTTTCTGCAGCAGTAACTAAGCGAAGTTTAGTGCGATGGTCGCTTCTCTTCGAGACGCTACGCGAACGCGAACCGCCGAAGGCATCGCGTTGAGAGTGGGAATATCGCTTCGACTGTGTTTGTTTAACCGGATATTGTTGTAGGTACATCTAACTTAAAAACCCCGAACTTGCGGCAACTCTAACTTCTCAATTAATCAACATCATTCATCGTTGTTGCTTCATGCAGCAACTCACAATAGCAATTTAATCTACAATCTGCTATTTTTCTCGGAGATTACTTAGATGATAGTATTATAAAATACTTTTATGCACTGAAAGCACAAAGCTATTAGCGACTCGAATTGCTAATAGCCTGTAAAATCATCCGCCGCATTTTTTATTTAAACTTCGACGTTGTTGTGGATTTAGCTAACAGCTAAAAGCTCATTGCTAATCGCTATTAGTTATAGTCACGCCAAACACCAACAAGCATACCTTGTACTTGTACTTGCGTTGCCACAACTTCAATTGGATTGTATTTAGGATTTGCTGGTTTAAGAGTTACGCGATCGCCGCGACGATAAAATCGTTTCAACGTTGTACCGTATCCATCTACTCGCGCAGCAACAATGGTACCATTGCGCAGTTTTTCTGGTTCGGAAACTGGGCGCATAATTGCCAAGTCACCTTCTGTAATCAAATCTTCAATCATACTGTCGCCGACAACGCGCAAAGCATATGTATGGGGCGGTAAAAATAAGTTAGAAAAATCCAACTGTTCCACAGTATCAGTGAATGGTTCAAGTAAACCACCCGCAGCGATCGCACCCAAAACGGGTACACTTTGTTGTACGCGGTTGAGTATCCGAATTGTTCTTGCTTTACCTTCTGTCCATTCGATGTATCCTTTGATGCGGAGATGTTCTAAACGACTTTGAATCGGTGCAGGTGACTTCAAATTCATCGCCTGCATCATCTGACGAATCGATGGCGAGTGCTGGTGTTGGCGAATATATTCACTTAGCCAGTCATACAATTGTTGTTGAGCTTCGGTGAGGGGTTCCATCATGGTTCGGGAGCTAAAATATAAATATCTATAAGAACATTCGTACTACATTATTGCCCCGAATAGCAAAAGAAACTACTGATAAAGTAATTTTTCTTTGAAAATTATGCTCTTGGCAATTGGTGATGGTAAGTTTACTATTCACTCACCTCTCATTCAACTCCTAACAAACTTGCTAGTAGCGCCTTTTGTGCATGAAGTCGGTTTTCTGCTTGATCCCATACTCGTGATTGAGAACCTTCCATCACACCATCTGTAATTTCTTCACCGCGATGCGCTGGTAGGCAGTGTAAAACAATCGCTTCAGCGTCAGCAAGACCTAATAGCTGTTCGTTAATTTGATACGGCTGAAATACAGGAATTCTTGAAGTTGCTTGTGATTCTTGCCCCATACTTGCCCATACATCTGTATAAAGTACGCTAGCGCCTTTTGCCGCAGCTTCAGGATCTTGAGTAACAGTCACTTCAGTTTTATTTTGGGCGATCGCTTTTGCTTGCGCGACAACTTCAGCATCCGGTACAAATTCCGCAGGTGTTGCAACGCGGACATTCATTCCCACCAATGCACAACCCAACATCAGCGAGTGTGCGACATTATTGCCATCGCCGACGTAAGTCAACGTTAATCCTGCTAAATTACCAAAACACTCTTGAACGGTTAACAAATCAGCTAATATTTGACAAGGATGCTCCAAGTCACTTAACGCGTTAATTACCGGAATTTTAGCGTAGTGTGCAAAAGTTTCCAGTTGTTGCTGTTCAAACGTACGAATTGCCAAAATATCTAAATAGCGATCTAAAACCCGCGCTGTATCCTCTACAGGTTCGCCGCGACTCACTTGAGTCACATCAGGATTCAAATCAATGACTTGTCCGCCCAGTTGATACATCGCGACGGAGAAACTCACCCGCGTGCGCGTGGAAGCTTTGTAAAACAGTAGTCCCAGGACTTTATTACAGTGCAGTTGCTTTCCCGCTTTTAATTCTGCTGCGAGTTGCAATAACTGTTTCACTTCATCTGCGTCTAAGTCAGCCAAGCTTAATAAATCGCGTCCTGTGAATGCTGCCATGCCAATCCTGGATGTTACCTGCGTTTACCTGATAAAGATAAACCGTACCAGATTTTTTTCACTTAGCCCAGTACATAGGTAGTCGTTTTGTAACAATCAGTAAGTGGGTGAAAATAAACGTAGTTAAAAGGTTGGTAACTGGTAACTGGTAATTGGTAAGAATATTGAGTAACTTCCCATTCCCCATTACCGAGTACCGCCCCAGCAGGTGTGATGTCTAACTAAGCCTATCTACTTCGCTTTGACAAAAGTCTTGATTCAATCACAACTTTTTTGCTATACTCAACTATTGTGCTGGTGTAGCTCAGTGGTAGAGCAGCTGATTTGTAATCAGCCGGTCGCAAGTTCAAATCTTGTCACCAGCTTTTAAAGAATTCAATTAAAGTCTACTACCTTGAGTATGACAAGGAGCGTAGTTATGACTGACAGTATGTATTCAAAAGATTTTGTCGCTTGGGCAGAACAACAAGCACTAATCCTAGAAACCGAAGAATTTCAAAAACTTGACTTAGCTAATCTTGTTGAAGAAGTAAGAGATATGTCGCGACGTGAGATCAAAGCTGCACAAAGTCACCTCGTCCGACTCCTCAAACATTTACTCAAGCTCAACGTACAGCCTGATTATCCTGATAAGAGTTGGATTATTTCAATGAAAGATGCCAGAGTAGAACTTGACGAAAGTATAGCAGAAAGTACTGTATTAAAGAATAAACTACTTAGCCCCGAATCTCTAGCGAGATGCTATGCCAAAGCAGTATTGCAAGCTAGTAACGAGACAGATTTACCTTTGTCAGATTTTCCTAATGAACTTCCTTATTCGATTGAACAAATCTTGGCAGCAGACTTTTTCGGCAAGTAATTTATTTGAATCTTAAGCGAGATAGTGAAAATTAGCTGAACTAGATGAAGATTTCTTGAAGCAGACTCAAAACAAGACTCTTGTACACAGCGTTTCAGTCTTTGAGATTAGAAGTAATGGCTGCGCTGAAAGGCGATTCTATCATGGACGACAACAAAGCATTATTCGATTATTGGCACAACAGGGTTCAGTTAAAAAACCACGCAAAAATCGCAGCGATTGCCCAACATATACCCACGCAAGTACTGCGTCATGAATATACTAACTATGACCTGCTTTGGCAAAGCGCTGAGGTTCAAAAACTAACAGAACCAGAACGCAGTCGAGTTATTGCAATTATTAAATATGAATGTACCACAAAAGTTCTTCAGTATCGGGCTGGTTGTCTGCGCGATCGCGCCAACGAGTTTGAAGACGCTTACCAAGAAATACATCAACAGAAATCTCAACTATTTCGTCTGATCAAGGTACTACAAGAAAAACTTTTCGGAAAAGATCAACAATTGCAAAGCTTAGAAACACGCATAACTTCGTTGTTAGCAGAGAATGAAGCGCTACGATCTGAGATTGAAAGCAACAAGGCAGCAGAAGAACTACACAAAGAATTAGAGCAACTCAAGAAGCAGTATGATGCAGTTGAAAAGCGCAGACGCGAACTTGCTAAAAATAACCAAAGTTTAGGCGGAAGAGTTGCGCACGCGCAACGATATAAAAAGGAACGCGACGAAGCAAGGGCTTTAGTTGAAGAACAGAAACACCAAATTCTCAGCTTAACAGCAGAAAATCAGCAACTACGCGCAACGAATGAGCAATTCCTGCGCAAACTCAAAAAGCTATCAGCAGTAGAATCTACGTTGGGATAGTGACATGAAACTGCAAAAACTCAAAGCCACAGTTTATGAGATTGTCAAAGTCAAGACGATTAGACAACTTAAAATAAAGTACGAGGATCTTAAACCACTGGATATGCGCTGTAGATCTTCTTGGGAACAGGCGCTAGCGATCGCACAGCAACATCAAAAAGAATTTACCAGTTGGTTAGAGAATCCACCTGATGAATACAAAGAACTTTTTGCGGAAATTGATCGAATTTCGGGAGACTATGACAATCAGTTAGCAAAATTCAAACAAAAGCAACAAGCCGTCCTGTCAATCGCTGACGATCTCGAAGCCTTGGCTGATGAAATTCAAGGTGAAGGCGATCGCTTAAAGCACGAAGTTGAACTAGCTAAACAAATTGCACAGCAAGCTGATTTGAACTAACCACAATGATTAAATATTATGAACGAGTCCACGCAGGTGAACTTTGTTTGTTTAGCTGCGAATTTATTCGCCAAGCGTCCAATAAATTAAAATTAAGGTAACAGCCGCACAAGAATTATTCTATATTTGCTGTTGTAACGCGCATGAGTGAACAACGCGATCCCAAATTGCCACCCACAGATTCTCAACACGATGAATCGGTGATAAATGATTGGAAAAACAAAATTACCAGTTTTTGGGGCAGCACAACATCGCGTTTTTGGCAAGCCCTACCTGTCGATCCTGCACAAACTGTGACGAAATGGTTCAGTATTAGTGATGCCCAAGTGGCAGAGATTTTAGAGACAGTTCGCGCTGAATTACCAACAACTGAAGCGCTGTTGATTGGTAAGCCTCAAGCGGGGAAAAGTTCGATTGTGCGAGGACTTACAGGCGTTTCGGCAGAAATTATTGGTCAAGGATTCCGCCCGCATACGCAACATACAGAACGCTATGCTTATCCTGCAAGCGATCTACCGTTACTCATTTTTACCGATACTGTTGGACTTGGAGATGTTAATCAAAATACTCAAGTCATTGTTGAGGAATTAATTGGATTACAGCAAGAAAGCAACCGCGCGCGAGTTTTAATTCTCACGGTCAAAATTAATGATTTTGCTACTGATACACTGCGACAAATTGCCACACAACTGCGGCAGAAATATCCTGCGATTCCTTGTTTACTTGCTGTAACGTGCTTGCACGAAGTTTATCCTCCTGAAATTGAAGATCATCCGACATATCCACCCAACTACACCGATGTGAATCGCGCCTTTGCCGCAATGCAAGAAACATTTAGCGGATTGTGCGATCGCTCCGTCACGATCGACTTTACTCTTGAAGAAGATGGCTATACTCCAGTGTTTTATGGCTTAGAAGCCTTACGAGATACTCTTGCCGACTTACTTCCTGAAGCCGAAGCCCGTGCAATTCATCAGTTATTAGATCAGGAAGTTGGCGACAAGATCGGCAACCTTTACCGCGATGTTGGACGACGTTACATCTTACCATTTTCAATAATGGCAGCAACCCTTGCCGCAGTTCCGCTACCTTTTGCCACAATGCCCGTGTTGACCGCTTTACAAGTATCAATGGTGGGGTTACTTGGAAAATTGTATGGACAGACATTAACGCCATCACAAGCCGGAGGTGTTGTCAGTGCGATCGCGGGTGGTTTTTTAGCCCAAGCCATTGGGCGTGAGATTGTGAAATTTATCCCTGGTTTTGGCAGTGCGATCGCGGCTTCCTGGGCTGCTGCTTATACTTGGTCATTAGGAGAAGCCGCGTGTGTTTACTTCGGTGACTTGATGGGAGGAAAAAAACCCGATCCGCAGAAAATTCAAGCAGTTATGCAAGAAGCATTTCAATCGGCAAAAGCTCGATTTAAGGGTATTAAGTCTTGATTCTAATAATGGTAGTTAGAGGCTTCTGTAAGTCTTGCTAACTTTTGTCTTGTGGTAGTGGTATAATACCAAACTTAGTTAGACCTGCATCAATGTCTTTGAGGAGTTGAACATCTGCTTTAGGCAATGGAGATGCATCCTGTTGTTCTAAAAAAGAAAAGGCTTGTCTAAACTGATGCGGTTGCGCTTTAATCGGTGCATCAAAGTGACAAGGAATAATCCACTCAAAGTTCCAACTTGCTATCTTATTAGCCCAATCGATAGTTTCTTTGGGCGCGCGGTTGAGAATGAGTGTTTGCAGAATTGGTGCAACAAACAAACGACCATTTCCGCGTAGCGCATCGAATGACCGTTGCCAATCCTTTGTCCATTTGAAAGGAAATAACCCAAAATAGCTTTTGCGCGAACGATCTGGTGCGATGATCGCATTGCGAAATACCTCACTCCAGCTAACAACATCGAGTACGCTAGGGCGGAAGTACAAAGCAAACAGTGCAGTGCGTTGCCATCCCTTACGCCGATTGATTTGGGTATCTGCGATCGCTTCCGCTGCACTATCTTTGGCATGGAAGAGTAAAGGATAGGGATCGAGTTGCACAATCGCTGGTGGATCTTCTGATACAGAAACTACCGAATCAGTCACAAGTAATGTCTGCGATCGCTTGTGGAAGAATGCGACTTCAGCGAATCGCCCTGGTCCTAGCTCAATCGCACCGAGAATAGCATAATCACACTCATCGGCAAAAGGTGCTTGGCTACTATCTTGGGGAAGTACGTGCGTGCGTTTTGATGGAAAACCCAGCCAACTTAGCGGTAAATTCAGCGGAAAACTCCACTGATTGGGCGCCACAAATACTTCAGCATGGGGAAAGCGACGGGCAAACGGACCAACAAAAACTTTGTGTTCAATTCCGGAAATTGTTGGTAGAATAATATACTTGACGTCGCCGTGTTCAGCAACTAGTTCGTTGACTAGCCCGATACACTCTGGAGTAGGGGCAACAGGTGCATAGATGAGCAAGCCTTGCTCAAGCTTCACAACAGTCATGCGAATTGGCACGACAACATAGAAAATTCCCTGAATTTGGTCAAAAGTCCAAACAGTATCTTTAACTACCTCTTGGCGAATTGTCCGCCGCTTGCTAAACGGATACAGTGGCACAACGAACCAGAACCACCAGGCAAAGTCGTTGCGATGAGATTTTTCTAGTGTGTCCTGCGCGTTCATCGTTGTTTTAGCTATTTCCAGATTCTCCCGTAAATCAACATGGGTGGATGTTGTGCGATCGCGCTTTTCTTAGCACCAAAGGCGATCGCCGCTTCAGGAGATCTCCTAGAATACTATGTTAACTGCAATACTAAAAGCTTGAATTCATATTATAGAAGTGAGCAAACTCTCAAGATCGAAGCTTCAGATTGAAACTATCAAATACGAAGAGGTGGCATTGGACATGTCTATACAAGCTGACCAGTCGCGAGGCATTCTAGTTCTTCAGGAGTTGATTGGTACCTAGAACATCACTCAGAAGTC
The DNA here is from genome assembly GCF_015207655.1 of Gloeocapsopsis crepidinum LEGE 06123. Lineage (GTDB taxonomy): Bacteria > Cyanobacteriota > Cyanobacteriia > Cyanobacteriales > Chroococcidiopsidaceae > Gloeocapsopsis > Gloeocapsopsis crepidinum. The sequence goes on along the minus strand of NZ_JADEWN010000073.1, from coordinate 4,401 downwards.
ACCTAATCGAGTATTTAGCTAAAAGTTTATCTGTGTAACGTTCCGGTTATGCCGCCGCGATCGCTACGATTATTAGGCAACTTGCAGCGTCCTTGGTTCAGGGATAGATTCACCTTCTGCTTGCCAAGCTTCTAAATACATTTCAATAACTTCTTCACCGTTGTGAATTGCTTCTTCGCGAGTTTTTCCGTGAGTGCAAGGCATTACAACGAGATCGGCAAACTCTGGAATTGTGACTAGGAAAAGCTGATCTTCATCAGACCATTGAATAATCATGCTGTACCGACTCATAAATTCTCGTCCTCCGCGCTTAAATCCTCTAGTTCAGCTAGTAACTTTTCTAGTTGTTTTTCTAGATAGAGTGGCACATCATCTCCATTTTTGCCTGAGATTGTCAGTGTTTTTCTCAGCAGTGGATGCCGCCAACGCTCATGACTGCCTTTGCCACGTTTGGGTAAGTAAACGAATCCTGCACGCGCAATCTGAGCTTTCAACTCTCGAATCTTTCGAGGCATAGATATTGTCTTGGTACTTCAGTTTATTCTGTCAATTTCCCTTCCTCTCTAACCAATGTCTTGATTTTGCCGTTTTAAGGAAATATACGCCATATATACCGTTTTTCAGCAATTATTATCCTCTTAGATCCCTTGGAGAATCTCAATCGATGGGCGTAGCTTAATCCAAAGGTTTTGCTGTTCAAACAAGATAATCTCAAGAACTTCACTAGCACTAATGTATCTCATGCGACTAATCTATTTTACGAGTACCCTACTAACATCCTCAAAGCACTATAACTTCACGCTAACCTATCTTTGAACAACAACGGATAAGCTCTCGGTCGTTTCCCCTGTATAGATAAAATTCTGCTGACTGTTATTGATACTCAGGTGTTACAGATAAAACAGGTGGTTCAACAAGCATTAGAATTTACTTAGTCTGAAAGATATTTTGTACCATCCTTTTATCAACACTCGCTGCTGCTCGATCTAATTCTGCAATTTCGTTAGCATTGAGTTGCCAACCTAAAGCACCGATATTCTCTTTTGCCTGTTCTACAGTTTTTGCTCCAGGAATGGGGAGAGTTTCTTTACAGATACACCAGTTAAGTGCTACCTGCGACATTGTTTTGTTTTTTGATTGAGCTATCTCGCGCAGACATGATAATAGTGGTTGAGTTCCTAGCAATAACTGTCGGAATAATAGCCCGCGAATACCTTTTGGAAAAGGACCCTTCTCGGAGTATTTTCCTGTTAGCACACCTAATGCAAGTGGGCTGTAGGCAATCAGTTTTATTCCCAATTCATCACAAACATCTTTTACTCTCAACTGTGTCACAGGATAGGTAGAGAGCAATGAGTATTGAACTTGTAGAGTAGCAATTGGTACTCCTCGCTCAGTAAACCTTTTATGCACCCATTGCAGTCGTTTTGGTCCATAATTAGATAATCCTACACCTTTCACTAATCCCTGCACGTAGAGATCCGCAAGACCATCTAGAAGTGCTTTTTCTTGCCAAGGCGCATAATTTGCAGTAGACCAGTGCATCTGTACCAAATCCACGTTTCGTCCCAAGCGTTGGGCAGAAGATTTGCCAGCTTTCACCATCGATTGAGGTGTTAATCTCCAAGGATACGCCGCTAGCTTAGTCGCAATGCAGATATCTTCTTTACCCGAACCGTCATACTCTCTAGTAAAGCGTCCCAACAGCGATTCGCTGCGCCCGTTCAAGCGCCCAGTTCCATAAGAATCACCCGTATCAAACAATGTGACACCGTTACTCACACAAAGGTTAAAAACAGCTTGCAATTGACTATCCATGCTTTCGTCGTAGCCCCAAAGCAAGCGATTACCCCACGCCCAAGTGCCACAGCCCATTGTCGGGAAGACGAGTTGTTGGTGCATAGTTATGACAGTTAGCTTTTATTTATCGTACAAGCGATTGCGCGTAGCGCTGCGCTGGAAGCGATCGCCTACGACCTTACCCTACATTTGTGCGGCTTGAAAAATCATGTCAGTGGTTAAATCAAGTCCTGGAAAAATGGTAGAATTTAGACGCTGATTTGTAACAAAGCGCTGGATTTGATATTCGCCTTCAATTAACTGACACACCGTAATTGTGGGTTGCTTGGGCTTACCAATATAGCGAACTGCTCCCAAAGCCCGAAAATCAACAATCCAGTATTCAGGAATGCCCATTGCCTCATATTCCACCAGCTTGTGCGCATAATCATCCTGCCAATTGGTACTGACAACTTCAATTACCAAGGGAACCGTCTTGCCGTATTGAATCGTTGATGCTTTCTCCCATAGTGGTTCATCTATAAGAACTGTGCGGTTAAGTACCACTACATCTGGTTGATATCCAGAATCAGGTAGATGAGGTTTCAGTAAGCAAGTTCGAGGAATTGTGTAGGGGAGTTTTTCGTTGCGAATCGCCAATGTTAATTCTTCTGCCAGAAAACCTGCAATTAGTTCATGTGAACCAGTGGGTTGCATTTCGATAACAATTCCATTGTGTAACTCGTACCGTCTGCCGTTGTCTGGATACCACTCGACAAATTCTGCAAAGCTCATGCGTTGCGGTAAAGTTTGAATCATGATGCTCTCGTCTTTTTACTCGATTTGCTGTAGTCACCACACAATCGCGCTTTCCTTTTACTCATCCTATCCCGCAGTAAAGTAAAATTATCTCTTATCTGGCACTTGAATAGACTCATCTCATGCTGTGCGACTACCTAGTACAAATTCTGACTGCCCGCGTGTACGATGTCGCGCAAGAAACACCACTTGATTATGCTCCAAATCTATCCGCACGGCTGAATAACAAGATTTTCCTCAAGCGCGAAGATATGCAGTCGGTGTTTTCCTTCAAACTGCGGGGTGCTTACAACAAAATGGTAAATTTACCACCAGAGATGCTATCACAGGGTGTCATTGCTGCTTCTGCAGGAAATCATGCGCAAGGTGTTGCTTTAGCCGCACGTCAATTGGGAACACAGGCATTTATTGTTATGCCAGTAACAACACCTCAAGTCAAAGTCGATGCGGTGCGATCGCGTGGTGGAGAAGTCGTATTGCATGGCGATACCTACGATGATGCCTATACATATGCCCGACAATTAGAAGTACAAAAAGGCTTGACGTTCATCCATCCGTTTGACGATCCGGAGGTGATTGCGGGACAGGGAACGATTGGGATGGAAATTCTACGGCAATATCAGCAGCCGATTCATGCGATTTTTGTTGCGATTGGTGGTGGAGGATTGATTTCGGGAATTGCAGCATATGTGAAGAGGTTACGCCCTGAAATTAAGATTATTGGTGTTGAACCTGTTGATGCAGATGCGATGTATCAGTCGCTCAAAGCCGGAAAACGAGTGCGATTGTCGCAAGTTGGTTTATTTGCCGATGGCGTTGCGGTGCGCGAAGTTGGTGAAGAAACGTTTCACTTGTGTCAGCAGTATGTTGATGAAATTCTGCTAGTTGATACGGATGCTACCTGTGCCGCAATTAAAGACGTGTTTGAGGATACACGCTCAATTTTAGAACCTGCAGGAGCATTGGCGATCGCTGCTGCAAAAGCTTATGTAGAACGCGAACAAATTCAAGAACAAACCTTAATTGCAGTTGCCTGCGGTGCGAATATGAATTTTGACCGTTTGCGCTTTGTTGCCGAACGTGCAGAACTAGGCGAACGCCGCGAAGCCATCTATGCAGTTGCCATTCCAGAACAACAGGGTAGTCTGCGGAAGTTTTGTGAGTGTATTGGCAAGCGCAACTTAACCGAGTTTAACTATCGCATTGCAGATGAAAAAGAAGCGCACATTTTTGTAGGAGTGCAAATTGAAAACCGTGCAGATCAGGCTAAGTTAGTCGAAACTTTTGAAGGTTGTGGCTTTAAAACAATTGACTTAACTGATGACGAACTGACAAAGTTGCACCTACGACATATGGTTGGCGGACATTCTCCGCTGGCACACAATGAGTTACTCTACCGTTTTGAGTTTCCCGAACGCCCTGGCGCGTTAATGAAGTTTGTTGGTTCAATGAGTCCTGATTGGAATATCAGTTTATTTCACTACCGCAACAACGGTGCAGATTACGGGCGAATCGTTGTCGGGATGCAAGTACCACCCCACGAGATGAAACAGTGGCAAGCATTTCTCGATACTTTAGGCTATCGTTATTGGGATGAAAGCCAGAATCCAGCTTATAAGTTGTTTTTAGGATAACGTAAGCCTTTTGAGTGTACCCTACACCCAAGAATCTAGGTAACCTGAGTTCGGGTTAAGCAGATGGAGGTAAAGCCCATTCTAAGTGAAGGGAGGGCTTTTTGGGCTGATGACAATAAGCAATCAAACCACAGAGGACATTAACACCAAAATTGACGGGACTACGATG
>NZ_JADEWN010000147.1 GCF_015207655.1 Gloeocapsopsis crepidinum LEGE 06123 | reverse complement strand
GGTAGTCCTACAGAAGTAAGGATGTCAGTATAGACAGAGAGGTCTTTTCACTCTCAACCATGTCAGCAGCCGCTTTAACTTGTCCGCGATGTCAATCAACTTCCTTCGTGAAGAATGGCAGAACCCATAATGGTCGGCAGAACTTTAGATGCAAAGCCTGTGGCAAACAATTTGTTTTGAATCCAACCAAAAAAGTGATTGGGCAAGATACTAGGGAGTTGATCGACAAGTTGTTGTTAGAGAAATTACTGTTGGCAGGGATTGTTAGAGTGACTGGGGTATCTGAAGGTTGGCTACAAACATATGTCAATACTAAGTACGATACTATTCCCAAGCAAGTAGATGTTTGGCCGAAAAAAAGGGGCACTTGACTATCCAATGTGATGAAATGTGGTCATTTGTCAGTAATAAAGGTAATAAGCAGTGGATTTGGTTAGCTTTAGATTGGAAAACAGGAGAAATTGTTGCAGTCTTTGTCGGCGCTCGCTCACGTTCGGGTGCAAATGGATTATGGCAGTCACTGCCTGGGGTCTATCGACAATGTGCGGTCTGCTATACAGATTTTTGGCAAGCGTATGAGCAAGTAATTCCCAAGTCTAGACATCGAGCTGTAGGTAAGAGGAGTGGTAAGACAAACCCTTGCCATACGCGATTTAACTGCACCCTTCGGCCAAGAGTTTCTCGTTTAGTCCGTAACACCTTGTCCTTCTCCTGCGAAATTAGATGACCACATCGGCGCTATCTGGTATTTCGTGCCTCACTACAACTTATCCTTACTTTTGTAGGACTACCACTAAAGCGACTGACCTAGCTAATGTCAAAGCATCGGGAGAACTGCGCGGTCGTGCCTTGAGCCAAGAAGAAATTGACGCTCTCATTGAGAGTTGCTTCCCCAAAACGCCCCTCGATCTGCGGGATGCGGTGGCGATCGCCTTGTTGCGAATTGGTGGCATGCGACGGCAAGAGTTCGCGCATCTAACGCTTGCCGATTTAGACTTACTTCACGGTTCTCTTATCGTTCGACGCGGTAAAGGAGGGAAAAGGCGCGTCGTTTATCTGAGCGAGGAGGCACTGGCGTTCTTGAGAG
>NZ_JADEWN010000146.1 GCF_015207655.1 Gloeocapsopsis crepidinum LEGE 06123 | reverse complement strand
CTGATTGAGGTGTCACCTTGTGTGTATGCCTTAACTATTTTTTCTCGCAAGTCGAGCGAGTACGGTTTCATTAGACTTCATTTGTGTACTCCTCTTACTGTACCTCATAAACTTGCAATAGGCTGTAAGTTGCGTTATCTATTAATGGCGGTCGAGTATTCACTTTTACTAATTCTTTGGATTTGATACCTTGTAATGCTGCATCGATAAAGGTATAAATATCTAGAAGTGATTTTGACCACTCATAGCGTATCAAGACTGATGTTTGCTCGCACCAACGTTCGCCTAAGCACGCTCTTACTGTATTAAGTTTTTGATAGGATATCTTGCGATCGCTTACAAACATATTCCACAAATGGTTGTTATACAACTTAAGGCGTTGATTCCTTGCTTCAATCTTGATGCGCTCAACTTCTTCTTTACCTGACTTAGTACGAGAGCGATTATCGCAATCCCAATTATCTAAATATCCGCTTGGATAGTGGGCAAAATAAGGACTGATCAGCTGCAATTTACCTTTGACATTACGCACTGATTCAGAACGGAGAAATACAGCAGAATCGCAAAATGGACACTTCAAACCAAGTTTCTGCGCTGATTGATAATTGCATTCATCCGCAAAAACAATATCCCCACCGAAATACATTAAAGGAGTGAATATTATTATTCAATAAATTGACTTCAGCAGCAATTACTCTGCTTCCTCCAATTCCTCGCACTTCTGTGCATTCCCACCAACGCTTGTTGCACCTAAGAGTGTTTTAACCACTATACAGCGCGAATTACTTCCACCGTCGGCTACAGTTAAATTAATTCGATAGGGCACAGAACCAGAACTTACCGCACCTCGATGGTTAAAAGAGAGCGTTGGTGTAGGATAAGTAACAATAACAGATGGTTCAATTGCTGTAGCAGGTTGTAATGTCTGCGTTGCTTTAGTTTTCTTAGCTTCAGCTTGCGTAGCTCTTACAGATGGAACACTGATTGCTGCGCTGATACTCCACTGGCGTGCAGCAGATTCGTTCCCGATGAACCTATTCGATGATTGTAGTGGATGGCAAGACTTTGGACGGTAGCGCTCACTATTGTGAGCAGGGCT
>NZ_JADEWN010000072.1 GCF_015207655.1 Gloeocapsopsis crepidinum LEGE 06123 | reverse complement strand
CCCCAACACCAACAGCTACACCATTCCCAACACCATCCCCAACGGCATCTCCGTCACCTATACCAACGATTTCACCTTCACCATCCCCAACACCTTAAGTAAAGCTATATTTGAATCACTGGTTTACACTTACTCTGCTGGATCGGGTAATGGTCTTCCTTGAGGACTTGGTAAACTAGGACGGCGATCGCCATAGGGCATAGGGATGTACTGTACGCTAGGACGCCCGCCCTGTGGTTGGGGATACAATTCCATTAAGTTATAAATTGAACGGGGCAAACCTACTGTAATGGGTAGCCCCATTTCTGTTGCTTCTTCAACTGTTACAGGATAATCGTGGGTAACTCGCCCAGTGGTTAATGCGTCAATAATTTTTTCAACGTTTTCGGGTGCAATTTTTTGTTTTGGGATGTCGTCTTTCAATAACGTGCGCACAAAGCGCTGAACTTGCGCGATCGCTTTACGCGATAAATCTGCCATGATTAGCGTTTGATCGTCTATATCACCGATGGGTTTATCTTCCACTACCTTAATAATGCTTGCTGCTGGAAAGTTACCCAACTGCGGATCGACAGGTCCCAAAACCGCATTGGCATCCATAATAATTTCATCAGATGCTAGTGCTAGCATCGTACCGCCACTCATCGCATAGTGCGGGATAAACACTGTAACCTTGGATGGATGACGAATTAAGGCTCTGGCAATTTGTTCTGTTGCTAAAACTAATCCACCAGGTGTGTGTAAAATCAGATCAATTGGCACATTCGGTGGCGTCAAACGAATTGCTCGTAGTACTTGTTCTGAGTCTTCGATACTGATGTAACGCGATATAGGAATTCCCAACAAGCTGAGAGACTCTTGCCGATGAATGAGTAAAATAACTCTACTATTACGCCCACGCTCAAATTCTTGTAATGCGCGGATTCGACGGGCTTCCATTTGACGGCGTTGCCATACAGGTTGCAACGAAGAAAGAAAAAGGAAAACCCAGAACAAGTCAAAGAAACTAAAGTTCATAGAAGTATTAGCTAGTGAAATACTATCCTCTGTACTTGTTTCAATTTACTAGAAACAGAACAGTTTCAAATGAAGAGAAACTGAAGTCTATCCACAGAGTTAGAAACGTCGTATAAGGCAATACAAACGTGATTTCATTGTTAGGCTTCAAACCCATTCGCAAAGCTCTTGGGTTGAAGAAGTTTGTCTGGCAACTAGCCGTTAGTGATTAATGGGTGAAATAACAGCATGAAAGTATTGGTTACGGGAAGCGAGGGAATGATTGGAGCAGGTGTCATGCAAGTTTTGCAAGATGACGGGAATAAAGTCGTTGGGTTTGACATCGTAAACGGTCAGGATATTCTCAAACCGGATCAACTTCAAAATGCTATTCAAGGATGCGATGCAGTCGTTCATCTGGCAGCATCACTTGGTTTTGCAGAAGATACGGCGAATGACATTATGACTGTCAATCTTCTCGGCACATGGCATGTTCTCACAGCGGCGGCAAAAGCAAAAGTCAAACGTGTGGTGTTTTTCAGCAGCGTTGATGCGCTGGGCATATTCAAAGGCGAAAGGAAGCCGGATTATTTACCACTCGACGATCGTCATTTGTGCTACCCAGCTACTCCTTACGCCATCTCTAAACGACTTGGTGAAGAAATGTGTCGGTTTTGGACGGACAGCACTGGCATTCCAACTATTTGTCTCAGACCGCCTGGCGTCTTTGACGCAGCAACTTATGATTTCATTATTTCCAACCGGAATGCCAATCCTGATTTCGAGTGGAATCCGTTTTGGGAATATGGCGCATTTCTTGATCTGCGTGATGCAGCAGAAGCGGCAAAGTGCGCATTATCTTGTTCTTTTTCCGGTCATGTTACTTTGTTACTGTGTGCGGACGACATTTCTTCTGCCTCTCGAACCAGTCGTGAAATGGCTCAATCACTTCATCCTGATGTTGAGTGGCGCGGCGGAAAGGAATACGAACAACAACCTTATAAGGCTTTGATAAATACTCATCGTGCCAAAGAAGTTTTAAATTGGATACCGCGTTACAAGTGGCGACCGTAAGACACTAACACCAGCCTAGCAACGCGCTTTGTTCTTCAAGTCATCTTTTGGGCAATCTCAGAAATCAAGATCGCCCAGTTTCTTTTTATAGAACTGATATTAATTTAGCTACGCGCAATACCTTCTTGACGGGCGGCGCGTTGTACGGCATTAGCTACTGCGGTTGCAACTCGCCGATCAAAGACTGAAGGGATAATGTGTTCGCGGTGGAGTTCTGCGGGTGATACAAGTTCTGCGATCGCATACGCTGCTTCTAAATACATTGTGGTTGTAATTGTTGCTGCTCGACAATCTAATGCACCACGAAATACACCAGGAAAAGCTAAAACATTATTGATTTGATTGGGGTAGTCACTGCGCCCTGTCGCCATAACAGCGACATCATTTGTCACTAATTCTGGTTGAATTTCAGGAATAGGATTTGCCATTGCAAACACAATTGGATCGTGTGCCATCGCACGTACCATTTCTGCTGTGACGACACCTGGTGCGCTGACACCGATAAACACATCTGCATCCTTGAGTGCATCGGCTAAAGAACCCTTTTGCTCTACAGCAAATTCGCGCTTTTGCTCAGTCATATCAGCGCGTTGTAGAGAAAGAATACCTTTAGAGTCACACATCAAGATGGTTTCTGCTCCAGCTTTACGCAATAACCGCGCGATCGCAACTCCCGCTGCCCCCGCACCATTAATCACGATGCGGATTTCATTCATTGATTTGTCTATTAACTTCAGCGCATTCACCAACGCCGCTAAAGTGACAATTGCGGTTCCATGCTGGTCATCATGAAATATGGGAATATCTAATTCTTGGCGCAGTCTACTTTCGATTTCAAAACAACGCGGTGCGGCGATATCTTCTAAATTAACTCCCCCAAATACAGGCGCAATCTGTTTAACTGTTTCTACAATCGTATCGGTATCTTGACTTGTGAGACAAATCGGAAATGCATCCAGCCCAGCAAATTCTTTAAATAGCATTGCTTTGCCTTCCATCACTGGTAAAGCTGCAGCTGGACCTAGATTTCCTAAACCCAAAACCGCGCTACCGTCTGTAACAATTGCTACAGTATTTTGCTTAATTGTTAATTGATAAACTTGTTCAGGATCTTGGGCGATCGCATTACAAATGCGCCCCACTCCTGGCGTATATGCCATTGCTAAGTCGGATACACTTTTTAAGGCAATTTTGCTTGTAATGCTGATTTTACCGCCGCGATGTAAATTAAATGTGCGATCGTAAACATCCATTACCTTGATATCAGGCAAGGCTTTCACTGCTTGTACAATTGTTTCGGCGTGCTCGGTACTTGCCGCATCAACAGTGATATCGCGGATAGAAATGTGACGAGTTTGTTCAATTAAATCAATTTGTCCAAGATTACCACCACAGTTGGCGATCGCGTGTGTCACACTCGCCAACATACCCACGCGATTCGGAATTTGCAACCGCAGCGTCAAACTAAAGCTCGAATTTGGAGTTAGGTTTACCATGTGCCCTGTACGCGATCCTGTAAATCAACTGGTATAGCCCAGTTCACCTTAAATTGCCATATCTTAGCAATCTAAATAGTATGATTTAATTCAACTGTGTGGAAAATGACTTGATAAGGTTGGCAAATGAATTTGCAGCTAAACAAACCATATTCACCTCCCTGAACTTAGTCTTAGTGGTAAAAGCCTGATTTGAGTGTACGAAGGTACACTTCGCTGTGTAGCCTCGACTTTAGTAGAAGGGCATCTGCATATTTATGCTAGTTGATTGTTCAGGGCTGCAAGATCGATTTTGTAACGTTGGAACAGGCCGGACTAAAGTCCAGCAGTTAAGCTACAAGTGTGACTAACTATATTTCTAGTATTAGAAACGTAACTATTGGAGTAGTATTCACTGCATTTGGCATAAAGAAGCTAAACATTTTATTGTTGAACATTAATATAAGCTACCCAAGTCAATTTCTTATTGGAAAATAGGCTTAAAGATAACAAAATTTTTCTTTGCACAACCACAGGCTAAACAAACGCATTGGAGCTGACTGTTAAGTTCTTCTGGTGTGGTTGCTAAGGTTGTCGCCGCTGCTCAACTTAGCCATTGACCAAATAAATAGCAAGATCCTCTCTTGGGACTTAGCGGACATCAGGATGTGTCACCTGCACCCAGTGGACAAACTGAAAGGAGGATGCGCATGACCGTTCAGACTAATCAAGCCGCTCTCGACGAGCTTCGTAGGGATTTCACGGGGGAGATTGTCGTGCCCGAGAACCCCGCCTACAATGAGGCTCGAACGATCTTCAACGCAATGATTGACAAGCACCCCAGTGTGATTGCGCAGTGTGCCACCGTGGATGATGTTGTGCGTGCAGTGCAATTCGGACGCGACTTCAAACTTGAGATCGCAGTTCGCGGCGGTGGGCACAGTGTCGCTGGCAAAGCCCTCACAGACGACGGTTTAGTGATTGACCTGCGACGGATGAATGCTGTGTCGGTAGATCCAGATGCGCGCATAGTTACTGTTGGTGGGGGCGCCACCATGAGCCATCTTGATCGAGCCACAGAGCCGTACGGTCTTGCCACTACTGGGGGTCGAGTATCGACCACTGGGGTTGGCGGGTTTACCCTTGGAGGTGGTGACGGCTGGCTCGCTCGCAAAATGGGTCTCGCCTGCGACAATCTCCTAGCCGTGGAGTTAGTGACAGCTGAGGGCGATGTGGTCTATGCCAGCGAGAACAAGAACTCTGAGCTGTTCTGGGCGCTCCACGGTGGGGGCGGTAACTTTGGGATAGTAACTTCATTCACCTTTCGCTTACATGAACTGCCACTGGTGACAGCAGCACTGCTACTGTGGCGACCCGAAACAGGACCTAACGTTCTGCGTGCCTACCGTGAGTTCATGGCATCGGCACCGGATGAGGTTGGTGGTGGTGCATTGTATGTGACTGGACCGACTGAGGACTTCGTACCCAAGTATCTCGTTGGCAGGCTGGCGTTTGTGATACTCGTAGTTTACGCTGGATCAGAAGCTGAGGCGCGCGAAATTACAGCCCCGCTGCTTGCTCTGGGACATGAGGGAGAATTCATTGCGGAGATGCCGTACGCTGAGCTTCAGTGCATGCTGGACGATCCACCTGGCTACCGGAACTACTGGTCAGCTGAGTATTTGGAAGCTTTTCCAAATGACGCTGTTGATCGCTTCTGTGACCGAGCGAATGACATGATTGTGCCTTCTCCATCCCAGCAAGTACTCATTCCGCAGGGTGGCATGATTGCGCGCGGACCATCTGACTATCCGATTCCGTGGCGGCACGCCCCTTGGTGCGTTCACCCCTTTGGTCTCTGGAAAGACCCTGCTGATGACGAACGCGCAAGGCAATGGGTTCGCGATATCCGCGCCGATTTCGAGCCGTGGGCGAGTGGTGCCGTTTACCTCAATTTCATCGGGGATGAGGGCAGATCCCGCGTCGTAGCTGGTTTTGGACAGGAGAACTATCAGAAACTTGCTAAAGTGAAGGCTCAGTACGATCCTGACAATGTTTTCCATTTGAATCACAACATCAAACCTATGTAGTTGAGGTTGGCTAAAAAGGTGCTGCACTTGACACGGTTGAGTCAGCTGAGACATGGGGTTTGATCTAGTTGATTTACTCTTTTTCGCAAACCCTTTCCTGCCCTGCTTTGTCTCTCTTCTGTCCTGTACTGATATGAATGTACACTTCGCTCGGGTAGCCTTGAAGAGAGTCTGAAGGCATCTGCTCAGTTGAATTTTTGTCTAAATTTAGACCATTTCTGTTAGTTGGTTGTTCAGGGCTGCGAGATCGATTTCGTAACGTTGAAACAGGTCAGTTAGAGTAGTCTTATCTGTTTCAGCCAGTCGAACTAAAGCCCACAATAGATGTTCAGTCCCAATTGACTTTTTATTTTGAAGCCGAACAACTTGCAAGGCAAGCTCTAGTACGAACTTACTCTGTGGACTGAATCTTAGATTCTCACGGGATTCAAAAGAATGTTCATTGGTTTCGATGTCTACCTTCACACCAACGGCTCGAAGTAAACGAGCAGCAGTTGTTGTCGGATCAGCTAACAAGCCGACTAGCAGATGTTCTGGTTCGACTTGCGAGTTCTGCGAGCGTGCTGCCTCGTTTTGAGCAAACTTGAGTGCGTTGATTGCTTTTTCAGTAAATCTCTCAAACCCAAACTCGAACCCAAGGAAATTTTTGACTCGCTCAACTAGTGTTTGCATAGAGCGCTTTGCCTCATAAATGAAAACGTCTTCGATTGCGACATCGAACAGGCTGGCAATTTTGAAAGCCATATCCAGGCTAGGGTCAAACTTACCAGATTCAAATCCATTTACCGCCTGACGACTAACTCCTAATTCTCTTGCAAGATCAGACTGTGACCATTGGTGCAGTTGTCGAAGTTCTTTCAGTCGGTTTTTCACGGATTTATCTATTTTGTCAAGTATTACTTTACATTACAGGAGAGGTGGGCGTCAAGTATTGCTTGACAAAATGAATTTGCGAGAGTGTTCGTAGACGTGAAGAATTTGGTTCTAGATACGGCACAGCATATCGCTGACTTTATCAAGGTTAGCGATCGCTTCTTTTTCAGTATGAATTCGCACTCTAAGCTTTGAGCACAAAAGCGAAGAATGACATCACTTGAATTTCTGTCTTTACCGTTTACTAGGGATAACGTACCGCATTCCACCTTTACCACTGACCGTATCACCTTTGTAGCGAGGAATGATATGAATACTGGTATGCATCATATTTTGTCCCGCCTCTCGATTGATATTTATGCCTACATTAAAGCCGTCGGGAGCAAATTCTTTGTTGAGAATTTCTTGGACTTTATTCACCATTAACCAGCAAGCAGTTTGTTCTTTAAATGGTAGCTGAAAATAATTACTCACATGACGTTTGGGAATGACTAAAGCATGACCTTTACTTGTTGGATAGCCGTCGAATATTGCATAAGCTGTTGCGGATTCAGTAAGGATTTTTAAATGTTGATGTGGATTGCAAAATAGGCAAGTATTAGTTCTTTTTCTTTGAAGATTGTAATGCGAGTATTCGTATATTTCGCAATAATCATCTAAACTAATTGATTTGAAAGGAAGTTTAACAATACATTGATATGTTTGCTTCTTATGAACATAGTGTTCGCGAAATCCTTCCTTTTTTAAATCTCTTCTGACAGTATAATATGCTTTCCCGCCTGGTTTTAATAAGTGCGAGACTTCCATCAGAATATTTGCCTGATCTTCAGGAAACAAAACATTTAGTACGTAAAAGCAGAGAATTGTATCAAATTTATCTTGAGGGTAATGCGGAAAATAATAAGGATCGTATCCTGTAATATCAAAACCTTTTTGCTGCAATATTTTGACATCATTACCGAAGCCACAACCAAAATCTAAGACTTTACCCTTTAGTAGATTATTATTTAATAAAAACTTGGCAGGAAATGATAAATAGGTTCTTTCTATGGCTGTAAGATGGCTAAATTTATTATGTTGCTTCATGAAATTTTAGGCGGCAAGCAAGATGCCTACCTTATTAACAAAAATATCAAGTTAATACTAATTTACTAAAATAACTGAAACCAACCGCAAAATTACTGACTATAGACTGCACAAAAGCTCAGCAAAAATATTTCTTGGTAATATTAATAAAATAGTCAATTAGCTGTAACAATTTCTCTATCTTTACTCAGAACATATCTTAGAGAACAGACTCGATCCATTTGGGTTTCACTACGAAAACTTTCATCAACTATCACAGCATCCAACCATAGCACTGATTAAATAAATTTCCTTGCTTTTAGTGCTGCACTTTCTATTCACTTACGTGAAATTTTCTGTAGTTATTCGTAATTTTACTTTAAACCAAAATAATTACAGTAATTTTACTGATTTCACTGTACTTCACTGGTAGTTACGAATAGATAGTGAACTTGTTATAAGCTATTACAGCTTACAGCAACACTATAAACAATAACTCTTACAAAATTTTATGGATTTTATCGATCAAATTAAAGCTATTTCTCAGCAAATTCAAAAGCTTAAAGAGCAGATTTTGACGGAGGAAGCCACCAAAAGTGCTTTTGTCATGCCTTTTATTAATGCTCTAGGATACAACGTATTTAATCCTACTGAAGTTTGTCCAGAATTTACAGCAGATGTACCTGGATTAAAAGGAGAAAAAGTAGATTATGCAATTATTAAAGATAATAGTCCTATCATTTTGATTGAGTGTAAATGGTGTGGTGGCAGCTTAGAGAATCCAAAACATAGTTCACAACTACACAGATATTTTCACGCGACAGAAGCAAAGTTTGGTGTTTTAACGAATGGAATTATTTATCGGTTTTATACCGATACAGAAAAAAGCGATGTTATGGATGAAAAGCCATTTTTTGAGTTTAATATGATAGATTTTAATGAATCTATAATCAATGAGCTTAAACGGTTTTCTAAATTAACTTTTAACCCAAGTGAATTGTGTGACGTTGCTAAAAACATGCTTTACACTACAGAGATTAAGCGGCTTATGGCAGAACAATTATTTGACCCATCACCAGATTTTGTCAAGTTTTTTGCAGGTCAAGTCTATACAGGAAAGCTTGTCGCATCAGTCGTGGAAAAGTTTACTGAAATTACGAAGCGATCGCTGAAAGAATTTATCAATGATCGAATCACTGATAGATTGAAATCAGCTATTGACTTACCCGATACTACTGCACCAGCACTAACATCCACTGAGCTACAAGATACAGAAGCTGAATTAGTTTCTTCGTATTCTAGTCATGAAATTATTACCACAGAGGAAGAACTAGAAGGGTTTTATATTATTAAGGCAATTTTAAGAGAAATTATTCCCGCTGGTCGCGTTCAATTCAAAAACACGAAAAGCTACTTTGGCATTAATATAGATGGTAAAGTTTCTAAAACTATTTGCCGACTCTGGCTTAACCCAAACAAAAGAGTTATTGGTATTCTTGATGCAGAAGGAAAGGAAGCAAGGAAAACTATCTCAAGCATAGATGAAATTTATGGATTGGCTGAAATATTAAAAGATAGAACTAAACACTTAATTCAAGGTAGTGTGAAAGATTCCCTACCACCGGAGCTTGAAAAGTGAAAATAACTCAGTAGTAACTATCAGCCAACACGGAGAAGCCCGTTCTATGTTAGTAATCCTTCAAGCTGACCTGAACCAGTAATTACTTCACCGATCGCATACGCAGCAATATCATGTGAGTTAAACCAGGCGATCGCTTGCTCGACTTGTGCAGGTGGGATTAGCACAACAAAGCCAATGCCCATATTAAAAGTATCAAACATTGCCGCAGAATCTACTGATCCTGCTATGGCTAGCCATTCAAAGACTGGTGGAACTACCCAGCTACCAATCTTAAGTTGAATCGATTGATTTTCACCTAAACAACGCGGGAGATTTTCTGGTAAACCACCACCAGTAATATGCGCCATTGCGTGAATGTCTAATCCAGCTTTGAGCGCTTCAAGTACAGGCTTTACGTAAATTCGCGTAGGTGTTAAGAAAACTTCGCCTAAAGTTTTACCCTCAAAAATTGGTGGGCGATCGCTCCAGGAATACTCGCAAGTATCGATGATTTTGCGTACCAAACTAAAACCATTACTGTGAACGCCATCGCTTGCTAAACCAATCGCAATGTCACCTACTTGCACTTGAGAAGCGTTGAGCATTTTGCTTTTTTCGACAATTCCGACACAGAATCCTGCCAGATCGTACTCACCTGTTTGGTAGAAACCTGGCATTTCTGCGGTTTCACCTCCTAGCAATGCACAACCTGCAATTTGACATCCACGGCTAATGCCTGTCACGACTTGCGTCAGTTGTTCTTGATTTAACTTTCCTGTTGCAACATAGTCCAGAAAAAATAACGGTTCTGCGCCTACTGTGAGGACATCATTGACACACATTGCAACTAAATCAATTCCGACAGTGTGATGATTGTTGAGTGTAAAAGCCAACTTGAGCTTTGTTCCTACACCGTCAGTACCAGAAACTAAGACTGGTTCTTTAAAACCTCCTGGCAAGGCAAAACAGCCACTAAACCCACCAAGTCCCCCCAAAACTTCTGGACGATGGGTACTTTGTACGAGATTGCGGATTTGCTCAACAAAGGCTCTACCAGCTTCTACATCCACACCTGCTTCGCGATAATCCATGCCAAGATACCTACAAACCTACAATTTTGCGATCGCTGTCGGATGTATTTTACTCTTCACAGAAACGAGGGGCGTGGAGCAAGAAAATCTTTAACAGGTCAAATTAATAAAAATTAGCATTTTTTGGGGAATGTACCTATTACCATTACGGTTTCTTATATGTTACTCGGCAACAAATGTGACTAAATATTAAGTTTTGTTACAATATTGCGTCAGTAGCCAAATCGGGGAACGTAGTGAGAGACAGGGTTTGTGTTGTGAAACACGTTTCTTAATCTGACTTAAAATTTTGCTTTTCTGTTGCATCACTGATCCCCAATCCAAAAAGTTCGTGGTAGTCTGTTGCAGTTGTGAAACAGAAGTGAAAACGTAACGAGTTT
Organism: Gloeocapsopsis crepidinum LEGE 06123; assembly: GCF_015207655.1. Lineage (GTDB taxonomy): Bacteria > Cyanobacteriota > Cyanobacteriia > Cyanobacteriales > Chroococcidiopsidaceae > Gloeocapsopsis > Gloeocapsopsis crepidinum. Next base: position 17,980 of record NZ_JADEWN010000072.1, on the reverse strand, counting down.
GAGTTATCGGAGTTTGTATCTCCTTGTGACCAATCTCAGATCAAAAGTGCAATTTTTATAGCGAGCGCATGAATAAAAAACTTTTGTGGACTACTGCCGCCTTACTAGCTACTGCTGTAGGCATTCCTCCCAGCTACGCGGAATCAACATCAACCATTGAACCGTCAGCGGTGAACGAATCGGCAACTCCCATATCAACACCAAGGGCTACTAATGCCGTAAAAGTGGGTGAGTATCAGTCCCCAACAAGACAATCAAACTCGGTAGTTGCTCGGATTCAGCCGCATCAACTAGCAGAACGTCAAGCAGCAACAATCTACGTTAAAAATATTCCCGTTTTAACTTTTCTTGATAGCGATGTGGTAAGTAGTGCCAACGCTAACCCACAGATAAAGATTGCAACAAATGCAAACCAAGCAGATTTGAGTAAAGCTGACACACCAGAAGCTGACAGTGCTGTGCGGCGGGCAACCAAGGTTGCAGCCAAGATTAATCAACTACATTTGAACGGCGTAGACGCTAGCAAGATTACAGCCAAATGGAAAGCAAATGCAGCACCAGATCAGGGCGATCGCTATGCCATCAATCTCAATAACGAAGAACTCGTTGAGATTAACTCTCTAACTCGACTTCCCGATCAAACACACGATTTGAGTGAAGATGCCTTACAAGCGACAAATCGCTTGCGGAGATTACTCGGTAACGCACCTCCACTGCAAGAAGTCGCCGATAAACCTGCACCAAAGCCAGTAGCTGTTGCACCACAAATAAGCGTGCCACAAACTAAGCAGAATGCAGGAGCAATCCTCAGTGGCATAGCTTCTTGGTATGGTCCTGGCTTTCATGGTAATCGTAGTGCCAGTGGTGAAAGGTTCAATCAAAATGCCATGACAGCTGCCCATCGTAGTTTGCCTTTTGGTACAAAAGTGCGAGTCACGAATAAAAGAAACGGTCGGTCTGTGATTGTCCGAATTAACGATCGCGGTCCGTTTACTGGAGGTAGAATTATTGATCTTTCTGCTGCTGCGGCGCGTGTTTTAGGAGTACTCAACTCAGGTACTGCACCTGTGCAGGTAGAGGTACTCGGTAAGTAATTAAGAGGTCAGAGGTCAGGAGTTAAAGAAAGTTGACGAGAAAACAATTCATGAACCTGATCTTTGACCTCCAACTTGAAATCTCTGCTCTCACCCTGGGAATTAGCGATAAACTAACGAGTGGGTAAGAGAAACAAACGGGAGTTTTTGGTGCGCCTGTTTACAACAATTGCGGCATTACGTTGTTACCTAGATTGCCGCTTGGCAGATAACCATCTGACGCCAGAAGAACTCAAGGGTAGATGTTCTTCATCTCAATCAGTTGGTTTGGTTCCTACAATGGGAGCCTTGCACGCAGGTCATTTGAGTCTAATTGAGCAAGCAAGACAAGAAAATGAGACAGTCATTGTCAGCATTTTTGTTAATCCACTGCAATTTGGACCAAATGAAGATTATCAAAGTTACCCCCGCACACTTGAGCGCGATCGCCAGTTGTGCGAGCAAGTAGGAGTAGATGTCCTATTTGCTCCTACTCCAGAAGAAATGGGAATTATTCAGGTTGCACATGTTACAGAGAAATCCTCAATTACTCAAGTGATACCCCCAATAGAAATGACCTCAGTTTTGTGCGGGCGATCGCGTCCTGGTCATTTTCAAGGTGTCGCCACAATTGTCACTAAACTACTGAATGTCGTACAGCCCGATCGCGCCTACTTTGGGCAAAAAGACGGTCAGCAACTCGCAATTATTCGCCGAGTAGTTAATGATTTAAATATCCCAGTTGAGATTATTGCCTGTCCAATTGTCCGCGAAACGTCTGGACTGGCAATGAGTTCTCGCAATCAATATTTAACACCTACGCAAAGGCAAGAAGCTGCTGTTTTGTATCATAGTTTACAACAAGCAAAGCAAGCTTTTGATAGTGGTGAGTACTTTAGCAAACTATTAATTGAAACTGTAAAAAAAGAAGTCGCAACCACGAGTGCTGTTACCCTGGAATATGTTGAATTAGTGCATCCGCTGACATTGATGCCGTTGGAGAAAGTAGAGGAATCAGGAATGCTAGCGATCGCAGCGCAAGTTGGTGCAGCGCGGTTAATTGATAATATAATTTTGCAAAATCGTCAGCCCATCATTGCGATTGATGGTCCAGCAGGTGCAGGTAAATCCACAGTGGCGCGTCAAGTTGCAGCTCACTTGGGGTTATTGTATCTCGATAGCGGAGCAATGTATCGTGCCTTGACTTGGTTGGTGCTACAGTTAGGAATTTCTTTTGAAGATCGCTGTGCGATCGCTGAGTTAGCAAGTTGCAGTCAAATTCAGCTGATTCCCGAAGTTGATCCCGAATCACCACAGCGCGTTTGGATTAACGAACAAGAAGTGACTCAAGCAATTCGCACGATTGAGGTGACATCTCAAGTATCGGCGATCGCCGCACTGCAGGCTGTGCGTAAAGCATTAGTACAAAAACAACAAGCCTTTGGTAAACAAGGAGGTTTGGTTGCTGAAGGACGCGATATTGGTACTCAAGTTTTTCCTGATGCAGATCTTAAAATATTCTTAACTGCTTCGGTACAAGAGCGAGCCAAACGACGCCAACAAGACTTTGAACAAGGTCAACAGAACATCAGCTTGACACAACTTGAAAAAGATATTGCCGAACGCGATAGAAAAGATAGTACGCGTGAGGTTTCTCCTCTGCAAAAAGCCGCAGATGCAATTGAGATCCAAACTGATGGGAAAAAAGTTGCAGAGGTGATCGCCGAAATTATTAGTCACTACCATCAACGATTATCGCGACAGTAAAACGAATTAGTTCTTCAACATTGTTTACTTAATTTAGTGAAGCTGCAAGCGATCGCTTTACTTTAATTTGTCATCAGTTAATTAACCTCTATTGCCAAGCCAACCCTGAGAAATACTGCATATGAGTGGAATTTGGCACAATTTAATCTTTTTTTAACTTAATCAAACATTAATTTTTATGTCACGTCATTTTTCAATATCAATCTAATGAATGCTACGGATAGGTGCCCAAACTTCTACAATAGATACTTTGTTGGCAAGCACTTATGTGAGGATTTCACACAATGGCATTTGAACTTTCATCCTTACCATACAATTACGACGCGTTAGAGCCATATATTGACGCTCAAACGATGCAGTTGCACCATGATATGCACCATCAAACTTATGTCAATAACCTCAACGCTGCAATAGAAAAACACGCAGAACTTCAAAGTAAAAGCTTAGAAGATCTAGTTCGCGAACTCAACAGCATTCCAGACGACGTGCGCAGTGCAGTACGCAATAGTGGTGGCGGTCATGTAAACCACACAATGTTCTGGGAAATCATGGGACCAAATGCTGGTGGCGAGCCTACTGGTGCAGTTGGAGAAGCTATTCAAGATACCTTTGGTGATTTTGAAACTTTCAAACAACGGTTCAATGATGCTGGAACCAAGCAATTTGGCAGCGGTTGGGTATGGCTCGTTCGTAGCCCTGACGGTAAGTTAGAAGTGATGAGTACTCCTAATCAAGATAGCCCAATTACTCAAGGTTACTTCCCCATTATGGGAAATGATGTTTGGGAGCACGCCTACTATCTCAAATACCAAAACCGCCGTGCTGAATATCTCAAGCAGTGGTGGAACGTCGTTAACTGGGATGAAATCAATAAGCGATTTGAGATGTCAACTCGCTAGTTAACTGATGTAATTAGCTTTACTTAAAACAGTCACGATTGAGTCGTGGCTGTTTATTATTGACATTAATTCGATGCCCAAATTGATAAATTGACTAAGCTAAAATTCAGAGCAAGGCTGCTGGCTGTTTTTAGTTATTAGCACTTAGTTAGAGATCGCGCGTTGTGCTTTGCGTTTTACTCCATCTGAAATGAACGAAACTGCCTTCGACCGATTTTGGGAATTATTGGGATGGGTGCTTGCTCTTAACTCGGAAGCATTTGAGCAAATCAACACTCTACCTTATGGCTCAACAGTAGCATTAGTTGTTGTTCTAGCTGCTAGTTTATCTCAAGTCGTTGCTCAAAGCGTTATTCTATTTGTCAATCGCGTTACACCAGTTCGCTTTGTTTTCACCCTGCTGATTGGAACAGTATTGTTTGCATTCGGCTACTTGTTCCTGGTTCTGAGTACCTGGCTCATCAGCTTTGCTCCTTTTACAGTCGAAGCTCCTTTTAGTGTCGTAGCACGCACTTTAGGATTTAGCTACGCGCCGCTTATTTTTAGCGTTTTCGGGGCAATGCCTTACCTGGGAGAACCGATCTTATCAGTGTTATCGCTGTGGCAATTGTTGGCAATGGTTGTCGGCTTTGCTGCTGCTAGCGATACTACTGTTTGGCAGGCATTTGGAACTGTAGCATTGGGATGGTTGACGCTTTGGCTGATGCAACGCACGATTGGACAGCCTATTGCCCAGTTTGGTTATTGGGTTGCTTGCCAGGTAGCAGGTGTAGAGCTAGTCACTAAGCGAGAACGGCTGCCAGCAATTTTGCAAAAAAGACTACGTTCTTTTGCCACTAATTTAACAGCAGTTAACACAAAGACAGATGCCGTCACGTCCTCCTCAATGCAAGAGGAAATTACCTCTGTAAGGGCGCGATCGCAATACCCCACCTCAAATAATTCTCCAAGCAATGCAGCACTTGCTGCTCAGACTGATGCAATAGATCGAGATCGCCGTTTTCAGTTTAGTAAAATCGTTAGACAATTACCCAGCATACTCGTTCTCAGTGGCGTAACTTGTGCTGCGATCGTTCTGCTTTCACCAATTCGCTACTGGTGGTTTGCTTGGTATGGAAATTTGGGCGGTATCTTTAAGCTAGCGTTTGATTTAGTGTGGATCGGCATTATTGCCTTTGTCGCTGCTGCACTTTTAGCTCCCTTAGAAGCTCTTGGCTGGTGGGCAGGTTGGTATGGCGATCGCGTTAACACTACGCCTACTGCAATAAAATCACAACATATCTCACAACATAAGCGTTATGTCGTTTATCTCGATGGCATCGGTCAGTCTACATTTGACTATCTACCAGATATTCAAGAGTTTCTCAACTCCTTAGCACCCGTCTTACCAGAAGACATGATGCTCATCAAAGGAATCATGCCCTACTCTGTCCGCAACACCCCATTGACAGGCAGCAACCGTCCCCTAGCCTTCTTTTGGCGCTTGGCTGACTCATTTAGACTTAAAAATCCTGCCAGCTTGTTTGGTTATTTAGTTAACATTCGCAACGTTTTGGTTGTTGCGGTTTCTGCTGACAGACGCTATGGACCAATTTACAACTTAGGAATTGCCAAAGTCATCTATCAAGCTCTGTTCCGACATGGTTATCAACCCGATAGCGGTGTACCAATAACATTGATTGGTTTTAGTGGTGGCGGACAAATGGCAGCAGGAGCAGCCCCATTTTTGCGGCAAGCATTAACTGCTCCAATTGAGGTCATTTCTCTGGGCGGGGTCATTAGTGGCAATGTCAACGTCCTGAAACTAGAGCATCTCTATCATCTGGTAGGTGACAAAGATCTAGTTGAGCGGATGGGTTTGATATTTCCCAAACGTTGGGCGATCTTCTTCCTGTCTTACTGGAACCGTGCTAAGCGTATGGGGAAAGTGAATCGGATTTCCCTTGGTTCAGTCGGACATCAACTACCAGGAGGATTAATGGACCCCGAACGGTTTCTACCCGATGGTCGCAGTTACTTGCAACAAACTATTGATTGGGTAATAGGAATTTTACTTGATATGGCTGAGCTAGAAGATCGGGCAACTCCTCGCAAATTGAGCAATTATGAACGATATCGGCAAGCTGCCTTCAATTTACCTCAGTTTTATCCAATCCATCAATCAGTATCACAAGAGTACTACCGACCGATCGCACCTTGGATGGGACGATTAATTCTGCCTACTAAAGACAAACGGCAAGTGATTCAAGGAGTCTTGTTTGAAGTGCATCACGCACCTGCCGATTTTCAGCATCTTGTTGGACAAGTTGTCGTTTTGCGCCTTAGTGACGAACCACAAATGCGATCGTATGTCAAAGCAGTGACTAAAGACGTGTATTTCAGCGCTCAAGCAGAATATAGCACTCAACAAGGAAACATTCATCCGACTCGAATTAATCACTGGCGACTTGTCGATCCTTTAGAATCGCTTGCAGGTTCGCATCCTAATGATGACGTGATGGTGATGCTACAAGAAACTGTTGCCGTGCAGTCAAGCTCCGACAGTCTGCATCAGGCGCTACAACAAAATCAATCTTCGCAAGATGAAAGTATCCCCACATACATCTTATGTATCTCTCGTGACCCCGTTCAAATTACTGGACGCTACTATGGTTTAGTGAAATTTCTCCAACCTGTCAAATCAGGCAGTGACTTGTTTCGTGTAGTTCACTTTAATCGGATTTCAAAGCAATTTAATGGAGCAGAAGAAATTGTCAGAATGCCTTCTGTAGTAGCCAATCGCAATAATACTTACCCATCTACTCACAAAGACATTGAAAAATCTCCCCTGAATGAAACTGGATGGTACATCTATGGTGCGCCGGATGAGTCAGGAGTGTTTGTCATACAAGCATTAGCCCCTCGCGTTCTGTTTCAGGTCGAACCAGAGCGGAGAATTGAGGGTAGATTAGTCAAAAAATACCTCAAAAAAGAGTGTTGGAGCAATTTGACTGCTCAAAAAGGTAAAATTAGTACCTCATTGCTCAGTTTCGAGGCGGCTCAAACAAGAAGTGCAACTGCTTGGCGCGAAGGTAAACGGGCGTTACTCATTCACGTCTATGGTGGAATTGGTGGTAAGAAAACGGAACCTAAGGCGAAAAGTCCAGTTTACTTCGGTCACTTTGCTTATGGAATTGCCAAAGTAGTACGAGAACCGCTAACTGATGAATTGCGATTTGAAATCGTTTATCATCAAATTTACACTCATAATACTGATGGACTGATTGCAGGTAGCCTGCATTGGTCGCGTTACATGGGCGATCGCTCTTTTGGTTGGATGGGATTGCGTCCTGTTTGCGATACCCTTGTCGAACTCGATGGATTTACTGGTGATTATGAAACTCAAGATGGTCAGAAGCGATCGCCGCTGGATCAGGTAATCTATCAGCTAGAAATTATGGCGGCTCGCTATCGCATTGGCGACGGAACAGGAGGTACTTTTGTTGGACCAGCCAATAACTGCACCCAAGATGCTAATCAAGCTTTATATGCTGCACTGAGGCAAATAGCTCAAGCGATTCGTTCTCACCCAAACGTTGAGGAGTGGAAAAAACAAAATCCCGAACAGTTGCACAGATTAGAGCAGCTAGAACAGTTGAGTCTTGATTTGAAACGTTTGCTCTTACCTTGGGGAACGGCACGAGCAGACTGGAAAAATCAAGCTGAGGTATTAGGTAGCACACTAGAAGATAACCCAGTGCAAAACTTAGTACGTAGTTTACTCAGCTGGCGCACTATCTTACCTCGTTTGACTAGCGATGAGGTGACTCAAGCTTTTCTCAGACAGGGTGGTTCAGCGTGGGTGTTGCGAACTAATCAGCTTGGTGGAGTAGATCCTGATATCGAGCCTGTTGCTCCGATAACGCTGTAGTTAAATCTCTAATGCAACACATAGGCGATCTTGACTAGTCATCCAGCCAGCTAAACAGTCCCAGTGCGATCGCACTGCCAACAAAGTGAGCGCCAATCAGATTGACGTTTGCCAACACGACAAAAATATCCAACGGACGAATAGAATTTGTCGAGGTATAAGCTGCCACTCCTTGAGGTAGTGCTAGAGCTTTCGCTGCTACGGCAGTGATCGTCACTTCAGATGCTAAAAAAGCTAACAGTAGACCAATCAAACTAACAATTAATCCAGTGTTTAATAATTGAAGTACTTCCTCTTTTTTTGGATGTAAGTCCCGATTAGGTGACTGTAAAGTTCTGTCTAAACGTCTATAACGAAAAGACAAATAGAGCCTAAAGCACAGCACTAAAATGCCAGTAATCCCTAAAAAGACGCCAAACGCCATGACTGGATTTGTTGTTGCTTGAACAGTAGTATTACGGCTAAATATAGCCAACAATAAAGCCAAGCTAGAAACAGTACCTAGCCCTAACTGCACCCAGAAGCTAACGCGCCTAACTACGCGAAAAGTAGCTGCAAATCGTTGTTTAGTCGGTGCAGGTAAGTATAAATTCAAGTTATTCGACATTGCGTTCTTCTTAAACTTAATAAACTAGCTTTTGATTTTGATTAGATTTTATAAATATATGTTTTACTAATAGCTAATACAGTGCATCCTGTTTAGGTATCAAACATTAACCCAAGTCAAACTAATCCTTAGAAGGATGTAGCGAGTAGATGTTTTCTACTATGTGTAGTCAATTTAGACAAATCAACTATAAACAACACGGTTCTTTACAGATTTAGCATTGCTATTGGGCTTACGATCAGTTTGATCGCAGTGTCAGCCCAGTTCAGACGAATTCGAGCAGAATGGTTCAGGCGCGATGTCACTGGAAGAACTAAGCAAACAGCCTATCAGGTTTCAACTTGATGTTCCATTCACGATACTGGCGATTTTGTTATTCCCTATGACCAAGCTGTTCGGTTAGACAGGGAGTTGATAGGGCTAAGAGTACCCAGCTTTTTGTCTCTATTGTTGGGGCTGGTCATGGTGGAGGCTTTCCCGACGAGGTAAACAACAGGGCAGCCGCCCTCTTTGCTATAGTTTTGCTGGGGAGAGATGTAGCAATTTCGACTGAGACATTATATAAACAGCAGTCTGATTAATCTCTCAAAAGTGACGAAACATTCTTCACCTCAATCCTAAAGTCTTTCTGAAGTCCAGCGAAGAAATTATGATGTTTCTGTTGAGTGGAGGCAGATAAATAGTAATGTTTGCTCTTAAGCGCCCATTTAAGATAACTGAAGTAAACCAATCTTGACAATTAGCGATAGCTATTTAGGAAGAAGCTTGGGAACTGCTGGAAAAGTCAATTATTTACTATCAAGGGCGACCGATTGGTACGGTTGCTGCCCAAGATCAGGAGGTGGAAGCCCTCAACTACGACCAGTGTTTTATTCGCGATTTCGTTCCTTCAGCATGGCAATTATGGTTTCTCCAGCCAGCCGCGAGGAATCGCAAAGCATCATGAATTTATTTGAACAGCGTTGGCATGACTTGATTGGTTATATACCTGTCAAACTCTGCTTTCCGGCTGTAGAAGGTTTATAGTGGCGGATCGTGACGGGATGTGACGCCAAAAATATGCCTTGGTCTTATCACAATAGTGGCAAACCCGTTTTACTTTGGCTATTTGCCGCTGCCGCACAAAAAACAGAACGGCAAGAATTAGCAAATCGCGCGATCGCACTTGCTGAAACTCGGTTAATCGAGGATGGATTTCCTGAATACTATGATGGCAAACAAGGGCGCTTAATTGATAAAGAAGCGAGAATTTATCAAACTTGGACGATCGCAGGCTTGCTGAGTGCAAAAGAGATCGTGGCAAATTCAAAACACGTTGAGTTACTGAGTTTTGAGGAGGAAATTGAGAGTTCTAGTTATGACTTGTCGTAAGGGCAAGATTTTCCGAACTCGATGATACCAACATGGTAAGTTAAAAGTTGAGTATCTAATTAGAATTTAGTCAAATGCATTAACACCCACGCTACGCTCGAAAATCCAAGGATGTTTTCACCCAAACGCTAGTAAAGGTTAGCAAAAATCTACTGGCTAAAGGGACTTAGATTAAACACAAGGAGATTTGAATGAGAACTACAGACCCTGAAGTGAGAGATAGAGAACGCACTGGTGGCTCAGGAATTGGTATCGTAGTTGGGATCTTATTGGTAATTATCGGGTTAGCTGCTATTGCTCGACCTGTTTATGCAACCATTGCTTCGACAATAGCATTTGGCTGGATATTCATTTTCGCTGGAATTGCTCAATTTATCTATGCTTTTGGATCGCGAGGAGCAGGTCAGTTTGTCTGGAAACTGCTGCTGAGTATCTTCTATTTTGGCGCTGGGATTGTTGTTTTATCTAACGTTTTTTCAGGAGCGATCGCCCTGACACTCATACTAGGAATCACCATCTTTGTTCAAGGTATGTTGCAAGTTCTGCTTGCATTTGATCTGCGTCCTGTTCGCAATTGGGGCTGGGTATTATTTAGCGGCATTCTAGGAGTTATTTTAGGTATCCTCATTTGGTCTGAATGGCCATTCAACGCAGATTGGATGCTCGGACTTTTTATTGGAATTACCCTTTTATTTAATGGTATTTGGATGCTTATCTTATCTTCATTACCGCGGGCTACTTAGCCTTGAATAGTGTCTGATTGCAGGTAAGATTTTGCTAGGAAAAACGTTTAAAGTTGTGTTTAAGGAGTATTTAAATGCTTGGCTTTTTAATTTCAGTCGTCGTCATTGCAATTAGTTTATTAATTATCTCAAAGCTACCTCTAGGTGTTGAGGTTGATAATGCTTGGATTGCTTTAATTGCTGGGGCAATTATTGGTGCATTCAATGGCATCTGGGCTTTGTTGCCTGGCTGGTTTAGAACCGCAAATGCCCTGTTAAGTCTGGGGTTAATTCCCTTAATCGGCAGTATCATTGTGTTTGGTTTAGCAGCCTGGTTAGTTGAGGGATTTCGCTTGAGATGGGGCATTGGCAGTGCAATTTTAGGCGCGATCGCACTCAGCATTGTTAACTCTATTCTCTTTTTTATCCTGCGCCAAACGGGCTTGGTTGCAGTTTAACTTAAGTCATGCATGAGTATATTGCGTTGCAAAGGGCACTGCTGTGTGGTTGTGTCCTTATTAAAGAAGTCAGATAAAGTTTAGATTTGCGTGTTTGATGTTGTCTGAATTTAGAGAAGTAATATACCTTCTGGTTCTGGCGATCACAAAGCGTAAAATTCACAATAGGATCAAACTAACCCGCACTGCTGTTTTTTTATGAATAGTCAAGAGCTAGCACAGTACTTGGAAGCAACAAACAGTATTTCCAAGCCTTGGTTGTTGATCCAGTTACGCTTGCAGAAACTTCAAGAACGCCGCGCTACAACTTCGCCAGAAGAATACGCCCAGGAATTGACAGACATACACCAAGATTTGATGAATTTGGGAGAATGGTGGCAGGGAATTGAAAATGAAGTGTTTTAGCAAAACACAAAAACTAGTCGCCAGATGTTAAGAAGTAAACAAAAAGTATTGATTTAAGAGTGAGATAGTTTAAAAGATACTGAATTTGACTAAATTAGTGTTGGCTAGATATTAAATCTGAAAAATAGCAGACAACACTAGCTTTACAAAGCGGTGGTTCCAAAATTTAATCCTAAAATTGTCTCAGCCTCTAGTTTAAAAAAATTCTCCTGGCAATAATTTACTAATATGCCTAGAACAAAAAAAACTGAAATTGAAATTAATCTTAAAGATCCACAATACTACTTCAATCGCGAATTGAGCTGGTTAGAGTTTAATCATCGAGTACTACATGAAGCTTGCGATCCGCGTACTCCATTGTTAGAAAGACTCAAGTTCTTAGCAATTTTTAGTTCTAATTTAGATGAGTTTTTTATGGTACGCATAGCTGCATTAAAAGAACAAGTTGCAGCCAAGGTATCTCAGTTAACTCCCGATGGTCGGACACCACAAGAACAGTTAGAAGCAATTAGTCAACGACTTCGTCCTTTAGTAACTCAACAACACCAACACTTTGAACAAGTGATTCGCCCTACCTTGGCAAAAGAGGGCATTCATATTCTTGATTACATTGATTTAAATCAAGAACAACGGACTTATTTACAAAACTACTTTGAAGAACAAATTTTTCCAGTTCTCACCCCGCTAGCAATTGATCCTAGCCATCCATTTCCTTATATCTCCAATCTCAGTCTGAATTTGGCAGTCGTTGTTAAAAATCCAGAAACTGAAGCAGAGTTTTTTGCACGGGTGAAAGTGCCTAAAGCGTTACCGCGCTTCTTAGAACTACCAGAAGCTTTAGGAGTTCAAATTCAAGGACAACCTGTGCATTGGACTGGAGTGCTTTTGGAACAAGTACTGGCACACAATCTAGAGTCGCTGTTTCCTGGAATGAATATTCAGGAGTATTACCTGTTTCGCATTACCCGCGATTCTGATTTGGAACTTGAAGAAGATGAAGCAGACGATTTGTTACAAGCAATTGAACAAGAACTTCGCAAGCGGCGCGTTGGTGGTTCGACAGTTAGGCTAGAAATAGAATCTCAAACTCCAGAACCAGTTAAAGCAAAGCTATTACAAGAGTTAGATTTAGCAGAAAGTGATGTTTATCAAATTCAAGGGTTGCTTGGTTTAGGCGATCTGATGTCATTTATGGCATTGCCTCTACCTGAACTGAAAGATCCACCTTGGAAGTCCGTAGTACCATCCCGCGTACAAGGAATCAGCATTCCTCAACTTAATCCAGAAATTCAGGAATCTGAGGAAAGAAAAGATTTTTTTTCGGTCATTAAGGAGGGAGATTTATTAGTACACCATCCTTATGAGTCTTTTTCCTCTACAGTACTGCGGTTTATTACCCAAGCTGCCTACGATCCAGATGTGTTAGCGATCAAAATGACACTTTATCGTACCTCTGGTGACTCTCCCATTGTTAATGCACTGATTGCAGCTGCAGAAAATGGCAAGCAAATTGCTGTTTTAGTCGAACTCAAAGCCCGATTTGATGAGGAAAACAATATTTATTGGGCGCGACGTTTAGAACGTGTGGGAGTTCATGTTGTTTATGGTGTGACTGGGTTGAAAACTCACTCCAAGATTGTTATGGTAGTGCGCCGCGAAGCAGATCGCATTTATCGTTATGTTCACGTCGGCACGGGTAACTATAATCCCAAAACAGCACGATTGTATACAGACTTGGGATTGTTTAGTTGTCGGGAAGATTTAGGTGCAGACTTGACAGATTTGTTTAATTACTTAACAGGTTACTCGCGCCAAAAGTCTTATCGTCAGTTGTTAGTTGCGCCAGTAAATATGCGCGATCGCTTTTTAGCTTTAATTCATCGTGAGATTGAACATTGCCACAATGGTTCAACAGGTCGCATTGTTGCTAAGATGAATTCTCTAGTAGATCCGCAAATTATTGCAACACTATATGAAGCTTCCCAGGCGGGCGTGCAAATCGATCTAATTATCCGTGGTATGTGTTGCTTATGTCCTGGGCTGAAAGATATTAGTGAACATATCCGCGTGATTAGTATAGTGGGACGTTTTTTAGAACACTCCCGCATCTTTTACTTTCACAACGACGGTCAAGAAGAGATCTTTATTGGTAGTGCTGATTGGATGCCACGTAACTTAGACCGCCGCGTTGAAGCCATCACTCCAATTCATGACCCAAAAATAGCTAAAGATCTCCAAGAAATTTTAGGGGTTATGCTAGCAGATAACCGCCAAGCTTGGGATTTACAACCAGATGGCAGCTATATTCAAAGGCAACCCACTGAAGATAGTCCCGAAGCTAGTTCGCAATATATCTTGATGCAAATGGCACGCGATGCAGTTGCTAGCTAAAGAATCGCAAATGCCCTCCGACTCAAGTCGGGGGCTACCCAAAGAAAGTGTACTTTCGTACACCAAAATAAAACTTTTAGCAGTAAATCCACATATGTGGACTTTGTTTATAGCGTGCAAATTCATTCACCAAGCACTCTTGATTTTTATAGACGACTGGTCTAATATAAAATCATGGGCAAAGACACCACAAAACTTGCACTCCTGAAAACTGGTGCGCGTTTCCTCAAAGAAAAGGGATACAACCACACAGGAATACAGGAAGTTTTGCAAGCAACAGGAGTACCTAAAGGTTCGTTTTACTATTACTTCAAAAGTAAGGAAGACTTTGGGCTAGAAATTGTCAAGCACGATGCCTGCGAACACAATCAAGTATTAGACAAGTATCTCAAGGATGAAACATTATCACCTTTAACTCGCTTGCGGCAGTATTTTGCGGCAAAGTGCGAAGAGTTTGCATCTTTGCAGTGTCGTGAAGGTTGTTTACTAGGAAATCTTGGTCAAGAATTAGCCGATCAGAACGAAAGGTTTCGTTTGCGCTTAGAAGAGATTTTTGCTGCATGGCGCGATCGCTATATCGATTGCTTACAGCAAGCCCAAGCTGTAGGAGAAATTTCACCAGACTTAGACGTGCGCATTCTTGCTGATTTCTGCTTGAACAGTTGGGAAGGGGCTTTACAACAAATGAAAGTGACAAAAAGTCCTGTTCCTTTACAAACTTTTATGAGTGTAATGTTTGATGTTGTTCTTAAGCCTTGAAGGTTAGGTTTTACTCAAAATACTGTGTTAATTAGTAGTAGACCAGTCTAATAATGGAAGAATTCTATGCATAAGAAGATTTTAATTGTCGTTACAAGTCATGAAGAACTTGGTAACACAGGGAAAAAGACGGGATTTTATCTTTCAGAAGTGACCCACCCGTATGATGTATTTACTCGTGCCGGCTATGAGGTTGATTTTGTCAGCCCCAAAGGTGGAAAAGCGCCAATGGACGGAGTAAAACTTGAAGATCCCCTCAACAAAGCATTTGTGGATGACCCTAAGAAGGTTAAGCAAGTTGAAAACACACTGCAACCATCACAAATAGAACCCGATCAGTACGATGCCATTTTCTATGCTGGCGGGCATGGCACAATGTGGGATTTTCCCAACAATGAAGAACTTGCCCAAATTGCTGCCAATATCTACGATCAAGGTGGTGTTGTCGGTGCAGTTTGTCATGGACCTGCGGGATTAGTCAATATTAAACTTGCCGACGGTGAGTATCTCATCAAAGGTAAAACTGTTTCCGGCTTCACAAATGAAGAAGAAGCCGCAGTAGAACTCACTGAAGCTGTGCCGTTTCTACTCGAATCAAAATTAAAAGAACAAGGTGCTGAATTTAGCAAAGCAGCAAATTTTGAGGCGCACATTGTGAAAAGCGATCGCCTCGTCACTGGACAAAACCCCGCTTCAGCCGCAGGTGTCGCTGAACAAATGCTGCAATTAATCGAAAGTGCTGCAACTGCACCCGCTACAGCCTGAAATTAACTATGAGGGTTTGGTATTGCCAAGCCCCCATACACTAACCAAAAAATTCTATGCAAAACTTTATCTTCCACAACCCCGTCAAGATTCTTTTCGGGAAAGGTCAAATTGCTAAAATTCCCCAAGAAGTGCCGCAAGCAGCAAAAATCCTGATAACCTATGGCGGTGGTAGCATCAAGAAAAACGGTGTTTACGACCAAGTAAAAGCTGCACTTCAAGACTTTACAGTTTTAGAATTTGGTGGAATTGAACCTAATCCCCGCCTAGAAACATTGATGCAAGCTGTAAAACTTGCCCGTCAAGAAAACATTGACTTTCTTCTTGCAGTTGGTGGTGGTTCAGTTCTAGATGGAACAAAGTTTATCGCCGCAGCGATACCTTTTCAAGGCGATCCTTGGGATATTTTGGCAAAAAAAGCTTCAGTTACCGCAGCAGTGCCACTCGGTGCAGTTCTCACATTACCTGCAACGGGTTCAGAGATGAATTCTACTGCCGTTGTGACTAAAGAGGAAACCCGCGAAAAGCTTTATTTCAGTAGTCCTTTAGTCTTTCCTAAGTTTTCAGTTCTCGATCCAGAAGCGACATTTTCTTTGCCACCCAAGCAAATCAGTAATGGTATTGTCGATGCGTTTACACACACTGTAGAACAATATCTAACTTACCCTGCTGATGCACCTCTACAAGACCGCATGGCAGAATCCATTTTGCAAACATTAATTGAGGAAGGACCAAAAACGATCGCTCATCCCACCGATTACACGGCACGGGCGAATGTGATGTGGTGTGCCACAATGGCACTTAATGGCTTAATTGGTGCAGGAGTTCCGCAAGATTGGGCAACGCACATGATTGGGCATGAATTAACCGCTTTACATGGATTAGATCGCGGTCAAACTTTGGCTGTTGTCTTACCTAGTGTGTTGGAAATTAAGCGCGATACCAAGCGAGAAAAACTACTGCAATATGCAAAGCGAGTTTGGGGAATTACTCAGGGTGATGAAGAACAAATAATTACAGAAGCGATCGCGCGTACGCGTTACTTCTTTGAATCTGTTGGTGTCCCCACGCGGATGTCTGCATACGATGTCTCACATGAAACAATTCCTGCAATTAGCGATCGCCTGAAAAATCGCGGGATGGTAGCACTTGGTGAGAAACAAGATATTACTCCTCAAGTTGTTGAAGAAATCTTAACACTTAGTATTTAGTTAACAACACAAAAAAGTGCCCTCTACAAGAGGGCGCTAACTGCTTATCAGATATTGCTGATAGACATTAACCACTAATTGTGGGTGCACTCAAAGCTACAGGAATAGGAGTCCCCGAAGCTAAATCAAGTGGGAAGTTGTGGGCATTGCGTTCGTGCATCACTTCAATTCCCAAATTGGCACGGTTCAAGACATCTGCCCAAGTTGCTACGACACGACCTTGCGAGTCAAGCACCGATTGGTTAAAGTTGAAACCATTCAAGTTAAATGCCATTGTGCTGATACCTAACGCTGTAAACCAGATACCAACAACAGGCCAAGCACCCAAGAAAAAGTGGAGCGATCGCGAGTTGTTAAAACTAGCGTACTGCCAAATCAATCGTCCAAAGTAGCCGTGAGCAGCAACAATACTATAAGTTTCTGCTTCTTGCCCAAACTTATATCCCAAATTCTGTGATTCAATTTCAGTAGTCTCTCGAATTAACGAGGACGTCACCAAAGATCCATGCATTGCACAGAATAACGCGCCACCAAATACAGCTGCTACACCCAATTGATGGAAAGGATGCATCAAAATATTATGCTCTGCTTGAAACACAAGCATAAAGTTGAATGTACCAGAAATACCCAAAGGCATACCGTCAGAAAAACTACCTTGCCCAATCGGGTAAATCAAAAATACAGAAGTTGCAGCAGCTACAGGTGCAGAATAAGCTACACAAATCCAAGGACGCATTCCTAGGCGGTAGCTAAGTTCCCATTGCCGACCTAGCCAGCAAAAGATGCCGATGAGAAAATGAAAGACGATCAGTTCATAGGGTCCGCCATTGTATAGCCATTCATCTAATGAGGCTGCTTCCCAAATTGGGTAAAAGTGCAAGCCGATCGCATTAGAAGAAGGAACAACAGCACCAGTAATAATGTTGTTTCCGTAAAGTAAAGAACCGGAAACGGGTTCGCGAATGCCATCAATATCAACAGGTGGAGCGGCAATAAAGGCAATAATGAAACAAACGGTAGCGGTTAACAAACACGGAATCATTAGTACGCCGAACCAACCAACGTACAATCGATTTTCCGTACTCGTGACCCAATCACAGAACCGCTCCCACAGGTTAGCGCTTTCGCGTCGCTGTAGTGTTGTAGTCATGGTTCTATTCAGGAAAAAAGTGTTTGATTAATTTGCTGATGATTTATTGAAAAACGATCTTGGGAGAATTTGAAAATTACTTGTTTTCTAAGCGTTGTCTTATTTCGTCTCAGAGCCAGGTATTGTTACTCGACCCTTACAACTCCTCATACCAAATTCGCATTTTAATTCCCAAAGGCGAGAGTATAATTTTTGGGAATTTACTGACTCTTATTCTTAGTATTTACATTGATTTTTGCTATAAATCAATCAACTTGTATTAAGTTTTGCTAGCGTTTGTTACAAAGATTCCCATAGCAAAAAGCGCCCCCTGAATAGGAGGCGCTTCTTAGAATAGCTTCAGATTAAGTATTAACCGTTGATGGTAGGAGCGGTAAGAGCAACTGGAGTCACTTCACCGGAAGCCAAGTCGAGAGGGAAGTTGTGAGCGTTGCGCTCGTGCATCACTTCCATGCCCAAGTTAGCGCGGTTGAGCACGTCTGCCCATGTTCC
>NZ_JADEWN010000071.1 GCF_015207655.1 Gloeocapsopsis crepidinum LEGE 06123 | reverse complement strand
CTGATTGAGGTGTCACCTTGTGTGTATGCCTTAACTATTTTTTCTCGCAAGTCGAGCGAGTACGGTTTCATTAGACTTCATTTGTGTACTCCTCTTACTGTACCTCATAAACTTGCAATAGGCTGTAAGTAAAGGATGACTTAGCTTGCAGACTGCACCTGCCTTCAAATTGTTAGCATCAAAAACCCAAATTTCATTGCTGTCGTCGAAGACAACAGCGCATACAATGTAACCGTCAGTTGATCCGTCATTTCCATCAACATAAGGTACAAACTGCGGTGAACTTACCATATAACCTTCAGGAAACTGAAAGCTGTCAGCGATATATAGCGATTCATCTGAAGTGTGCAGCCGAAATAAGTTTGCTGGTACACCTTGTTCTGCGAGGCGAAGAACTTCTGACACAGGCACTGCTCGGTATTTATAATCCTTGTATAGATCGCAGATAAACTTTGTTAGTAGTTCTTTCCATAGCCCAAACGAAGTCCAGTAGATATCTTTAATTTGCCCTGGAGGCATACCGGAAGATAGCCTATCAAGATACGCATATAACCCTACACCCCAAGTAAGATTTAAATCCGAGATAACTTGAGATTTAATAATTTGTCCACTTTCTCCGTCAATTACATAGCGTCCCATGCGGCTGATGTCCATTTCATCTTGTTCCATTCCATTGAGGCGAGACGGTACAGGATTATGAGGTTTGTATGCCGAGCTATTATAGTCACGAAGCCACTCAGCTACATCCCAGGCACAGATATGTGATGCATGGAGCGTAATTTGTCCGTGTGGATTTTCGTAATCTACTAAAAAGTGCGCGGCTTCTAATGGAATCACAACTCGACGCACTACGACTTCAACTTCCTGCTGAGCAGACGCTGGGCATTGTCCAACTTTCAGGTCAGCGCGACGCACGATGTAAATAGTAGAGTCAGGCGATACGGGCTGTGTGAGTATATTCCTCAAACATCTTTCAACTCCTTTATTTTCTGGAAAAGGGTTATTGATTATCTGCTCCAATCCAGTTTTGAAAGCCGTATCCATCAACACGACATAATCTTGAGTTACCCCAATTTGATGCATGGTTTGCTCAATCCTAACTGGCGAGCCATCGGGGAGTATCAACTTCCATCGTTCTAAGTTCCCAACACCATCCCAGCACACTAAATAAACAAAATCCTCAATATCTATGCTTGTAATTCGCTCAATTATCCTTATATATAATTGCCAAATATTTTGAGAAAACTGGGAAAAAAGCTTGATGAAATCTTTGATTAAATCTTGTGTTTCGATAAACTCCCCAACAATATCTAAAAGTTCATCAATCTCATGTGGAAGTTTATCTAATCCGTAAATAAAAGGTATCGTTTCTAAAAAATTGCCTGCTGCTCTACCATAATTGACTGTGAACATCCTGTTAGTGTGAGCATCAAAAGCGGGATGTGCAGTGCTAAAAATAGGTTGAAAGGGAAACTTTAACTGTGTTTCTGCTCGCCACTCAAGATTAGCTCCCACAGGAGTGACAACTTCAAGCGTTTGTGTATCAATTTCATAAGGACGACCAGCATCGTAAGTTACTAACAGACGCTCCTCTGAGTCATCACGGAACCTTATGGGTAGAAAAGCTGTATTCAGATCATTGCGAGCGCCGAGCGATAATGAAAAACGCAGAAGCCCATGATTACGAAAGCGATACTTAGCATACATTGACCCTGGTCGAGTTGCCTTGTCAGCAAAGTAACAAGGTGGTTTAACAATGCGAGACTTTAGCCCTACTTCGCCTTGGCAATCAAAATCAAGTCGGTAAATCATACCATCGCCATTTAGAACTGAGTCACCGTTAGGGTAGGGAAGTCCTCCAGAATTAACATCTCCTACAGGTCCGACAATGAAAACATGACCTTGTAAGTCGTCTGGTAGTTTTCCAGAAATGTGCAATTTGACGTCAGTCAGTTCACAACGACCTGCAGTCATAACAGACTCTGGCACTGATGAGCAACTAGTATTTTTTGCTTCAGTAGTTGATAATTGAGTTGTTTCTTTCATGGTTATTTCCTATATCTCAATATAGTTTGCAGATGTTTTTAAGGTGTAAGTTTTAACTCAGTATTACTAAAGTTGCTTTATTTAACTGAATATTAAATTTCTAGCAATAAAGCTGCGTTGCACTATCAGACTTTATCGATGTACCTACTCTGGAAATAATTTTTATAGCATGAGATGCTAGTAGTAGCTGGATTTCACACAGATAAAATTGTTTCAGCCCTCTAACTTATTTAGATAAAGTTTGCCTAAAAATTGGATTAGTCTATCTACTTGCAGTTCACAATTTCTGTATTACTTAGTAGTACTTATTCTGTTGATAATCTGTTAATCCTTGATAAGTATAATAAATTAGTTTATTATGCCCTTAGATTTAAAGAAATGGTCATTTTTTCAAAAAATGAGGGTATTAAAAAGGTTTCACTATTTATTTTGGCGAAATTATATTTGGTTTGATTTAGAAGCAACTCATCATGAGTAATATTAAGAATTGATCGATTTATTTACTGGTCTTAATAAAAGATTTGTTATTGTTGGTGGCAAAAGTTAGGAAAAAATAAGCGACTTAACTCAGATGTTCTAATATCTCGCAAAAACGTGATAAGAATCATACCTTATGAATATTAGTTCCTGTAATCTACTATTAATAGCAATTAGCTATCTAAACCAACAAAACTACAGTCTGAATCAAAGCTTGAGTTGACCGATGGACGTTGAAGAGGCACTAGCGTTTACCGATGCTTTGATATTTGCCAAAACAGGTAAGCACTTGAATACTCTACAAGCTGCTATATTTCGTGGTACATGGCTAAGTCAGAAGTATGAACAAATTGCACAAACCTGCTACTGCTCAGAAGACTACGTAAAAACAGTTGGTGCTGCATTGTGGAAATTACTTTCTGAAGGATTAGAAGAAAAAGTCAGCAAAAAGACTTTTCGTGCTGCATTGGAGCGGAGAAAAAGATACTCTACCTCCATTACAGGAAGCTCATTACCCGAAACTCAATCATTTCGAGTGCAAAGCGCAGGAATAGAGCATAATACCGGTAGTGAAGTAGCTCCGTTACTCCACTCAAAAGTTTTTATCTATCATGGCAGCCAAGAGTCAGACCTCAACATAGCGAGGGAGTTTGAGCAAGCTTTGAGAGCCTCTGGTCATCAAACATTGATGGCTCAGGAGATTATGCGATCGCAAGAAAACTGGTCGCAACACTTCGACGCCGAATTAAAGCGTTGTGATTACTTGGTTTTACTGTTATCCGAGCAATCTGCCACTAGCGAAATAGTTACCGAAATCGTTCGCTGGACTAAAACACAAATATCTCACTCGCAGCGAAAGTCTCCTGTAATTATTCCAATCTGGGTTGACTCTCAAAGCTCATCGTTGAACTACGACCTCTACGGCTATCTCAATCAGATTCCACAGCACGAGTGGCGATCGCCTGCTGATACACCAACAACTTTGCAAAAAGTCCTTAGCCGAATAGCAGAACATCAATTACCTACCAGTGAATTTACAGTAGCAGTTCCCACAAAGTTACAAAAAATTACAATTGATAGTCCTCCCTTACCAGTAGCTGCACCAGAATTACCAGCAGGACAAGTCGATCTAGCTTCTCTTTTTTATGTCGAGCGTCCCCCAATTGAATCCCGCAGCTATGAAATGATTTCGCATCGGGGAGCTTTAATTCGAATTAAAGCTCCTCGACAAATGGGCAAAACATCACTGATGGCTAGAATTTTGCACCATGCAACCAAGCAAGGCTACCACACATTACCTTTAAGCTTTCAATTCGCAGATAGTGGTGTTTTTCAAGATTTGGATCGATTTTTACGCTGGTTCTGTGTCAATGTTGGACTAGGACTAGAATTACCTAATCGATTAGCTGAATACTGGGATGAAATGTTTGGCAGCAAGATCAGCTGCAAAGTTTATTTTGAAAAGTACATTTTGGCTCAGCTGTCCCAGCCCTTGGTTTTAGGTTTGGACGAAGTGGATCGCATCTTTCTATATCCTGAAATCGCCGATGACTTTTTCGGGCTGTTGCGTGCTTGGCATGAAGAAGCAAAAAATCGTGAAATTTGGAATAAACTGCGCTTGGTAATTGCACACTCAACAGAAGTTTATATCCCATTAAATATCCATCAATCGCCATTTAATGTAGGGCTATCAATTGAGTTACCTGAATTTACAAGCGAGCAAGTCCAGGATTTAGCGCAAAGACACGGACTTCATTGGGATATCACACAGGTTGCTCAACTGATGGCAATGGTAGGAGGACACCCTTATTTAGTGCGGGTAGCGCTTTATTATATTGCACAGCAGGATCTGACACTTACGCAACTTTTACAAACAGCACCGACAGAAACAGGACTTTATAGCGACCATTTACGACGACACTTGTGGAATATACAACAGCAACCTGAGCTGGCGGCGGCAATGAAATCAATCGTTGCTGCGTCGCGCCCTATACGGTTAGCTACGTTGCAAGCATTTAAGCTATACAGTATGGGATTAGTGCATCAGCAAGGAAATGAGGTAACACCGCGCTGTAATTTATATCGCCAATATTTCTACGAGCATTTAACATCAACAGAAAATGAGATTTATCAAGAACTTTGAGTACTTCAGACATTACCTATCATTATTTATTTAATAAGAGCTTTGCTTGCTTCTTGATTTTTTTACTGTTACTTTTCATCCTTAAACTTGATACTCTTCATGAAGATAAGCTTTTTACTACGTCTTCCTCTGTTCCTCTAGAAAGAGTTTCAATAACAATTGGTAGAGTTGCTCCTTGTAGTCCTCGCTTAATACGTTCTGGAGTATCATCAAAAACAACAAACAAAGGATAAAGTTTGTTTACACCTTCATTCAAAATATGTTGGTAGCAAGAAGGTAAAATCCATTCGTAATCTTTATCAAGTAAAACTTGAGTTTGTCGCCAACGCTTGAGCAAATCAGAAAAGTCTTCGTGAGGACGATGAATGAATACCATGATTTCGACCCCTGTTTTAATCTTCCACTCAGGATCGCACATCAAAATTGCGATATCACAAGGAAGTTGTGTCGCAGTTGTTAGGTCGCTGTGTTTAGATGTACTCTGACGTAGCCGCACTACTGGTAAAGGAACTGTGATTATGCTTTCATCAGCACGCCGCAAGCTAGGAAGCATCTCTAAATAGAGGCGATATTGCTTAAGTAACGCGATCGCACCGGCAGTGTTTGCATACTCTGCTAAGCAAATTTCGTATTGAACGTGTTTTACACTCATAATAACTGCGAAAAAGTTGGGTAGCTAATACTTTTAATTTCCTCTATTTCTAACCCAAACTTTCAAATACCTTAAACATAGGTAAGTACATAGAAAGCAAAATTAACCCTACCATACCACCAAGAACAACAATCATTATAGGTTCTAGAATACTTGTAAGCGCCTTGACTGCTTGCTCAACTTCATCTTCATAGAAATCAGCAACTTTCATCAGCATTTGGTCAAGTTCTCCTGTTTCCTCGCCAATACTAATCATTTGAATTGCCATTGGTGGAAATACTCGTTCTTTTTGCAATGCAATACTGATCATTCCCCCTTGTTGAATATCTTGTCGAGATGCATCTACTGCATTAGCAATGACTTGGTTTCCAGCTGTATCTCTCACAATTTCTAAAGCAGTTAAAATAGGAACGCCAGAACGAGTCAAAGCACCAAAGGTTCTGCTAAAGCGTGCTACCGCTGACTTTTGAATTAAATCGCCAAACAAAGGCATTTTTAAAGAAAAACGGTCAATTGTTTCTCTGCCAACTCGAGTTTTGTAGTAATTGCGATAAGCAAAGCCGAGAGCAACAATTATGATAGGAATCATCCACCAAAAACCTTGGATAAATCCACTAATACTTAACATGAATTGTGTCAATGCTGGTAATTCTGTTCCTAAATCTTGAAAGATGTTAGCAAAAATAGGAATTAAGAAAACAGTCATCCCAATAAAGATTGCAAGTGCTAGTAAACCTACAACAACAGGGTAAGCTAATGCTGATTTGATTTGATTTTGTAGTCGAGCTATATCCTCCAGTAACTTGGATAAGCGATTAAGGACTTCATCTAAAACACCTCCTACTTCGCCAGCTTGAACCATGCTGACATACAAGTTATCAAAGCAATCAGGATGCTTACGCATTGCTTCTGAAAGGTTGACACCTTGTTGTACATCTGAGCTAATTTCTAGTAAAGCTTTTTTGAGTTTAGGGTTAGAACACTGCTCTGCTAATACACTTAAACTCCTAACAATTGCTACTCCTGCATTTACTAAAGCAGAAAATTGTCGAGAAAATACTGCTTTATCTTTAACAGAAACTTTTGATAAAAATAATGTTACTTGCTGCAGATCGATTTTACTTAAATCAAATTCTGAAGATTGTTTGATTTCTTGAATAAATAATCCTTGATTTCTCAAACTAGAACGAGCTTCACTTGGAGATTTTGCAGTGACTTTCTCTTTTCTAATTTGTCCTTTAGAGTCTCTAACACTAGCTACGTAAGTAGGCATGATTTATAACTTGAATCATTCAAAATTAAGGAAATAATAATTGAGAAAATAGAAAGATATGTTTTGAATTTACAACGCAATGTATAAATAAGAAAATTAAACTCAACTTTTAATATAGTCCTTCGTTCACCTTAAACATCCTTATAAAAAGTTACGAATAATAACTAATATTTCCTGAAGACTAAGTATTAGGAGGAGTATTATACATCCGCTAATTATGTTAATTCAACTTAAATGTGAGACAGTCTGGATTAGGCTAAGGGGCGAATGGGCAGGCAAGATGCCTACCTCACATCTAACATCTAAGATTTCATTTGGCAGAACGCGAGCTACTTACAAGAAGCAAAGAATTAATTTACAAGTACTGATCTACCCAAACCTGGTTTAGCTGATGTTGCATGAGCTGCAGGTATACTACCACCGATGAGACGTTGAAGCTCGTCAGGCTTAGAAGTTTTGGACATTGCAGCTTCGAGTGAGATAGTTCCTGCTTTATACAAGTCAGAAAGAACTTTTTCTAGAGTTTGCATTCCTAGTTTTGCGCCTGTTTGAATTGCCGAGTAGATTTGAGAAGTTTTGCCTTCGCGAATCAAGTTAGCGATCGCTGGAGTCACGATCATAATTTCCTGTGCCATGACTCTGCCAAATTCAGTTGGTTTAGGATTTTTACGCGGTACAAGTGTTTGGCTAAATACAGCTACAAGTGAGTTTGATAACTGTACGCGGATTTGCTGTTGTTGTTCTGGCGAAAATACATCCACCATCCGGTCAACTGTCTGCGCTGCTGAACTAGTATGCAATGTACCAAATACCAAGTGACCTGTTTCTGCGGCAGAGATTGCTAGTGAAATTGTTTCTAAGTCCCGCATTTCACCAACAAGGATCACATCCGGATCTTCCCGTAATGCTGCACGCAAGGCGTTAGCAAAGCTTTTCGTATCTTCTCCGATCTGACGCTGGTGAATTAAGCTTTGGATGGGTTCGTAAACAAATTCAATCGGGTCTTCAATCGTTAAGATGTGTTCTGAGCGCGTCATGTTGATGTTGTTAATCATTGACGCTAACGTTGTTGATTTACCAGAACCAGTAGGACCTGTAACAAGGACTAATCCTCTAGGCTTTTCAGAAATTTCTCGAACAATGTCTGGTAGTTTCAAAGCTTCCATACTTGGAATTTGAGAAGATAACGCTCGTAAACAAGCTGCATACGTTCCGCGATCTTTGTAGACATTGACACGAAAGCGAGCTAATCCTCGTACACCATAAGAGCAATCAAGTTCCCAGTTTTGTTCTAGGTGCTTGCGCTGCGTGTTGTTCAACATCGTAAAAATTAAGCGCTGGCATTGCTCCGCTGTTAGCGGTTCATAATCAGTCGGAGTCAGCTTGCCACTAATGCGGATATAAGGCGGTAAGCCAGTTGAAATATGTAAGTCAGAACCACCACAAGCAACAACTTGCTCCATGAGGTCTTCAATCATATATTCCATAGAATTTATCTCCTGATGTTTAAGTATGGTACTAATTGCTAATCATTAATGGCTGTTTAATCTTGAAAACGTGGCGTCATGCAGTAGGGACATTCTAACCACTCTGGTTGTAGCTCCGCGCTACAAGTTTGACATTCTAAAGAACTCTTTCGTTTCGCTTTAAGTTCTGCCTCCAAACCAGAATCAGTAAATGTGACACGTTCAACTTCTTCGAGTGTGGTCTGCCCTCGACGTACCAAGTCAAGGCTGTAAGATAGCAAGGTTTTCATGCCATCTTCTACTGCAACTTCTTTAATGCGTTCGGTCGGGGCACCTTCAGTAATTAAATTTTGCAGCCGTTGGTTAATACGCATCACCTCATACACGCCACAACGTCCTTTGTATCCAACACCGCTACACTCTGGACAAAGTTCGCCTTGACTGCGGGCAGTGGCAATTTCTTCAGGCTGTAAAGCCTTTGCTTTGTAAAAAGTCACACCATTGTCTTGCGAACTTGTTAAACCAAAGCGTGCTAACTCTGTAGAAGAAGGTGAATAGGGGATGCGACACGCTGAACAAACGCGTCTAACTAAACGCTGAGCGACAACACCAAGTAACGCACCTGATACCATAAAAGGCTCAACACCCATTTCATCCAAGCGGGCGATCGCACCTGCAGCATCATTCGTATGGAGTGTTGTTAAGACTAAATGTCCGGTTAGTGCCGCTTCAATTGCCGTTTTAGCAGTTTCTCTGTCTCGTGTTTCACCTACCAGAATGACATCAGGATCTTGCCGCAGAAATGACCGCAAAATGGAGGCAAAATCCATACCTTTGTCACGAATTACCTGTACTTGAGTAATTCCTGGTAAAGAATATTCAATTGGATCTTCAGCTGTGCTGATATTGACCCCTGGCTCGTTACGTTCTGCCAAGACAGAATATAAGGTTGTTGATTTTCCCGAACCTGTTGGTCCTGTCACTAACAGTAATCCAAAGGGACGGCTTGCCATTTCACGGACAATCTCTAAACTTTCCTCATCGCTAATCAGTTTGTCTAAACCAAGTTGAGTCGCTGAATTATCTAAAATTCGCAAGACAACTTTTTCACCATAACGACTTGGTAAAGTACTCACACGAAAGTCTACTTTACGTCCTTCAAATACTCGTCGAATACGTCCGTCTTGGGGCATCCGCCGCTCAGCAATATCCAGTTCCGAAATAATTTTGAATCGAGCAACAACAGCCGGCACAATCTTTTTCGGTAGTGGCTCAAATGCTTGACGTAAAACTCCATCTTTACGAAAGCGAATTCGTAAATGTTCTTCTTGCGGTTCAATGTGAATGTCCGAA
This sequence comes from Gloeocapsopsis crepidinum LEGE 06123, assembly GCF_015207655.1. Taxonomy (GTDB): domain Bacteria; phylum Cyanobacteriota; class Cyanobacteriia; order Cyanobacteriales; family Chroococcidiopsidaceae; genus Gloeocapsopsis; species Gloeocapsopsis crepidinum. Next base: position 21,689 of record NZ_JADEWN010000071.1, on the reverse strand, counting down.
ACTTTTTCTTGCAAGGCTTTGACAAGAATCTTATTGACTAAAGCGATAACGGGTGCAGCCTCAGCGTTTTGGATAGCAGCACCTAAATCTGCTTCAATTTCATCGTTGGCATTTTGTAAATCAAAGCCCTCTAAGCCTTCGATCTCAGATTGAACATCAACTGATTTTTGAATGTCTCGCTGTTTTTGCTGTTCAACTTGTGCATCGAGGTATTTGGAAAGCAATTGCTGGAAGTCTTCTTGCGTCATCACCATGCGTTGCAATCCCAATCCTTTGGGACGGAGAATTCGACTCAAATAATCTTGAGCCTCTAGATGATCGGGATCGACCATCGCCACTAATACTGAAGGAGGGTCAGCGTTTTGAGACAAAGGAATTAATTGAAAACGGCGGCAAATCTCAACCGGAATGAGCGTGTCGATCAAATTTGCGACTTGATTAGGGGCAATTTGATTGAGCTGGGGATCGATAAATTCAACGCCATAAACAATTTTGAGTTCAAAGAGTTGCTGCTTTTTATAAAACCTTAGTAAGTCAGGTGGGAGTTGACGTCCAGTTAGTGACTCTAATACTTCTGTTATGGGTCTTTTAGATTTACGACTTTCACTCAGAGCTTGCTGCATCTGTTCATTACTGACATACCCCGACTCAATCACTTTATTGCCGAAAGGAGAAAAGTCATTTTTGACGATCAGGGCACGCCGCTGTGAGGGGGAGTAAGTCATACATGAGTCGTGAGAGTTTCCATATGAAGTATTCCCAAAAAATTTGCAAAGTTACTACATAGCACAAGGAATTATGGTAGAGTCATTAGCCACTAATCACTCACCTCTCGCTCCTAAAAAGTTGTACTAGATTTTGCGACTTAGAGTGTAATTAGTGCATCCTAGAAAAGGTACGGTGAAACAAGTAACTATTTAACGTAGTTTCGAGTATCTAAGATTGGTGCATAATGGTTGACGAGGACAAACAAACAGAAATCTCAGAACAAGAGAGTAACACCTCAGCTGAAACAATGAATTTGAATGATAACTCCGAGGTAAATGCTCAAGTAGTATCAGCAAGCTCACCAGATGAAATAACGGGTGAGGAAAATGCTGCTACGGCTGCTGTTGATCAAGGACATCCAGAATTAGCTGAATTAACAGCGCAGGTAGAATCGCTCAAATCGCAGTTGGAGGAACGCACCTCTCAATATATAAGGATTGGGGCAGATTTTGAGAATTTCCGCAAACGGACACAAAAAGAAAAAGAAGAAATTGAGCAGAAAATCAAGCGGGACACAATTACAGAGCTATTGCCTGTAGTTGATAACTTTGAGCGGGCGCGATCGCAGATCAAGCCACAAACCGATGCGGAAATGACCATTCATAAAAGCTACCAAAGCGTTTATAAGCAAATGGTGGATACTTTAAAACGGCTGGGTGTTTCCGCAATGCGTTCAGAAGGAAGTCCTTTTGATCCGAACTTTCATGAAGCCGTAATGCGTGAACCTACGGATGAACATCCAGAAGGAACAGTGTTAGAAGAGTTAGTTCGGGGATATTTCTTAGGCGATCGCGTTTTACGTCATGCTTTGGTGAAAGTATCTGCGGCTCCCGAACCAGGAGAAACGTCAGATTTACCAAACTTAACTGAGTAAGCTAATAAAATCATATTGGCGATAACCAGAAAACTCGAAGCCTCGGCAGGAAGTGCATACTTCCTGCCTGAATTGAAATCTTGCCTCTCTAACGCCCTACAAACTTTTTCCCATATCTTCTTCCCCAGAATTGAGGGAAACAGAGAGGGGGCAAAAGAGCGCTTTGCAATATTCGTGCAAGAGATCTAATATCCCAGGGCACAAACTATGTTCTAATTGCACTTACGACCAGAAAGCATGGGAAAAGTCATTGGCATCGACTTAGGCACCACGAATAGTTGTGTTGCCATCTTAGAGGGTGGTCAACCAATGGTTATTGCCAATTCTGAAGGAGGAAGAACAACCCCTAGTGTTGTGGGGTTTGGCAAGGGAAGCGATCACCTGATTGGGCAACTCGCTAAGCGGCAACTCGTTACTAATGCGGAAAATACAATTTACAGTATCAAGCGATTTATTGGGCGTCGCTGGGACGATACTACTGCAGAACGCCAACGAGTTTCTTACAAGTGCATTCAAGGGCGAGACAATACAGTTGATGTCCAAATTCGCGATCGCACCTACACTCCTCAGGAAATTTCGGCAATGATTTTGCGCAAGCTCAAACAAGATGCTGAAAGTCTTCTTGGTGAAGCGATCGCCCAAGCAGTTATTACAGTGCCAGCTTACTTTACAGATGCCCAACGTCAAGCTACCAAAGATGCTGGCACGATTGCTGGAATGGAAGTATTGCGCATTATCAACGAACCCACAGCAGCAGCCTTAGCTTACGGCTTGGATAAGCTAGAACAAGAGCAAAAAATTCTCGTGTTCGATCTTGGTGGTGGGACATTTGATGTTTCTATACTCCAACTTGGAGACGGCGTATTTGAAGTCAAAGCAACTGCTGGTAACAACCAACTTGGCGGCGACGACTTTGATAACTGCATTGTTAGCTGGATGATTGCCTGTTTCCAAGAACAAGAAAACATTGACTTAGCTATAGACAAAATGGCACTGCAGCGGCTACGGGAAGCAGCCGAAAAAGCCAAGATAGAACTGTCTAGCCTGGGTACTACGACAATTAATCTACCGTTCATCACGGCTGATTCAACTGGACCAAAGCATTTAGAAATGGAACTCACCCGCGCTAAATTTGAAGACTTGGTGAACCATCTGATTGCTGCAACAATCAAACCTATGAGTCAGGCGTTAAAAGATTGCAGTTTACAGCCAGCAGACATTGACCGTATTATCCTGGTTGGTGGCTCAACACGCATTCCCGCAGTAACGAACGCTGTCCAAAAGTTCTTTAACGGCAAAGCCCCAGAACGTTCAGTCAATCCAGATGAAGCAGTAGCCCTAGGTGCTGCTATTCAAGGTGGAGTATTAGGAGGCGAAGTTGAAGACGTTCTGCTATTAGATGTCACCCCACTTTCGCTAGGAATTGAGACGCTAGGAGAAGTCTTTACAAAAGTTATTGAGCGAAATACGACAATTCCAACCAGTAAATCGCAAGTGTTTTCTACTGCAACTGATGGTCAATCGTCTGTGGAAATTCACGTCCTTCAAGGAGAACGCCCATTAGCAAAAGACAATAAAAGCCTTGGCAAGTTTCTCCTAACCGGAATTCCTCCAGCTCCTCGGGGGGTACCTCAAATTGAAGTATCGTTTGAAATTGATGTCAATGGGATTCTCAAAGTTTTAGCTCAAGACAAAGGTACGGGGCGCGAGCAAAGTATTAGTATTACAAATACTGGTGGCTTAAGTGCTGCCGAGATAGAAAGAATGCGTCAAGAAGCAGAAATCTACGCTGAGCAAGACAAAAAGCGTGTAGAAATGATTGCTCTACGCAACCAAGCAGAGGATTTACTGTACACTTACGAATCAACTCTAAAAGATAACGAGCATTTGATCAGCGATCGCCTAAAACTTGAAGTCAGTCAAAAAGCCGCAGAGCTACGTTCTGCTTTTGGGGAGCAAACTACCCCAGTAGCAGAAGTCAAGCAAATCTTAAATAGCTTCCAACAAACACTGCTGTCAATTGGTACAGATGTTTACAAAAATGTTGACGAAGAACAAAACCAATCGGTTCAGGCAGCAGAAGTTGGCACTCCAATCGAAAGTAAGTCTGAATCGCACTCAGGTACCGTAGAGAATGCTACGGTTGCAGAAGAATACAATTTTGATTTTGATGAAGATTACACAGTCACAGCTGATTATGAAGCAATTGAGTAACAACTATCAGTTTCTCTTAAAGTTGTAGTATGGGAATAATGACTAATGACTTAATTGTCAATTTAAAATTAAGAATTGTATAACTACTAACCTCGAGCAAAGCAGCGCTTTATGGCCCGCGACTATTACGAAATTTTAGGTGTTTCTCGTGACGCCGACAAAGAAGAAATCAAGCGCGCCTACCGGCGATTAGCCCGGAAGTATCACCCTGACGTGAACAAAGAATCCGGAGCAGAAGAGCGCTTTAAAGAAATCAATCGGGCTTACGAAGTGCTTTCTGAGCCGGAAACACGCGCTCGTTACGATCGCTTTGGTGAAGCTGGAGTCGCTGGTGGAGTTGGAGTCGGAGGATTCCAAGACATGGGTGACATGGGCGGTTTTGCCGATTTGTTTGAAAGCTTCTTCAGCGGTTTTTCTGGTGCAGGGCAACAAGCGCGATCTCGACGCAGCGGTCCTGTACGCGGTGACGATTTGCGATTAGATCTCAAGCTAGAGTTTCGCGAAGCCGTTTTTGGTGGTGAAAAAGAAATCCGCATCTCGCACCTAGAAACATGTGAAGTTTGTAGCGGTTCAGGTGCGAAACCTGGAACTCGACCGCGCACTTGTTCAACGTGTAGTGGTTCTGGTCAAGTACGGCGCGTGACACGTACGCCTTTTGGCAGTTTTACCCAAGTATCGACTTGTCCTACATGTAATGGGACAGGACAAATGATTGAAGAAAAGTGCGATGCTTGTGAAGGTAACGGCGTACGACAAGTTACAAAGAAGCTGAAAATAACAATTCCTGCTGGAGTTGATAACGGAACGCGGTTGCGAATCTCTAGCGAAGGCGATGCAGGGCAGCGTAATGGTCCTCCAGGAGATTTGTACGTTTATTTGTTTGTCAACGAAGATGCAGAATTTCGGCGCGAAGGCATCAATGTCCTATCAGAAATTAAGATTAGCTATCTCCAAGCGATCCTAGGATGTCGGATACAAGTAAACACCGTGGATGGACCACAAGAGTTGTTAGTACCAGCAGGAACACAACCTAACACAGTAATTACTCTTGAAAATCATGGTGTCCCGCGCTTAGGTAATCCGGTAAGTCGCGGAGATCATCTCATTACAATTTTGATCGACATTCCTACAAAGATTACTACTGAAGAAAGGGAATTACTAGAAAAATTAGCTAAAATTAAGGGCGATCGCACAGGTAAAGGTGGTCTAGAAGGATTTTTGGGAAATCTGTTTCAGCGATGAATCAAACGGCATCTCAACCTCACGCACAACTCGATTTGCGTGGTACTCCCTGTCCACTCAACTTTGTGCGGACAAAACTGCGCTTGGAAAAAATGCCTCCAGGGTCGCGACTAGAAGTTTGGTTAGACCCTGGTGAACCTATTGAGCAGGTTCCTGATAGTTTAATGATGGCAGGTTATCCAGTTGAACAAATCACTGAATGTAATGGCTACTTTGTCTTAATAGTCCAATGCCCAGGTGATGCAAATGCGTAAGGGGTCAGAGGACGCGCTTAGCGCAGACCTACGGTTCAGAGATCGGAGGTCTGGAATGAAGTTCTACATGGAGTACGATTTTGCCTTCACGGGAATATATCTCTGGCGACGCTTGATGATTATTACATGAGTCAGGAAGCTACTAGCACGGCAGATGTACCATTAATGGGTACAGTACTAGCAGTCCAAGCTAACTACTATCAAGTACGTCTAGTTCCCTCGCCTCTTGCCCTTCATTCCTCACCCCTCCTATTATGTACGCGGCGAGCGCGACTTAAGAAGTTAGGACAGCAAGTTATGGTTGGCGATCGCGTGGAAATTGTTGAACCAGATTGGGCAGGTGGTAGAGGTGCGATCGCAAGTGTTTTACCACGTAAGTCTCAATTGGATCGTCCGCCAGTTGCCAATGCTGAGCAAATTCTTTTGGTTTTCGCTTTAGAAGAACCACCACTAGACCCTTACCAACTGAGCCGCTTTTTGGTTAAAGCTGAATCTACAGGATTGGATGTTCGTTTGTGTTTGAATAAAAGCGATTTATTGACAATTGAACAACAGCAACAATGGCACAATCGCTTAGAACAGTGGGGCTATCAACCTGTGTTCGTCAGTGTGCGTCAGGGAAATGGTATTTCTGAAGTTAGAGATCTTCTCAAACTACGAATTTCAGCAATGGCTGGACCTTCAGGTGTAGGAAAATCAAGTTTAATTAATGCTTTGGTTCCGACAGTTAACCTCCGTACCAGTGAAGTTTCTGGTAAGCTTAGTCGCGGACGTCATACAACGCGTCATGTAGAACTTTTTACCTTACCTGATGGTGGATTACTGGCAGATACTCCTGGTTTCAATCAACCAGATTTGAATTATCACCCACACGAGTTAGTCAATTTCTTTCCTGAAGCACGACAGCGGCTAACCCAACAAACTTGTCAATTTAGTGATTGTTTGCATCGCGATGAGCCAAATTGTGCTGTGCGAGGTGATTGGGAGCGATACGAGCATTATTTAGCTTTTCTCGAAGACGCGATCGCACATCAAGAACAGATCGATCAACAAGCCGATCCTGAATCAAGTTTGAAGCTGAAAACGAAGCGCGGTAGAAGACAATACGAACCAAAGTTAGAAACGAAATATCGACGGCATTCACGACGAACTCAACATCAAGCATTACAAGAATTGTATCAAGAAGCCGATGAGTTGCAGTAGTTTACAAGAGGTCGAGAGTCAGGTGAAAGCTGTATGAATTTGTCATTCGTAATTGATATTTTGTAGAGAGGAGGAAACTTGCATAATCTTCTATCCCTAAATCAAGCCTTTTCAATCAACCTTTCTTCGCATACCGCATCAGCCAGAGTTTAAAATAAAGTTTAAGAATTATTGCTTAGTAGTTTTTTGTTCTTATTGTCATTCTCTCAATAGCTTATGAATCCCAATATTGAAATTTATACCTGGAGTAGATGCCCTTTTTGTATTCGTGCCAAGGCTTTACTCAAAGAAAAAGATGTTGAATTCACAGAATACGTAATTGATGGGGATGAGGCAGCGCGATCGCTCATGGCAAAACGCGCCAATGGTAGACGTTCTGTTCCCCAGATTTTCATCAATGACAATCATATCGGTGGCTGTGACGATTTGTACGAATTGGAATTTCAAGGCAAGCTCGATCAATTGCTAACAGCGTAAAAAAGCTATGAAACTTGCCTTCATTATCGATCCCATTACACGTCTCGATCCAGGACACGATACTAGCGTAGCCTTGATGGAAGCCGCACAAGCATTAGGTCATTCTGTTTGGGTAACTCAAGCGAATCTTCTCAGTGTCGTAGCGGGCAAAGCTTGGGCTATGTTGGAACGAGTGCAGCTAAAGCCTGTGGAACTCGTACAAGGACGATGGGTAGTAAAAACTCCTTGGTTTGAATTGAGCGATCGCACTTTTGCGCCGTTAGAAAGTATGGATGCGGTCTTTATGCGTACCGATCCCCCTGTAACGGCTTCCTACCTCTATGCTACGTACATTTTAGACTATATCGATCCTGCCAAAACCTTTGTTATCAATGATCCCCAAGGAATTAGGGCAGCAAATGAAAAGATGTATGCCCTGCAATTTACCAAGTGGATTCCAGAAACAATCGTCAGTTCTGATAAACAAACAATTTACGAGTTTGTTGAAAAACAAGGTGCAGCAATTCTTAAACCTTTAGGAAATAAAGCTGGAGAAGGAATTCTCTATTTGGAAGCAGGCGATCGCAATTTTAACTCAATGGTTGAGTTAAGTACTTTACAAGGAAGTGTCCCAGTGATGGTGCAGACTTACTTAGCAGCTGCTAAAGAAGGAGATAAGAGAATTATTCTTCTGGATGGTAAACCTATTGGCGCACTCAATCGACTTTCTTCAGGTAATGAATTTCGCAATAATATGGCAGCAGGTGGTACTGTTGCGCAAATTGCTATTACTGAGCGAGAGCAGCAAATGTGTGCTGATATCGCCAGAAGACTGCATCAAGACGGTTTGTATTTTGTAGGAATTGATGTCATTGGTGGTTATCTTACCGAAGTTAATGTGACAAGTCCAACGGGTATCAGAGAAATTGATCGCTTAGAAGGTACTCGTTTAGGCAAACAGGCTATTCGGTGGATAGAAGCAAGACTACAGGCGTAGACGTCGATAAATCGTCTACGCTTTTTGCTAAGAGCGAGGATTGCGTCTTCTCTGGAGAAACTCAGGGATATCTAAACCTGGTTTTTCTACAGTTTCTATCTCAATAGCAGGAGGAGAGGGATTGGTTGGTGCTGCTTGTTGTGGCTTTGAAATAACTTTTACATTAGATAGTGGTTCTGCAGCAGCTTCTGTAGTAAATCCTGTAGCAATTACTGTAATTCGGATCTCACCTTGCAGTCTTTCGTCAATTACTGCACCAAAAATAATGTTGGCGTTGGGGTCTACTACTTCATATATTGTTTCAGCAGCGGCATTGACTTCATGTAAAGTCAAATCATGACCGCCAGTAATATTGAAAACAACACCCTTAGCTCCTTCAATGGAAGATTCGAGAAGAGGAGAGGAAATCGCAGCATTTGCTGCTTCTCTGGCACGAGATTTACCGGAACCAATACCAATACCCATTAATGCTGAACCTGCATCTGCCATAATTGCGCGGACATCTGCAAAGTCAACATTAACTAATCCTGGAATAGTAATAATGTCAGAAATTCCTTGCACACCTTGACGCAGGATGTCATCAGCTATCCGGAAAGCTTCTTGTACAGGTGTTTGCTCAGAGATCACAGATAGCAGTTTGTCATTGGGGATCACAATGAGCGTATCGACTCGACTTTGGAGTGCCTCAATACCTTGTTCAGCTTGTGAGGTGCGTCGCCGTCCTTCAAACATAAATGGACGAGTAATGACTCCTACTGTCAATGCACCTAATTCTTTGGCAACTTCTGCAACGATTGGTGCTGCACCCGTACCTGTACCGCCACCCATACCCGCAGTGATAAAAACGAGATCGGCATTTTCTAAAGCTGCAGCAATTTCCTCACGCGATTCTTCAGCTGCTTTTTGACCAATCGCCGGATTACCACCTGCACCAAGTCCACGTGTCAGCTTCTGTCCAATTTGCAACCGACGAGTTGCTGAGGTGTTTGTTAAAGCTTGAGCATCTGTGTTGATTGACCAGAATTCAATACCACTGACCTCACTAGCAATCATGCGGTTAACGGCATTACCACCGCCGCCACCAACTCCAATAACTTTGATATTAGCGACTCGACCTGGTACAATACCATCCATTTGGTCGTCATGCTCAGGCATTCCTTTGGAATCATAATTTTGCCCAAAGTGAATTCCGGAAGAGTTGAAGGGATTATTAGAGTTGACACTCAGAGAGTAACCTGACTGTCCTGGAGATTGTGAGCTTTTCTCAGTTGGCTCTCTTTTACTATTAAGCACCATTGGCATGAACAAGGTTATATAAACAACTTTTTATGTGATTTGGCTTAGAGTCTACTATAGGTTGACCTTCTTTGACTCTACAATTGCTCTTCGGTATGAGTGTAAGTTTCACTCTAACGTTAGGAAATTACCACTGGCATTGACTTAAATAGAGTGAATCAGGTAATAGATTAATGTCGTTTTTCTTAAAGTTTAAAGGATTTAATTGGTGCTCGTACACAGTAAGCTGCTTTTGTTGAGATGATCGCGTAGGCGTAGTGCTGATCTCGATAGTCGTCCTAATAGACTTCATAATATGAGGTCTGCTAGCAAATAGCAAACTTGATTGCCCAAGAGCATGCATCAGCACATTAAGTTTTGGCAATTGATTTTGCTGAATGTAATTAATAGAGTTAATAACAGATTTCACTCTCGACTGTTTATTCTTCACAAAGTGTAGCTCCTACAGTTTGGATGCGACGCTCGCCTTATTACTATGTATTTCTTAAGCTATATTCATTAAATTCGCATTAAGATAGCAACATTTCTATTGGGTTTTTAGCAATATCTTGTCATGCAATCAGTCAATCTTTGAAACATCTCTTGCTTGTGTTACTGTATGCTTTGCGTTCGTTAATACAAGGTCTTGTACTCGATTTCTACTATTAACTAACTAATTAGTAAGTTTTCTTTCTAAGAGAACGCCTACACTATACTCCCAGCCCATAAACCTGAAAAATACATAAACGTATCTAAGCTATCTTAGTCATTGGCATAAAACTACTTCATTTTATTTTGAACAATTTTTAATTGTACTGACAATTTTGTTAATCGCAAAACTCTGATGGGAATTGCTAGATACTATTTCCAAAGATTTAGTGATACAAACTTGAAAGTTGTACTCAGCGAGAAATCGCAAAGGATATTTTTATTTTTATCAAAAAAACTCATCATTGTTCTAAAAAAAAATAAAGAAGATCTCTTGACAATATGACACCAAAGTTAGCCCTATAGCGTATCAGGATTAACTATTTTTACTGGTTCATTTGTACTGTTGGAGTTTCAGGATTAGAGAGATCAATGTAAGCAATTTGACTAGAATTTAGTTGCTGAGGAAATTGCCGCATTTGATCGAGGACTTGTAGTTGTTGAGTTAATCTCGAACTATATGCACCAAGATGTACAATACCTAATTCAGTTTTGAGAATAATATTGGTTGGATCTTGGCAGTCAATCTCAGATATTTTAACTGGGCTACGGCTAACACTTTGATATACTGAAGACCAGTAAGATTGATATCTTTCCCAGGGACCAATAACTTTTAATTGAGGTAGTTTTAGATTTGTAGATTGAGCAGCATAGGTTTGAAAAGGAATCCATATCCCATTTGCATCTACAAAACCCATGTTAGCTTGTGTATCCGTTGTAACAGCTTGAGGTGGTCTAATGTAGGCGATCGCTACAGGAATTCTTTCTGTAATGACCACCCGTAGCCCTGGAGGAAATAATTCGCGTGTTACAGTCGCATCAACAATCGTTGGTTGAGACTCTAAAGAGTTTGCGATCGCTTCAGGCCGAATCCGCAGCAACGACTGCGGATAAGATACTGGTAGTAATGACTTAATTGCGGGTGTTGCTAGAAGTTGGTTTCCTTCAATTGTGACTTGGCTAGACTCTTGTAGTACCCAAATAGGTTGAGTCGTTGCCCAAACTAAACCACCCAACATGCCACCTACTGCTAAGGTTTGCCATGCAGCTTGTAACATTTTGAGGCGTCTGTGAGTACGCAACTTTTTTCGTCTTTGCTCTAAATCTGAGCGCGAAACTGATTCTATGCTGGTCATCCTAATCTAATAGCAGATGTTTTACAAAAAAGTAACTTAGTTTGTCTTAGCTTGCTCATACCATGCTTGGATATTCTAGAGCTTGTCTGAGGCTGTGCAAAGTTAACAGTAGGACTGACGCACTGTACAAAAAACAAAGTATTGACCAACACTGACGATGTGATTGACATGATGATTATGCATTGAGTACCACTCTTATGGCAGTTAAGTGTAGAGTGGCTACAGTAGAACTACTGAAGTTTATTTGCGATCGCGACTAATTATTCAGTAATTTTACTGAATTGAGCATTAATACCTAAGTCTGAGAAACGAATCAGGATACAGCAGCCCGTAAAATGTCCCCATGTCGTAAATGCTAGCGGGAATGTTTAAACTGTGTATCTCATCAACAGCAAGATGCTTAGAGCAAGCAGTAGAATCTTGATATCTTTAAGTTTAATTAAAACATTATTGACCCCAATACTATGGGTAATACTTTTGGGCACTTATTTCGGGTAACGACTTTTGGCGAATCTCACGGTGGTGGCGTTGGAGTAGTGATTGATGGCTGTCCACCGCGCTTAGAAATTTCTACTGAAGACATTCAACAAGAACTAGATCGCAGGCGTCCAGGTCAAAGTAAAATTACAACGCCACGTAAAGAAGCAGATACCTGCGAGATCTTATCAGGGGTATTTGAAGGGAAAACTTTAGGAACTCCGATCGCAATCTTGGTACGCAACAAAGATACTCGTCCGCAAGACTATGATGAAATGGCACAAAAATATCGTCCCTCACATGCGGATGCGACTTATGATGCCAAATATGGCATTCGGAACTGGCAAGGTGGAGGAAGATCTTCTGCCCGCGAGACAATTGGGAGAGTTGCAGCAGGGGCGATCGCCAAAAAAATTCTGTTTGCAGTTGCTGGCGTCGAAGTTATTGGCTATGTCAAACGAATTAAAGATTTAGAAGGCATTATCGATCCCAACACTGTCACCAGCGCCCAAGTTGAAAGCAATATTGTCCGCTGTCCTGATGCTGAATGTGCTGAACGCATGATTGAACACATTGAACAAATTGGACGACAGGGAGATTCTATTGGCGGTGTCGTTGAATGTGTTGCGCGAAATGTCCCTAAAGGTTTAGGAGAACCTGTTTTTGACAAACTAGAAGCCGATATTGCCAAAGGTGTCATGTCCTTACCAGCTTCTAAAGGTTTTGAAATTGGTTCTGGTTTTGCTGGAACTTTACTCACTGGTAGCGAACACAATGATGAATTCTACACCGACGATCGCGGGGAAGTTCGTACTATAACAAATCGTTCAGGAGGGATTCAGGGAGGAATTTCTAACGGAGAAAACATTGTTTTGCGGGTAGCGTTCAAACCGACTGCGACAATTCGTAAGGAACAGCGTACGGTTAACCGCGAAGGAGAAGAAACTTTGTTAGCTGCTAAAGGAAGACACGATCCGTGTGTGTTACCGCGTGCCGTACCGATGGTAGAGGCAATGGTTGCTTTGGTACTATGCGATCATCTATTGCGACAGCAAGGGCAGTGTGGAGTGTTTTAGCGATCGCTAGAATTTAAAATTAAGTAATAATAACCAAAATTGCCATTGAATTTATCATGCTCATAAACATCAAAAAGGTTTTTTTATTTGTTTTTTTAACCTTTTTGTGCAGCTATCTTTTGGTAATAGTTTATCTGGCATTAGGAGGCAAGTGGATTTTTCCAGGGTCTTTGATTATCACCTTGCTTTATATGTTTGTTCCGATGTTTGTTACTGTTGTCATTCATCGTTTATATCGAGAACCGTGGACAAAGTTAGGAATTTCTTGGCAGTTGAATTGGTGGTTTTTAGTAGCATGGCTACTTCCTCCAATTAGCGCCATCGCTGCTTTAGGAATTAGTTTACTTTTTCCTGATGTTGAATATACTGCAGAAATGCCAAAGCTGTTTGAGCAACTAAAATCTCTAGTTCCTCCTGCAGAATTAAAGCAAATTCAAAATGAGGTAGCTGCTGCTCCCATGACTTTTATAGTAGTTGGCATACTTCAAGGTTTAATGGCAGGTTTGAGTGTTAATGCGATCGCAGCTTTTGGTGAAGAATTAGGCTGGAGAGGATTTCTGCAAAAAGAACTCAATGGCATAGGCTTTTGGAAAGCATCGGTTCTTATTGGTATTATTTGGGGAATATGGCACGCTCCCATCATTCTTCAAGGTCATAATTACCCTCAACATCCGGTTATTGGTGTCTTCATGATGACGCTTTTTACCGTGTTGTTATCACCGATTTATAGTTACATCAGAATCAAAGCAAAATCTGTCGTTGCTGCTGCTATCCTGCATGGCACTATGAATGGTACAGCAGGATTGTCTACCTTAGTCATTCAAGGAGGAAATGACTTAACTGTGGGATTAACTGGATTAGCAGGTTTTATAACTCTGGTAGTTATTATTATTGGCTTGGTTGTTTATGACTATTTCAAAGCACAAGAACCTATCTTACACAGATAACAAAGAGTGATTTTAATTGCTTGATGGGTTAGGTAAATACGAAAAGGTGAAACCACGCAAGTATCAGAAAGATAGTTAGTATAGCACTGAGCTATAGTTTAAGTTCAGGCAGAATGGTCACTGGTAAACCAGATTTTATTCTCTACGCACAACACGGATGGGCTGATACCGGTAAGGCGATCGCATCACTAGCAAACCGTTTGGCGACTCCGAAAACACTCATCATTGCCCCCAGCTTGGGCTTTGTTAATACTTGGTTACGGATAGAACCTTTAATTGAAGCAGTCGAAAAAATTGCTATTGAAACAAATTCACGGTATCCAGACACCCCTATCCGCATTATTGGTCATTCAATGGGAGGATTAATCTGGTTAGAAGTTCTTAATCGTCATCCTGCATGGTGGTCGCGAGTTGAATCATTAGTTCTTGTCGCATCGCCTGTAGGAGGTGCAGATCTAGCAAGAATGTTTGATCCCCTGAGTTTGGGAGTTGGCATTGCAGGCGACTTGGGCAAAAATCGCCGAGGAATAGCTGAAGCGATCGCCAAAGAAATTCCTACATTAAGTATTGCTGGAGATTTTGATAATGGTAGTGATGGCACGATTCCAATAGGTTCAACAAAATTTCGCAATGCCCAGTTTGTCCTACTGCCTGGCTTATCTCACGCAATTATGCGTCACCATTCTGAGGTAGCAACTGTTATCAAAGATTTTTGGGCTAGCGAAAAAACACTAACCAGTATTCCCGATCCTGATTTAACTGACTTACTCATTGATCGTTTACAACTCGTTTCCGGTATCACAGACGCACACCATCGAGACTTTACTAAAGCCCAAGTGTGCTTCACTTTAGAAAACGGTGTTTCTATTTGCACGTGGAAAAACTCATTAGGAATAGATCACGTTTTCGTCAGTTGTCCAGAAGGCAAATGTCTTTACAGTGGCTTTGTCGGCTGGTTGCACTCAGAAAACTTACGCCAAACAATTCAAGAAATAGCACGAGAATTTACTAAAAAAACATCTTAAATAACCTTCGTCCAGTTTCTGTATTTTCTGTAACTAGTATTTGCTCAATTCTTATCTAATAACTTCATGGATTCTGTTACAATTTTGGGACTTATAGCCGGAACATTAACAACAATTGCTTTCTTACCACAATTATTTAAAACCTGGCAATCAAAATCAGCCAAAGACGTTTCTTTGGGGATGTTAATGATATTTTCAACAGGTGTATTTCTGTGGTTAATTTATGGAATTTACCTGCAAGCTTTACCTATTATTCTTGCTAACTTAATTACACTCATTTTCAACTTAATAATTCTAGGGCTTAAAATAAGATATAGATGACTCAATAGCTAACTCAAGCTAATTAAAGCCTGTGACTGCCTCTGTTTTTGCCAGCGAACGCCTTTTGTTTAACCCAGCAACTCCAAACAACGAGGCGATTCGGACAATTTTTGCGTTTCCCAATGAGTACAGCGTGGGGATCACTAGCTTGGGCTATCAAGTAGTTTGGGCGACTTTAGCAATGCGGTCAGATGTGCAAGTTAGCCGTCTATTTACCGATGTTTGCGAACAGCTACCACGAGATCCTGAGTTGATCGGCTTTTCTGTATCGTGGGAACTTGATTATGTTAATATTCTCAATTTACTTGAATCTTTAAACGTTCCAATTCGTGCAAATGCTCGCAGTAACAGCGATCCCCTAGTTTTTGGTGGTGGTCCAGTGTTAACTGCAAACCCCGAACCTTTTGCGGATTTTTTTGACATTATCTTGCTAGGGGACGGTGAAAACCTGATAGGAGATTTTATTGCAGCTTACCAAGAAGTTCGTAATGCCGATCGCACAACTCAGTTGCAACATCTAGCACAAGTTCCAGGTGTTTATATTCCCAGTTTGTACGAAGTCACATATTGCGATCCTACAGGCGAGATTCAGTCAATTCGACCGCTAGCAGCAATTCCTGACGTTGTAGAAAAGCAAACTTATCGCGGTAATACTTTATCAGCGTCTACAGTAGTTACCGAAAAAGCTGCGTGGGAAAATATCTACATGGTGGAAGTAGTACGCAGTTGTCCCGAAATGTGCCGCTTTTGCTTGGCAAGTTACTTAACACTTCCGTTTCGGACAGCGAGTTTTGAGGGTTCATTAATTCCAGCAATTGAACGGGGATTAGCTGTCACTGATCGCATTGGCTTATTAGGCGCATCGGTGACTCAGCATCCTGAGTTTGACGCTTTGTTGGCATACTTAAGTAAACCAGAATACGACCACATTCGTCTAAGTATTGCTTCGGTACGCACAAACACCGTTACAGTACAACTTGCCCAAACTCTGGCAAAACGCGACACGCGATCGCTGACAATTGCAGTCGAAAGTGGCTCAGAACGCTTGCGGCGCATTATTAATAAAAAACTTGATAATGATGAGATTATTCAAGCTGCAATTAATGCTAAAGCTGGAGGATTAAGCAGTTTAAAACTCTATGGAATGGTGGGAGTTCCTGGAGAAGACATGGCAGATCTCGAACAAACTGTAGTGATGATGCGATCGCTGAAAAAAGCTGCACCTGGATTACGCTTAACGCTAGGATGTAGCACGTTTGTTCCCAAAGCGCATACACCGTTTCAATGGTACGGAGTAAACCGCCAAGCTGAGAAACGGCTACAGTTTTTACAAAAGCAACTTAAACCTCAAGGCATTGAATTTCGTCCAGAAAGTTACAATTGGTCAGTCATTCAGGCTTTGTTGTCGCGGGGCGATCGCCGCCTATCACAATTATTAGAGTTAACGCGGCACTATGGTGACTCGTTGGGAAGTTACCGACGGGCGTTCAAAACATTACACGGGCAGATTCCTGAGTTGGATTTTTATGTGCACTCTGATTGGTTCAGAGATCGGATTTTACCGTGGAGTCATATTCAAGGACCACTTGCACAGGCGACTTTATTAAAGCATTTAGCTACCGCTGAAGCTGAGATGAATAGAGATCAGGAGCCAGTAGGTTGTTAAAGCTTGACCTGCACCAAAGAAGCATATTATTAACAAACGCCTCTTCAGTTGTTTGAAGAAGCGCTTTGCTTTGTGTAATTAGGAAGATATCTTGTTGAACTTCCTACAAGTGATGTAAATTATTTAACTTGAGCAGGGACTTTTTTCATCTCACCCTCAGGCTTAGAACCGTCTGCTTTTAGGGACTCACCTTCAATAAAGGAGCGCAACATCCATGCCATTTCCTCATGTTGCTCCATCAAACCAGTAAGAAAGTCAGCTGTACCTTCATCATGAAATTCTTCAGAACACTGATCGATATGTTCGCGGAGATTGCGGATAATTTGTTCGTGGTCGTCTACTAACTGAGCTACCATTTCAGTTGCAAGAGGAATATTATCTCCTTGCTCTTTGATCGTAGAGTTTTCTAAAAAGCCTTGTGCTGTACCTACAGGGAAACCACCCAATGCACGAACTCGCTCAGCGATCGCGTCAATATTTTCGGTTAAGGCAGTATACTGCTCTTCCCAAATTTCATGTAAAGAACGAAACTGTGGTCCTACAACATCCCAATGAAACTTTTTAGTTTTGATCAAAACTAGATAAGCGTCAGATAAGTCACCGTTTAGTAATTTGACTACACCTGAGCGTTGTTCTTCTGATAAACCGATATTGATTTTACGCATAATTCCTTGTTTTACTCGCTTGTTCTTCCTTAATCAGTGGAACAAATCTCACAAAAGAGGACATCAGCCAAAGGGGAGATTGTTGTTAGGGCTTACTTTGGCGCGATTGAGCAGCTTATCTCTATGACGGTAGCCTGTGTAACGCACCTTGACGCGATCTCCAGGTTGTGCTGCACCTTCTAAAAGCTGATGTATTTGTGGGTCATAAGGGATCTCAGTTCCTACAGAAGCGATCGCTTCCACTCCCCATTGTTGCAATAACTGTTCTAGAGGGCGCATCAAAGGTAGTAATTTTACAGCAGGTAGTTGAGGATTCTCCTGTGCTTTTTGGGCTGCTGTAGGCCACTGTATTAACCACGATTCAAGCAGTTGTAAACTTGAATATTGAAATTCATAGTATAAGTTTTCTCGCTGCTGTTCGAGGAGATTTTGCAGTCGTTGGTACTCTTGTTCTAAATCAGCAGACGCCTGGTGCTGGGTTGTTTTTGTGTTTTTTCCAGAAAATATTGCTACCAACTCCTCTAGCGGCATTTGTAGTGCTTGAGAAAGCTTGAGCAGAGTCTCCACTCGTATTTGTCCCACTTCTCCACGACGTAGCTTGAGAATTTGCCCTCGCGATACTCCAGCAGCACGAGCTAATGCTGTAAAACTAGACAAGCCCACCTGTTGCATTTGTTCTTGTAAAGCAAAGGTCAGCTGATCTAGTGTTGGTTTTGGATTTCTTCTACCTTGAGACTGTTCGTGTACATCCATAGCTTAATTGTTGTGACAATTAAGAGGAATCGAAAAGCAGAGATTAAGGACTATAAACTTATCCTAATCTCTGTGGCTAGTGGAAGAGTGAAAGAGTTTTGGAAAACGAACAAAGGTGCCGGAGGCATTACTGTCAGTTTTGAGTTTTGAATTAAAAGAATTTTCTTAACTCAACACTCAACACTCAGAACTCTCTTAAGCTCAACACTTCACGACTCATAACTCTCCGTTCCCCTAACCTGTGATCTCTCTTATTGTTCTAACAAGCTGCGTAACATCCACGCATTTTTTTCGTGAACTTGCATCCGTTGAGTTAAAAGATCTGCTGTGGGTTCGTCGTTAACTCGCTCGACAACTGGAAAGATGGAACGCGCAGTGCGAACTACTGATTCTTGACCTTCAACTAACAGCCGAATCATATCTTCCGCTTTAGGAACACCCTTCGTTTCTGGGATTGAACTGAGTTCAGCAAACTCGCTATATGTTCCAGGTGCTGGATAGCCTAGTGCTCTAATTCGTTCAGCAATTTCATCAACTGCGGTTGCCAACTCGGTATATTCTTCTTCAAATAACACATGCAACGTCTGGAACATTGGACCCGTAACGTTCCAGTGAAAGTTATGCGTTTTGAGATATAGTGAGTAACTGTCTGCAAGTAAACGTGAAAGCCCTTGAGCAATCTCTTTGCGGTCTTCTTCATTGATGCCAATGTTGACTGGCATAACCTTGCTTTGAATTTGCATACAATTCTCCTTAAGTAAATTTTTTAGGCTAAGTGCATTTTTAATACAGCGCGAGGAGCTTTGCGGACTCTAGCTAAAATCGTCTCTTTGCCTAACCGCTGACACGCTTCGTAACGGTGACAGCCAGAAAAACCATAGTATTGTCCGTCTACTTCAAGTACATCGATTGGTTCTTGTTGACCAATTTCTCGAATCGATTCCATTAAAGCTGCTACTTTATTGGAATCGTTTTCTCGTGGCAGCGGACGTCTAATTTGGTTGAGTGGAATTTCCTGAACTTTAGTCATTTAGCCTTGCTACCTCCTCGCTATCGCCTATATAAATCATAGTCGTTATGACTTTGATTTGCAAGTTTTTATCAAAAAATACTGGAAAAGGAACTAAAATAAACCTCTATAGTCCTCGAAAATAAAGCTATTCTGAGACAAACTAGGTAGCACAAGACTGATTTATGACGGTGAGGGAACTAGCAGTGATCAAGACGCAAAGAAATTGCAACGATAAGCAAACTGTTGAAGATACTTACTGTGCAACAGCAACTCATCAGCTTTCACGCCGTCGTTTTTACAGTTCTCATCTATCTTTATTGTCGTTGTCAAGCGGAACACAACCTTTGCACAGGAAAACTCGACAAAAGCGATCGCACTTCTCCTTTTGGATAACAACTATTTTTATCTTATGTGGTACAGCAACTGGTGCAATGGCAGCCCAGAAATCTGAACCAGAACTCAAAATTGGCATTGTGCAAAGATTTGGTGCTAAACCAACAGATGTGTTAAGTTTACAGGCAACTCCAGGCGATCGCCTCACAATCCAAACAAAAGCCGGAGATGAAGCAACACTACAAGCAACAAATGTCAAGCTAGAAACTGTGATGCAACCGCTGCCAAAAGTAACTTTAGCTGAGCGAGTTGTGCTAAGTACACATCGCAGTTTTGAAACAGCGGAAGATACTGCTAAGCAGTGGCAGAAAATTGGGATCGAAGTTGAGATTGCACAACCTGAACGGTGGCAAGTGTGGGCAAAGCGAGATATTTACAACTCTCCTCTTTTACGACGCTTGCTATTATTAAGTTTAAAGGTAAAGGGTAACAACGATGCTTACCTTGATACTCAAGTGCTCCAAGAAGCGCCCACAGTCAATTTAGTTGTGGATGGCAAGCGTTACAGTCATCCAGAAATAGACATTACAACAAATAAAAACTTGATCCAATTGAGCGAGGGCAATCAGCGCGATCGCCGTCTCTATGCAGGCAAGATACGCCTACAGCCAAATGCCTATGGTACCTATACGTTGATTAATGAAGTTCCTTTAGAAACTTATTTGCGGGGTGTCGTACCGCACGAAATTGGAGCAAATGTTCCTTATTCTGCTGTAGAAGCTCAAGCAATTATTGCACGGACGTATGCACTGCGAAACTTGCGTCGCTTTGCGATCGATAACTATGAACTATGTGCAGACACTCAGTGCCAAGTTTACAAAGGTTTGAGTGGTGCTGTTCCTCTAGCAGATCGCGCGATCGCCGCTACTAGTGGGCGAGTACTAACTTACAATAATCAACTCGTCGATGCTTTGTATTCTTCTACAACAGGTGGTGTGACTGCGGCATTTAGTGATGTCTGGCAGGGAACAGATCGTCCCTACTTGCAACCAGTTGTCGATGCTGCTGGTAGTGTTTGGAACTTATCTGGTCAAAGTTTAGCCGAAGAAACGAATTTTCAACGATTTATTAGTCTCAAGCAAGGATTTAACGAAGTTGGCTGGAGTATGTTCCGTTGGCGTAAAGAAAGCAGCTTAGTACAGATTACAGAAGATTTGCAGCGCTTTTTTAAAGCAAACAATAGCCCGTGGGCAAACTTGAAACAAATCAATCAAATGCAGGTTGTTGAGCGATCGCCTAGCGGACGTATTCTGAAACTTGCGGTAGAAACTGATTTGGGCACAGTTGTTTTAGAAAAAGATGAAGTCCGTAGTGCTTTTTCTGCACCTCGCAGTACTTTGTTTTACCTGCAACCGCTGAACAAAGGAGCAAACTCGTTATGGGGTTATGCTTTTGTTGGTGGTGGTTTCGGACACGGTGTTGGTTTAAGTCAAACAGGATCGCAGCGATTAGCAAAATTAGGCTGGTCGAGTGAGCGAATTTTAAATTTCTACTATCCTGGTACGCAAATTCAGCCATTGAGCGATCACATCACCTTTTATGACGAAGAACCGCTAGCAATGACCGGAAAATGATGATATGAAGTTCAAGCTAAACGTTAACTGCTATTTTCATTGAATGAAGCAGGAACTTTTGCCATTACAGTTCCTGCTTTCTACTTTGTGGCTACTAACCAAGATGGTTATTTAGTAGAGTTCTTCTTCTTTGTGAGTTTCGATTGTGCAATCAGAAGAAGGGTAAGCCACACAAGTGAGAACGTATCCAGCTTCGATTTGATCGTCGTCTAAGAAAGACTGATCGGATTGGTCAACTGAACCTGACACGATCTTACCAGCACAGGTAGAACAAGCACCTGCACGGCAAGAATAAGGCAGATCAAGTCCAGCTTCTTCAGCGGCATCTAGAATATATGTATCATCGTCAACTTCAATCGTCTGATTCAGTCCTTCGGCGTCGTTGATTAAAGTGACCTTGTAAGTTGCCATTCAGCGATCCTCTCAATTTGCTACGGCAGTATAAGATAAACTAAAGTAAACTGTGGGCTTCGCTTATGAGCAAAGTCCAAAATATTTGAGTTCACTTCATTTCTGATACTACGAGAAAAACCATAGCTTGTAACCCCCTATTTCCTCCGATTTTGCAGGCGATTAGTAATGAAATTTAGTTATTTAATCCTAATTAGTTATTCTTATGAGAGAGTGACTAGTGGCTAGTGACTAGAGAAGAG
>NZ_JADEWN010000145.1 GCF_015207655.1 Gloeocapsopsis crepidinum LEGE 06123 | reverse complement strand
AAACCGCGTTCTAAAGAACAATTCTCAGATGAGGGAAGTAGGTCATGGAAGACAGCTTTGCAGGAGCTAGCATTAACTCCTGCAAGCCTTGGCAAAGGACATCTGTAACAGCATCAAGTGAGTCGAAGACTTTGTTGTAAAAATGCTTCTCTCTAACCTCTTCCCAAATGTGCTCAGTTGGATTGAGTTCTGGAGAACGAGCAGGCTGCTCAATTAGCCGGATATTTTCAGGTACAACTAGCCCAGCAGAGTGATGGTAAGTAGCTCCATCTACCTGAATAATGATGAAGTAGTCAGCAAACTCAATTGCCACCTGCTCCAAGAACAGATTCATCATCTCAGTGTTGGCATAAGGTAGCACCAAAGCAGTCATTTCTCCCAGTGCAGGTGCAACCGCCACAAAAGCATAAATATATTCTCGCACGATTTGCTTGGCAACACTTGGACGAATCCCAGGGGGAACCCATGCCCGTCTCACTTCACCAATACGTCCAAACTTGCCTTGGTCTGCCGTCATCATCAACACTGGTCGGGTATCGCTGTGAGCACGGGTTGCCAGCACCGCTTCGACTCGTGGCTGGAAGTTTTTTTAAACTCCTCTTGTTCGCTCAAATCTCCCTTGGGATGGTGCGGACGCGGAACCAGCTTGCGCCAACCATGACGCTGGAGTAAGCGGTAAATCGTCGCTGCATCAACGACTTCTCCTATTCGCTCCTCAAATGACTTCTGAATCACTGCTACCGTTGTAATTTCGCCTAATGAAGCTTGCTCAAAAAATGGGGCTAAAAATTCCTGCTCTTGTTGCCAACTCAAATAGCAATTACGTCTACCGCCTTTGCCAACAGTTTCAATCGCGGCAGCACCGTAACGGTTATACTTTGAAATTACTTTGTGAACTGTCCAGACTGAGGTGCCTGTGTGCAGTGCAATTTCTTGAGCTTCTCTTGGGTCAACCATTGCGTTGTAAATAATCAACCACTTCTGCTGCCAAGCGTATTTTGTCTCTGCCAGCTTCTGCTTAACTTCTTCAACGCTCTGGTGGGCTACAACTCGACTGACTCTTGCCATAACAGTGCTCGTTTCTCGGTTAACTGCACCCTACCCTAATTGTTCTTTAGAACGCAAGTTCGTAT
>NZ_JADEWN010000070.1 GCF_015207655.1 Gloeocapsopsis crepidinum LEGE 06123 | reverse complement strand
ACGACAAGTTGCATTGTGCCACTGTTGCTTTTAGTCCGTGTGCCGCAAATTCTTCGGCGCAGTAGGTGCGGGCAAAAAAACCACGATGATCGGGTTTTTCTTCTATGTCAATAATGTATGCACCTTTGAGAGGTGTTTGAGTAAATTTCATGCTTTTCTCCAATAGAAATCTTTATCTATTTGTTGCGTGCGCATTAAGTATTCCAATTGTTTTAAGCGAGTGAAACCTCGAAATAAAAAGGTTTCTTCTGACATATCCGTCAGATTAAACAAGTCGTATAGCTGTTGTGCGCCACGCACAGCATCCCACTCACATTTGAAGCCTGGTAGTTGAGTGTTGATCTTCTCAAAGGAGACACGGTAGCTGCGGTTGTCGGCACCATTGTCACCAAAGCTAACTTGGCATCCTGGAAACACATCTGCAATAATTTCTGCCACTTCTTTGACGCGATAGTTATGTGCCGTGTCCCCAACATTAAAAATTTGGTTATGTACAATGTCCCGCGGTGCTTCTAGTGCACAGATAATTGCTTTGCAGATGTCCAACACATGAACTAAAGGACGCCAAGGAGTGCCATCACTGGTCATCTTAATCTCGTTGGTCGTCCAAGCAAGTCCAGCGAGGTTGTTGAGGACAATATCAAAGCGCATTCTCGGTGAGGCACCAAATGCTGTAGCATTGCGCATGAATGTCGGCGAGAAACCGTCATCTGCCAAGGCTTGTACATCTCGCTCGACAAGCGTTTTACACTCAGCATAAGCAGTTTGCGGATTGACTGGAGACTCTTCAGTGACATCAACGCCTGTGGCGACACCATACACACTGCATGACGACATATACACAAAGCGTCTTACCCCTGCTGCTTTGGCTAAATTAGCAAGTGCTACAGAACCTTTATGATTTATTTCATAAGTGATATTAGGTGCAAGTTGTCCAGTAGGGTCGTTCGACAACTCTGCCATGTGAACGATGGCTTCTACACCTTGCAAGTCTTCAATTGTAATTTGGCGAATGTCTTTGTTGAGGGTTTTCGCTGTTGCTGTAGTGCCATTGTATAACCAACCAGCTTTGTAGAATCCGGTATCAATTGCTAACACCTCATGTCCGCGCTGCAACAATAGCGGAGCAAATAAAGATCCGATGTACCCCTCAGTACCAGTAACAAGAATTTTCATAAGTAAAAAACCTAAACGTGAACGAGTGTAGATTCAAGATGAGATTGAGATGGAATAGCTTGAGAGATCGCCTGACCAATTTCAATTGAAGAAGTCGCTGCCGGAGAAGGAGCATTACACACATGAAGTGCGCGTTGTCCTGGCACAATCAAAAAGTCATCAACCAATTTGCCATCATTTTGCAAAGCTTGCGCCCTTACCCCCGCATGGGTAGGCACGACATCATCTGCTGTGACTTCGGGAATCAACTGCTGCAAACTCTTGACAAACGCCGCTTTAGATACCGAACGAATCATCTCTTTGATACCTTCATCGGCATGTTTGGCTGCCAACTTCCAAAAGCCTGGATAAGTCAGCACCTCAGTTAAATCGCGCAAATTGACATCCGTTTTGTGGTATCCCTCGCGTTTGAGGCTTAACACTGCATTCGGACCTGCATGGACGCTACCATCAATCATGCGCGTGAAATGTACTCCCAAAAACGGGAAATTCGGATTCGGCACTGGATAAATCAAGTGCTTGACCAAGTAGCGCTTTTCGGGTACTAATTCATAGTATTCACCCCGAAACGGTACAATACGAGCTTGCGGGTTTGTTTGTCCCAGACGGGCAATGCGATCGCTAAATAGTCCAGCACAGTTAATCAGATAACGCGTTGAGATTGTGCCTTTGTTTGTACTCAGCACTGTCACATCAGTGCGCGTCTCTATCTTGGTAACTTTGGTGCCTAAGTGCAATTCACCACCTTGATTTGTGACGAGTTCAACGTATTTTTGTGCCACTTGGCGATAGTTGACTATGCCAGTGGTGAAGACGCGAATGCCTGCACTGCACTGCACGTGCGGTTCAATTTCTCTGACTTGTTCACTTGTGAGTTTTTCTAACTCTAAGCCGTTGTCTAGCCCTCGTTGATAGAGGTTTTCTAGCCGTGGTAGTTCTTCAGGATGTGTTGCTACAATCACTTTGCCGCAGACTTCGTGGGCAATGTTATGTTCAGAGCAAAATTCCACCATCGAGCGACTGCCCTCGCGGCAGAATTTTGCTTTGAAACTGCCTGGCTTGTAGTAGATGCCGGAGTGAATCACACCACTGTTGTTGCCTGTTTGATGGCTGGCTGGTGTGGTTTCTTTTTCGATGACAACGATTTTTGCTGTGGGGTAGCGTTTGCCAACTGCGAGTGCGGTTGCTAATCCGACGATCCCGCCACCAATGATTGCAAAGTCGTACATGTTGTAATGAGTGTTTGTTAATGATGTCTGCTGTTGTGTTTTGGTTGCCGTACTACCACACTTTCCAGGGGGCAATGCCTTTTTTCCACAACTCTTCGAGATAGTTTTTGTCTCGCAGTGTGTCCATTGGTTGCCAAAAACCGTCGTGCTTGTATGCTGATAGTTGCTCTAAGTGTGCTAGTTTTTCGAGCGGCTGTTGTTCCCACACTGTGCTGTCGTCGGCGATGTAGTCGATCACTTCTGGTTCAAGTACGAAGTAGCCGCCGTTAATCCACGCCCCATCTCCTCCTGGCTTTTCTTTGAATGACGTAATGAGTGTTTGTTCTTCTGCTAAGCAGATTGCTCCGAATCTTCCTGGTGGTTGGACTGCTGTTAGGGTGGCTTGTAGTTTTTGTTGTTTGTGGAATTCGATTAAGCGCGTGATGTTGACGTTGCTGACTCCATCTCCGTAGGTGAAGCAGAATGTGCTATTTCCCACGTGTTCTTTGACTCGCCGTAAGCGTCCGCCTGTCATTGTGGATTCGCCTGTGTCTACTAAGGTGACTCGCCACGGTTCGGCGTAGCCGCAATGCACGTTCATTTGATTGAACCGCATGTCGAATGTCACGTCTGACATGTGCAGAAAGTAGTTGGCAAAATACTCTTTAATCACATATCCTTTGTATCCGCAGCAAATAATAAAGTCGTTGATTCCGTGGGCTGCATATGTTTTCATGATGTGCCACAAGATTGGCTTTCCCCCAATCTCTACCATTGGCTTTGGTTTGATTGTTGTCTCTTCACTTATCCTTGTTCCTAATCCCCCTGCCAGTATTACCGCTTTCATAGCTTTTCCTATATCTTTTTATACAGCTCAGCGAGTTTGTAAAGTCAGCTTTCTACGTACCTATACTAATGCGGAGGTTATCAATGGAACCGTAAAGAATGCGTGAACAATGAGTGTTTTTTCTAAATATTTAGTGAAAATGTCAAACAAATAATAACTGCTTTGCTCAAATAGACAAAAAAATAGACCCGTGGTTTTACACAGAGCCTATTTAGCATTCGTTTTGTGAGTGTATTAAGTACTGCGAGTTGCTTCGGTAAGTACTGAGCGATGAGTTTTAGCTTTTTCTTTAGCAACAAAGGAAAGACTATTGTCTATGTAGTCAACTGAAATTGTGTCACCCTCATCAAAAGCATTTTCTAATAACTTAGTTGCGAGTGGATTTTCAAGTTCGCGTTGAATTGCACGTTTTAAAGGACGAGCACCATAAACAGGATCGTAGCCAACATCAACTAAGTATGCTTCAGCTTTCGGGGTCAACTCCAAACCAAGTTTTTGTTCGGCTAAGAGCTTTTGAACGCGCTTAAGTTGAATGCGAATAATCTGTCCAAGTTCGCTACGGTTGAGTGTATGGAACAGAATAATGTCATCAACGCGGTTGAGAAATTCAGGACGAAAGTGCGATCGCAACGCATCGAGGACACGTTTGTGCATAATGTTGTACTTACTGTCGTCACCAGACACATCCAAAATATGTTCGCTACCAATGTTACTCGTCATCACAATCACGGTGTTGCGAAAATCGACTAATCTTCCTTGCGAATCCGTAATGCGTCCATCGTCAAGGACTTGCAACAAGATATTAAAAACATCTGGGTGAGCCTTTTCGACTTCATCAAATAGTACAACTGAATAAGGACGGCGACGAATTGCTTCTGAAAGTTGACCGCCTTCTTCATATCCAACATACCCTGGAGGTGCTCCTACCAAACGGGAGACTGAATGTTTCTCCATGTACTCAGACATATCCAAACGAACTAAAGCATCATCCGAATCAAAGAGAAACTCTGCCAAAGCACGGGCGAGTTCAGTTTTACCCACTCCTGTAGGTCCCATAAACAGGAAAGAACCAATAGGGCGACCAGGATCTTTCATTCCAGCTCTCGCCCTGCGAATTGCTGCTGATACCGCTGATACAGCTTCAGATTGCCCGATAACGCGCTCGTGTAAGTGACTTTCAAGTTGTAATAGCTTTTGCCGTTCGGATGCGAGCAAGCGATTAACTGGGATTCCCGTCCACTTGGCAACAATTTCTGCAATATCGGCTTCGGTAACTTCTTCACGCAGCAATGTCGAACCACGCGCTTGTAGATCGATTAGCATTGTTTCTTTCGCTTCGCGATCACGGCGGACTCCTTCGAGTTTGCCATATTTAAGTTGAGCTGCTTTATTCAAATCATACGCTCGTTCAGCTTGCTCAATTTGAACTTGCAGTGCATTTTCTTCTTTCTTTAAAGCACTAATAGCATCGAGTAACTGCTTTTCACCTTGCCATTGCGAGTTGAGTTCTTGTTGTTTTGCTTTGAGTGCAGTAATTTCTTGCTCAATACGTTCTAACCGTTCGCGATTTTTAGCCTCACGTTGATCTTCACCTGCAACCGATAACTTTTCCATTTCCAACTGCATCAGCCGTCGATCAATCGCTTCAACCTCGGATGGCTTCGAGGTAATTTCCATTTTTAGTTGTGCTGCTGCTTCATCGACTAAATCGATTGCTTTATCGGGCAAGAAGCGATCGCTGATATAACGATTGGAAAGTGTCGCTGCCGCAACGAGGGCTGAATCGGTAATTTTTACGCTGTGATGCACTTCGTAGCGTTGTTTTAATCCTCGCAAAATTGATATAGTCGTTTCGACTGAGGGTTGATCGACAAAAACTTGCTGAAAACGGCGTTCTAAAGCCGCGTCTTTTTCAATATATTTACGGTATTCGTCTAAAGTTGTTGCTCCAATACAGCGCAGTTCGCCTCTTGCCAGCATTGGTTTGAGTAAATTCCCTGCATCCATTGCGCCTTGTGTCGTTCCACCAGTACCAACGACAGTGTGCAATTCGTCAATAAACAAGACAATTTGACCGTTGGACTCAGTGACTTCGCGCAATACTGAACGCAAGCGATCTTCAAATTCACCACGATATTTAGCACCAGCAATCAAACTACCAATATCGAGCGCAATCAGTTGACGATTTTTGAGTGATTCGGGGACATCGCCGTTAATGATGCGTTGCGCTAAACCTTCAGCGATCGCCGTTTTGCCTACTCCTGGTTCCCCAATTAAAACAGGGTTATTTTTACTACGACGCGATAACACTTGAATAACCCGCCGAATTTCATCATCGCGTCCAATTACTGGGTCAAGCTTACCTACTTTTGCCTGTTCTGTCAGGTCACGACCATATTTTGTTAGAGCTTCATAACGCGCTTCAGGAGTAGGATCGGTAACTTTCTGACTTCCTCTGACGGCCTTGATTGCAGCCTCTAACTTTGCTTTATCTAAGTTCAAACCTCTGCATAAACGGCGACCAATGCGTTCATCATCTGCAAAGGCTAACAAAAAATGTTCAACCGAAATCAAACTGTCTTCCATTGTCACTCTAGCCGCCTCAGCACGATCCAGCATGACATCTAGTGCACGACCGAGATACAGTTGGTCAGGTTTTCCCAAAAACTTAGGTTGGCGTTTTGTAAAGGCTTCGAGTTGTTGTAGAACTTGTGGCGCTTCTACATTAGCTCGATTGAGAAACCTGTGTGCTATCCCTTTTTGATCTTCCAGTAGGGCGATCATTAGATGCTCGACTTCCATCTGCTGTTGTTGAAAGCGGCGGGTAACATCTTGCGATTGAACGATGGCTTCCCAAGCTTTATCAGTGAACTTACTAGGATCGGTAGGCTGCATTTTTACGATTTACGATTTGGGCGTTTAGACTGGAGATTTAATAAATTAAAAAGAAAATACTGTGCGCAGAGTACCTTGCCAAATAGTGCCGCTGGAACGGTCGTTATTTGCGTGTTTTACGAGTTGCACGGCGGGAGTAACACTAATATTTTCGCTTAGAGTCAAATTGTAGAATGCTTCGACGTTCGTTTGAGTAGCATTACCTAGATCGTCTTCAATAAAAGGCTGACCAAAAGCGATTCCTGCAATTGTTCCAGGAATCGCTAAATTACGTACTGTTAAACCAACTGCCCACGAGGTAGGATTCAGGTCAAGTTCTTGATTAACAGCAGTATTGAAGCCTTGATAGCTGCCAAAGCCAAAACGTCCATAGACCGCAGCATTGCGATTGAAAGCGTATTCAGCGTTGATCCCTGCTGCTTGAATATCGGTATTGTTAATCACAGCGTTAGTGTATTGCAGTCGTACAGCTAAGTTAGCACGAGAAGAATATTCCAATTCCACACTGCCTTGATAGCGATCGGAAAACAATCCTCCTTGAGTAGGGGTTGTCGAGTTGGGTTGATTGCCATCTGCCGCAATATAGAGCGATCGCACTGTGAATGCACTACCATTAATGTTCCAAGCAACAGCTGCCCCTGCACCACCTTCACGGTCGATTTGATTTTGGACAATCAGTGGATTATTAATTAAAAAGCTGGAACTAAAATCAACGGCGGGATTATTTGCCGAACGATTGCGGTCAATAAAATCGCTAGGAGACATTTTTGCTCCTAGTGTAACTGCTAAGTCCGCACTCGGACGAAACGTGTAATAAAGTCTACGTAAACTTAGAGTCTCATCAATTTCTGTGTACTCTAAACCACCACCATCAGCCAGTAAACCACTTGTTCCCAAAAGATTTTGTTCGCGGTTGTGCGCGACAGAGATCGAATCTTGTCCTCGATTACCTGCTTCGAGTTGCGTCAATAGTAAATCCTGAGGCGAAAAACTGGTGAATAAATTGAGTCGCTGCCTTGAAACTACTGTAGCATTCGCATTTGTACCATCGGTAAATCCCAGAATGACTTCGCCATTGAGTTTTGTTGTAGTAGAAAACTGGGTAGATGTTAACTCGTTTGTGCGATCGCTCAGCGTGTCAAGCTGAGTTCTGATTTCTTGCAATACTAAGTTGTAATCGCGTTGTAACCGCTGTAATGTAATGAGATCTTCCTGACTAAATTGCCCAGCTGCTTCATTTGCTATCAGTGTGTTGACTTGATTGAGAACTTGATGAAGAGCTGCTGCAAATTCGTAGCGTGTTACTGGGCGATCGCTCCTGAAAGTGCGATCGGGAAAACCAAGCAAAACGCCGTAGCGAGAAGCTAGCGAAAGCATCGCTTGCACTTCCCAATCAGTCGGTGCTATCTCATCAACTAACTCACTTACAGCAGGAACATATGTCATCGGTGCTTCCACAACTTTATTTTCAGGTGGAATCTTTGTACTACAACCATCTCTATTACAGGGGTTTGGCTGAGTCATACCATTTGCGCTAACTGGTGTAGCATAGGTCAAAGCTGCCCAACTGATGATTCCAAACAAGTACCAAGTATTCCACCACTTTCTAGGCATTGCTGTACAAGTATTACTGAGATACTAACTGTGGCTGTTCTACCTTTTGTTCAGGAGATCCTTGAGTACCCAGTTGAATTAGTTCTACTTTATACCCATTAGGGTCTTCTACAAACGCAATCACAGTAGAGCCATGCTTCATTGGTCCAGGTTCGCGGACAACTTTACCACCACGGGCTTTAATTTCCTCGCAAGTGCCATAAATATCATCAACTCCAATGGCAATATGACCATAAGCATCGCCTAAGTCATATTGCTCTGTACCCCAGTTATACGTGAGTTCTAACACTGTATTGTCTGATTCATCGCCGTAACCGACAAATGCTAGCGTAAACTCGCCGCCAGGATAATCTTTTTTCCGCAGCAGTTTCATGCCTAAAATATCACAGTAGAATTTCAGGGATTCTTCCAAGTTACCAACGCGCAACATTGTGTGTAGTAATCTCATGACAATCTCCTAATAACCTTTTTCCATTGTAAAGAGCGAAGCAACTACGTCTAGAGGAGTGATGCAACGAGTGCACTCAAAGCCAGGAGGATAGAACTTATTGCCAGAATCGCATCTTTAAACTGAAAAAGTGATCTAAACCCCTATCCTAACTATCAAGCTTGACCGTAGCATCAATAAATTAGCAAAGCTGGTAATTCTTAGCGCTGAGCTGTTAGCCATTAGCGATTAGCTTTTATTCTGTTAAGTGCTAACGGCTTTCTCATTACCCATAATTAACTTGAGGTGCTAGAGAGGATGATTGACACTTTAGAGACTGCAATTGAAAACATTGTCGCCAGAGAAATTCTTGATTCGCGGGGACGTCCGACCATAGAAGCTGAGGTGCACTTAATCAGTGGTGTTGCTGGAATTGCTCAAGTGCCAAGTGGGGCGTCAACAGGGACTTTTGAAGCTCACGAACTACGTGATGACGATAAAAGTCGTTACGGTGGGAAAGGAGTACTTAAAGCTGTCGAAAATGTCAAAGAGAAAATTACCCCAGAGTTGATGGATTTGGATGCTTTGAACCAAGAACTGGTTGATCGCACGATGATCTCCTTGGATGGTTCGCCGAATAAGGCAAATTTGGGTGCGAATGCAATATTAGCAGTGTCCCTCGCAACTGCCAAAGCGGGTGCTGAGTCCTTGGGATTACCTTTATATCGCTACTTGGGAGGACCTTTAGCCAATTTACTCCCTGTACCTCTGATGAACGTAATCAACGGTGGGGCGCACGCGGCTAACAATATCGATTTTCAAGAATTTATGATTGTTCCAGTCGGTGCGCCTTCTTTTCGAGAAGCATTGCGCTGGGGTGCTGAAGTGTTTGCGACCTTGAGTAAGGTTTTAGACAGTAAAGGTTTATTAACAGGGGTGGGTGACGAAGGCGGTTTCGCACCTAACTTGGAGTCAAATCAGGTAGCACTGGAATTGTTAGTAGCAGCAATTGAAAAAGCAGGCTATAGACCAGGAGATGAAGTTGCCTTAGCACTCGATGTTGCTGCAAGTGAGTTTTACAAAGATGGTCAGTATGTTTATGATGGCGCAGTTCACACGCCAACAGAGTTAGTTGATTATCTTGCTGAATTAGCTGCGCAGTATCCGATTGTATCGATTGAGGATGGTTTGCACGAAGAAGATTGGCAACATTGGCAATTATTAACACAGAAAATTGGAGAGCGCACCCAATTAGTTGGTGATGACTTGTTTGTGACAAATCCCACGCGTTTACAAAAAGGCATCGAACAAAAAGCTGGTAACGCGATTTTGATTAAACTCAATCAAATTGGTTCATTGACTGAAACTTTGGAAACAATCGACCTAGCGACGCGTAATGGCTTGCGATCAGTGATTAGTCATCGTTCGGGAGAAACCGAAGATACGACGATCGCAGATTTAGCCGTAGCTACCCGTGCCGGTCAAATTAAAACAGGTTCCCTCTGTCGCAGCGAACGAGTGGCAAAATATAACCGACTACTACGCATCGAAGATGAACTTAGCGATCGCGCAGTTTATGCCGGTACTGTAGGTATGGGACCAAAATAGGGGTAAAAGGTGAGTGTTGAGTGTTGAGTTATGAGTTACTCGTTAAGAGTGTTGAGTTATGAGTTATAAAAAGTCTTTTAATTCAAAATTCACAATTCAAAACTCTTTCACTAGCCAAAGCGCCACTAGTCACTCATCACTCACCCCTTCTTACGGATAAAATGCTAGTCTTGGCAATCCTAGCGTTTCTTCCCAGCCCATCATGATGTTTAGACACTGAATTGCTTGACCGGCTTGACCTTTGATTAAGTTGTCAATTGCGGACATGACGATAACTCGACCTGTGCGTTGATCGACTTCAATGCCGATGTAACATAGATTGCTACCACACGTCCATTTTGTTTGCGGATAAACGCCACTTGCGCAAATTGTGACCCAAGGGCAATTACGATAAAAGGCTCTAAAAATCGTAATCAAGTCATCGCGTACTAACCCTGGGTCGCGTAAAGTTGCATACACTGTTGCCAAAATGCCGCGCACCATAGGAATCAGATGAGGTGTAAACTGTACCATCACTTCATGACCAGCCAAATCGCTGCAAATTTGCTCGATCTCTGGAATATGGCGGTGACGTGCTACGCCGTATGCTGCTAAGGAGTTATCGGCTTCTGCAAGTAATAACCCTGTTTTTGCTTGACGTCCGCCACCTGAAGTCCCAGATTTAGCGTCAATAATGGCAGTTTCTGGAACAATTAACCCTTGCTTGAGTAGGGGAGCAAGTGCCAATAAACTTGCAGTGGGATAGCACCCAGGACAGCCGATGAGTTGGCTATCAGCAATGCGATCGCGATATAGTTCGGGTAAACCATAAACCGCAGTAGCTGCGATTTGGCGATCGCTGCGATCAATACCATACCAGTTTTTATAGGTTTCTAAATCAAAAAATCGATAATCGGCACTCAGATCAAGTACCATTAATCCTTTTTCTATTAAAGTGGGTGTGATTTGACAGGCAAGACCGTTTGGCAGCGACAGAAATACCACCTGACAACGGGCCGCAATTGTTTCTGGTTCTACTGGTTCAATTGCGAGATCAACCTGATGCGCCAGATGCGGATAGAGGTCTGCAAAGGTTTTGCCCGCACTACTCTCGCCACCTAAATACACGAGTTCGACTTCAGGATGATCCTGCAGAAGTCGTACTAGCTGCACCCCGCCATAGCCTGAAGCGCCCACAATTCCGACGGAAACGCGCCCCATATCGCCCATGATGCAAAATTCCTATACACTTACAAATGGGTAAAAATTAATTAGCTTTCGCTGCATTGTAGTACTAAAACTGAATCTTAGGCGCATCAATTTTGGCAGATTTATGGAAAAGGGGCGAGGAGGAGCCAGTTGCGTGCGGAGGTGTCCTCCGTTGAGCAAACTGGCGTTGAGGGGTGAGGGGTGAGTTTTGAATTAAAAGAATTTTCTTAACTCAAAACTCATAACTCTCTTAAACTCAAAACTCATAACTCCAATCTAGAGCTACAATCAAGGAAAAGTTTCCTTTAAAAAAGTTTACGGTTTACTTATCTGTGCAGCAGCCCAAAACCACCTCAAATCCGTTTCAGTTTGACTCGATAGAAGCAGCATTAGCAGACCTCAAAGCTGGTCGTTGTCTCGTGGTGGTAGATGATGAAAGCCGAGAAAATGAAGGTGACTTGATCTGTGCCGCGCAATTTGCCACGCCGAGTACGATTAATTTTATGGCGGTGGAAGCGCGGGGGTTAATTTGTCTAGCAATGATGGGCGATCGCTTGGATGAATTAGATTTGCCTTTAATGGTCAGTACCATCCCCATCCCAGAAAGTCACAATACTCCATTTACTAACCAAACTGCTTTTACGATTAGTATTGATGCTGCGCCACATTTAGGTGTGAGTACAGGGATTTCCGCAGAAGATCGCGCCCGCACAATTCAAGTAGCAATCAATTCTGAAACACGACCTGAAGATTTACGCCGTCCTGGTCATATTTTTCCAATTCGGGCAAGAGAAGGTGGTGTGCTAAAACGGGCGGGTCATACTGAGGCTGCGGTGGATCTCTCGCGTTTAGCAGGACTATACCCAGCAGGAGTGATCTGCGAAATTCAAAACAGTGATGGCTCGATGGCACGTCTACCACAGTTGGTTCAATATGCCAAGCGCCACGATTTAAAAATTATTAGTATTGCGGATCTTATTAGTTACCGCCTGAAGCACGATCGCCTGATTCGTCGTGAAACAGTAACTCAGTTGCCTACGCAGTTTGGTCACTTCCAAATTTACGGCTACCGCCACACACTCGATAACTCCGAACACGTTGCAATTGTTAAAGGCGACCCTGCCACTTTTGAAGATCAGCCGGTGATGGTACGGATGCACTCGGAATGCTTAACGGGTGATGCTTTAGGTTCGTTGCGCTGTGACTGTCGGATGCAATTGCAAGCTGCCTTGAAAATGATTGAAAATGCGGGCAGTGGTGTTGTCGTTTATCTACGGCAAGAAGGACGAGGAATTGGACTAATTAATAAGCTAAAAGCTTACTCGTTGCAAGACATGGGTTTGGATACCGTCGAAGCAAACGAACGTTTAGGATTTCCTGCTGACTTGCGCAACTACGGTATGGGGGCGCAAATGTTGATGGACTTGGGTATACATCAAATTCGCCTCATTACTAATAATCCGCGTAAGATCGCTGGTTTGAAGGGTTATGGTTTGGAAGTCGTCGATCGTTTACCTTTGCTAATTGAAGCGACAGACTACAATTCAAATTACCTAGCAACCAAAGCCCAAAAGCTAGGTCATATGTTGTTACAGACTTATCTTGTCACTGTTGCAATTCACTGGCGCGATGAACCAAACTCTGTAACCGAACGTTATGAACGATTAGAGAAAGTGCGGCATATTGTCAAAACACACAACTTGCTGCTACAAGAAGAAGCAAGACCAGTGGCGATCGCTCTTTTTGGCAAACCTTCACTGACCGTTCATTTAGGATTAGATCAAGCAAATCTCGCTGCACCGGACTGGTATCATAATGGTAGTCATCCTTATGTAGAAGCGATCGCGCATATTTTGGATGATTTAGTTACTTTGCCCCACATTCGCCAACTAGAATTTTTAGTTGCTTCAGGTAGCGATCCCTTAGCTAACTTGCAAGTACAGTTAGATCGGCAAAAGTTAGATGTCAATCAATCACCTTCGACAGTTTGCAATCAGTTAGCAACGCAAAAGATTTATAGTTTTGGAGTGTAAGCGAGGAAAAGGGAATTCCCCTTTCCATGACTTTTAAGCCGAAGCTTGGTCTACTTGCTGAACTTCACTTTCTGATAAAGTGACATCGAGCGATCGCACTGAGTCTTCTATACTTGCAACTTTACTTGCACCAGGAATGGGCACAATACACGGCGACTTAGCGCGCAACCACGCCAAGACAATTGCGTAAACTGATACATCTTTTTCTTTAGCGAGATTTGCGATCGCCTCAATATCTTCTAAGCGACTGACGCGACGACTTCCACCGAGTGGACTCCAAGGTAGAAACGTCAAACCTTCCTTCTGACAGTATTCCAATACCCCATCAAATTCTGGCTGACGATGCCAAGGATTGTACTGATTTTGTACCGAGACAATCTCCACAACATCCTGCGCCTGCTTAATTTGTTCTACCGAGAAGTTAGAAACACCAACAAAGCGGATTAATCCGGATTTCACAGCCTCTTTAGCGGGTGTTAGTGCTTCTGCGATCGTGTAGTCAGGATCGGGCGAATGATATTGCCAAACATCAATTG
Source organism: Gloeocapsopsis crepidinum LEGE 06123 (assembly GCF_015207655.1). Taxonomy (GTDB): domain Bacteria; phylum Cyanobacteriota; class Cyanobacteriia; order Cyanobacteriales; family Chroococcidiopsidaceae; genus Gloeocapsopsis; species Gloeocapsopsis crepidinum. The sequence continues at coordinate 18,410 of NZ_JADEWN010000070.1, read as the reverse complement.
GTTTCTTGCCACCCAAAGCTTCAAAACTTACTCGAATCGTCTCGCGCAAGTGTTTTGGATTACCATTACGCGTCCAGTCACCATTTGGTCGCATCAAGCCACCTTTAGTTGCAACTGTCACCTTACTTGTATCGCCTTCATACTGTTGTAAAGCTTTAGCAATCAATCGCTCATTGTGGTGCTTATCTGACTCATCCTGACAATAAGAATCCGCCGTATCAATCAGCATTACACCCAAATCCAAAGCACGATGAATCACCTCAATAGCTTGTGACTCTGGAGGTCTGCTACTCAAAGACATCGGCATTCCCCCTAAACCGATCGCGCTGATCGTCACATTAGTATTTCCGAGTTGTGTTGTTTGCATCGGTACTCTCCTAACAGAATGGGCAATGATACTTTCCCTAAGTGATCAAAACTCCAACTTGAATACCTCTATCTTGCGATGAATTCTCGATACATCACTGTAAGGATTTGGCAGTGCCAACCTCCTGTGTCATCATGTCAACTCGATCAACATCTCTACAGTACTCACCCGAAAACCACACGCACTAAATAACCTTTGCCCCGCCTCGTTCACCGCAGCAGTATCCAACCGAATTTGCTTAACTCCAATACGTTGAAAATGTTCTATTGCCAACATCACCATCTGCTTAGCAACTCCAGCATGACGATACTGTGGTTCTACCCACAAATCGTGAATAAAGCCAAACTCGCGCAGTCGATAAATCGGAATTTCTCGCTCTACAGTACCAACTAAAAAAGCTCCCAAGTGCCCTGTTTGCGCATCCTCAGCTACTAAGAAGATACTTTTGTCACTTTTAGCTTGCGCAGTTAACCATTGCTCATAACGCTGTTGTGGGTTGGGTAAAAAGCCATATTTAGCACTATCCCAAGTTTCGTGCAGAGCGCAGATAGATGCAACCATTGGCAAGACTGCGGGGACATCAGTAGGTGTAGCAGGACGAATCTGCATATCGTTTCCATTTAGCTAGAAGCACTTGTGTAAAAACGCAGTGCAAAATTCCAGAAAATTCTAGCAATATATAACAAAGCTAATGCAAGTACACCCGCACCAATTAACCAACCTAACTCAACACGCCCTAACATCGCCTCTGCGGGAACTGTCGTTAAAAATGTTACTGGAATAATAAAAGTAAAGAAAAAGCGGTAAGCAACAGGATAAGCAACAATGGGAAATCTACCAGCTTCTAGCAAGCCTCTAAGAACTTCTGTAACATTGTAGATTTTGACAAACCAAATACTAGTAGCGCCTAGCATAAACCACAGGCTGTAGAGGCTAGCAAGTCCAAATAGCAAAGGAACTGCACTTAGTAAGTAATCTTGTGGTGTTAAGCCTAATATTCCACCAGCGTAACCAATGAGAATGCAGCCAAAGATGATATCAGGTAATCCCCAAGGTGAAAGGGTATGGCTAGAAAGCCAAAACTGACTGCTGATTGGCTTGAGTAAGATAAAGTCTAATGTACCTTGCTGAACGTGCTTAACGATGCTGTTGAGGTTGGGAGCCAAGAAGGTACTGGAAACACCCTGTAACATAGTAAAGATAGCAAGTACAATCAGCGCTTCTTCCCACGCCCATCCTTGGAATGTGTAACCTGTACGGTAAAACAGAAACAGACTAAATAAACTGCCTGCAAGATTACCAAGGCTTGTTAGTGTAGCCAAAACAAAGTTAACGCGGTACTCCAATTCAGCGGCGATCGCTGCACCCCATAATAGCTGCAATACATCAAAATAGCGTTTTATCACGAATCAAGTTTTTTAGTGAACGAACCACAGAGGCACATTGTACTGCCGTTACAAATTATCGGTTCTTTTTGCCACAGTGGTTCGGTGCTAAGCTTTGTTCTATCTAAAACTATGACATCTGGACGCAGCGCTGTTGCTGAAGCAGCGGGTGGCTTAATTAAACATGTTTTGGGGATTAACCAATGTGAATTAGAACGAAGAATTTCCGCATAGATTCTACCAGCAGTGCTTCCTGCAACTTCTTCATGAGGACCTGTAGGTTCCACGTCACGTAGTTCTCCATCAATGAGTTCATAGCGCGGGTTATCCCCGTATGAGGCTATAAATTCCTCAAAAGTTAGCAGTTTAGGCGGGGTGTAGGTCATAGCTAGTGAGGTTTGCGGAGGTAGCCTCATTTTAGCTTAGAGGCATTGCTGCAATGTATGAATCGTTAAGCAACTTCATCCCTGATAACCCCCTAAATCCCCCAATTTTGGGAGACTTCAACTTTGGTTCCCCCAAAGGGCTATGGGGCAAATCATACTCCCATTTAGCAACGGCGAATTAGTGTTAGATTATTGCTAATTTCTACTATTAGCTAGCACTGTTGCTAATCACCTACCGATGACTCTCATTGTTTCGATGGAACAGTGGCATGAACTACTTGATTGCTACCCTGGTACAGGCAACTTGGATGCATTTGAGACGCGCTACAAATTTTTGGAAAAACTAGGTCAAGGTTTCTTTCGGAAGTTTGACCTATCTTCGGGAATAGATTTAGAAATTTCTCATTATCGGTATCGCGATGATGTGATCTGCAAAGAATCGGTACATGAGCATGAAGTGCAATTTATGCTCTTTTTAACTGGGGCTACTTACAATTCGGAGTATTCCCTTTTCGGTGGTAGACGCTGTTATCTATCTGGTAGTGGGATTGCACCTGCGTGTACGGGGTGGTCAAGGCGATCGCAGCCATTTCTACTTGTAGACGTGCATATAGAACCCGAATCGCTAGCAGATTTGTTTGTTGGCGATCCCAAACAGGCGGCAATTTTGGATTTGATGATTCGTACAAATGAGTGGAAACCGTCATTTTTTCCGACGGTGAATCCAGCCATACAAAAGATCGCGTGGCAAATTGTTCATTCACCGTTTGCAGGTGGAATGCAGCGGCTGTATCTGCAAGCAAAAGTGCTGGAATTGCTATCGCTGCTGCTAGAAGATGTTTTGGGCGATCGCGGTTTATCTGTGGTTTTTCCTGCGCTCAAATCTGCCACAATCGACTGTTTGCATCAAGCGAAAGCGATCTTGACGGCTGAATTTGATAATCCGCCGTTGATTCCGCAACTGGCACAGCAGGTGGGCATAAGCGAACGCACATTGCATCGCGGTTTTCAGGCGTTATTCAAAACTTCGGTACTAGGCTACTTGATGCGGCAGCGGATGGAACAGGCAGAACATCTGTTACGCGCTGGTGATTATACCGTGGCAGAGGTTGCTAATATGGTGGGCTACGAGCATTTGGGGCATTTTGCAGCCGTGTTTAAGCGGCAGTTTGGCTTGAGTCCGCGTGAATGTTTGGCGGGTAAAAAGGCAGTTTTGGGATAGACGCGATCGCTTCAATTTTTTTACACTTCAGTACGAACTAAGAAATATTTGCAATAGACGATTGCAGAACTGGAGTGTGGTGAAGGTGCGATCAATTGTGTTTCGGCTGTCGTGGGGCGTGGGTTTGTGGCTGGTTGCTGTAGGATTAGTGTCACCTGCTGCGGCACAGGCAGAACGTGTTGTAGATGTTGAGGCGATCGCTGAATCGCGTACCGAAAGAAAGCAGCCTGCAAGGTCAATTGCCGAATGGCGATCGCAAATTGCTCAATCGCTTGTTGAAATTACCGCAGTTCAATTAAACCAAACAGAAACAGGCTAGAAGTGGTGCTACAAACCACTGGCGAACTGGCAACACCAACGACAACTGTAACGGGCAATACTTTGATTGTGGATATTCCCACTGCGGTGCTGCTAGAAGAGTTTTCTGCGGCTGAACCAACGGCGGGAATTGCGCTAGTAACAGTCACAACGCTTGGCGAGCGAGTACAGGTAGTGATTACAGGAACCGATGCGCCACCTGTAGCTGAGGTGCGACCTGATGCGCAGGGATTGGTATTAAGTGTATCAACAGATACAGAAGAAATAACAGTAGAGGAAGATGAAATTCAAATAGTGGTGACAGGGGAGCAAGACGGCTATCGCGTCCCAGATGCAAGTGTAGGAACGAGAACTGATACACCCTTGCGCGATATTCCTCAATCAATCCAAATTATTCCGCAGCAGGTGCTACAAGATCGGCAAGCAAGGGGTATTACAGAAGGGCTGGAAAACGCGCCTGGCATCAACTCAATTACCAGTGCTGCTGACGGTAGAGACTGGTTCAGTGTCCGAGGCTTTGAAAATTATGGTGGTTTCCTGATCAATGGCATTCCCGACCCGCAAATTTCTATCAATGGTGGTTTTGTCAATGCGGAACGCTTGGAAGTGCTGAAAGGACCTGCTGGTGCTTTGTATGGGGAAACTGGATCTCTTAGTGGCACTATCAATGTTGTGACTCGACAACCGTTGAGCGATCCATTTTATGAAGTGAGCTTATCGGCTGGCAGCTATAACGACTATCAAGGTATCTTCGATCTCTCTGGACCTTTAAATAATTCCGGAACAGTGCTTTATCGATTGATTGGTAGCTATCGTAACTTCGATAATTTTATCGATTTTTTTGAAGGGAGTGAAACTTTCATTGCTCCTAGCCTAGCACTGAAGCTAAGTCCAAATACCGATCTCATTGTTGAAGGTGATATCAACATTATGGATCGGCAAGATGGGGACACCGCTCAACCTATTTTAGGCACCGTACTAGAAAACCCAAACGGAGAAGTCAGCCGCAGTTTCAACCCAGAAGGTCCCGTAGATAATTTACAGATAATTAACGCCAGAGTTGGATATCGTTTAGAGCATCGTTTCAATGAGAATTGGAAACTGCGGAATGCATTCCGCTATACGCGTTATGATGATGAGGATGGAAAAATTTTCTTTTTCAGTGACAGTCTTGCTGACGACAACCGTACACTAAACCGAACCTTTTATAGTGGCAGTGGATACGGCAATAACTACTATCTAGATGCCGATTTACTTGGTACATTCAGCATAGGCTCGCTTGAACATCAACTTCTGGTTGGCTTGAGCCTAAATCGAAATATATCAGATTTTAGAGCTAGATTCGGATCTGCTCAACCTGTAGACATCTTTGACCCAGTTTACGATCAAACTGTGGATCTTACAGGGGAGCTTACGGACGACAGCTTTACAACTAGAGACACAATTGGAATCTATCTCCAAGACCAAATTACTATTGCAGAGAATCTCAAACTTTTGTTAGGTGGACGGGTAGATTTCTTTGAGGAAACCAAAGACGATCGCCTGACAGATGAAGAAACCAGTCAATCCGACACGGCATTTAGTCCACGAGTGGGAATTGTCTATCAACCCATTCCACCTATTTCTCTCTATGCTAGTTATGCTCGCTCCTTTGCACCGACGATTGGTAGAGCTGCGGGTGGAGACATACTTCTACCAGAGCGAGGAACGCAATATGAGGTGGGCATCAGAGCCGACATCAGCGACCAACTCTCGGTAAACCTTGCCTTATACGATCTAACTCGCTTCAACGTGACGACAGACGATCTTGATAATCCAGGCTTTTCGGTACAAACTGGAGAACAAAACAGTCAAGGGATTGAATTGGATATTAGTGGCGAAATTTTACCTGGATGGAACATTATTGGGGGCTATGCTTACACCGATGCCAAAGTCGTAGAAGACAACGTAATTCCAGAAGGAAATCGGACGTTTTCTGCTCCAGAACACTCGTTCAACCTGTGGACAAGCTATAGAATTCAAGACGGCGATTTGCAGGGTCTAGGGTTTGGTATAGGCTTTTACTATCTTGGCGAAAGATGGGCAGATATTGCGAATACAGTGGAGTTACCCAGTTTCCTCCGCACCGACGCCGCGATTTTTTACGAGCGCGAGCAATTCCGTGCGGCTCTGAATTTCCGCAATATTTTTGATATAGAAAGCTACACAGGTACTGGCTCCGGATCTTTTGTCACTCGAAACGCTCCTTTCACCGTCCAAGGAACAGTTTCTTGGCAGTTTTGAGATTTGTTAGGTAGTCATGAGAATTTCTTTTCGCTACATGGCTTTTTTTTTACTTTTCATTACAGCTTGCTACCAACCTGTCATCCAAAAACCTCATATCTCCTTAAAGCCTTCTTCTGAATGTCGAGTCATTCAACACGAATTTGGCGAAAGTTGTGTCCCACTTCAACCACAGCGGATTGTTGCCTTAAGCCCTGACACCACACTCGATCCTCTAGTAGCTCTCGGTATCAAGCCTGTTGGTTATACATCTTATAACTTCGAGGGGAAAGAAGTGCTTTCGGGTGTATCGCTTAATGATGTTGCTGGAGCTACAAATGTTGGGAATCCAGATCAGCCTTCAATCGAAAAAATTTTGATGCTCAAACCGGATTTGATTTTAGCAACAAAGTACAATCAATATCAGTTGTTATCGGCGATCGCACCTACTGTTGTTGTGCCTTCTCCAAATTTTGAGAAACCAGCGGATGAAGCTTTCTTTCAGCAAAATCTGCGTTATGTTGCTAAAGTTCTTGGTGAAGAAACAAGAGCCGAAGAACTTTTACGTCAATATGAGAAACGAATTGAACAATTACAGCAACGCTTAGGAAATTAGTTGGAACAAATCGAGGTTTCTGTAATTTATTACAGTAATGGTCTAGTTTATACGCCTGCAAGAAACTATGATGCCACGGCTGATGTTCTAATTGATACAGGAGTACGATACAAACGTCCCGCTCTTGGTGAGACATTCAGCATTGAAAGCATCGAAAAATACGACACTGACATCTTATTTATTATCAATCTTGACCGAAGACCATTAAGCTTTTATTCTCAACATCCTATATTTAGTCGTCTCAAAGCATTCAAAAACAATCGAGCTTATCTTGTGCCATTAGAAAGATGGGATACAAGAGGTATTTCAGGAGTAAATCAAATATTGGATGACTTGTTTAAATACTTGCTAGAAGGTGATGCAGCGCCAGTTAATTATTCGTAATTCAATACAGCGTTAGCACTGCCAGATTAGGATTTTTGTTAAATTACAAGATGTCTTCATTGTGCGATCTATGCATTTTGTGCTAACCAAGTCTCTAAATCAGACACATTGGTGAAATCTAACAAAGCCTCACTGAGGTTTTCCAGGACGGGTAGCGGTAGGGAAGTGATACGCGATCGCATTTCCTCTGATAGTTCTTGCTTGAATTGTCGGGTTAATAACCGAATTGCAACAGAAGCGATCGCCTCTTGTCGTCCTTCATCTTTTGCTTCGCGAATGGCGCGAGGTTCCTCAAACAAGTTTAGTCCCAACATTGCCTTAATCTCCGTTTGACTCAACGTCGAGAATTTATATGCCATGATTGCTGTCACTACGTCTATTATGTCGCGTTTGGCTTGTGGTGTTAATGCCGCTTGCTCGGTGCGTAATAAGAGATATCGTGCTTCCTCTGGGGCTTGCGCTTCTTCTACAATTGTCAACACCACTGATGCCACAGTGATTGGTAACTCTCGAATCTCACCTAACTCATCCAAATAAATCCGATGCACTTGCTCGCCATGCAACAATGAACGATGGGGATGTTGCCTAGTTTGCTCCACACGACGCGATGGATAAATCACTACAGCTTGCCAATCGCAAAAGCGCGAACCATTACGATAGAAATACAACATCGACTCGCTAAATAATCGTTCGTATAGCTGTTGATCGGTTTGAAACTGCACCGTGCCTCCGGCAGGCTACGCCAACACAAAAATACACGACTCCAGGTTCAGTCTCTGGTGGCAGAAACACGCCATCTATCTCAAACTTTGGCTCTTTGACGGCTACCGAATCGAAGCGATATTCAGCAGCATTGTCGGGTCGATTGCCAATTAAATCAAATAATACATCCGGTGATTGCTGAAACAGCTTGTAGAAAATTGGATCGCGCCGCATTACACATAGAGCAAAAAGCACTTACTTAATTTTACTATCGTTTAGTGTATAAAATTTTCGTCCAATGATTGAGGTAGACAAACTTGATATTGCTTTAGTTACTCATAGCTGCTTGTGTTGCAAGCGTTCTTGAATTTGGGCGATCGCGTTTTCTTCTGATTCTGGAGCAATCGGATCAATGATAATTGCCCTACCTGAATCATTGAGCTTATCCATATATGCATAGAATGCTTCAGTATCCGAAGCGGTGTTGCAAGAAATTCAGATTAACTGTCAAGCAGTGCTGCGTTAATTTTTTTGACTTCAACAGTTAGAAGTAAACTGGAAATAGGGACAAAGTTATTCTTTTTAAGATTTTGAACAAATAATGCTTAAAAGCTACGAAGCGACGCTTGAGAATGGTCAACTAAAATGGCTAGTAGATGAGCCGAAACTATCATCAGCCCGTGTAATTGTGACAATTTTAGAGGATACTACACCACGAGTGAAGCGCCGTACTCCTCCTGCTTCCATTGCAGGTAAAGGTAAAACCTTGGGTGATTTGGTGAGTTCTGCGATTGAAGAACTAGATTGGGAATGTCTCAAGTAATTGTTTTGGATACTCATATTTGGGTTTGGTTTGTTACCCAAGAATTTGAGCTATTTCCATCTCACTGGCGAGAGATAATTGAAACGGCTGATCAAGTTGGGATTTCACTGTATCCTGCTATGAAGTCGCTTTAGCACAGCAAAAAGGGCGGTTGGAATTGCCTTGTAGTGTTGATATTTGGCTTCAAGATGCTTTGGAACCAACAGGTATTTCATTATTTCCACTAACTGCCAAAATCGCCTATCAAGCAGTCAACTTATCACCTGTTCACAAAGACCCTTTTGACTGTTTAATTATCGCCACAGCACTCGTTTACAAAGCAAAGCTAGCTAGTATTGACAGCTTGTTTTCTCAGTATTCAGAACTCGATACACAGTTAATGAAATCGTGAGATCAACAACTGTTGTGTTACTACATTTAGGCAGTCACTGAAGCAACCTAATTTTTATAATTGATCGGGATCTTCACCTAATTCTCGCAGTTGTTGCGCGAGTCTTTCGGCGCGTTGTTGTGCTTGGTGCGATCGCTCTTCTGCTGTCAAATAGCGATTTCCTTGTTGATCGTACCATGCTAACCCTTCTTGTTGTGTTGGTTCTAAGGGCATTGTTGTATAGCGACCGATTTCCAAATCTACCTCTGACATCCAATAAGGTTCACCACCTTGCAACTGAATATTTACTCTTCACCAGCTTGTAGACTTCAAAAGGTTGAATGACGTAGTACACATTTTATTTAACTTTATGCTTGTGCGGCGATCGCGTGCATAAGTACTCCTCATAATATTCTGACGCTCTAAGATTGAACGCGACTGAACCACTCAGTAATACCTTGAGCAATTGCCTCTGCTAATCTTTGTTGTGCTTGTGGATCGACAATCCATTCAAACTCGGTAGGATTAATCATAAATCCTAGTTCGAGTAACACTGAAGGTGCTGAAGCAGGACGGGTGAGTGCTAAGTTATTCCAGTAAACTCCGTAAGAGGGGCGTTGGAGTTTGTTGACGACGTAATTATGTAGAAATACAGCGAGGTTATGAGCTTGGGGATGATACCAAAACGCTCCAAATCCTTGAGTATTGATGGCATCACCACTATCGGGTAAGGCGTTGTAATGTAGTGAAAGTGCGATCGCTGGTTCTAATTTATCAATCATTGCCACGCGATCGCCTAACGATAATTCAGTATCTTCCTCGCGTGTCATATACACTGTCGCACCTCTTGCTACCAGTTGATCGCGCACTAATTTTGATATGACTAAATTAATCTCTTTTTCAGGATATCCATTTGGTCCTCTTGCGCCCAATTCTGCCCCACCATGTCCAGGATCGAGAAGAATTTTAATTCCAGCTAAAGGTTGAGAAAGAGTGGTTAGTGGCTGGTGGCTAGTGGCTAATGATGATTCTGGATTTTTGACTTGGCTTGGTGGATGAGGTAGAGCCAATATCAAGCTTGTACCGTCGTATCTCAGCTTGTAGCCCCACTGTTGAGCTGATTTGATGTTGAGGGTGTATTGTAACTGTTCTGGCGCGATTTGTTGCCAATCTAGACGCGAAATAAGCGGGTTATCATCTAGACGAATGACGTCGGTTTGTGCAGTAGTATTGTAGAGGGTTAAAGTTAATGTGCGATCGCCTTGCTGTACGCTGACTGGTACTGGTACTTGCAAAGGAAACACAATTTCAGTTGCACCAGCAACTTGACGGGCGCTGACACTACGAATGAGCGATCGCGGTGGAACTGCACCAGTAACAATCCTGGTTTCTTTACCGTTAATCCAGCCGCCGTAATCAAGACGTAGCCATTCACCTTCTTTTGCAGTAATACTAGCGCGGGTTCCTTTGGGTAGAGGTGTCAGGCGAGAATAATCGGTGCTAGGTCCTGTACGTGCAACACCAGCATCAGCGATCACTTCGGCAACTTCTAACTGTGCGGGGGACAGAATTGAAATTTTGCCAGGACTCGGTTGTGTTGTCGTTTTACCATTAACAGTTAGCTGAAACTGGGGCTGAATTGAGTTAGATACAGTATTAATGTTATTGTCTGGTAATGTAGTACAGCCTTGATATTGACCAGTAACAGCTTCAGTAGGCTGATTTTGTTGAGTTAGTGCTGCAGAGTTTGGCGGTAGCTGGATTTGAGATTGTGGCAGTAAGGGAACTTTTTGATTTGCAATTTGAACTGCTACAGTTGCTTTGGGGGGAGCAATCGCACTAAAACAAATGAGTTCTCCTGGCAATCTTGCTACATCAACTGCTGGAGTTAGAGAATCTTGAGCAAACGCTAATCCGACTGGAAGTTTCGGTGTTGTAGATAGCCGTGTGACTTTAACTTGAACTTGCTGATTTTGATAGCGCAGCGTAAAAACATTATCGCCGAGCTGTAAAGGAAAACTAGGCGCAAAATGCCCAGCCCGACTGCGGGCGATCGCTTGACCATTTACGGTTACTTCTGCATCTGGTGGTGCTGTTCCAATCAAAAAAATGCGCTCTGATGTGGTTTGATGCTCGTTAGGTGGATAAACAACAGACAGTGGTTGATTTGCCCAAGCTGGCGCAGATGCCATGACAGCAATGAATAAACTTAATCCGATTCTTTTCACGTCACAATAAGAATAGCGTTGAGAAATTTTAGATCTAAGGAAGGGAAGAAAATATTATAGATTTCATTGATCGCTAACCAAAGCGCCACTCTTTTACTGCAAGCAAGATGCTTGCTCCACGAGTTCCTCAATACTGTGGCACAATTGACGGGGTATATCTGCATAAGTTCCTCATTGAATTTAATTGAATTTATATGACTAAATTTGTTTTTGTCACTGGCGGTGTCGTCTCCAGCATTGGCAAAGGCATTGTTGCAGCCAGTTTGGGACGGTTGCTGAAGTCACGCGATTATTCAGTATCGATTCTAAAGCTCGATCCTTATATCAATGTTGATCCTGGAACCATGAGTCCCTTTCAGCATGGAGAAGTCTTTGTCACCGAAGATGGCGCCGAAACTGACTTAGATCTAGGTCACTACGAGCGCTTCACAGATACATCGATGTCGCGGCTCAACAGTGTCACAACAGGCTCAATTTATCAAGCTGTGTTGAATAAAGAGCGACGCGGTGACTACATGGGTGGGACAGTGCAGGTCATTCCGCACATCACAAATGAAATCAAAGAACGCATTAAAAGAGTAGCCAAAAACACAAATCCTGATGTAGTCATTACGGAAATCGGTGGCACAGTAGGAGATATCGAATCGCTGCCGTTTTTAGAAGCAATTCGTCAGTTTCGCAAGGATGTCGGGCGACAAAATGTATTGTATATGCATGTGACGCTTGTACCGTGGATTCCTGCAGCTGGAGAAATGAAAACGAAGCCAACACAGCATTCTGTAAAAGAGTTACGCTCGATTGGTATTCAACCAGATATCTTAGTTTGTCGATGCGATCGCCCGCTGCCACCTGGCTTAAAAGAAAAAATGTCAGAGTTTTGTGATGTACCTGTTGAGTGTGTCATCACGTCGCAAGATGCTAAAAGCATTTATGAAGTGCCATTGAATCTTGAACAAGAAGGACTAGCACAGCAAACACTAGAGTTGCTACAACTTGAACAACGCCAGCCAGATCTCAGTCAATGGCGCACAATTGTAGAGCGATTGTATAGTCCAACACATGATATTGAGATTGCAATTGTCGGTAAATATGTCCGGCTTGGCGATGCTTATTTATCAGTTGTCGAAGCACTACGTCATGCGGCGATCGCAATGGGTGGTGACTTACATCTACGCTGGGTAAATTCAGAAAACTTAGAAAATGAGCCAGTAGAGCGTTACCTAGAAGGAGTTAATGGTTTAATTGTGCCAGGAGGCTTTGGCATTCGGGGAGTAGACGGTAAAATTGCCGCAGTAGAATACGCCCGTACGCACAAAATTCCCTTTTTAGGTTTGTGCTTAGGAATGCAGTGTGCTGTAGTTGAATGGGCAAGAGACATTGCTGGTTTAGAAAACGCCAACAGTGCTGAGTTTGATCCCGAAGGTTCGCATCCCGTGATCAACTTATTACCAGAACAACAGGATGTCGTCGATTTGGGTGGTACGATGCGCTTAGGGTTATATCCTTGTCGCCTGACACCGAATACTTTAGCGTTCAAGCTCTACCAAGAAGAAGTCGTCTACGAACGACACCGCCATCGCTACGAGTTTAATAATGCGTACCGTAACTTGTTTTTAGAGTCTGGTTACGCAATTAGCGGTACATCTCCTGATGGGCGCTTGGTAGAAATTATCGAACTCCCAAATCATCCCTTTTTTGTAGCGACACAGTTTCATCCTGAGTTTCAATCACGCCCTAGTGCACCACATCCCTTATTTAAAGGATTCGTTGAAGCAGTGATGATGCGATCGCAATCATCTTCTCCATTACCTGCACCAGCAGAAGTGTCGTGATGACGGACTAGGGGCGAGGGGTGAGTGATTAGTTTTGAGTTATGAGTTTTGAATTTTGAGTTCTAAAGAGTTTTGAATTGTTCGCGAACAAAGGTGCGGAGGCAATTATTTTGAGTTTTGAATTCTAAGTTTTGTTAGCGTAGCGGTGCCTTAGCACGTTTTGAATTACAAAGAAGTGTCTTAACTCATAACTCATAACTCAACACTCATAACTTCCAGCTTCCTCTAACCTGTTCCATGCAAGCTTAGCAGCGCCTACTATTCCAGCTTGATTACCTAATTTGGCGGTGAGGATTTTTAAGCCAGTGCGGGAACTAGGTAGTACCCGACATTCAATTTCAGCGTGAATGCTGGGAAAGAAAAACTCTGCGCTCGCACTTACACCGCCACCAATAATAATTGCTTCGGGGGTCAAAACATAAATCAAGCTCGCTAAACCTGCGCCTAACTCCCTACCATACTGCTGCCAAAAAGTCAATGCATCTATATCTCCTACTTTGGCAAGTGCGCCAAGTTGCGCGGGTTCGAGTCCGGTGCGGCGACGAATTGCCTGGACTGATACATACTGTTCTAGCGAACCATAGTTACCACTATTGCACGGTGGACCATCAATGTTAAGGGTAATTAAGCCCAGTTCTGCAGCAGTTCCCATATGTCCGACAAAAAGATTGCCATCAAGAATGACTGCACCACCAACACCAGTTCCCAGTGTTAACAGAATTAAGTTACTAAAGTGTCGTCCTGCACCTAACCAAGCTTCTCCTAATCCCGCACAGTTAGCATCATTCGCGAGAACAACAGGGCGATCTGTTTTAGCTTCTAACCAATCTGCCAAGGGAACATCACGCCAGTTGTGCAGATTAATTGCAACTCTAGAAATTCGCCCCGACACATCAACAGGACCTGGAGTACCAATACCGATCGCCTGACATTGCCGATCGGGATCACTTTGAGCGATCGCATCCACCATAGCATCTACAACAGCGTGTGGTGTTGCAGGTTGAGGAGTAGCTACACTCAACGATGCTAAACAAGTACCATCCTGAGCAAATCTCCCAAGTTTAATTGCGGTTCCACCCAAGTCAATTCCGATTACCTGGGGTAAAGGTAAATCTGGTGCTGCACTCATCCTGTGATTCAACTGTGGTTATTTGGACTACTTGCATTTGAATTGCAATTCTCTTATTGCACCACAAGATAGGAATTTGTTGAATACATTAAAGCACTTGGCGAATGAATTTGCTGCTAAATAAACTAAGTAGTTCGCTGAGTAGACTTGCAAACAAAACTCTTGCTTATATTGTGCGATCGCCACACTTCGTTTGAATAGCTCCGACTGCAGTCAAAGAGCATAGACAATTTATGCTTGCTATAATACTACATCACTAACAATTGCGGGTAAATTAGAAGTATTTCGAGGTTCTTCTTCACGGCGTACAACTCTTCCTAGAGAGTCGGTACGATAAACCCAAGTTGAACGACTATCAGACACGCTCACGCGCCAACCTTCTACCAAAGCTTGAGTGCAAAATTCATCAGGTTGTGCTATTCCAAGACAACCATCTGACCAAGTTTCCTGACTTAATACTGTGACTTGCAGTTGACTAGCTGGAATGTTCTCGCGTTGAGATACGTCTTGTCGTACTGCATCGGCTACTGAATGCGGAAGTTGAGATGCACAATTGCTTTGTCGTTGACTTGTAAGTTTATACTTTTGCTCAGATAAATTGCTGGGTGCTGAATCGGCTACAGCGATCGCGACGACAACACTCGATAAAATACTACTCAACAACACAACTGAAACAATTTGCCGCAAGTTAACATTATGCTTCATCAGAAATTTCATATTAAATATCAATCCTGCTTCCCTAATTTAGGAAAGACGACTCGCTCTCTATTAGTTCCTGTTACTATTGATACTACGCATAGCTAATAATGCAGTGCCATAAGCTGCTTCAGTCTCTTTAGATGCTACTATGGGCACTCCAAAGTAACGCTGGCGAATAGCAGTCCAGGTAATATTTGCTGCACCACCACCTGCAGTGTAAATACGCATGAGAGAAGTTGCACCAAGTTGCTGTAAAAGTTGATAACCTTGGTGTTCAATGCGGGCAATACTTTCTAACAATCCATGCAGAAACTCGACTAAATTATCTGGTCGTGGTTCGAGTCGAGGTGGTAAGTGAGGATCATTTACAGGAAAGCGATCGCCTGGTTTTGATAATGGATAGTAATCCAAGGGGCTGGCTTGCTGGGGATCGATCTGAAAACTTAATTGTTGTAACTCAGTGTTGGAGAAAAACTGCTGTAGCACTGCACCCCCAGTATTGGAAGCACCTCCAGTGAGCCATAAATCGCCTAGACGATGGCTATAAACACCATACTGGTTATTCTCCACGCGAGTGTGGCTCAGTAGCTTGAGAACCATTGTAGAGCCAAGCGACGTGACAGCTTCTCCAGGAAACGTCGCGCCACTGGCAAGAAAAGCAGCAATACTATCTGTTGTTCCTGCACACACACAGCAATCACGAGGTAAGTTAAAGCGTGTTGCAATTTCCAGCGTAACTGTAGCAACTACAGTACCAGGTGCTAACACTTGAGGTAGCAGAGGCGCAATCGCAAGTTCTGTTAGCCACAGAGGATAGCAAAAGTACTCAACGTCATAACCTAGCTTCAACGCATTGTGATAGTCACTGATGCCGAGTTTGCCGTGAAGTAAAAACGCTAACCAATCTGCTTGGTGAAGGAAATATTGAGCATCAGTAAATGTTGGTTGCTGCGACAGCCATAATAGCTTTGCCAAACTTGATGTTGCACTCAATACTGTGTGATTTGGTGGGGCGATCGCTTTTAATTGTTCTAGTACTGTAACTCCGCGAGCATCGTTATACATCAGTGGTGGCGCTACCGGAGTCCCTACAGCATTGCACAATAGTACTGTTGAAGAAGTTCCATCAATGGCGATCGCATTAATTTGTTGCCTTAGTTTGAGGGGAATTTGCTCAATCAAGCTAAATAAAGTATTTTCCCAAGTACTTATCTGTGTTAACGCATCAGATGTCATCGATATCTTAGTTTCGGCTTGCACTATTCCTGTAGAATCGATAACCACGGCTCTTGCGCCAGAGGTTCCAAAATCTATTCCAAGGGTGTAATTATGACTTGCAGGGTACAGCATCTTGAGAGATCACGGTGTTAGCGCAGATTCATCTATGGACAAGAAAAAAGATTGACGTCGAGATAGCCCGCGACAAAATATAAAGATTTCCTTACTTTTAAGTATAGAAATTCTCTAAGCTCTGATCCCTGAACTCCGATCCCTCCTAATTTGTTTCATATTGTAAAAACTTATTCCATCAATTGAACAATTTAGTCAAAAGTAGTGATTGTTAGATACATTTACATTTTGCCTCAAGGAGGTTTCTTACCATGTCTATATCAGATACACAAGTTTTTGTAGCACTTGTAGTAGCACTGATCCCTGGTGTCCTTGCTGTCCGCTTAGCAACAGAGCTTTACAAGTAACACCATCTACAACGACATAAACAGAAAAAGGATGAAGGTTTTGCTGCTTAAGGAGAGTTGCAGAAAATCAAATTGACTCGCTACTCCTTGCGGCACTATTCTTCATCCTATTGATTGTCATGCTTAAGTTTGAAGCTTGACTAATAGCATGTAGCTCAGCAAAGTTCATAATTGTTCAGTAAAATTACTGTTGACTATTAAGCCAGCTAGCGATAACTTGCTTGTGAAGCAATGCAGATTAAGTGACATTACGGGGCAATTTATCAGGCTGCAATTCTTTTTACTGCCCTTGTAAATCTTGCTGTTTTTCACAAAACAGCGTCAATCAAGAAAGACCAATTTTTGAAAATTTAGGGATTGACAAAAAGATTTGTCTAAAATCGGCACATTGTCTTGCTATTATCCAACCAGCTTTCTCTAGTGCAGCTTTTGAGCAGTTATGAACGCTATTCATTCTATACCACCACTCAAACCTGAAGAACCACGTCGGATTGCTCGCAAGAGAAAAAACCGTCGTCACCCGTATCGGACTACGGCAATTCAAACAACAGCAAAAATAGCTGTTAATCTGGTGCTGTTAGTAGCAACAGGAGCTACGATGGTCAAACTTGTCCCTTACTACTTGTCACAGCAACATCAGTTGAAAGAAATTAAATCTGAGGTTGAGGCAGCTGAAGGACGTGTGGAACAACTTCGTACAGATTTTAATCGCTACTTCGATCCCCAACAAGCCAAATCAGTAATGCAGGAGCAAAGTCATCGATTTGAGCCAGGACAACGCCCACTCATTTTAGTGAAGTAACTTGTCTCATCTTTGGTGAAATGACCAAGGTATAACTCTTTGGTAATTGGTAATATTTTTTACTTGATTACTTCACATTGCGAGTAATCACTGGATTTAGGCTAATTATGAGCTGCATTAGGTTGGAGATTAGAGTTAAAAGATATTACTTTGCTTTCTCGTATTCCCTGTAAAGTTGGTAACGTTCTCATCTACTCTCCATCAGCAAAAATTTGGCAATGACTCAATCACTACTGGATCTATGCTTGGTCAGGCATTTTGAGGGTTTCGATTTGATTTGCTTGGGTTAGCAGGCGATTTGAAATGCGATCGCACACAATCTCACACAAATTAAAAATTGCGGGATCGGAAACTTTATAAAATACACTGACTCCTTGAGGATGACGGGAAACCATTCCTGAGTTCATCAGCATTTTGAGATGTTTGGAGACGTTAGCTTGACCTAATCCAGTTGCTTCTACAATTTCCATAACATTTTTGGGACCTGACCGCAGACAACTTAATACCTGAAGTCGGCTCACTTCTGATAGAACTTTGAAGTATTCTGCCACTTGAGCTAAAGCCATAGGAGAAGTATCTCGCATATACTCGTTTCAGCAGGAAAAACGTATAATTTTTCTTAATATCCTACTATAGTTGACTAATTTTTTTATATAACTTTAGCTACATATCAAAAGAAATAAAAACCTACACATTGTTAGAAAAATCTCATAAATATCTCAAGCAATTTTTGGTTAAGTTTCTCTTGACAAAGAACTAAAAACTTAAGCATTGAAATAGCAATTAATTAGCAAACTTAAGCCTAAAAGTAAGACATTTTATCAATATAAAAAATAGTTGTGCTTAATCACGCTCTCATCTATTTTCTCCTTAGTCTCCTAGTTTCATATTTAGCAAACATAAGGCAAAACACTATCACTCTCTAGATTAGAGGAGTAGGCTATAAGTCAATATAGCCCTAGTTTTCTATCAACCAACTACCAATTAGCAAATAGAGAATTTCATAATTTTTGGAAAGTCAGCTTTAAAATTTTAGTTTTAACATTGATTGTTATTTCAGTTACAGCCTATTGCAGTTTTATGAGGCACAGTAGCAACAGTGAGTAAACCAGTTTTTCAAATGCACGGGATTAATTAAATCGAGTGCAGTGGCAATGAGAAGATCAACCCTGAATGCAGTAGTTGGGG
>NZ_JADEWN010000006.1 GCF_015207655.1 Gloeocapsopsis crepidinum LEGE 06123 | reverse complement strand
CTGGTGTCGGAGACTGAGCAAAGATTATGAGGTTTTACCTGCCACTTCTGAGGCGATGATTCAAGTTGCGATGATTCGTCTTATGTTGAGACGATTGGTATAGTCTTTGACTTTTCAGACATCCTCTAAGCAAATATTCTTTCCCGCACCCGAAATCACTGTCGATCCTGAAGGCGGTTTGCGATCTCCTGTGGGACTATCAAAAGATCTCACATACACTGTGATTTCACAAGTTCCTTACCGCGATCGCACTTTATTAGGACAAGCTTCAATCAATTACCCCCAAAATATCCGTAATTATTATTTACAAATTCCACCAGAAATTGCCACGCGGGTACAGCAGCAGACACAAGAAATCTTAGCGAACTACAATCAACAACGAGTAGGACAATCAGAAAAAGCGCTCACATCTCCTTACGAACAAGCTTTATATCTCGCCCAATATCTCAAGCAAAATTATACTTTTCCAGAAAACCCTTTAGCTCTTCCTTATCTTACAGAAAACGAAGATTTAGTCGAGGCTTTTCTGTTTAAACATAAAGGTGGTTATCCCGATCACTTTTCTACTGTCTTAACAATTATGCTGCGTTCGATTGGCATTCCGGCGCGGCTAACAGTAGGCTTCAGTCCTGGAGAATTTAATCCTTTTACAGGTTTATACATCGTGCGTAATACGGATGCGTATGCATTAACCGAAGTATATTTTCCTGAATACGGCTGGTTTGCTTTCGATCCAATTCCTGGACATCCATTAATTCCGCCTTCAGTTGAAGAGTCGCAAACGTTTAGTATTTTACAAAAATTTTGGCAATGGATTGCGGGTTGGTTGCCAAGCCCAGTTGCGGGTTTTCTCAATACACTATTTACAGTTGTATTTAATTGGATAACAGCAGCGATCGCTTGGTTTATTGCTTTATTTTCTCAAGGCTGGTGGGGTGTCTTAACGAGTTTAATTATTATTACTGGAATCAGTTTTTTAAGTTGGCTTGGCTTACAACAATGGCGTGGGTGGTGCAGAAAAAGAGTGTTAGCCAAGTTACACCCAATGGAACGCTTGTATCAACAAATGCTGTATTGGACAGCAACGCAAGGCTTTCATAAACATCCTGCCCAAACACCATTAGAATATGCTCGAATATCTCATCAGTATTATCCTTCACTAGTTGCTAAAGTCATTGAGGAAATTTGTCAAGCGTACATCAGTTGGCGGTATGGCGGGCAAGTACCCGATGTTGAAGAATTAAAAATTCAGTGGCAAACGTTGAAAAAAGAGCAACTATTAAGTCGCAAAAACAGGAAAAGAGGTTACAAATCAACGATGTAATCCCTCTGTCACGTCATTTCACTTTAAACCGATATAGATAGCTTCAAAAGCAGAAGAAAACCATCTAGCTCGTAACATAAATACTACTAGCAGTTAAATCTGGAGAGCCAACTAATACTGCTAATTGTATTTGCTTGTGTGTACCTACACTACCATCAACATCAAAATATAGCGCACCAGAAGATGCGTCATAAATAAAGCGATTGTCAGCGTCTTTAGCAGAAGTCCCAAATTGCAGTTGTCCAGTAGTTATTGATTCTCCTGCTACAAGTTCACTGCCAAAACCACTTGCAGAAACAATAATTATATGACCTTTATCTGCTGCGAAGTTCGTAATTGTATCAATTCCATCAGTTGGTCTACTGAAGATAAAGCCACTATCCCAATCTCCTCCGGTCAGAGTATCATTTCCCCGACCACCTTCCATTGCAGCAATTCCACTTAAAACATCATCACCATCACCGCCATAAAGACCACTATAATTTCCAGTTAAGGTATCATTACCCTTTCCGCCATCGATACTGCTTTCATCACCATCGAGTAAATCGTTGCCATCACCACCATCGATGTAAACCGAAGTACCACCTGTAACTGTGTCATTACCTTTGCCACCGTACATCTCAGCATCATGACGAGAATAGAGGTAGTCATTGCCGTCACCACCATCCATATAAATCGTATTGCCTGGAATTCCAAATTCTGCTGGTTCCCCTGTCAAGTAATCGTCGCCAGCTTCGCCGTAAAGTTTATCTTTACTAGCACCAATTAGCGAGTCGTTACCAACTCCTCCGTAAAGGGTATCACTGCGATCGTCATTACTACCGTCGAGTGTATCGTTTCCTGCATCCCCTCTAAGGATATTTCTGCCACGATTACCGATAATGAGGTTGTCTAGCTCATTACCTCTGCTATCTCTATTGCCACTTCCGGTTAAGACGAGTTTTTCCAGATTAGAGCCTAGCTTATAGCTAACAGAAGAACGCACTGTATCATAGCCACCATTAGCTTTTTCAATAATGACATCTGTACGGCTGTCCACAATATAAACATCGTTGCCTATGCCACCAATCAAAGTATCAATGCCAGCACCGCCATCGAGGGTATCATTGCCTTCGTAGCCATAAATTTTATCGCTTTTTGAAGTACCTTTTAAATTATTGTTGCCAGCAGTTCCACGAATGATTGCCATATTGTAATAAACCTCTGTTATACGCCTACAAGTTTTCTAAATCTTCAGCTTTACTAGGTTCTGTGTTAGCTATCTGTGACTAATCTTGTCTTTAGGCATATTTTTTGTCATTAAAAACTCAGTATTATGATTCAATAAAGATGAAAACAAACAGTAGATTTTTGCCTAAAACAGCAAAATATTCCCTGAAGTATCTTGTCATAGTCATTCAGAAATTTAATTTTAGAAACAGTGATAATTCTTGAGATTGCAGACTTTGCAGTCTTTGCAAGTTGTGTATTTTAAACTAATCTTTAAGTATCATAAACTTAAAAAATGAAGTTAATTCTCTTGATTAAAACACGTCTGTCTTAACATTCTTATTGAAGCAACTATGGTATTTTTAATCTTTTCTTCCGATTGTAGTATATTTGATTTGCTTGCAAGTAATTTGATTTCCTCCTATCCAATTGGTTATTTTTTTGCTATATTGTGAGCGAAAACTATTTGACAAGCTGTTGTCAGTCTCGCGATTATTTATGACTTTAAGCTAATAGCTAATAGTCAGATAACTGTTGCAACATTTAAGCAAACGAACTATATAAATGCGCAAGCAGCTTCCCACATGATATGACGCAGAGAATCCATTTGCGCAGTGTATCTAGAAGTACATAAAAATAAGATTTATAGAGCGTTCTTGCGTAAGTCTTAAATCAATTACTCCTCTCTCAATACTTGCAATTATTACAATTTGTTTCTACTTGTACATTGGTAGATACCCCCTATCCTGATACAGTGTTACTCGATCTATGTCTAAAGACGTGATTGTGCAATGATCAGTTTGCTGTTGTGATAGTCACTCGTTCAAAACGAACTACCCCTGGCAATTGTCTAGCGCGATCTGTCCTTTGCAATACATTAACCTCCCCAGCAGGTGGAACAAACGTAACTGAGATAGAATCTCCAGTTATGAGATTAAGCCGCTGTAACTCGCTTACCGCTTCACTAATATCAAGACTAAAGGTGGCTTTTTGGGGATGTGCAAATAGTGCCAATCTACCTACGTAGTAAGGACTGTTGCGGTCTGGAGGAACCCCTTGAGGCAGGTTGATATAAACCTCATAAGGAATTGAATTTCTAGGATTATATTCAACTTTCTCAACATTAAGTGTAAGAGAACTTACTGCTGAGGTTCTATTACTGAACGCTCTATATCCTTGTGACTCTGGAAATCGCAAAGTGAGAGTTACTGGAGCTTCTCTGAGTTCTACCAACATTTGCTGATTATTCATAGGTGTTGTAGCTAACAGTTGAGGAGTTGCAGCTGCTTGTGAAGAAGACTCAGCACCGCTCATTCCACTCACCAGCATTTGATTTCCTAGCGGGGCATCGTCATATCTATAGTTTAGTTGCTGTACTGTGTCGATGATGTCTCTGCCACGCATCGTCACTCGGTCGCCATTTTCGTTAAAAAAGGTAAAGCGATCGTCCATCCAGTCACGATCATTGAGAGGATTTGCCCTTCCACCTCCTAATGAAAGCCACCGCCCCCAAAGGCGGTCAATATTTGAATGATGGAGCCAAAAAATTGGATCGCGAGCAGCCATTTCTACCTGACGCATCCAGCCATTGCTACCACCTACCACTACATGAACTTGGTTGTGTGG
Source organism: Gloeocapsopsis crepidinum LEGE 06123 (assembly GCF_015207655.1). Taxonomy (GTDB): domain Bacteria; phylum Cyanobacteriota; class Cyanobacteriia; order Cyanobacteriales; family Chroococcidiopsidaceae; genus Gloeocapsopsis; species Gloeocapsopsis crepidinum. Next base: position 124,483 of record NZ_JADEWN010000006.1, on the reverse strand, counting down.
TCGTCCCTCTAAAAGTCCTCCACCAGAACCGCGATGCATCGAGCTTGTTGCTCTACGACCGCCAAAGCTTTGCTGTCCAGAACTGGTATGGAAAAAGTTTGTGCGTTGAAAAGCCGCACTATAACTGACTTCAGCGGATGCTAATGCAGTTGTACCTTGATTTATACCAGGAGCGCGTTGTTCTACATAAAGAGAATTAGTGGAGCCGTCAGGTAGTAGTCGATTGCGAAACGGCTCTGGTAAAGGACGCTGATCGGGGAAATCTGAATAGTTCCAGTAAGGAAGTGCCAGAGTAGGATCGCCGGATGCTTGACGCAGAATTCGCTCAAAGTAGTACACATACATTCGATGCCAGGGAAAGAAGAAGAAACTCCCATGATTGCAAGTACCCCATGCTGTCAATCTTCGCGACTCGTTTCTGGGAATGCCATGCATATTTGCTTGGTAAATCCAGCTCGTCGGATCGTTACTAGACCGAGACTGCATCACCCGAACTCCTTCCCTTAAAGCTGCAATTTTTGCAGGCGATTGCATAAACGTGGCTATATTCTCCCGAACATAAACACTACTTGTTTGTGCGTTGGCTTTATTAACAAGACTGCTAATAAATGGTACACTTCCTACACCAGCTGCTCCAGCGGATAGAAAACTGAGCAGCCTTAAAACTTCACGTCGAGAAAAATTAGAAGGCATAAACTCCTCCAAAATGTTTTTTTAATTTGTATATAAAAACAGTTGCATTCACGCACACTTTATTAATTGAGTGCGTCAGCTTATAGTATTTCTTTGGAGAAATACTGAAACTTATTTACTTGATAGTTGGCAAAAATTCAATTAGGCAGCAGGAATTTTATCTCTATGCTCCAAACAGGAGAAAATGACACCAAGAGATGGTATTAAGAGGCTATCTTTTGCTATTTAGGCTTCGACAATAAGCTACAGGCAAACGTAATAAATGAATTATTTTGAGAGTATTTATTGTGTCATCTGAAATTTATTCAGAATAAGGATATTAATTCAATTAAGTATGAAATGTAGCAATAATAGGTAAGTTGCCTACCCCACACTTACCCTCTGCTCGATGGTTCTGGCACTGAAAACACTTATCATCTTTATAGTTTGCTGACAATAAAAGCTTATTAACATCCTCACCCTCCCTCTTAGGAAGAAACGTAATTATATGTAGGCAGAGAATACCAATATAAGCAATATCTTTGTAATGAACTTTTCTTCAGTTCATTTTTATAAGTGAGATGCTACCCATAAAAACGGTATTTGAAACTTTTTGATTTATAGTTTCAACCTGCTTGAACTTAAGATAAAGAAACTGTGAAAAATAAGATAGAGTTTTTGCCTATTTTTACTATAACTTTATGTCTTAAGTACTTCTAGCGAATCTTATTAAAGTTTTAATAAAGAAACATACAAATTTGCACAAATTGATTTGAAAGAGATGAGTACATCAGTGAGTTTTTTTAAAACTTCATAAAGTATTATGAATATGTATTATTTCAATATTAAACACAGTATTTTATAGTGAGTTTCTACTGATTTTTTCTATGTTGTTTCCACTGTGATGTTGACATCAACGAGCTAGCATTTTGCTCTTGCTGACGTCGCTGTAAGATAATACTTGCTGGATCACTGAGTTGTGGATCGCGGTAGGGAATTGCAGCACGAGTGAGGAGATGCTCTTGTTCTTCTGACGATAATGCAGGTAAATCAATAGCCCAAGCTGCTACTGTACCTGGCGATCGCCTACCAACTGGTGGTGTCGAACCAATTTTTAACCCAGCTTGAATTAATGCTGTTCGTACCGCAGCCGCACACGAATAAGTCGCTAACCGTCCATCAGGGGCTAGACACAAAGCAACCTGCTGAAGAAATTCTACTGTCCATAGTTGCGGGCAATGTGGTGGTGAGAAGGGATCGAGAAAAATTGCCTCAGCTTGAAGCTGGGCTTGATGCAATTCTTGAATTGTCTTTCTGGCATCACCGATAATCAGTTTAGCTTTAAGATTATTCGTTTGGATTTGATGTTCGGTTGCTAATTGAGTGAGGAGTTGCGTTACAGGCTGACACCAAGATTGCAGTAGTTTGTGAGCGATCGCCGCTTGTGGTACACCAAGATTAGACTCTAGTGCGATGACCTCAACCGAACAACTAGGATTAACTTGCCAAATGGTTGCCAAAGCAGCTGCAGTGTTGTAGCCCAAACCATAGCAAATGTCCAATAATCGTAGTCGAGGTTGCTGGGCTTTTTGTTGAAGTTGAGTCGGTTCGACAAACTTTTTTTCGGCTTCCTGACGCGCCCCGTATTGACTGTGAAACGCTTCATCAAATTCTTTAGAAAAAAATGTAAATGAGCCATCGGCTGTGGCTTGAGGAATAAACTCGGCGTCTGGCATGATGCTAGGCTGTTAGGCATAGAATAATATCTTTAATGATATTTTCTAGTAGCGCTAAGTAAGTGGGCGAAAATAAACGTAACTTAAGGGCTGTTATCGGTTAATAGTCAGTGGAACAACAATTAACCACCATAAAACGCGTGATAAATAACTACGCTCACCTAGTTAAAGTGCCTTCATTGCTCTCAATATGACTAATTTAAAATCAGTAGTTTCTGCCACATGGTTGTTTGAACACTTGGAAGATCCTCAAGTCGCGATCGCCGATTGTCGTTTTTCGCTTGCAGATCCTCAATTTGGTCGCCAACAATATCATAAAAGTCACATTCCAGGAGCTTTTTACCTAGATTTAAACCAAGATCTTTCTAGCCCCATAACGCAACACGGCGGACGTCATCCTTTACCCGATCCAGACAAGTTGGCGCACAAGTTATCGCAGATGGGTATCACTCCACAAACACTCGTTGTTGCCTATGATGACTCACGTTTTGCTTTTGCGGCGCGCTTGTGGTGGCAGCTAAGGTACTTAGGACACTCTCAAGTAGCAGTTTTGAATGGTGGATTTAGGGGCTGGCTAACAAGCAGTTATCCTGTTACTAATGCAATTCCTAAACCAAAACTAGGTAATTTTGTGCCACAAGTACACGCTGATAAGGTAGTAGATATGACAACAGTTAAAGCTCGCAAAGATCTTCCTGATGTCATTCTCGTCGATTCCCGCGAAAGCGATCGCTATTTGGGAGAACGCGAACCAATTGATCCGATTGCAGGTCATATTCCTGGTGCAGTAAATTATCCCTGGCAAGAAGTTTCTGACGCTCAAGGTTACTTGCGATCGCTTAGCGAACAACAGCAGCGTTGGGAAAAATTACAGGAACAGAAAGCTGAAGAAATTATCGTTTATTGCGGTTCTGGCGTTACTGCCTGTGTTAATTTACTTTCTTTAGAGTTGGCTGGTATTGACACTGGAAAGTTGTATGCAGGTAGCTGGAGCGATTGGTGTTCTTATCAACTTGCTGAGGAAACTGGGTAGTTGGGTAGTAATAATCAAATCTCTCCCACGCTCCCACACTCCTACTCTCCCACTAATCACTTGCTTCTTACCCTTAATCAAAAGCTACCTAACTCAACCGTATAAGTCACACTCAAAAATAAGTTATCAAAATCAACATTTGGATCAGAAGAACCACCAAGTGTTACTCCTGCTTGAAGATTAAATTGGCTTTCACGCGAGGCTGCATAAGTTAAGCGTCCGAGTATGCGGTGAAATTGATCTTCGCGATCGCGCTGTGTAAAGTCTGATAGGGCAAACTGGTAGTCAAGACCAACTAAGAAGTTGTTTTGTAAGTTGTAGCTTAAGGAAACAAGTAAAGAGTTGATGATTCGACTACGGGTTTCAGGATTAGCATCCGTCAGACGTAACTCGTATAGGCTATCTAATCGCAAATCGTTTGTTAAGCGATCGCGCCGTCGCAGCACAAAGCGGAGGGCATTTTCATTCAAAAAGCGATTTCCTGACTCTGAACGAAATAACTGCTGGTTAATCACACCGATTTCGCCAAACATTTGAGGTGAAAGTCTTTGACGAATTCCTGCTCTTGCGCGGAACTGATTGTAATTAGATGTAGATTGTTCAAGGTAGCGAATCAAACTGCCATCAATTGCAGCAATCAGATCAGTATTCTCTCCTAACTTCGGCGTCGTAATCAAAGTGACACCTGATGAGAGTAAACCACCTGGGATACGACCTGGATCTACTCCAGAGAATATGTTATTTGTCTGGAAGTAACCAATCTGAGCAAACAGGGAGCCTAACTGAGGTGATGGTGGTGGAGGTGCAGCGAATTCTGGTGGTGTTGGCTGTCGCTCTAATTCTCGGATTCGTAATCTACCTAGATCTGAATCTATCTGTGGCGATCGCCTTTTAATTTCGCGGATACGCAATCTTCCTAGTTCATCAGTATCTGATTGCGATCGCCCTTCTAATTCGCGCAGACGTAATTCACCTAATTCTCCATCAGCAGGTGTCGGTAGAGATTGTGCGCCTTGTGCTATTTGTAGGTGGTGAGATGTGGGAGAAACTAAGTTATATTTGCAACCCTGTTCATTTAACTTTTGCTGTAATGCATAGGAAGTAGACAGGGATAGTTCAATATTGGTTTTTTGGTGTTCATCAAGGAACTCTGTAGCTGACTCAGACGTCAAGCTATATCCAGAACTTAAGTTAAATAAATTTGACTGCTCGAATGCATTGTTTGCTGGAGTCCTCAAATTTTCTACTAAATGTAAGTTGTCTTTTTCAACAAGCTGCTTTTGAAAATCAATTGGTGTGATAAACTGTTGTGATTTTGTTGTATCTTGATTGTTGGCAATTCGGCACTCGGAAGAAGTTACAGCCTTTTCCGGATAGAGCAGTGAATCTATTGTAGAAATGCATGAGAAGTCCTCTTTGTTTTCTCGATGCATTGAGGATATTGCTGATACAGAAATGTCTTTTATCTCACAATTGCTTTGAGGAGTGGCAACAACTATAATAGAATGAATCGAAAACAGGATAGTGCTATTAGCAGTGAAGATAATCCACAAAAATAGCTTTCGCCATGAGGCTTGTAAGAGATTTTGCTCACACAAACTTTGAGGTGAGCCAGAGAGTTTCTTAAGCCAAGGCTTCGTAATAGTAGCTTTAAAAATAAGTTTTTTCACAGTATATAATTATACACAAAATCTGTTGAATACAAAATAGTTATAAAAAATTTACACATCAGATAGTTGTTCTTAGATCCAAAAAAAATTTATCCAAACGTAATATTATTTAGACCGCATCTTGCTTAGACAAAAAAAATGTTCCTTATTATTACTAGAAGAGTGAAGTTTAAGAACTAGCTGATTAAAATGAGTAGATGAAATTTATTCGGGGAAATTTGCTATTTTAATGGCTTCTGCAACGATGTAATTTGGCATGATGAAACTTGGAAATCAGAAACTTCGTCTGATTGCTTTGGCACTTGTTCACCCTTTTTAGGCACTAAAAGCCATGTCTCGCAAGTTCGTCCTTATCCTTACCTTTGTTTTTTGGAGCATGACGCTGCCAATAGCTAAGAAGGCTAGTGCTGAAACTACTTTGACACGAGCCGTCGTGCAAAACATACGTAACCTAGTGCGCCTGCTACCACAAAATCGCACACCACGCCCAGCGCGATTGTCAGATGCAATTCAACCTGGAGATGCATTGTCAACAGGTCGTTCTTCGTTGGCAGAATTACGTTTCAATGATGGCTCCTTAGCAAGGGTTGGAGAACAAGCAGTATTCCGCTTCATCGCAAAAACGCGTAGATTTAGATTATCAAACGGAACAGTACTATTGCTCATTCCTCCAGGAAGAGGAGTAACAGGTATTCAAACACCAAATGCAGCTGCAGCAATCAGAGGCTCGGCATTATTTGTACGCTACATACCCGATACTGATACAACAATTGTTGGAGCTTTAACAGATAGTAATATTGAAGTTTTTAATGAAAGCGCTTCTCAAAGCGAAGTCCTTGAAGCTGGGCAAATGGCAGTTGTCGTTGATGATAGAATTGAGCAACTGTATGAGTTTGATCTGAATACTTTTTATGAAACGAGCGATCTAGTACAGCAACTGAATTTAAATCGACCAAATACTAACCCATCAGCTGATCCTGCATTGTCTAGTGTTCAAGCAGAAACTGCGGCAGCTGCCGCTTCAAAGCAGCCAGTGAGAGGCGAAGGAGTAGTTGAAAATCCATCATTTGTTCAGTCTCCCAGCAATTCAGCTAGAGACACTCAACAAACTCAAGGCAACAATACTTCTACAACACCAACTCCATCAAATCAAGGCAACAATACTTCTACAACACCATCACCTGAAAGCACACCAAGCAGTACAACTAACACTACAAATGGAGGTAGCAATAATCAGCAGCCGCCTGATAACGAAGTGAGAGACGGCACAGATCCAGTAGACAATACAACACCGCCTAATTCTTCTGCTGATGATGCTGAACCAGTAACACCACCGCTAGAAAATGATACACCAACAACTGGTGGAACATCTAACAATACTCAATCTCCTACAACTCCACCAACAACTGGAGATAATACACCACCAACAACAGAGGAAACTCCTACTACACTACCAACTGAGCCTGTTGACAATACGCCAATAGAACAACCAGTTGATAACACACCACCTGAACCAGTTGATAACACGCCAACTGAGCCTGTTGACAATACCCCGATAGAACAACCAGTTGATAACACACCACCTGAACCAGTTGACAATACGCCAACTGAGCCTGTTGACAGCACCCCGATAGAACAACCAGTTGATAACATACCACCTGAACCTGTTGACAATACCCCGATAGAACAACCAGTTGATAACACACCACCTGAACCTGTTGATAACACGCCAACTGAGCCTATCGATAACACACCAACTGAGCCTGTTGACAACACACCAATAGAACAACCAGTTGATAACACGCCAACTGAGCCTATCGATAACACTCCGATAGAACAACCAGTTGACAATATCCCGATAGAACAACCAGTTGACAATACCTCAACTGAGCCTATCGATAACACTCCGATAGAACAACCAGTTGATAACACTCCGATAGAACAACCAGTTGATAACACACCAATAGAACAACCAGTTGATAACACGCCAACTGAGCCTATCGATAACACACCAACTGAGCCTGTTGACAACACGCCAACTGAGCCTATCGATAACACACCAACTGAGCCTGTTGACAACACGCCAACTGAGCCTATCGATAACACACCAATAGAACAACCAGTTGATAACACGCCATCTCCAATTGAAGAATCTATACCAATGGAGCTATAACAAGAGCTATAAAATTGCAATTAGCTGTTTTTTCACATTGCTGGCAAAGCTTCTTACCGCGGTAGCACAACAAATACCGCCACAAGTAGAACAGTATATCTGTACTGCAATTAACTACTGTGGCGGCAAAACAATAGTAGAATTCGGATCAGCAATTTCGGTAGTTGCAATACCCCAAGGTGTTGTAGGAGCATCGTAGTCATCTACAGGTAAGTTATCGTCTATTTTTAAAGAGCTAGTATGCAAATTTACTAGTTGCTTAAAGTCAGATAAAGCTTCTAACGCAGATTGATAGCGTTGGGTAAAATCATGACGCACCATTTTACACAAAACTGTAGCAAACTCATGACTAACTTGAGCTTTGTCCATCCAGAGTGTTTCTCCCGTGTTTACATCTAGCTGCAACTCATGAGGAGATAATCCAGTTAAAGCTCTAATACCTGTCATGCCCAATGCATAAATGTCACTACTATATCTAACACGACCTGCACATTGTTCACTGGGAGCATAGCCTTGAGTACCAATTCCGATAGTAAAGCTACTTTGCCCCTCTTGATCTAATAATTGGTTACTTACTTCTTTGACTGCACCAAAGTCAATTAGCACAAGCTTATTGTCGGAGTGTCGCCGAATGATATTACTCGGTTTGATGTCTCGATGAATGACTCCATGACTGTGAACAAATTCTAAAGTTTGTAGAAGTTCGTATATTATTGTGACAACTGTAGATTCTGGCATTGGTCTACCTGGAGGAATCTCCTGGCTAAGAGGATGACCAATAACCAACTCTTGCACAAGATAAAATTCTTCACCTTCATCAAAGTACGCCAGCAGTTGAGGAATTTGGTCATGGGTTCCCAACTTTTCTAGGGTTTCTGCCTCTAATTGAAACAAACGTCTAGCAAGTTGGAAGTGTTTGGGATTGTTGCTAGCAAGTTTAAGTTGTTTAACAACACATAGTGGACTACCTGGGCGTTGTCTGTCCTCTGCTACATAGGTTTCACTAAAGCCACCAGCACCTAATACTCTGACAATTTTATAACGCCCGCCAAGGAGCTTTCCAATCGTTGCTAGCTCACGTTGCTCAAGTAGGTATTGTAGGTCATCTTGTTGACTAATAATTTCTTGCACAATTGGAGATGATGCATAACGTTCTAAGCTACGGTGTAAACTCCTTTTTCTCAATCTTTCACTTGCTACACCTGTACCTAAGTAGGAAAAGCTGGCAAGAGAGATCGCAACCAAAGGAACAGCAACAGGAAAATACAAACGACCATATATGAAACTGAAATAACTCAGACTGACCCAGAAAATCATAATTCCTGCGGTCGATGCACATTGAATAACAGTGCGCTTAGATCTTCTAATTAAAAATGCACTTCCACCAACCAAAAGTAGTACAAACAAGCTACAGATATTAGTGTTAGGAATTCCTTGTGCGATCGCACGATTATTTAGTAAAGTTGCGATCGCATTCGCTTGAATTTCTACTCCTGACATTTGCTGTGGATACAACCAACTTCCAGCAAATGGTGCTCCATGAAAATCCTGTAGTGAAGCCGCAGTTGCCCCAACTATAACAATTTTATCTTTGAAATACCTTCCTTGCTGTAAATAAGTATTCCAGTTTTCAGGATCTAATACGTGCCAAAAAGAAATCTGCTCAAATGTCCCAGCTGGACCATAAAAATTAATATACTCTGCTTGAGGTTTGACAAACGCAGGGTTAGCGGCTTTAGCCACTGCCTCTTCAAATGAAGGGAAATCTTTCAGTTCTTCCAGTGTATCTTTTGGGTATTCTTCTTGTTGTGACAATAACTGTGGGAAAGTACTTGCAAACCGATGAACTTTCCCATCAGCTTCTAGCGGAAAATTAATTGTGCCAATTGAATGCGGTTTCGTCCAAAATAAGCGTTCGGGCTGGATTAATTGAATTAATCTACCTTGATAAATTTCTGCTTCTGCATACTCGGCAGCCAATGCTACTTTACCAGGATAGCGCTGCAATACTTGAGCTAATTGTTGATCGTCAGCGGAACCGTAGCTACTAGGATTGGTAAATAAAATATCCAAAGCAACGACTTTTGCACCTGCTGCCATCAACTGATCGATTACTTGTGCATACGCAGCACGTTGCCATGCCCAAGCTTTCAGTGGTTCCAAATAAGCATATTTTTGTGGATCTGCTTCCAACAATTGCTTGGGTATTGATAATGATGGCTCATCAATCGCCAAAATGACAATATCCTCTGGTGGTGCTACTGATCCGCGTAATTCAAAAAACATTGTCTGAACATGAGATTCCCACAGCTGAACTAATCGCCAATTTCCGCCTATTGCGATCGCAGCTGCGATTGCCCAAGCTATTGTAAGAATGTGTCCGATCCAGGCAAGACGTAACGATTGACGTACCGTCAATATTGCAGTGATTTTTGTCGTTGCTTTATGCACTTTAGGCGATCGCTTACCAGCTGAGTCTTTTTTCTGGAGCTTGGATGCTGTATCGTGTTGTGTCATATCTTGCCTGGAAGCTTGTTTTCCCTACAACAACCTGATTTTGTCTTTTCTAAGTTAATCTCTCAAAATTTCAATATCAACCGAATTTAGCTATGATATGCATATATTACTCGCAATAGCATTTATACTTAGGCAGTAAAAATCTCTGGTACTATGTACCCTATCAACAATTTTATTCGACAATGGAAAATCTCCAAAATTAAAGAGTTGTCTCGTGCTGTCTATATTTAAGCAAAACTACTTGCTGTCATCGACACTAATAGGTGCCTAAGAAGTAGCGTTAGCATTAATACTATAGACTGTGCCTGTGATTATAAATTTCTCAGAGTGTAGAGACTGTTATAATTCAGCCGACAAGCATAAAACGACAACTCAGATTTATATTTGTGACTAAACTTATTATGTCTTATTATCAGTTTACACGCTATTTAGGAGGTATTACTAAGCTACATTAAAGCCTAAAATTAGTGGCAGTAGCAGCGATTTAAACAATTTTAGCCAGCTATACTGTGTGTTTTAGTAAGTACTGAGAGCAACAAGCTAGGAAAAAATTGGTAGGAGTTATTGCAAAAAAGCATTAAACCTCAAAAAATGTTTAGATGCTATGTGACAGTAGGGTAGAAACAAAAGGCAATTGTGTATTATCTGAAACAGTAACCTGAACAAAGGATTTTCTAAAAAATGCGGCATATTTTGCGGCTTCGGAAAAATATATTTTATTCAATTATTTTAAGTAATATAGTACTTCTAAATGATTTGTGAATTTGATAACGTACTAGAAGAGTGGCTAATGGCTAACGAAAGAGAAGCTAGTATGCCGATCAAATAGTGAAAAAGTGACTCTTGAATAATTAGCAGCCCCAAGGAGATGTTCATAAATCAAATAGAAACGCTATATAAGTTGCAATATAAATCAAAAGGAAACTAACTATTTTTCTAAGCTTTTAGGTTTAACTTTTATGGCATGCTTAATAAACCGCACGTCTATTTTTGTAGACGGCAATAATATGTTCTATGCGCAACAAAAAAATGGTTGGTTTTTCGATCCAAGAAGAGTATTGGAATACTTTAAAACAGAGCAGCCAGAGACGATATTAATCAATGCCTTTTGGTATACCGGCTTAAAAGATCCACAAGATCAGCGTGGTTTTAGAGATGCATTAATCAGCTTAGGATATACAGTACGGCATAAAATTCTTAAAGAATATTACGACGATACCTCTGGACGTTATTCGCAAAAAGCGAACCTAGATATTGAAATTGTCGTAGATATGTTTAATACTGTAGAGCAATATAACCATGTTATTTTATTTAGTGGAGATGGAGATTTTGAACGAGCAATTGAGCTATTACGATCAAAAGATACTCACATTACTGTAGTATCCACAGAAGGAATGATTGCACGAGAATTACGGAATGCTACTGATAGATATATTGATTTAAATGATATTAGAGAATACATAGAGAAAGTAGATTATTAATAATTTAGTTGGAATATAGTTGATATTTTAGACTTAAATACAAAGAACAAAAGGCAGAGTATACAGAGCAATAGCATGAACGTGTTTACATATAATTTACGATTGCTGTAGTAGAAATCAAGAATAAGTTGACACAAACAACATCAAATAAGGAGTACTATGCACGCACAACAAGATCGCATCATTATCTTTGACACAACATTGCGGGACGGAGAACAATGTCCTGGTGCCACATTAAATGTAGAAGAGAAAGTGATGATTGCTCGCCAACTGTCACGGTTGGGTGTAGATATTATCGAAGCTGGATTTGCATTTGCCAGTCCTGGAGACTTTAATGCAGTACAGCAAATTGCCGAAACTGTGGGTACTGAAGATGGTCCTGTAATTTGTAGTTTGGCAAGAGCAATCAAGGATGATATTAAAGCAGCAGCAGAGGCATTAAAGCCAGCTACTAAAGCAAGAATTCATACATTTATTTCCACGTCAGATATTCATCTAGAGTACCAGTTGAAGAAATCCCGTTCTGAGGTGTTAGCGATCGCCGAAGAAATGGTCGCCTATGCTAAATCTTTCATGGATGATGTAGAATTTTCCCCAATGGATGCGGTACGCACTGATCCAGAGTACTTGTATCAAGTGCTAGAACGCGCGATCGCGGCTGGAGCAAAAACAATTAATATTCCGGACACCGTAGGTTACACCACCCCTAGTGAATTTGGAGCGCTGATTCGTGGTATAAAAGAGAACGTTCCGAATATTGACCAAGCAATTATTTCGGTTCACGGTCATAATGACTTAGGTTTAGCTGTTGCTAACTTCTTAGAAGCCGTTAAGAATGGAGCGCGACAACTCGAATGTACGATTAACGGTATTGGGGAACGCGCTGGCAATGCAGCCTTAGAAGAATTAGTCATGGCGCTACACGTCAGACGGCAACACTATAACCCTTATTTAGGTCGCCCAGTTGAGTCTGAAGCACCTTTGACAAATATTGATACGCACCAGATTTATAAAACTTCCCGACTTGTTTCTAACTTAACAGGGATGCTAGTACAGCCAAATAAGGCGATTGTTGGGGCAAATGCTTTTGCCCACGAATCTGGAATTCATCAAGATGGGGTATTGAAAAATAAGCTGACGTATGAAATTATGGATGCCCAATCCATCGGCTTAACTGATAATCAAATCGTCTTAGGCAAACATTCAGGACGTAACGCCTTCCGCACTCGTCTAAAGGAATTGGGATTTGAACTGTCGGAAACAGATTTAAATAAAGCATTTTTGCGGTTTAAAGACTTAGCAGATAAGAAAAAAGAAATTTCTGATTGGGATTTAGAAGCAATCGTCAACGATGAAATTCAACAAACGCCAGAACTATTTCGTTTAGAGTTTGTGCAAGTCTCCTGTGGCGATCGCGCGTGTCCCACTGCTACTGTGTCGATTCGTACTCCTGAAGGCGAAGAATTAACCGATGCGGCAATTGGAACCGGACCCGTTGATGCTGTCTATAAGGCAATTAACCGCGTGGTGAATGTCCCCAATCAACTCATTGAGTTTTCTGTTCAGTCAGTGACTGCGGGGATTGATGCGATCGGTGAAGTCACAATTCGCCTGCGTTATGAAGATCGCGTGTATTCTGGTCATGCAGCTAATACAGATATCATCGTTGCCTCAGCCCAAGCGTACGTTAACGCCCTGAATCGTTTGTATGCTGCCATCCAGAATAAGCAGCAACAATTAACCGTGTAAAACATGATAGGGTGGGCAATGCCCACCTTTTTTATTTGCAGCCAGGTCATCATGCGCGATGATGTATTTGCCAAAGAACAACGATTCCATGACGAATGGGCTTCTACAATCGACGTCGAAGGAATTCAAGTTAGAGATTATTTTGAAGCTTGTACTGCCCCCGAAAATCGCTTTATTCTGAATCATCTGGGAGATATTAGAGGCAAGTTGTTATTAGATTTAGGTTGTGGCGCGGGTGAAAACAGCGTCTACTTTGCGAAAAAAGGGGCAAGATGTGTTGCAGCAGATTATTCACCAGGAATGGTGGAAGTTGCATTGAAACTTGCTGAGGCAAATGGAGTGAAAGTCCAAGGACGCACAATGAACGCGATCGCACTTGATTGTCCTGATAACACCTTTGATATAGTTTATGCCTCAAATCTTCTACACCATATCCCTAACCCCCGCGCAGCCATTCGAGAAATGCATCGCGTTCTTAAGCCAGGTGGAAAAGCTTGTTTTTGGGACCCTCTACGGCACAACCCTGTGATTAATGTCTATCGACGCATTGCCACAAAGGTGCGCACGGAAGATGAAATGCCGTTGGATATCAATATTGTAGATTTTGTGCGATCGCACTTCTCAAAAACAACTTACGATACCTTTTGGCTAGCGACTTTATGGATCTTCCTCCGCTTTTATTTAATTGAAAAAGTAGATCCAAATAAAGAAAGATACTGGAAGAAAATCATCCTTGAACACTCCCGACTAGCACCCACATATCAAAGCTTAGAAAAGTTTGATATCCTTCTCAAAAAACTACCTCTAATGAAACGCTTCGCCTGGAATATCGCCGTTGTCGCTACAAAATAATTTGTACTAAGGGCAAGGAGATTAGCTATCAGAGATTTTAATAATTCCTCTCACCCCTCACTCCTCGCCCCTCACCCCTTTCTTCTACGGTTGCCGATTTGCTGCCCGATCTAATTCAGGAACTGCTTCCGCAGATTCAACTGCTGGTTCTGAATCAGGAAATACAAACCGCAATAAAGGTGGTGCTAAAAAGGTCGTCAAAATGACCATCATAATAATCGCTGCTTCTAACGGTTTAGAAAGCGCACCACTTGCCGAACCAACTCCAGCAAAGACAAGTCCGACTTCACCACGAGGAATCATCCCCACACCGATCGCCAAACGATTGATTCCAGGTTGACCAAATACAGCTAAACCTGTGACGACTTTACCGACGATCGCGATCGCAATTAAAAAACTTGCAATCAACAAACCTTCGCGATTTGTTGGATTGGCTGGGTTCAATACTCCCAAGTCAGTTTTTGCACCTACAGTGACAAAGAAAATTGGTACTAGGATATCAGCGATCGGAATGACTTGACGTTGCAATTCTTTGCGTTTATCGGTTTCATCCAATACTAGACCAGCCGCAAAAGCACCTAAAATTGCCTCTAAGTGAATCACAGCTGCTAAGTATGCCATAGCGTAAGCAAAAATGATTGCTGGTATGACAATGCCGCCGCGAGTCTTAAACAGATCCACTACGGAGACAAACGTTTTATTGAATACTTTACCCAGAAGAATAGCACCAATTAAGAAACCACTCGCACTAAGAATCAAGTAAACAACGTTGGTGACATCAATCTCACCAGTTTTTGCCAAGCTAGCAACGACCGCTAAGACAATAATGCCTAACACGTCGTCAATAACCGCAGCACCCAAAATAATTTGACCTTCTTTAGAATTAAGTCGCCCCAATTCAGACAAAACCTTCGACGTAATGCCAATACTCGTTGCAGTTAAAGCTGCACCTGCAAAAATTGCTGGAACAGCTGAAATTCCAAAGAAAACCATCAATCCCGCAGTACCAGCCGCAAAAGGGACAGCTACCCCTACCACCGCGACTAGTGTTGCTTGAATACCAACATCGAGTAATTCCTTTAAATTCGACTCTAGACCAATTTCAAACAGCAGAATGACAACACCAATTTCTGCCAAAACACTAATAACATCATTTTGGTCGCGAAACACAGCGCCTGCTAGATCAGGAGTAAGACCTCCAGTAGATTCTAGAAATCGAATAATCAAAGAACTAGAAGGTTCTACCCCAGCTTCTGGAAAAGCTAAAAGATGCAAGGCAGAAACCCCAACTAACACACCACCAACCAATTCTCCCAAAACAGGTGGTAAACCAACGCGGTTTGAAAATTCTCCGCCTAGTTTACTCGCTAAATAAATGACGACCAAACTCAGCAGTACTGCTGTTAGCAACAGTGTTCCATATTCTGCTTCTGAGGAAGCCTCTGTCGCAGATTCTGTCGCACTTGCCAGCAAATACGTATTTCCCCATCCTGGGAGTTGCATCAACCAGGTTAAACTTGGCAATTGCATTTACCTTCCAATATCTGTACAAACATTCTTTTTACTGTACAAGTTTGCTAACTAAATTAGGAGTGGTTATTAATGATTGTGTAAATAGGGTTTCTTTATACTTAATATTCAAAAAAATTGGTCAACTCCTGATTTTTAACTAATTTTAAGTTACAAAAACTGTAACAATTGCAACATTGTTTTTGTTTAATGTCAGATTAGATAGCACGTCATGCATGACGTCAAAATTTAATTAGCCTCTAAATGTGAGGACAGCAAAATCAATGAATCCCTCTTCTGTAGCTGAAAGTCGCCAACATAAATATTTTTCCAATTTGATGAATCCGTTACGCGGAGTATTTGTAACAACTAGCGTATTATGTTTAGCATTCGCCGCTCCTGTTATGGCACAACAACCACAACCGCAAGTTCCAATTTCTATGCGTACTATTACTGTGAGCGGTCGCGGTACGGAGTCAATTCCCACGACATTGACACAAGTACGTTTAGGAGTTGAAGTCCAAGGTAAAACTGCCGCTGAAGTGCAACAAGAGGCTGCCCGACGCTCATCAGCAGTTGTCGCCTTACTCAAAGCACGTAATGTAGAAAGACTCGAAACTACGGGTATCACACTTAACCCAATCTATAGCTACACTGATAATACACAGCGGTTGACTGGATATTCGGCAACAAATATTGTCAGTTTTCGGATTGCTACTGAAAGAACAGGAAATTTATTAGATGAAGCAGTGAAAGCTGGGGCAACAAGAATTGACAGTGTAAGTTTTATTGCGACGGATAGTGCGATCGCTCAAGCCCAACAGCAAGCCTTACGTGAGGCAACACAAGATGCCCAACAACAAGCTAACACTGTGTTAAATGTCTTGAATCTCTCACCAAGTGAAGTTGTCAGCATTCAAATTAATAATGCTGGTACGACCCCACCACCACCTGTTCCTTTAATGCGTCAAGCAGCGGCTATGGCAGATAGCGCTGCTACTACACCAATTGTTGGTGGCGAACAGCAAGTTGAGGCAACAGTAACGCTGCAAATTCGGTACTAGGGAGAATGCCCTTCGACTGAAGTCGGAGCTACAGAAACAAAGTGTGCCTCCGCACACTAGGATAAAAATTTTACTAGTAAGTCCACGAAGGTGGACTATCCTGCGGGAAGCCGCTACGCGTCTACGTTTGTCTAGTAGCGAATTTATTCGCACTCGCATTCATGCAAATGTCATATGTTCTGCTAAAAATTGTCGTCGCCACCAGAAAAATTGGAGTTGGAATCTTGTTTGGAACCTAAAAGATCTAATTTATCAACAAGGATAATCGGTGACGTGCGTGTTGCACCTGTATTGCGATCGCTCCAAGTATCAAACTTTAAAGATCCTTTGACTCCAATTAGACTTCCTTTGTGGACATAATTCCCTGCAATCTCTGCTGTTTTGCCCCACAACTCCAGCGTAAACCAATCAGGTTCATCACTATTACGTGACTGACGTCTTACCGCCAACGTCAATCGGCACTTAACACTGCCAGATTCAAAATATTTGATATCTGGTTCGCCACCAACACGACCTACCAAAGTTACAACATTAAGACTCATCGCTTTTTCCAGTACAGATGTACTCTCTTATAGTGTAATTGCGAATATCCTCACTCTCACCAGGTTTGGTGAGGAACAATTATGTTCAACTTTTCTAGCATATGAATTATGATCTAAGCATCTTGCCCGCCTTGAGTTGCCATCCATCAAAATTCTATTAAATTTGGACTCACAAGCTGCTATTTTTGACGTCACACATTAGCATAGAAGTGTGACTGATTTGTATAAACCCTTATGCTCCTTAAAAGAAGGTCACTGGTTTAAGTTGATCTGTGGAGCTAGTTTTCAACATCTACCTGCGGTTAGAAATTTAACATTAGCTTACACATTAGCTGGTGCTGACTGTATTGACGTGGCGGCTGATCCTGCAGTAGTTGCAGCAGCGCAAGAAGCGTTGGAAGTGGCGAAGTTGCTGGCTGTTGATGCTCAGCAGCAGGGTTTTGCTTACCAGGGTAGCCCGTGGTTAATGGTGAGCTTAAATGATGGAGAAGACCCGCATTTTCGTAAAGCAGAATTTAACCCCCAGGTGTGTCCAGTTGCATGTCCTCGACCGTGTGAAAAGATTTGTCCAGCGCAAGCAATCGTGTTTGACCGCGATCTCTTTTCTGGCGTAGTCCAAGATCTTTGTTATGGATGCGGTCGCTGTATACCGGTTTGTCCTAGCGATCTAATTTACACTCGCTCGTACGTTTCTACACCAGGGGCGATCGCACCGTTAGTTTTATCTACTGGAGTTGATGCACTTGAAATTCACACGCAAGTAGGGCGAATAACTGAATTTAAAAGATTATGGCAGGGAATCAAACCTTGGGTTAACAGGTTAAAGTTAATAGCAATTAGCTGTCCTGACGGAGACGGCATGATTGATTACTTGTGGAACCTGCATAGTATCATTGCACCACTACCCTGCCCGTTGATTTGGCAAACCGACGGACGACCTATGAGCGGTGATATTGGTGATGGCACAACCCTAGCTGCCGTGAAGCTCAGTCAAAAGGTACTCGCAGCCGGATTACCTGGATATGTACAGTTAGCTGGAGGGACTAATGATTATACCGTTGCAAAGTTAAGAGCGATCGGACTGATGAAGGGGTCAGGGGACGCTGGCGCAGATCTTCGGTTCAGGGTTCAGAGGTCAGGGAAGATTGAAAACGATCGCTCACCATTAAGCTCATCACTTACTACTAGCCACCAGCTACTAGCCACTAGCCACCCCTCCATTTCTGGTATTGCTTACGGTAGTTACGCTCGCGCTTTACTTTCACCTATTTTAGAGCAATTAGATCAAATGCCCATAAATCAAGCTACTGTGGTGTCCCCACTGCATTTAGAAGATAACCAGGAATTACTCTGGCAGGCTGTGAAGCTAGCAAATTCTTTAGTTTCTCAGCTAAAGTCAGTGTAAAAATGCTGAAATCACACGCTCACTCTCTTACTCTCTTGTTGATAACGCCACCCTAGGAAGAATGCCCAATACAGACGATCTGCAAAAATTGCTAGATATTTTGCCGTTAGAGATTCGACAAGCTTTAGAGTACCACCCTTTGAGGGATAACTTGGTTGAAGTAGTGATGGACTTGGGGCGTCTTCCCGAAGCCCGCTTCCCCAATCAAGCCGAGTACCTTTCTGATACACCTATTTCGCAGGAACAACTCAACGAGTGCATCCAGCGTGTAGGGGAATTCGGAGGAGATAACCGAGCCGGAATTGAGAAAACTTTACACCGCATTAGTGCTATCCGTAACCGCACAGGTAAAATTATCGGCTTAACCTGTCGTGTTGGTCGCGCGGTTTACGGCACAATCGGTATGATTCGCGATCTGGTAGAAACTGGTCGCTCAATTTTAATGCTTGGTCGTCCAGGAGTCGGTAAAACGACAGCTTTACGCGAAATTGCACGGGTACTAGCAGATGAACTCAATAAACGAGTTGTAATTATTGATACATCGAATGAAATTGCTGGAGATGGAGACGTTGCACATCCGGCAATAGGTCGCGCCCGTCGCATGCAAGTTACACGTCCTGAATTGCAGCATCAAGTGATGATTGAGGCAGTGGAAAACCATATGCCAGAAGTCATTGTCATTGATGAAATTGGTACTGAACTTGAAGCTATGGCAGCACGGACAATCGCTGAACGCGGTGTACAGTTAGTCGGAACAGCGCACGGTAATCAAATTGAAAACTTGATTAAAAACCCTACACTGTCAGACTTAGTTGGAGGAATTCAAGCTGTCACATTAGGCGATGACGAAGCCCGACGGCGACGCAGCCAGAAAACTGTTTTAGAACGTAAAGCGCCACCTACGTTTGAAATTGCGGTAGAAATGCTCGAACGCCAGCGTTGGGTAGTTCATGAAAGTGTAGCAGATACTGTAGATAGTCTCTTACGCGGACATCAACCAAGCCCCCAAATGCGTACTGTAGATGATGCGGGTAAAGTGACTGTAACTCGTCAGCAACCTGTCTCAATTCGAGGCATTACCGACGAGAAACAAGACCTCAGAATGCCTGGAAATACATCAACTACGCCAGTACTACAACCAAATGGATGGCGGGCATCAGGACAAATGTCACCATTGCCTCGCTACTCCAAAGAGCCAGAATCAGGAATAAGTGAATTCGAGCGATTACTCGACCAATCGCTCGATCAGAGCGATCTCTTTGGCTATGGTGCGCAAACTGCAGGACCAAATGGAGAAGATTTACCTCTACACATCTATCCCTATGGTGTGAGTCGTCACCAGTTAGAACAAGTGATTCAGGTGTTGAATTTACCTGTAGTCTTGACAAAAGACATTGATAGTGCTGACGCAATTTTGGCATTGCGATCGCACGTCAAAAATCACTCAAAGTTGCGTCATATCGCGAAAGTGCGTCAAGTTCCGATCCACATGATTAAAGCCAGCACTATTCCCCAAATTACGCGGACGCTGCGCCGGATGTTGGACATGGACGAACCACTGACAACTGATGAACGCGAACTGAGCTTATTTACCCAAGGGGGAAGTGAAGACGAAATTGATGCCTTAGAAGAGGCACGCCTGGCAGTAGAGCAAATTGTAATTCCCAAAGGACAACCTGTGGAGTTATTACCGCGATCGCCTAAAGTCCGCAAGATGCAACACGAACTTGTAGAACACTATCGCCTAAAATCCAATAGCTTTGGCGAAGAACCTAATCGTCGCTTGCGGATTTACCCAGCTTGAGTGACGGAAGAAGGGGCAGAGGGTAGGTGGGTAGTGGGTAGACTAAGAGAGTTATGAATGTTGAGTGTTGAGTGTTGAGTTAAGAAAACTCAAAGTTCAAATTTCTTTTAATAAATGCCTCCGGCACCTTTCTTCGCGAACAAAACTCAGAACTCAAAACTGCAAAACTCTATTACCTACACTCCCACACTCCTACTCTCTCACTAGCTACTAGCCACTCTTCCACTCACTCCTGACCTCTCTTAAAAAGACTTGACACTTTTTCTAAATTTACTGCTAATATAGTTAAGGTTGACCCATTGGGGCGTAGCCAAGTGGTAAGGCAGCGGGTTTTGGTCCCGCCATTCCTAGGTTCGAATCCTAGCGCCCCAGTTCTTAAAATCACCAAGCAATTGTAAAGCTCATACAGCGCTACCTTCAGTCAGTGAAGGAAATTGAAGACTTGTCGCCTATGTGCTTGAAAAATGTTGCTAAAGCAATCTTAATGGTGTAGTACACCGTAACAATAAGATTGCGTAGAGGGTATGACAGCACAACCAACGATTCTCGCACTTGATTTTGATGGCGTCATTTGCGACGGGCTGAAAGAATATTTTGAGACAGCTTGGCGTACCTACTGTAATATTTGGCTACAAACAGACGAAACGCCACCAGATAATTTAGCCGAAAAGTTTTATCGGTTACGACCAGTCATTGAAACAGGCTGGGAAATGCCAGTATTAATTGCTGCTTTGCTAGCGGGAGTCGCAGAAGAGCAAATTTTGCAAGATTGGAATGCGATCGCTCCTGCGATCGTGCAAGAGAAACATCTTCAATCTGCTGATATTGCCCAGAAACTCGACTTTTTGCGCGACAAATGGATTACAGACGATTTAGCAAGTTGGCTTGGTTTACACCGCTTTTATCCTGGCGTTATCAAAAAACTCGATTCCTTAACTAATAGCCCCATCCAAGTGTTTATTGTGACTACTAAAGAAGGACGATTTGTGCAGCAACTACTGGCACAACAAGGAATTCAACTACCAGAAAAATCAGTGTTCGGGAAAGAAAACAAACGCCCTAAACATGAAATTCTGCACGAGTTAATTACGGCGGCAAAAACATTGCCCGCAAGCTTGTGGTTTGTTGAAGATCGAATCAAAACGCTAGAACTTGTTGCTCAACAGTCAAATCTTGGCACTGTAAAACTTTACTTAGCCGATTGGGGCTACAACACCAGCGATGAGCGACAAGCTGCCCAAAATCACGATCGCATTCAGCTATTGTCACTTTCTCAGTTTGCTGATGATTTTTCAATTTGGGGTTAAATCGTGCAGCCAGCATCTTTACGAAATAAGAAATATCAATAATTTCTCCTGTGCTAACTTACCCTCCTGCTGTCTATTTGTCTCAACCTTAGAGAAAACAATATAAGCTAGAAGCTAATAGCTAAAAGCCCATAGCTAACTATGCTCGATTTAACAAAACTAGCAAAAGCGATGCAAGGCATTAGCCAGCATCTTACTTTAGAAGCTGCTGCCAGTCGCCAGCGCGTAGAATTAGCCCAAGAATTATTTGCGGATGCGTGTACGCAACAAGCTGAATTAGTAGAAAAACAACACAAATGGCGCGATCGCATTCTGTTCAGCATCGCTACACCCGTTGAACCTCTTGATACTGCGATTGACATTCCGATTCCGCCACCTGTCCACACCGTCATTGCGACTGATGGCTCGCAAATTGCCCCAAATCAGCACGAAATTGCTTACTGCTACCTTCTTAATATCGGGCGCGTTGTCTTACACTATGGGCAAAATCGGCAGCCATTATTAGATAGCTTACCCGAAGTGTTTTATCGCCCTGAAGACTTGTACATTTCACGTCAGTGGGGAATTCGTACGGAAGAATGGATGGGATATTGCCGTACCGCTTCGGAAGCCACTGTTTTGGCAGAATTAGCAATTTTAGGGGCGAAAAGCGTTAGCGTTAGCGAAGCGAGGCGAAGCCCAGCGGGACGAAGTCCAAAGCGTGGGGCGAAAAATGGAAAGTTATCGTCTTCAGTGCCACTCTTAGCAATGGTTGATGGTTCGCTTATTTATTGGTTTTTAGAGCAATTACCTTTAGAAGCACGCGATCGCATTTTGCCACCAATTCTAGATGCTTGGGATCAGCTCAAAGATGCAGGAATTCCGATCATGGGCTACCTCAGTGCTTCGCGCAGTGGAGAAGCCATTAACTTTTTACGCTTACAAGCGTGTCCGCACGAAAATCCTGATTGCGTGACATATTGCCCTAATCTTGTTGCCGAAAAAGCACCGTGTCAGATGCTCGATCCTCTGCGAGATATTGCATTGTGGACGTTTACCCTTAAACCAGGACAGCGCAGTGCCTTGTGGCGCAGTTCGCACCGCATCCTCGACCTGTATGGCTGCCATAGTGTTTATTTTTGCTACGTCCATGTAGGAACAGAAATTGCTCGCATAGAAGTACCAGCCTGGGTAGCAGAAAACACAACGTTACTCGATCAATCCCTAAGCTTGATGTTGGCTCAGGTACAAAAAGGATACGGCTATCCGGTAGCGCTTGCAGAAGCACATAATCAAGCCGTGGTTCGTGGCGGCGATCGCGCCCGTTTCTTTACCTTGCTCGAACAACAAATGATTAAAGCTGGTTTACGCAATGTAGGAATTTCCTACAAGGAAGCCCGAAAACGCGGCAGTATTGCCTAAAAGGTATTAGTTTTGAGTTTTGAGTGATGAGTTTTAAATAGATAGAAAAGAGTATTCTCCTCTGCTTTTTCAATTCTCTGACCTCTCATTCGGGTTCATCACTCAAAGTTTCAATCAATAAATCTACCTGCTGCTGTCTTTGTTGGAGAAAAGTTTCGCATTGACGTAAATATTCAACAGCTGCTGTAAATTTCTCAAAGACCTCTTCTAATTCCAACTCCCCAGCTTCAATTTGCGCAATAATTCTTTCTACTTCAGCAACCTTAGCTTCATAATTCCAATCGGGTTTGAGTGTTGCATCTACTGCGTCAGAGTTGACTACCTTACTTCGTCTAGCCATAAAACAACCATTATCTAGTACTTCAATTGATGATTTGTGTCACTTCAACTTTGACTTGACCTTCAGTTAACTGAATAAATAGTTTCTGTCCTATTGCTAAATTACTAGCATGACGTACGATCTCTCCCTGCTCTTGTCTGACTACGGCGTAACCTCGCTTTAATACTGCTTTGGGATCGAGACTCGCTAATTTCTGCTCTAAAAACTGGCAGCGTAAAGTTGCTTGCTGTAACTGCTGTTTTGTTCTCGCGACAAGTTGATGACGCTGCGATGCTAATAACTGTCTTTCTTGGAGAATCTTTTGCTCTAAGCGTAAACGCCGCAAACGAATTTTAAATTCCTCTAGCTGGTTTTCTGCATTCTTTAGCTGCTGATACATGACTGTGCACAAAGTTGTTATTCTTTGCTGGTGTTCAAAATAAAGTTCTTGTAATTCAGGCACAACGCATTCCGCTGCTGCTGTGGGAGTATGGACGCAAACATCGGCAACTAAGTCAGCTAAAGATTCATCGCGTTGATGACCAATACCCGTAATCACCGGAATCGAGCATTGGGCGATCGCTCTCACCACTCGTTCATCATTAAAGCAAGCTAATTCTTCAACTGCACCACCGCCCCGCGCCAAAATTAAGACCTCTGCTCTACCGTCTTCTTCCACCCGTGCAATTGCCTTCGCGATTGAGCTTGGTGCTTGCTCACCTTGAACTAAAGCTGGAGAGAATAATACGCGCACCCCTGGATAACGGCTGCGAAGTGTTTTTTGAATATCACCCCATGCTGCACCCGCAGGAGAAGAGACAACCGCAATTGTCTGAGGATGGATCGGGAGCGATCGCTTGCGTTCAACGGCAAATAACCCTTCTGCTTCTAAGCGGTTACGGAGCTGGCGATAACGTAATGCCTGTAAGCCATCGCCTGCTGGCAAAGCTTGCCATACAGTTAACTGATACTGTCCTCTTTGGGGATATAGTCGCAAACTTCCCAAAACAATTAACTGTTCTCCGCGTTGAGGAATTTGTGTCAGTTTGTCTATTTGACTGTGCCACACCACACAGTTGATCGCGGCTTTGCCTTCGGTATCTTGTAGTGTAAAAAACAGCCCCTTAGAGTGCCCATTAGCGCTAGAAACTTCACCAATGACCCAAATGTGGTGTAACTGGGCATTTTCCTCTAACAGCGCCTGAATGTAAGCGGTTAATCCAGCTACAGAAATTGCAGTATCCGTCACTAAATCTGCTTGATAAAAAGTCATTACAAAACTAAAAGAACAGTTAGTTGTCAGTGGTAAGCTTAAAACTATTATCTCTTGTGTATAAGCCAAGATTGTTAGTTAAAAATCTTACTAAATTACTACGTAGGATAAACGTAGATTCATGGTTCAGCCGTTTATTGAGAGTGACTTGTTTTACCATTAAAACTCGGCTTGAAGTTTCATGCAAAAGTAGAGAAAATCTAGCTAAAATAGTATATCTGCACTAGTCATAACTCCCAGAATAATTTTAAACCTCCCTACTTAGAGGCAATAATGGCTATTGATACAACTGATACATCCGGAAAGCAAAAAGCCCTGAACTTGGTACTAAACCAAATTGAACGCAGCTTCGGTAAAGGAGCAATTATGCGTCTTGGTGATGCCACTCGAATGCGGGTGGAAACAATTTCCACGGGCGCGTTAACTCTAGATTTAGCTTTGGGCGGTGGTTTACCCAAAGGGCGAGTCATCGAAGTTTATGGTCCAGAAAGTTCTGGTAAAACGACAGTAGCACTGCACGCAGTTGCAGAAGTTCAGAAAAATGGTGGTGTTGCTGCATTTGTTGATGCGGAACACGCCCTCGATCCTACCTATGCTGCTGCACTGGGAGTTGATATTGCCAATTTACTGGTTTCTCAACCTGATACAGGGGAAGCGGCTTTAGAAATTGTGGATCAGCTCGTCCGCTCGGCAGCTGTAGACATTGTCGTAGTAGACTCAGTAGCTGCACTTGTTCCCCGTGCTGAAATTGAAGGCGAAATGGGTGATACGCACGTTGGTCTTCAAGCTCGTTTAATGAGCCAGGCGTTAAGGAAAATCACAGGTAATATTGGTAAATCTGGCTGTACTGTCATATTTCTCAACCAGTTGCGCCAAAAGATCGGTGTGACTTACGGCAACCCAGAAACAACTACTGGTGGTAACGCTCTAAAGTTTTACGCTTCAGTTCGACTCGACATTCGCCGGATTCAAACCTTGAAAAAAGGTACCGAAGAGTTTGGTAATCGTGTCAAAGTTAAAGTTGCTAAAAACAAAGTTGCTCCACCTTTTCGAGTGGCAGAATTTGACATTGTGTTTGGCAAAGGTGTTTCAACTCTAGGCTGTATTGTTGACCTAGCGGAAGAAACTGGTGTTGTTGTCCGCAAAGGAGCTTGGTATAGCTATAACGGCGATAATATTGCTCAAGGTCGTGATAACGCCATCAAATATTTAGAAGAAAATCTTGAACTAGCGCAGCAAATTCAGCAGATAGTTCGAGAAAAGCTGGAAATGGGAGCAGTTGTTTCTGCTAATTCAGTTGGAGAAACTGAAGACGACGCAGAATTAGATGCTGACGAATAATTATAATTATTAGGAGTGGTAAGACAAGTCAAGTCTATTCCACTTCTAGTACTTTGTTAAGTTAAAATCCCTAGCTGTGCTGTACGAGCTAGGGATCTTATTTGGATCTGATCTTTGCGCAGTTGCGTCCTATAAACCTAAGTAGCGATCGCCTTGCCACCTGCTGAGACTAAAAGATTTAGAGTGCCACAATCTCTAAACCTTTTTGCTAAGCAATATTGGTGATTCATTAGGGGAAACAGAATGTTTGACTAAATTAGCAAGTTCTTGTAACTGACTAATCGCTTCAGCGCCCTCTAACTTCATAAGTTCCCGATCGTCACGCATCTCAGTCCAAGTGATGCCATAATCGGACACGAGAAACCGAATCAAATGGTTGTCTCCCAAGCTAACCATAAATGAGGCGCTGCTCATTTGCCCGCCACAGGTATAACATGATGCCAAATAACCACGTCGCTCTAACACGGTTGCCAGAGCTTGCAGATTCATCACGAGATCCTGGACATATTGTCGGTGTTGTTCTGCTAATCTGAGAAACACGGTCGTCCTCCAAACACCACACTTAATTGTAGACCTATTTTTAGACTTTCTTTATATTTACCTAAAAATATATTTATTTCAGAGGTAAATATCCTATCTAAATTCAGATAAACATTTACATAGATACAAGCTAACTGATTATTTGCTGATTGACTGTATGCAAAAAGTCATATTTCTTGCTTAAATCTACAGACTGTCACTCTCACAGAGTGTTTCTATCGTTAGCGGTAGCTAGAAATAACGCAAAAGTCAAGTCTGGCTCACCTGATACTCTGCTATTTGAGAATGACAATAGCAAGCGTAAATTTTTATGACATTTATGAAGAATCAATTCAGTCAGACCTAGGTCACTTGCCACCAGCCAAAAGCTGGACCAATAAACCGAACAGTGATCCACCAAATAACTAGAAAGCCAATACCAAACCAAGCACCGCGATTGCTCCATTTACTAAATTGTTGGGCTTGACTTTTGGTGACAGGAAGCCAAGGAAGAATTTGAGCTTCTTTACCGTAGTTCTCCCCTAGTGCTGCTTTACGACGCTTTGCTTCGCCCATAGTCCTATTCCATTCTGAATTTTGAGATTGTGGATTGAAAAAACTTAATAAATACTCAGTAATCAGTCTCGTAGTCAATGTCAAACATCTGCTGTGCCTTGATAATAGCGCTCCTACTAGCACGACAGCAATGGGTGAGGGATCGTGAAGAAGCTGGGGAAGATTAGGAGTCGTGAAGTGTTGAGTTCTGAGTGCTGAGTTATGAGTGAAGAAAATTCTTTTTATTCAAAATTCAAAACTAATCACTAGCCAAAGCGCCACTCATCACTCACCCCTCAATTTGTTGGAGAGAGGAAACTGGAATCTAAATAATCAATTCTTGCCATAGGACTAAGAGCAGCTAGAATTTGAGAGCCATAACTACGGTGTAAGACTCTGCTGTCGAGCAAGGCAACTACACCTTGGCGATCGCGAACTGGGGCGATCGCGCGGGCTAATTCATTCAAAGCAGCTGGCAAGAGGTAAAAACGAAACCAATCTTGATGCTTGTGCTTGTAGTAAGCAACTCGACCTGCGACTAGGGGGTTTTCTAAAGAAGGGAGAGGTAACGTGGCAATGATCAATAATTGTGGAGTTGGGAATTCACTTTGATGCTGTCGCCAAAAGTCCCAACCAGTTACTAAGATCCCGCGATTGTCTAAAGTCGTTTTCTCAACTTGTACCCGCGAACCAAATTCTGCAGCTAAAGTTGCACCAACTTGTGCCTTGAGAGGTACATCTCCTACCAAAATGACAGTCGTTCCAGGAGATGCAACGGTTAAGCTAAGGAGCGAAAGTACTTTCTCAATAAATGCAGTTTGAAATTCTGGTGTATTTGGTAAAGGTAAGCGATCGGGCAAATAAAGTTGAATGAGATTCTCACGGCGCTCGTCAGAAAACTTTAGACAAGTTAATTCGCCTAAACCCAAGTTTCTACGATAGATGGGAGCTTCAGCCTCTTGATCCAAAGCACTTCCAATTAACACAACTGGTTGTCTAGACCAAATTGGGGCAAGTGCAGACGCAACTTCCACAGGCGTAGAGTGGACGGAAAATAAGCCTTGAGATCGCGAAATTGTTGCCCAAAGTAGTTGATTGTCGCGCGGGCGTTGCCAAAATTTACGCCAAGCATTTGGCATCCAGAGGTCATGTGAGGATGTAGCGAGTTGCTCAATATCATCGCTGTGTCGCGCTTGATCTTTTGTGCAACTTATTTTTAGGTTTTGATAAAGACTAGCGAGAATGTCTTGTTCTTGATGCGAGCATAGATAGCACTCGTAAGGATTAATTGGATGTTGAAAAACAGCTTTTGTCAGTTGTACTCGTGCATTGCGAATAACTTCTACCTGTTGGGGAAAAGCGAGCATTAATTCATCCCAATCACCAGTTTGAATACTTGCCGTAAGTTGAGTTCGAGTCCACATTTCCAGATCATCTACGCCATCAAGAATTGTAGGAATACTCGCAGGAAATCCTTTTCCTGCCAACTGCGCTGCTAACCAAGCTGTAGGAGAGACGATCAATAATCCTTGAAAATTATCGTAAGCCCAAGAATCACCTGTGAGAATTTTTTTATCAGTTTGCAACCACTGCTGGAGTGGTGGAATTTCAACACGTAATAATCGCTGCTGCACTTCCTCAGAAGCAACAATAATCACAGGTTCTTGCCACATTAATGCGGGAGCAAGATAACTCAGGCGATATCGCCCTTGATAGCCACTACCAGCCCCGACTTGAATTAAAGCACTACGCTTGAGCCGCAATCCTCGTGCTACCAACCGTGCCATCGTTAAATGATGATGCCAGGAAGCTTCGCCCTGCGATCGCAGGAAGTTATGCAGTGAGTAGTGGACTTCTGCTTCAATCACGTAGTTTTACTCGTACTATCAACTTAGGATTGCTCGCGCCTGTTTTATTATGAATGCAAACACAAAAAAGTCTTCCTTGGTAACTGTTACAACCACTGAGAAGCATAGGTATAAAACCAAAATACTAACTCATCGATATCGCAGTGTAGGGAGGCTTTATGCAGTGTAGCTAAATTTAATGCGATCGCGCCTCCCTGAAGTTAAGAAGTATATGTTTGGATACTTACATACTAGAAAACAGACATTGTAACTCTTTACAAAAGCAGACTATTTCCCTGAAGCATTCAGTTGCAAAACCACTTTGATACCATGCTCTGGTCGCAGAGTAATTGAAGGCTGCGGCACAATTGGAACAGGCAAAAGATTGAGACGAAACTTCTGAGCAACTGTTGTGAGTAATAAAATAGCTTCCATGAGTGCAAAACCTTTGCCAATACAAATGCGTGGTCCATCACCAAAAGGAATATAAACGCCTCTGGGCAGTTGTTTTTCTAAATCGTCTGCCCAGCGTTCTGGCTTAAAAATTTCGGGATCGGCAAAATACTGAGGATTGCGATGCATTGCCCACTGGCTAATCATAATCGTGCAGCCTTTGGGTACGTTGTAGTCACCAATTTGACAATCCACCGCAGCTTCGCGCCCAAAAATTGCAACTGGTGGATAGAGTCGCATCGATTCTTTTACAATCATATCGGTATAACGCAATTGCGGAATATCAGCGTCAGTAGGAGAACGTCAATCAAGTACTTCTTGCAACTCAGTTTGGAGTTTAGCTAATACTTGAGGATGTTGAGCAAGTAGCATCCATGTCCAGGTCAACGCGTTTGCTGTTGTTTCATGCCCTGCTAACATCAAAGTTGCCACCTCATCGCGTAATTGGCGATCGCTCATTCCAGTACCATCGTCTTCATCACGCGCCTGCATGAGCATTGAGAGTAAATCTCCAGGATCTTCACCGCTAGTGCGTCTTTGCTCAATAATGCTATAAATCGTCGTGTCCATTTGACTAATAGCATTGCGATAGCGAATATTTTCTGGTCGAGGAAACCATTCCCAAATCAAAAAATTCTGCTGGCGCTTACTTTCAAACCAATTCATTGCGACATCCAACGCATGAGCGATCGCCTGTGCGTTTCCTTCATCAATGTTCTGATTAAATAGACATTTCATCACAATATTGAGAGTAAGACGCATCATATCGGCATGAATATTCCGCGTTTCTCCATCTTGCCAGGTAGTCAGCATTCGTTCAGTATATTCAACCATTACCGTGGCATAACTAGCAATTAGCTTTTGGTGAAACACAGGCTGCACAAGGCGGCGCTGGCGAAACCACGATTCACCCTCGCTTGTTAATAATCCTTCACCCAATAAAGTGCGCAATGCCTGAAAACCACGACTTTTAATAAAAGAGTCCCTGTCTTTAAGGATTTCCTCAATTAAATCAGGGTGCGTAACTAAACATGTTGGAGTTAATCCCAAGCGCATTGGCACAATATCACCATACTCCCGCGCACAATGCGTTAAAAAACCTAATGGATCTTGGCTCAAGTCGAGTAGATTACCAACTAAAGCCTTGCCTTCTGGTCCTGGTAGTTCAAAAATATCTTGCACCATGATGTCCCTGATGATTTCTACTACGATGCAACCCGTACCCCCAATTTATCGAGGCTAACAAAAAGTGACGGGCTGATCGTTAATAGCTTTAGTTCCGCTGCGAGTGCAAAGATGTTAGCTCAAAGACAATATTTGTTTCAGTTTTAAAGCCATGTCGTCATAGAGCAGTAGAACTGGGTTTACAATTATGGGCAAGAGTCTTTGTAAAGTAAATAGGATGTCTTGCTGCACCAGTGCAGAAAGGGCATCACCAGAACGTCTCTGTGCTGAACCTGGTCAGAATATAGCAGGAACACTAAATGCAGAATGCTTAGCCGAAAGATTGCTTAGGAATTGATCCTGATGAAGCTATCAATTGAGATAACTACACTGCGACAGGAATTGCAACGCAAGTTTATAATCGAAAGCATTGCCAGTCTGTATAGTTCCTCAGTGGCTCTTAAATAATTACCATGTCTGCCGATCACTCTTCAAATTCTCAAAGTACCTCAAGTCTAGAAGAAATCCGTGCTGCGCGTTTAGAAAAAGTTGCTCAACTTAAGCAACTAGGGATGAATCCTTACGCTTACCGCTGGGAAGTGACGCATCATACAACACAACTCCAAGAAAAATTTGCCGATTTACCAAGCGGTGAAGAGGTTGATGTCGAAGTTGCGATCGCCGGTCGTATCCTCGCACGTCGCGTTTTTGGTAAACTTGCTTTTTTCAGCTTGCAAGATGAAACTGGCACAATTCAACTATACCTAGATAAAAAAAGAATCCAGCAAGGCATGGCAAGTACCGATCCCGATGCTTTTAATCACTTGAAGCAGCTAACGGATGTGGGAGATATTCTAGGAGCCAAAGGTACTATCAAGAAGACAGAAAAAGGTGAGTTATCGGTTAATGTCAGCGAGTACGCGATTCTGACTAAATCTTTGTTGCCTTTACCAGATAAATGGCATGGTCTCACAGATACCGAAAAGCGCTATCGTCAGCGGTATGTTGATTTAATTGTGAATCCAGAAGTACAGCAGACTTTTCGCCGCCGCGCTCGAATTACTGCTGGAATTCGTCGTTATTTGGAAACACAGGGCTTTATTGAAATTGAAACTCCTGTACTACAAGCAGAGGCTGGAGGCGCAGATGCACGTCCGTTTATCACCTACCACAATACGCTGGAAATGGAGTTGTATCTGCGAATTGCGACTGAACTACACCTCAAGCGGATGATTGTGGGTGGATTTGAAAAAGTATTCGAGTTAGGACGCATTTTTCGTAATGAAGGCGTTTCGACACGCCACAACCCAGAATTTACCTCGGTAGAAGTTTACCAAGCTTATGGTGATTACCATGACATGATGGCGCTGACGGAGGATTTGATTGTTACTGTGGCGCAAGAGGTATTGGGTAAGCTGCAAATTACATACCAAGGTGAGGCAATTGATTTAACTCCTCCTTGGCGACGCGTGACGATGCACGATTTAGTCAAAGAAGCTACAGAAATTGATTTTGCGGCATTTTCTTCACTGGAAGAAGCAAAAGCTGCGGCGGCAAATGCTGGAATTGACGTTGAGGCATGTGATTCAATTGGTAAAGTTCTCAATGAAGCATTTGAGCAAAAAGTAGAATCTCAACTTATTCAGCCGACGTATGTTCTCGATTATCCTGTAGAAATTTCACCTTTGGCAAAGCCGCATCGTTCCAAGCCTGGTTTGGTTGAGCGATTTGAATTGTTTATTGTGGGTAGAGAGACAGCAAATGGTTTTTCTGAGTTAACCGATCCGATCGATCAACGTCAGCGACTTGAAGCCCAAGCAGCGCGGAAAGCAGCTGGAGATTTGGAAGCACAGGGCGTTGATGAAGATTTTATCACCGCCTTAGAGTATGGAATGCCACCAACTGTAGGTTTAGGTATTGGAATTGACCGCTTGGTGATGCTATTGACAGATTGTGCGAGTATTCGCGATGCGATCGCTTTTCCATTACTCAAATCCGCTA
The DNA here is from genome assembly GCF_015207655.1 of Gloeocapsopsis crepidinum LEGE 06123. Lineage (GTDB taxonomy): Bacteria > Cyanobacteriota > Cyanobacteriia > Cyanobacteriales > Chroococcidiopsidaceae > Gloeocapsopsis > Gloeocapsopsis crepidinum. The sequence continues at coordinate 92,096 of NZ_JADEWN010000006.1, read as the reverse complement.
GCAGCTTGATCAAAAAATACGATTACGATCCAGCTAGGAAACTTCTCCAAATTGAATTCAAAAATGGCAGCATCTACAACTACCAAGATGTTCCCGCTGATATTGCGCAAGGGTTAGAACAGGAGACTTCTCAAGGACATTATTTCAACGAATACATTCGCGGTAAATTTGCATACGACCAAGTGCGGCTGAAAAGTGAGTGAGAGAAGGGATCAGAGGTTAGGGAAGAACAATAATAGTATTTACCTAAAACCTAATCACTATTTCCTTGCTTCTCGTCCCTAGTTAACAATCCTTTAGCCTACTTCTACAAGAAGTTGAACGATGCGATCGCAAACTCTTATGGAGATACGAAGACTACAGGAGAACGATCATGAGCTTTTGGCTTCCGCCCTTTGGCTATTGATCCCAGAGTCAGAACGAGGCAGCGTAGCTAGCCATGCTTATCTGAAGCAAGCCTTGGGTTGTAAGAATTGCTATTTCCTTTTGTGTCTAGTTGATTCAACTCCCGTTGGTTATTTGAGTGCTTTTCGTTTTCCCGCTGTAGAGAATACCAGCTTCCAAGTGTATTTGTACGATATTGTCGTTGATGCAAGGTTCAGGAGAAAAGGGATAGGAACTCGAATGATTGAAGAGCTTAAAAAGTGTTGTATAGAAGATCAGGTTAGCCGCATTTGGGTCGGAACATCTTTGGATAATGAGGCGGCAAAGAGGGCTTTTGAGATAACCGGTGCGCGGAAAGTTCGAGAGACATATATTGAATACATCTACGATCTTGATGAGGGTGCCTAAGGTAAAAGAAATTCTTTTTATTGGTAAATACTGTATAACAACCGCATGCAGCTAACCCCCAGCAGCGTCGTCAAGAAGCCTCATCGTATTCGATGCCAGGTAGTTTTACGCAAAAGAGTCATTGAAATTGCAGCAATACAGACAGTATTAGTCCACGTAGGTGGACTTTGTATATTTAGCCTGCGTCCCGTAGCATCCACCTTTAGTTAGAAACTTCAGCTAACTCAATCACGCGTCCTTCGAGATCTTTGACTAAAAAGGTTAATGGCTTTTGACTGAGAATTTTGTGCTTTAACCCACGAACTTCCACACGCATTAAGATTTGTTCTAAACAGTCGCGGTCAAAGCAAACATGACGTTGCTGGTTCTTTCTACCCAAACCAGCACCAGAGACTACGTGCAACTGAGTATTTTTCTTGAGTTGATACCACAGCCCATCAGGAGCATTCAAACTACGAGTTGTACCAATTCCTGGACTAGCAGACATATATAATGGGTCAATTCCTGCTGCACCAATAGTTTGCTCATAGTTGTAGTAATAGTGTAGTGGCACATCAGCAGCGGGTAAATCAAGCAGTCCTTCATACAACTGTCTGGCTATTTCCATATCTGACACCATCACGGTGTGTACTTTGGGCGCGCTGGTAAGAAATAGCCACATAGCACCTGCATAGGCGGCTAGTAGCATAACCATAATTCCTTGCGTAGAAAACAAGGTGTCGAGTCCTGGGAAAAAAGCACCTACAGTTAAAGGCGAAAGGAGAGACATATTACCAAAAACTAAAAACATTAATTTACAAGGGTTTGAGCGATAATTTGTATTAAAAACTGCAACTGCTGTCTTGCTTGAGAGTGCGATTAATTCACTTTGAGCAATCAAGTGTTGCTGAGCTAAATATTCTTACGTATACATTTCTAGTTTATCAATGACAAAAAATCTAACTTTTGTCCTCCCGTCTATTATGCGCTAAGCATTTGTACTGAAGCAAACGAGCGAGAAGTTCCTCACTTAAGTTTTAAGTTAATTTAGCAAGCGATCGCTATTTTGATAAAACAGCAAAAAAGTGAGGATAACCACTCCTCACTTTTCGGATGAAGTTTTTGAGAGTTGATGGAGGCAACTTACTAATTGACTAAGACAGCACCATCTTGTTGGACTCGAATTGTTGTTCTATCCTCTGCTAAATCAGTTGTTGCGTCTAATGTAACTTCCAACAATCCCATTGAAGTTGCACTCAAAGTTGGTCTAAGTAATCCTCGATCTTGTCGGGAAAATGTTAACGATACAGGTGCAGGTAGATCGCGTAATGTCACTTCTGACTTTCCTGCGAGGCTGCGTTGTTCAGTATTACCAATGACTTGATAGAAAATCACAGCATTGGTTGTATTAGTCAATCTAATATTCACTCTCCCATCAACAGGCATTACTCTTGTAATAGGAGCTTGTTGTTGTTCTGGTAGCGGAGGCTGAGTTACAGAACTAGGTGCTGGAGTTGAACTGGGTGCTGTAGGTGGACAAGGGGAAGGAGGTGTTGTTCCTGGGGTTGTAGGTGATACTGGTATATCAGAACTTGGAGATACTGGAGTTTGGGTACGGTTATAAGGTGGTTCGCTAAAAATGCTTGGTCTAGGGTTAAGCGATGGACTACTAGGACTGGGTTGAACTTGGGAATATAACTTACTTCCTCTGGGAACGGCAAATGCTGCGCTTCCAGATATTATTGGCATTATTATTATCGTACTAAAAACAGTTAGAAATTGGATTTTTTTAAAATTATGTGGAGTAACGTTAAACATTTTTACCTCTTGGGCAAACATTCAACCTTGTTCAGTTTGATCAACTTATTTAAAAGTACTTTCTTTCATCAAAAGCTATACAATAGCTACCTTCAATTTCCTTTCTCTTAACTGGATTATATGCTAAAAAAAATTAAGTTATGAGTTAATTAAAACATTGAACTCATAACTTAACTATACTCAACTATTTACTATGAATTAAGCTTCTTCCCAGAGTTGTCGAACTTTTCCAGGTAGATATTGAGCAATTTCCTGACTTCGTTCTTCCGATAATTCCTCTTTAGTTGCAGCAAACACAGCTTTGACGGCTTGGTCGCGGTCTATATCGTAACCTGTTGCTGCCATTGGTGATTCATTTTTAACGCGCGTTAAAAAGCGTTCGTCATTAACATTGGAAATATCAGTAGGATTGTGACGATTTGAATGATCAAAAGGCGCGCGAATCCTGCTCAAGAAGCCAACAATGGGATTAGTATCGCGCCAAAGGTCTGCGATTTCCATTTGTAGCGCTTTATCCTCTGTAGGCAACACTTCTTTGTGTAACTCTTGTTCTACTTGGTCAGAGGTTTCTGTGGGCATCAAATCGCGCATGGCACGGTAAATTACCTCAGTGACATCCCTAGCATCAAAAATATCCTCAAATCCCCCTTTGATCATTACCTTTTCCAGAAAAGGCATATCTTTTGTGGCAATCGGAACTGATACCCCTTCTTTGAGAGATTTAGGAGGATTCTCCTCCATTTTTTGTAGCATTCGCTTACCTTTTTCGGTGAGTTCTGCTGATTCAAAGGTAATTAAATGTGGTAAGGGACCATCTTCTGCACCAAAAGTATTAGCAACTCTAAAGTCAACTTCTTTAGATTCAACTGCACTAGGAACGTCTTCTTGGTTGGCATAGGCATTTCCTGAAAATTCTGCCTTGATATATTGTGTTTGATTGAGATAATCGAGATGACCTAATAATTCAGCTCTTGTTATCTGTATGCCTGGGAAGAAGTCACTTTCCTCAAAGTTAACTTCGTGCATTTCCTGACCACTATCGTTAATTTTATTGAGGATGATGTAGACAATATCTTCTCTAATTGGAATGGGCATTGCACTTTTCCTAATTTTTCTAAATTGTTAGCAGTAGTAGCACTATGAGTACAGGTATTTGATTTTCCAGTTGTGACCCTATTTTCTTACAGGAGCGGCACTGAGTAAACTGACGAGGGATCAATTGCGGCAAAGCACTACAACTGATATCAAAAAAGCAATTAGCTTTTAGTTGAAATAAAACGGATAAATCCGATAGTTTGAAACCAAGATATTATCCATTGATTAAGGGAATTAGCTAATTGCTAACCACTAGTCGCCAATTGTCATGTCACTGTAAATTATTAGGAATAATTACTTCCTTGCATCTGTCACAGGAAGCATTTTGATAACTTTTTATTTTAAGGATGAGTATTAAGACTCAGTATTTAGCGGTAAAGTAACAGTAAAAGTTGTGCCTTGATGTAAGAGACTTTCTACTTGAATTTGACCGTGGTGATTCTCGGCGATCGCCAACGCGATCGCTAAACCAAGTCCCGAACCTGTTGGAATAGCAACCGGAGTTGTTGCAGTATGAGTGCGCGCAGGGTCTACGCGATAAAAACGATCAAACAATCGCGGTAAGGCTGTTTCAGGAATACCAATACCTGTATCACTCACCTTAACTTGCAGCAAAGCGATACGAGTCGCCAGCGGTGAAGCGATTCTCGTCAACTCAACATTGACTTTACCACCGTGTGGTGTGTAATGTACTGCGTTAACGATTAAGTTGGTAAACAAACGCACGAGTTGATTCCAATCACCTTGAAGCGTAAACCAATCCTCAATCAGTTGCGGGTTATGCGATTCAGGCGCTTCAATTAAATGTAGCGACAGCGTAATATTCTTTTCATTTGCGGGTAGTTGTTGTTCTTCCACCACTTCCATCAGCAAAGCATCCAAAGGACACGCAGCAAAACATGGCTGCACAATGCCACTATCTTGTCGTGCGAGAAAGAGTAAATCGTCTACTAAACGACCTAATCGTTGAGTCAGCCTTTCAATGACGGTTAACTGTTGGTAGTATTTAGCACCAGCGCCTGAAGCTTCTAAAAGTTCAGGGTCTGTGAGTGCTACTTGGACATTAGTTTGAATCAAGGCAATTGGACTTCTCAGTTCGTGGGAAGCATCAGCAGTGAATTGTTTGAGGCGTTGATAAGATTCGCGTACGGGTTCCATTGCTTTTCCGGAAAGAAACCAACCACAAAAGGCAACAGAAAGCACCATTAACCCTGTTCCAAGACTTAAGTCAAAAATTAACTGGCGGATTGGTTTTGTGACTTCAAACCACGGATGGCTAACGCGCAAATACCCTAACACTTGTCGTCCAACTTCAACTCTTTCGGTCACTTGTCGCAGTAAGAGTGAAGTGTAATCTTCCTGTCCTTCGACTGCATCTTGATCTCGAATAACCTTGACAGTTTCACCAGTGCGATTTGGATGAACTGGAAGACCTAATGGTTCAGATAAAGTTGACCATAGAAGTTCGCCAGTGGGGCTAAACCACTCCAAATCAATATGGTCGTCCTCAACAGCATCTGCATTATCGCGAAAAGTCGCTTCGATGTTGATGCGAAATTTGTCAGCATTCGTTGTGGTAGATTCAATCACAAGCGATCGCTCGACTACCTCGACAACGTGATTGAGAGTATCGTCAATGCGCTCGATCAACGTACTCCGAACATACAGATAGACTCCACTAGCAAACAATAGTAGTAATACGGCAGTTACAGATGTATACCACAAAGCCAAACGGCGACGAGTAGCTTGAAACATTTTGAATTTTTGAGCTTAAGATTACGGTAGTGCATCCTCCTCACACGTTGCTAATGGTACAAGCGTTGGTTATCTCTAAAACAAGCTCAACTGATCTACTGACGCTTCACTCGATGCCGTTATTTTAATCGTATGACATTACCTGCATAGAGTGTCATTCTTATTACGTTCTTATTACGTTACTCAGTTTCCGAGCGTTAGGGTGAACGCTGCTGCTGCCAAAAATGCTGCTATTGCCCGAATATGGTTCCAAAATGTCCAGTTAGTCAGGTAGCTAGCCCACAAGTTTGCACCCTCAATGGTGTCTGGCTTAACTGTCGCTAGCGCTTCATTGAGTGGCACATTAAACACGATTGTTACTAGCACTGTACCGACAAGATAGAGGAGGCTACCAATAAGCAAGTAAGCAGCGCCAGGTTGATGCCACTTTGATAGCGAAAAAATAGCTAAAAGAAGGCAAGATAGGGATGTTCCAAATAAGGCAGCCATGAACAAGGGATTAATTGCTGTGATATTGATCGATTGCATGGCAATGATACCTTGCGTTGATGGAAGTCGGGCAAGTGCGCTCATCACGAAAGTCGAGAAGGCAAAGAAAACTCCGGCTACCAACCCGCAGCCTAACGCTGCAAAAAGCTGCAAAACAACAGGTAAGTGGTTAACACTTATCATAAAGCCTCCTAATGTTGTTGCAACGCTTTACGCCACTAATTGAGCAACTTGGATACGCGCAGCTGCAATGGATTGCGCTAAACTTGTGCCACCGAACTCATCATTTTCAATATGAATAAATGTGATATCGGTGATGCCAATAAATCCAAAGATTGCTCTTAAATATGGATCTTGATAATTGAGCTTCTCGTTATGCTCACCAGGTGCAAAACCAGAACTACCTCGCGCTGTAATCACAAACATTTTCTTACCCAACACGAGTGGTTTATAAGGATTTGCAGTATTTTCTGGCTCAAACGCGAAGGTTCGCCCCACACGCACAATCTGGTCAATATAAGCCTTAAATGTACTGGGTACGCTGAAATTGTACATGGGTATGCCGATGACGTAGAGATCAGCCGCTAAAAACTCATCTATGAGGCGATCGCTAATAGAAATTGCCTTTGATAATTCAGGTGTGCGTTGCTCTAGCGGTGTATAAGCTGCTGCAATCCACAGTTCATCGACATGGGGAACAGGATTGCGACCAATATCCCGATAGGTGACAAGATCAGAGGGATGAGTTTGCATCCTCGCCTCAATGAATTCTCTTGTCATGCGGCGCGAGTGCGATCGTTCTCCTCTAGGACTAGAATCAAGGTGTAGAATGCGTGCCATATTTCCTCCTGATCTCTCACCATTTCAGCTTAGGCAAACGATTTAGACTCAGCTATCTGATTTTTGTGTAATTATCAAAATCTTGCGGTCAGATTTCAGGCTACTTGGTAGAAATCACCCAAACGTGAAGACAATTGAAGACGAAGTGGGTTTGGAGCATGAAGACAACAGTCCCGTATCAACAAGAAACAACCTGTGTGCCCGTTTTGTCTAGTCAAAATCAAGATTGGGAAAATATTCTGGTTGAGCAATTTCAACATCCTGCGGGCGAAGGCTGGTGTCATTACAGCGAGGAACACGCGATTAGTTTATCGCTGGCATCCCGTCCAGTTCGCTTGCTGCAAACGAGGGAAGGTAAAACCTACGTAGGACTATACGGGAAAGGCGACATTTCTGTAACGCCTGCAAAAACGCCGTTTTTTGCCCGCTGGGATAGTGATGACCACTACTTGCAGATTCGCATTGCGGCACGTTTCCTTCAGCGCGTTGCTAGCGAAACGATTAACATCAATTCCGATCGCCTTGAATTACTTCCCGAATTTCGGACACGCGATCCGCAAATTGAGGCGATCGCTATGTTGCTGCTTGCTGAACTCAAACAAAAACATATAGGAGGAAGGCTCTATACTGAATCACTGGCAAATGTGTTAGCAGTGCATTTGCTCAGACAATACTCTGCGTCTGCACCTCGTTTGGCAATTTATGAGGGCGGTTTAACCCAGCGCCAACTTCTGCAAGTTTTGGAATACATTAACGAACATTTGAGTCAAGACGTTAAGCTTACCGACTTAGCCCAGTTACTAGGCATGAGTCAATTTCACTTTAGCCATTTATTTAAGCAATCACTAGGGATAGCTCCTTATCAATACCTACTTCAGCAACGCGTAGAACGAGCAAAGCAGTTGTTGAAACAAACCAATCAATCAATTATAGATATTGCCTTCTTGTGTGGATTCAACAGCCACAGTCATTTAAGCAAACAATTTCGGCAGTTGACAGGTATGACACCCACAGCCTACAGAGCGCATTAAATAACCGTAACTCAACAAAAATGCCACTGGATTGCATTCCCTAATGACGAAGAGTACGATAAAATTTTGGCGTCTAGACAAGCCAGCCTTTTACACAATAAGCTTTAGACGTAGTGAGGAATGTAAATAATGTCTGAGGCAGCACTGTTAGATTCTGTACTCGGGTTGCCAGTTCATCTGATGGATGACTATGTGAGTTGGTTGCGATCGCGCCTCAAACAAGAAATTGGCACTCATGTGATCACGCTAAATGCAGAAATGACGATGCAAGCAGAGCAGCATACTGCTTTAGCTCAAGCAATTCAACAAGCCGAGTTAGTTATTCCTGATGGTGCTGGAATTGTCTTATATATGCTACTTCGTGGCAAACGCATCCAGCGGTGTCCAGGCATTGAGCTTGCAGAGCTACTGTTAGATAGTATCGGACAAACACCAACGTCTTATCCGGTGTTTTTCTATGGAGGTTCTCCAGGAGTAGCTGCCCAAGCCGCGAAAAATTGGCAACAGCGATCGCCACATCTGCACATAGCTGGCACAGAGCATGGCTATTTATCAGCAACTGAAGTTGAAAAATTAAAGCAAATGTTGCAGACATTGCAACCGAGCTTGATTTTAGTAGGACTTGGAGTGCCGCGTCAAGAATTATGGATTGCCCAAAATCGTCATTTATGCCCTCAAGCAACTTGGATTGGTGTGGGAGGTAGCTTTGACATTTGGGCGGGGGTGAAGTCTAGAGCGCCAGCTTGGTTAGGAAATAATCATTTGGAGTGGCTGTATCGCTTGTATCAGGAACCTTGGCGTTGGCGGCGGATGTCAGCTTTGCCTAAGTTTGCTGGCAAGGCTTTAGTTAGTCGATTAACACAAACTTAGTATTGCACGCTCTCAAGTGAGTAGTAATGTCATTTTCAGTTGAATAATCAGGCTGTGCTTGAGTTGCTAGTGGCTAGTTACTAGTTACTGGATGCTAAGCACAATAATATCAAGTCCGGTTGATTAGTAGACATCCTGCGTGAATGCGCTAGCTAGATAAACAAAGTCCACCTATGTGGACTTACTGCTAATCAAGTAAGTTTTGAGTGTACGAAGGTACACTTTGCTTGGATAGCCTCGACTTCAGTCGTAGGCTATCTGTGATTCATGCTCACCACTAACCACTAACGACTAACAATCTCCACACTTTTTTGTAATGCACTTCTACCAAAAGAAAAGCGTTGACCGTGATAGTCTTTTGCAGGGATGACATAGCAAACTAAGGCATATCTTTTACTCTTGTCTTGCTGATGCCATCCTTTATGTACTAACTGTTGATTGGATATAACCATTGTTCCTGCTTTGCCAAACAGCGGAACAGCTTGTTTGTCGTTATATAAAAGTTGAATATCTTCTTTATAATTGCGGCTATTTTTGGATGCATATAGTACTTGCTTGATCCAACCATAGCAATAATTAATGAGTCTTCTGTAGGTATGAAGATGAGAGCCAGGAATCACAGTGTATGGTCCATCGCCATATTCATTAACGTCAGTGAGATAAATAAAGACTTTGTAAACTGTCTTAGTTACGCAATCAGTATGATAGCCTCGCTTTGAGGTGGTATCGGGATTGTCAATCTTGATTGAGATATTTCGCAGCAAAACAGGTTCGCCAATGCGCGCTTCAAAGATATCTTCAATGATGTGTGAACTGAACAGTTGTGCAAGTTTATCATCAATTTCTTGGGCATTCATGATCTGTTGAACGTCCAAATCTACATCATGAATATCTTTGCGACAAAGTAAATAGCAGTCTCCAGCAATAAGATAGCTGTGATTATTGATATAAGAATCTGCAACCTTAATTAAGCGATCGCACTCTTGTTTATCCAAAAACTCAGGAATAACTTCATAGCCTTGCTGGGTGAAATGATTCCGTGGTTGACGTATATACTCTTGACGATCGTTAATCATTCCAGTTATCTCTGGCTGAATGACCGACAATTCTCGCTGAAGACGTTGACTAAACTTCTTAAGGCGTCTGAGCATTGGATAAAGAGTTGGTTATTTTTTGTAACAGTATGCTAAATTTTATACTTATTATAAGTCTTTTTGCAATTATAAACTCAGTATTATTGCTGAACCTAAGTCTGATGAAAAACAGGAAGTTACTACTAGTATATCTTTTAAAGATTTAAAATATCCAAATTAGAAGTAACAGTTCTATTAGCTTTGTTTATTTATTTTACCGAATTACAGTTATCGGTACGCGCAAAGTGTTTCTTTGTTAAGAAATCTTGCACTAGCGAGTTATTTTTATCAGATATGTTGATTTAGTAAATTCATAGTAACTAGGAAAGAAAATTCTTGTGCTGCGCTGTTATCAAGAGCTAACAGGTGTTGAATAATACATTAATAGTTTGACTATAAAGACTGAATTTTCTTTATAAATGGTAGATTACAGCAAAAATACAAAGTTCGCTGCAACAGCACGAAGTATTATAAAATTCATTAATTTACTTAGTGAAAGACAAGCAAATTATGACTTTAATGTCAGTTCGATGAAAAAGAGCTGAGTGGTTGAAATATACGCCAGTGTCTAGTGGTTGGCAAGCAGCCAAGCTGTTGCTCGAATTTACGTTAAGTCAATTGAATTATCAAAATAAGGTAAGAAATTTAGAGCAAAACTCTGGAAAAGTTTTACTAGTAGAGCAATACATAGTTACGTTGTTGCGGATAAGATACCCGTTGTAACAAGTGGCGTTAAACTGCCGTGGAGCAGGACAAAGGAAAATGATGATTTGTTGTAATGACGATCTCAAATGGTATGTGTATACCGTTTGAGGAATAAAAATAAATAATTTTAAACGGCGATCGCAGGCAATAGTATCATATGTGGCGTTTTCTCTTCCTAGATAGCTCACCTTCAGCGGTACCAGATTTCAGTAAGTTTGGGTAGGATTTTTAATGGGACAATCATTAAAGATTAAAGCCAGAGAGTACCCCGAATATGCACCTGAGTGAAATCACCCATCCTAACCAGTTGCACGGCTTATCGATTCGCCAACTGCAGCAGATCGCCCGTCAAATTCGGGATAAGCATTTGCAAACCGTGGCGGCGAGTGGCGGACACCTCGGACCAGGATTAGGTGTGGTGGAGTTAACATTAGCGCTTTACCAAACCTTAGACCTCGACCACGATAAAGTTATTTGGGATGTAGGGCACCAAGCCTATCCTCATAAACTGATTACTGGTCGCTATAGTCGCTTTCATACATTGCGGCAAAAAGACGGTGTAGCGGGCTATTTAAAGCGCTGTGAGAACAAGTTCGACCATTTTGGCGCGGGTCATGCTTCCACAAGTATATCTGCTGCCTTGGGCATGGCACTCGCGCGAGATTTAAAAGGCGAAAAATTTAAAGTTGTCGCGGTCATTGGTGACGGTGCCTTGACTGGTGGTATGGCGTTAGAAGCGATTAACCATGCAGGACACTTGCCGAAAACAAACCTGCTTGTGGTATTAAACGACAATGAAATGTCGATTTCTCCCAATGTAGGTGCAATTTCGCGCCATTTAAACAAAATGCGTTTAAGTCCGCCAGTACAGTTTTTGTCTGATAATTTAGAAGAACAAGTCAAACAAATTCCTTTTGTTGGTGATTCTTTAGAAACCGAACTTGAACGGTTTAAAGAGGGCATGAAGCGGCTAGCAGTACCGAAAGTAGGAGCTGTCTTTGAAGAATTAGGCATTACCTACATGGGACCTGTTGATGGGCATAACTTGGAAGAACTGATTGCTACCTTCAAGCAAGCCCATAAAATTGCAGGACCAGTACTCGTACACGTTGCTACTGTTAAAGGTAAAGGATATGCGATCGCTGAACAAGACCAAGTAGGCTATCACGCGCAGTCACCTTTTAACCTGACAACAGGTAAGGCAATTCCTTCTAGTAAACCTAAGCCTCCTGGATATTCCAAAGTTTTTGCCCACGCTTTGGTAAAACTCGCCGAAAACAATCCCAAAATTGTCGGCATTACAGCAGCAATGGCAACAGGTACAGGGCTAGACAAACTACAAGCAAAACTGCCCCACCAGTATATTGATGTTGGGATTGCAGAACAACATGCTGTGACTTTAGCCGCAGGCTTGGCTTGTGAGGGAATGCGTCCCGTTGTCGCGATCTACTCAACTTTCTTGCAACGCGGCTATGACCAAATTGTTCACGATGTGTGCATCCAAAACCTACCTGTATTTTTCTGCATGGATCGGGCGGGAATTGTTGGTGCAGATGGTCCAACGCATCAAGGAATGTATGATATTGCTTATTTGCGTTGCTTACCCAATATGGTGTTGATGGCACCGAAAGACGAAGCCGAGTTGCAGCGGATGGTTGTCACAGGAGTGAACCACACTGATGGTCCAATTGCGATGCGTTATCCTCGCGGGAACGGCTATGGTGTTCCTTTGATGGAAGAAGGGTGGGAACCAGTCGAGATCGGCAAAGGCGAAACTCTACGCCATGGTGATGATGTGTTGCTGCTAGGATTTGGCTCAACGGTTTACCCAGCCATGCAAATCGCTGAAATTCTTAGCGAACATGGAATTCAAGCGACAGTCGTCAACGCTCGGTTTGCCAAGCCGCTTGACACCGAATTGATTCTACCATTGGCACAACACATCGGACGTGTTGTCACTTTAGAAGAAGGTTGTCTGATGGGTGGCTTTGGTTCGGCTGTAGCGGAGGCATTACTTGATGCCGATGTTGTTGTACCTGTCAAGCGTTTTGGCGTGCCAGATGTCTTGGTGGACCATGCTTCTCCGGAACAATCCAAAGCAGAATTGGGTCTAACCAGTCCCCAAATAGCGCAAGAAGTGTTAAAAGCCTTTTTTAACAAAACACTTTCATCTGTAAGCTAAATCAGGTTTATGGGCGTACACTTGTGCGCCCGTACAAACTTCAAACAGTCGCTTTCTATTCTTTCCCCTTGCCCTTGCGAGCCTCTAACTATGTCCCCCTGCCCCTCTCAGGTTTTTCCCGTTGTTTGGTATGAAAACTCAGTCTTGCTAATCGATCAAACTCGGCTACCCCACGAGTATGCATTCGTCGAGATTCACCGCTGCGAAGATATGGTACAGGCAATTAAAACCATGATTGTGCGGGGTGCACCCGCAATTGGCGTTGCTGCTGCTTATGGCATGTATCTTGGGGCGCGTGAGATTTCAACTCAAAATCGCGAAGAATTTCTACATCAGCTTGAGGAAATTGCTGTGATGCTCCGCGCGACACGTCCTACGGCTGTTAACTTGTTTTGGGCGATCGCACGGATGTTGAAAACGGCATATGAAATGCTGGGATCAGTTGAACAAATTAAACAAGCTTTACTCCATACTGCGCAAACGATCAATGCTGAAGACTTGCAAACTTGTCAAGCAATTGGCGATCGCGGTTTAGAAGTTTTACCTTCGACTCCAGAAAAACTCAATATTCTGACACACTGCAACGCGGGTGCTTTAGCAACAGCAGGCTACGGTACAGCCTTAGGGATAATACGTTGTGCTTGGGCAAAAGAGAGACTAGCCAGAGTTTATGCTGATGAAACTCGTCCCCGTTTACAAGGCGCAAAATTGACTGCATGGGAATGCGTTCAAGAAGGAATTCCTGTCACCTTAATTACTGATAATATGGCAGCACACTGTATGCAACAAGGATTAATTCATGCGGTTGTTGTTGGTGCAGATCGCATTGCTGCCAATGGAGACACTGCGAATAAAATTGGCACATACAGTTTAGCAATTGTTGCTCAAGCGCATAATGTTCCTTTCTTTGTTGCGGCTCCCCTCTCGACGATTGATTTTTCCTTAACAAGTGGTGATGAAATTCCGATTGAAGAACGCGATGCAAGTGAAGTTTATGCAATTGGTGAGACTATAATTACTCCCGAAGGAGTTGAGTTTTACAATCCTGCTTTTGATGTCACTCCTGCAGATTTAATTACAGCAATCATTACCGAACACGGTGCATTTGCGCCAAATCAGTTACAGGAGAAGTTGAAAGAAAAAAATCTAGTTTGAAGAATATGTAAGAGGCAATTGCAATGCCTGCCAATTCCTTAGATTCACAACTTACTATTACTTCTTGCAATCCACAAATACATGGCTCATTTATCCGGTCACTAACCAGAGATAATTTTTATCTAATGATAAGTCGTACCATCGGCTGGGACGAGGAACTTCACCAACAAGAACCGTGCTTTCCAGAAAGATACACAATGGTGTATCGTAACCACGACCTCATTGGTTTTTTTGCGATTCGAGAGGCAAGCGAGTACTTATATATCCACACTATTCAGCTTGTAGCATCATTTCGTGGTAAAGGATACGGCACAACCTTGCTACAACACATAGAAAACATCGCTAGAACAAAGAACCTACAACGCATCTACTTGAGCGTATTCAAAGAAAATCCTGCTCAAAAACTATATCAAAGGCTGGGTTACAAGCCAATAGCACAGGATGAATACCTCATCCGTATGGAAAAGTTACTAGAAGCAAACTAACACGGATACAAGCGATCGCCTGTCGTCGAGTTGAAGATAAATAGCTGTTCTAAATCAAGCCCTAGTGAAATGCGATCTCCCAGATGCAAACGCATAACACCCGCCTGTTGAATATTGACTTGCACACTCGAACTGGGTAAACCAGCACGAATTAAAGTTTCTCTTCCCAAAGGTTCTACAAGTTTGACTTCAACTGTTAAGGCTGCAATTTCTTCGTTTTGCGATTCATTAATAAACAAATCCTCTGGACGAATCCCTAAATCCACAACTTGTCCTTCGGATAAACGCAATACGTCACGAATTCTCATCGGACATGAAATAACCTGACTCTCTACCAAAAAGTTGCCATTTTTGTACTTTGCAGGCAAAATATTCATTGGCGGATTGCCTAAGAAAGTTGCCACCATCCGGTTAGCAGGTTTAGCATAAACGCTTTGTGGCTCTCCAATTTGTTGAATTCTTCCCTGATTGAGGATAACGATGCGATCTGCTAAAGTCATCGCTTCAACTTGATCGTGGGTGACATAAATTGTCGTAATACCTAAATTGTGATGCAACTGTTTTAACTCTGCACGGGTATCGTCACGTAGCTGCGCATCCAAGTTTGATAAAGGTTCATCTAATAAAAATACTTGTGCTTCGCGGGCGATCGCTCTTCCTAATGCGACGCGTTGTTGCTGTCCCCCAGATAATTGTTTGGGTTTACGTTCTAGAAGATGTTCAAGTGCAAGCGATCGCGCAACTGTTTCTACTCTTTGTTGAATCACTTTTGAGTCAACTTTTCGCATCTGTAACCCAAACGCAATGTTTTGGGCAACACTCATGTGTGGGTAAAGTGCATAATTTTGAAAAACCATAGCAACATCCCGCTGTCGCGCTGGAACGTTATTTACAAGAAGATCCCCGATGTATAGGTTTCCACTTGTTGCTGTTTCTAACCCTGCGATCGTTCTCAGAATTGTTGATTTACCACAACCTGATGGTCCAACAAGAACCCAAAATTGTCCATCAGGAATTTCAAAAGTAATATTTTCTATCGCAGTTACATTGTTGAACTTGCGTTTAATATTCTCTAGACGAACTTTAGCCATTGCACGATTCCTGGCATCTTTGATTTAAGAATGGAACAACATAACCTGCTGACAATCAGGGAACTTTGCAAAAAGTCTGATATTCTACATACAAAATACTTCTTTTGTTGTTTCCAATACATTACTTTGATGACTAAACTACTAGAAATATCATTATGTTAAACTTCTACTTATCAGAATCATAGCCGCAAATCAGTTCTTACTAGTAAATTCAATTTTTAGAAATGCTTCCCGTGAAAGCGGCTATTGATGTATTTGAACCACCATCTAGCTTTTGACAGCATTCTCAGTGAATGAACTATTTTTTATCGGAAAAAGTCATACTTTTTCTAGCTGTCACTCTAAAAAGAGCTAAATAATTTTTGGTAAAAACATATGCAAGAGATAGATTTTGACCGTACTTTCGACGTCTCAGTTGGTTTTAGTTTGTGTATGTACTTGCTGAGGTTTACTGTGGCGTATTACTCCTAGCTAGCCTAGAGATACTGATACACTTTGGCACTCAATTTTTAAGCTGCACAGTATATTCCATAATAACTTTGCCAGCACAACTTCCAGCAATGCTATCCATAACACTTTGCTTTAAATATTTGTATATTATAATACGTTGCAGCTCATATTAAACGATGATATATTGTCTGTAATTAAAAAAATGTTAAAAATAGCTGCGACTAGAGTGTTTCAAGAAGTTGTTATGCCTTAGCCTCCAACCAAAGCTGCACGATGTTAACGAAAGTACTTGCTTAATTTTTTATGTAACTGCGACTTCTAACAAAGAATGTAGTGTCAACAAAAAATGTTATTGTAGTGCTCACTTCTACTTACCTAGTCTGAATGGCGACTATATCTGCCATACACTTACTCATACTGCTGCAGATCTTATAAGTAATGAACTCTAAAATTTCGCTATCATTCCGCAATTTGTTAAGTGCTACAAAAATTTGGCAAGAGAACTACTTTCTAATTAGAGAATTTCGTAATTTTCGGGGTATTGCAATTCTAGCTATTGTCTTTACTATAATTGCTGCCATATTTGAAGGTATTGGAGTAGGATTTATTCTTTCATTTCTCCAAAATTTAACAAATCCAGATGCCCAACCAATTCGTACTGGAATCGAGTGGTTTGACATTTGGGTTTTGGGAGTGAATGCTCCAGCATCTGAGCGAATTTATCGAGTATGTGCCTTAATATTATTAACAACTTTAGTGCGATCGCTCTTTACTTATTTAGGTCGCCTTTACACGCAAATTACACAATTTAAATTAGTTTATTTTCTACGAAAGCGAGTATTTGAATTATTTCAATCGTTAAGCTTGCGGTACTTTGCTAAGACAAGATCAGGAGGATTAGTACACAGCATTACCACTGAGATCATGCAGATCATGCAGGCATTTAATTTTGTCTCAGTCATTCTGACAAAATTTACTATATTATTCGTCTACATTATTTCTATGCTCTTGTTGTCTTGGCAACTGACGATTGTTTCTATCTTGCTCTTTAGTTTAATATCAGTAGGAATTTCATCGCTCTTAGGGCGCGTACGAGAAGCAAGTTTTGAAAAAACAAGAGCCGCAAAGTGGTATACAACAATTTCGCTTGAATATATTCATGGAGTTCGTACCGTTCAAGCTTTCGCAGCATACAACTTTGAAAGAAAAAGATTTGACGAGGCTAATTCTAACTTTCTCAAAGCCACTACTAAAGCCGTCTCAATCTCATCACTCATTGAACCACTTTCAGAAGGAGTAGCAACAGCAATTTTAGTGGGAATGCTGCTGCTAGCATTTACAGTTTTAATTCCTAACGGACAATTACAAGTCTCCTCACTACTAACGTTTCTGTTTGTTTTACTCCGAATTATGCCTTTGCGGCGCCAAATTGATGGGGCAAGAGTACAGTTAAGCAATTGTCAAGGATCGTTCAGCAATATTAAAGAATTACTTCGCGTAGACAATAAACCCTTATTTTATAACGGCAACAAAAAATTTATTGGCTTGAAGCAAAAAATTGAGTTTGTTGGAGTAAATTTTGGTTATGACTCAGAGGAAATTGTCTTACACAACATTAATTTAACGATTGAAAAAGGCAAGATGACAGCATTAGTAGGAGCATCAGGTGCTGGCAAAAGTACTTTAGCCGATCTAATTCCTAGATTTTACGATCCTACTCAGGGTAAGGTGTTAATTGATGGTGTCAATCTACGCGAATTTAATGTCTACTCATTTCGTAATAAGCTAGCTGTTGTCAGTCAAGACACTTATATCTTTAATACTTCTGTGCGAGACAACATTGCTTATGCATTAGAAGATGTAGATGATGCAGTAGTCATTGAGGCAGCAAAACTTGCGAATGCGTTGGAGTTTATTCAGGATCTACCACAGGGGTTTGATACGCAGTTAGGCGATCGCGGAGTCCGCTTATCAGGAGGACAACGTCAGCGAATTGCGATCGCCCGTGCCCTGCTGCGTAACCCAGAAATTTTAATCCTCGATGAAGCAACAAGTGCCTTAGACTCGGTATCAGAGCGCTTAATTCAACAGTCGTTAGAGAAGTTAGCTGTGGGCAGAACAGTAATTGCGATCGCACATCGCCTATCAACAATTGTTCGTGCTGACAAAGTTGTTGTTCTAGAGCAAGGTCGCATCATTGAACAGGGAGGATATCAAGAACTACTCGAGCAACGTGGCGAACTTTGGAAGTATCATCAAATGCAGCATGAATACAGTCAAGCGGGATAACAAAATCGTACTCCAAATGCTTGGCATTGTTTAACCCTATTGCTGTTGCGTTACACAACACTACTATTTAGACTCCCATCACTATTTACGACAAAAGAGTAACTAATCCAATGAGTCTTAATGGGAACAATCAAATAGAACAAAATCATCTCGGTTCATCCAAAGTTTCTATTGTCATCCCTACAAAAAATCGCTACTTACTGTTATTAGAAACAATCAAATCTGTGCGCGAACAAACCTACGAAAACTGGGAAGTTCTTGTCGTTGACGATGGCTCAACAGACGAAACAGAAACACAAATGTTGGCATTGTCACAAGCAGATCCGCGTATTCGTTTCATCAAACGTACTCAAGGTCATCCTGGTGCTCCTGCGTCTCGTAATCAAGGAGTTGCTCAGGCAACTGGTGATTATATCATTTTTCTTGATTCAGATGATTGTTTAGCGCCACACTGTTTAGAAAAACGTGTTGCAACTATGCGCGATCGCCCTGATTTAGACTTTGGGGTTTTTCCTTGTCAAGTGTTCTGCGAACTACCAGGAGATGAAGCGTTGCTTTGGAATCGCGAAACTCAAGAGCCAGAAAACGATCTCGATCGATTTTTATCCTTGGATGTTCCTTGGCAAACAACTAGTCCTATTTGGAGAAAAGCGGCACTGCAAAGATTAGAACCGTGGGACGAAAGTTTGATTATTTGGCAAGATTGGGAATTTCATGTCCGAGCATTAATTAAAGGATTAAAGTACAAAAGGTTTTCTCAACCTGATTGCTTTTGGCGAATGCCTGTAAAACATAGAGATTCTATTGGTAAAAAAGGAATTACAGCCGAATACCTGCTTTCTAATGAACAACTCATTGCAGACGTCTATACAATGCTTGCTAAAGCACAATTGCTCAATGAGCATCGCCGCTATCTAATCGCAGGACTTTATTTCTGGTTGGCAACGCAATGGTCAACATATGTCAAATCTACTGATGAAGCTGTCAGAATTTGGTCAATTTGTCGAGACAAAAATTTAGTTAATACGATGGAATACTGGGAAGGTCTAATCTATTTTAAAGTTAGAAGAACTCGTTATATCAGACGCTTAGCGAGAGAATATCTTAGTATTCGTTGGTCTACAGAATTAATGCGGCAAAGGCATTCTATTACATTACAAAACACACCTATGTCTACTCAATTAGCCCAATGAGTAAAAGCTGATTTCTATTGCCTAATTACCAAGTTCTACTACGTTTTACAATCAATTTGAACTGAATAGCTTTAAATATTCAAGTTTATTCTACTTTTTGACTTAGTAACACAATGGTCAATCAAGTTAAAACATTATAGAAGATCGGAAGCATTAATCTAACTCAATTTAATTCTGAAAGTAGGTCTGCAAAGCATCCTCTGAATCCTGAATCTTGCTAAATATGAAAATTCTTATTACCATTTCTCACTTAATGACCGGAGGTGCGCAAACTTTTGTTATTAGGTTAGCAAGTGCTTTAGCAAAGCATCATACTGTATATGTTTATAACTGTAATTTTTTTCCAATTGCTGACAATACTTTAGTTGATAGATTTCCTGATAATGTCAAAGTAATATCTTTCTTTCCTCCTTCCTCACCGAATTTACTAAATCAAGCTTTGACAAAATTAGAGCGTTTAATAGCGAAAACAGGTAAAAAAGTAAAAATTAGAGAAAAATTAAGAAAGCTGCATTTTCAATTTATTCTGAAACAAATAAAAGTAGATTTAATTAATAGTCATTTATATCATGCAGATAAATTTGTTGTAGAGAATATACAAGTATCAACTCCAGTTGTTGTGACAGATCACGGTGACTATAAATACGTGATCGAGCAACAACTCAGCGATCGCAGTAGTACTCAAAAAATCTTCAATAGAATTAATGGAATTGTTGTTCTATCAGAAGATAATGCGACAGCAATAGCACCATATGCGACGAGTAATCTGCCTATAAAAAAGATTTATAACGGTGTGGCACTACCTCAACCACAAAAGACGATCTCTGGGCGAGAGAAACTAAAGATACCGAAAGATGCTCTCGTATTTGGTATGGTTGCTAGAGGAATTCAGGAAAAAGGTTGGGCAGAGTTAATTCAAGCATTTCAGCAGGTGCTACACGCAACTCAACGAGAAGCTCATTTAATTTTGGTTGGTGACAGCGAATATCTCAGAAATCTCAAAGCATCGCTTAATGACATGGCTGATAAAATACACTTTGTTGGCTACTCTGCTGATCCTAATGACTGGATAGAATGTTTTGATGTTGGGGTTTTGCCGACATATTTTGACGGTGAAAGTCTTCCTTATTCGATTATTGAGTATTTATCTTTCGGCAAACCAGCGATCGCAACTGAGATTGGCGGAATCCCTGAAATGATGATACATAACGCTCAAACTGCGGGTTTTACTATTAAAACTCAAGCAGGTAAAGCAAATGTGTCTTCTATCGCTCATGCCATGCTGCAATATATAAACAATCCCGCTCTACTCAATCAGCATTCTCAAATTGCACAACAAGCTTTTGAGAAGTTTAATATAGAAAATTGTGTTAAAAGTTATGAATTATTTTTTCAACAAGTATTAGTTCATCATAGGACTTCACCTGATCAAAAATGAATGTATTACATATTAATCAATCTGATATTAGTGGGGGAGCCGCAATTGCAGGCTACAGACTGCACCAAGGTTTACTTGCTCAAGGAGTAGATTCACACCTGTTAGTGGGGAATGCTCAAAGCAACAGCGATCGCATAACGACGACTCCGGCTAAAAAGACATATATCGAAAGGCAGTTATATCTTCGTTTAACTAAGCCTTTGGGACTAAATTACTTACACTTTTTGAATACATTTAATATTCCTAAAAATAGTGTCTATAAAAATGCTGATATTATTAACTTCCATAACTTGCATACAGGATATTTTAACTACTTAGCAATATCATCTTTAACAAAAGATAAACCTGCTGTGTTTACACTCCATGATATGTGGAGTTTTACAGGACATTGTACATATAGTTACGACTGCGATCGCTGGAAAACTGGCTGCGGAAAATGCCCTTATCCTGATGTTTATCCAAAAATTGAAAAAGATAACACTCGCTTAGAATGGAGATTAAAAAATTGGATTTATAGTCAGTCAAATTTAACTGTAGCTACTCCTAGCCGATGGCTATACGAACAAGCTAAGCAAAGTATCCTCAATCGCTTTCCAATTCACCATATCCCTTATGGCATTGATACCCAAGCCTATCAACCTCTCGATCCAGAACAGTGTAGAGCGCACTTAGGTATACCAAGAGGTAAAAAAGTCCTTATGTTTGGTGCTGATAGCCTGACAGAACGTCGTAAGGGTGGAGATTTACTAGCACAAGCATTACAAAACTTACCGGGTGGATTGAAAGCAGAAACTGTGCTGTTAATCTTTGGTAATAGTGGTGCAGCAATTGCTCAAACTGTAGGAATGGCAACAATCGATTTGGGTTATCTTACCAGTGACGAATCAAAAACAATCGCTTATTCTGCTGCTGATTTGTTTGTTTTTCCTACACGAGCAGATAATTTACCCTTAACGTTACAAGAGAGTATAGCTTGTGGTACGCCGATGATTTCTTGCAAAATTGGTGGTGTTCCTGACTTGGTACGCCCAGGTATAACAGGTTACTTAGCCAAGCCAGAGAATGCCCAAGATCTCTGTGATGGTATTGTATACCTGCTAGAGGAGCAAAATCTGCGCGAACAGATGCGGCACAATTGTCGGGCGATCGCACTTTCTGAATACCCTCTAGAATTACAAGCAAAACGCTATCTTGAACTTTATAATCAATTGGTTAAAAATACATAAATTTATTCATAAAAATGTTAAAAAATAGTCGTGAAAAAAAACTTTTTTTAGAGCTAAATTCAGATTACAGACAAGCAATTTTTCTAGCAGGAACTGGTAGAAGTGGCACAACCTGGGTTTCTTCTATTATCAACTATAATAATGATTATCGAGATATATTTGAGCCTTTTCATCCCTATAAAGTAGAGCTAGTTGAGCATTTTAGATATCGACAATATTTAAGACCAGATAACCAACACCAAGAGTTTCTTCAACCGACAAAAGCTATATTATCTGGAAAAATCAAAAATCGGTGGACGGACCAGTTTAATAAAAAAGTATTTTGTCAAAAACGAATGATTAAAGATATTAGAGCAAATTTTTTATTGAAATGGCTACACCGCAACTTTCCAGAGGTTCCCATCATCTTATTGTTTAGGCATCCATGTGCTGTTGTCAACTCTAAACTTCACTTGGGCTGGGGTAATCATTTAGATGAACTGTTAGCACAACCAGAATTAGTCGAAGATTTTTTACAACCATTTAAGCAGGAAATCATAGCAGCCAAAACTGATTTTGAAAAGCAGATATTTCTCTGGTGCTTAGAAAATTATGTTCCTTTAAAACAGTTTGCTCCACAAGAGATTCATCTAGCTTTCTACGAAAATTTTTGTAAAGAGCCTAAAGCAGAAATTGAACGTTTATTTACATTTTTAGGCAAAAAATTTGATGACACAGTCTTTGCAATTCTTAATAAGCCTTCTGCGACAAGTCGGCAAGAAAGTGCGATTATTACTACAGGTAATGTAGTTGATAGTTGGAAAAAATACATTACAGACGAGCAACTAGAAAGGGCAATAGAGATTCTGAGTCTTTTTGGACTGGACACACTATATTCGCAAGATCCTCTGCCAAATATCAGTGGTGCATATACTTTAATGAAAAACTAAGAGAGTCGGATTGCAAGTAGATAATATTTAGCCTTACCCACCATTCAAAATCCTAAAATTACACAACGAGGAAGCCTAGACTTAATATCACGCGCTAATAACTGAATTTAGCAGTAGGATAACGTTTTTCTGGAAAAGCGTTAATAACTTCTGTAGAAATAACAGATAACCTATTGCCTCGGCTTTTGTCTACCTACTACAAGAAGATTATCTTCGTTTCATGATTAAGTTCTGTTAAAAATAAAGTCCAACTTGCGAAGGAATAATTGTATATAACTAATTAGCTATGCTTTAAGTAACGCAGGATAATGCCCCCACTTTAATCTAATGATTAATAAATTATCATCATTATGTAGTTTGTTATTACAAGTTCCACTGGCTAGTTTGCTCCTAGGAATGGGCATTTTTACGAGTGAAGTTATGCCAGGGTTAATGCCTTCTGCGATCGCTGCCTCACCAGGCAGAAATAACGTCAATATTTCAGGTAAAGATACGTTTCCAGCCTTGCGAGGAAAACTACCACAGCAAGACGGCGTATACTTATACGGCAGAGCACCACAACCGCAGCAAATTGGGCAAGAATATATGGTGTTTGAATTGCATCAAGGTAAGGTAATTGGGGCATTTTACTTACCTTATTCAGAGTTTAGTTGTTTTTCTGGCAATATCAACTTAGGTGAACTCGCTTTAATGGTTGCTAATGCGCCCTCTGCTGACGAAGATACAGCAGCGCAACCGCAACAAATTGCTACTGCGGGTGATAAACCAAGAATTGGAGAAGAATTTGATGCGATCGCTTATCCTTACGCTGTTGCCTTGCAAGAATATTATCAACTGCCTGAAGTGAGTACTGGCGATCGCCAAATTCTCCAAACTTGTCAAAATTACTATTCCAACTAAGTACAATAGAACTTAGGACTCAGAGGTTAGAGACGCTAACACAAACCTTCGGGTTCAAGGCTAAAAGTTAGTTGGGGCAATTGTTCTGAGTTGCGATAGTGTTCCAACTATGTTGAGTGTTGCCATCTATATCACAGATACAAAGCTAATTGCTTATTGCTCATGTTAAAACTCAATTCCTGGTTGGGCTTTGACACCTTGTTCGCGAAAAGGATGCTTGACTAGCGTCATTTCAGTTACCAAGTCAGCGCGTTCAATTAAAACCGCTGGTGCGCCTCTCCCTGTCAAAATTATGTGGGAATCACTTGGCTTTTGCTCTAGACCTGCTAGCACTGTGTCAACACTCAAAAAACCTAATTTCAGGGCAACATTCACTTCATCTAACAGTACTAATCTCAAGTCAGGATTACAGATGCAGTTTAACGCAATTTCCCATGCTTCATTAGCTTTTTGGATATCACGTTCGCGGTTTTGAGTTTCCCAAGTAAATCCTTCACCCATTGCATAGAATTGTAACTGATCTGCCCAGCGACTGAGAACTGCTTTCTCTGCAGGTTCCCAAGCTCCTTTAATAAATTGGACAATTGCTACTTTATATCCATGACCAAGCGATCGCAATACCATCCCTAGCGCTGCTGTTGTTTTTCCTTTACCGTTACCAGTATTAACAATAATTAAGCCTTTTTCTTGTGATGCTTGGGCGACGCGCTTTTCTTGCACTTCTTTACGCCGCTGCATTTTGCGCTGATATTGTTCTTCCGTTAGTGATGAAGCCGTTGCTTCTTGATTCAAGCGTTCAGCTTCTACATCTGGATTTAGATTCGTGGAGGTCTTAATTGTCATACTTCTAAAATAATCAAATTACAACTATATTTTGTCTTCATTTGTAATGATAAAGATCCAGGTTCAGGAGAGTCCTATCTACAAATAAATGACAAACATAAGTGGTCACAAAAATCTGGAGAGGCAGCCGCCGCAAATCTCGTAGCCGTTGCCTCGGCATTACGCGATCGCCCAACTCCTGCTTTTGCTAGTTAAGTTCACGAGCAATCAATCCTGAGAAAGACGTAACCACCTATCTGCCATCCTAACTTTGTAAGAGTCAACAGCGAACATGAGACTTGCTGTGGCAAATAATCGTTGAGTAATAGGAGTTTACATAGTTATGGATTCGTTAACCCGACCCTTGGCTGTCGTGACGGGTGCTTCCAGCGGTATTGGCTATGAACTCGCTAAACAGTTCGCCCAAAATGGTTTTGATCTTTTAGTTACAGCTACAGGTTCAAGCATCAATGAAGCGGCTCAAGCTTTCGAGGAATTGGGTGCCAAGGTCGAGACAGTGCAGGCGGATCTTGCCACTTATGATGGTGTCGAGACGCTCTATAAACAGATTCAGGCGACGGGACGACCTATAGATGCGATCGCGATCAATGCGGGTGTCGGTGTCGGTGGCGAGTTCACTAAAACCGATTTACAGGAAGAACTGAATTTGGTCGAGCTGAACGTTGCGTCAACGGTTCATCTGGCTAAACGAGTAGTGAAAGATATGGTTGATCGCGGTGCCGGAAAAATTCTTTTTACGTCGTCGATCGTTTCCCAAATGCCCAGTCCGTTCCAAGCAGTTTATGCGGCATCTAAGGCATTCGTTCATTCGTTTTCCGAAGCGATTCGCAACGAGTTAAAGGATACGGGTGTCACTGTTACTGCACTCATGCCTGGAGCCACTGAGACTAACTTCTTCCACCGTGCGGGTCTAGATGATACGAAAGTGGGTGCGGATAAAAAGGACAATCCAGCTGAAGTCGCAAAGCAAGGATTTGAGGCTTTAATGGCAGGTAAAGATGCAACCTTAGCAGAATCGCTGAAGACGAAAGTTCAAGGCGCGATTGGCACTATCTTACCGGATACAGTGACAGCTGAGATGAACCGCAAGCTCAATGAGCCAGGTTCAGCCAACAAGTGATTTACCTGAAGCTACCGGACTTGTTCGCGATCTAGATCTAGGAGACATGGAAGAGTGGTTAGTCAATGCTACCAATTATGAGTATCAAGCAATTCTCTGGCGTTCTACTCAAGGAGAATGGGAAACAGTACTACATGTCCCACGTTTGATGTGGACAGATACGCTTTCAGTTGTCACCAATGGCTACCTCTACGTCACCGCCAACCAGTTGCACCGTCAGGCGAAGTATCAAAAGGGAAAAGACCTGCGTCAAAAAGCCTACACGCTCTTTCGCATTCGCATCGACGCTCAACCTGTGCTGCTGTGATGAACTCATATTTCGCTCAAATAACTGGCACACAAACTACTTATGCACATTCATCATCTCAACTGCGGCTGTATGTGCCCAATCGGCGGCGCACTTTTCGATGGCTTTAGCCGTGGCTTATTCTCTCACCTTGTCTGCCACTGTCTGCTGATTGAGACGAATCAGGGACTTGTTCTAGTTGATACTGGCTTTGGCTTGCGTGATGTCCAGTCGCCTTACTCGCGGCTGAGTCCGTTTTTCGTCCAGTTTAATAATATCCAGTTTGATCGTAAATATACGGCGATCGCACAAATTAAGGATCTGGGATTTTCTGCTAATGACGTGCGCCACATTGTGCTAACTCACCTCGATTTCGACCATGCAGGCGGTTTAGAAGATTTCCCTGAAGCAACAGTACATGTCATGCAGACTGAGATTGAGGCAGCCCAAGATCGGCATGGTTTCATCGCAAGTCGGCGTTATCGGTCACAGCAGTGGGATGAAGTTAAACACTGGCAATACTATACGGCAGGGGGCGAACCTTGGTATGGATTTGAGGCAGTCCGCGATCTTGCTGGATTGCCACCAGAAATTCTGCTGATTCCGCTAACGGGTCACACGCGGGGTCATGCTGGCATTGCCATTCAAACACCGGACGGCTGGCTTTTACATGCAGGCGATGCCTACTTCTACCGACACGAGATGGATGCCTTAAATCGACACTGCACGCCAGGGCTACGAGTTTATCAGTCGATGATGGAGGTAGATCGCAAAGCGCGGCTTCACAATCAAGCACAGCTACACACACTATCGATCAATCACCGCGATGTTCGCCTCTTTTGTAGTCACGATGCCATCGAATTCAAAACATTTGCCAACGATCGTGATGAATGACATCGCCACCGAATTACTTTGTCACCGATATAAGTGGCACGTCGAGATCGAAATAGCTCACTAGTTGCCAAAACCTAGCTACATTAGATCGGGGCGATCCATCAATGGGAGTGAAATCATGGCAATACCTAGCAAAAAAATTGCACCAGTACCAATACCATCAGATATTGGTGTCGTAGACTTAATTGATAACTACTTCACTGCATATAATTCAGCAAGGTTACGGGAAATTTGTCAACTACTTAGCCGCGAAGTGCTACAAGAAGGCGTGACAGTAGGCTTGAGTGTATCTGGCGCGATGACTCCAGCAGGATTTGGAGTTTCTGCGCTTGCACCATTAATGCGTCATGGCTTTGTTGATTGGATTATCAGTACTGGCGCTAACCTTTACCACGATTTGCACTACGGCTTAGGAATGAAGTTGTATAGTAGCAGTCCTTTCTTAGATGATGTCAAACTACGCGAGCAAGGCACAATCCGTATTTATGACATTATTTTTGATTATGATGTGCTGCTGGGAACAGACGATTTCATTCGGAAAATTATCCAAGCCGAACCATTTCAAAAACGCATGGGAACGGCTGAATTTCATAATCTGTTAGGTAAATACGTCCGAGAAGTCGAAAAACAAGTTGGTGTAGAACATTCTTGCTTGTTAGCAACAGCCTACGAATGCGGTGTTCCTATTTATACTTCTTCTCCTGGCGACAGTTCGATTGGAATGAACGTCGCAGCATTATCTTTATCGGGGTCAAATATGATAATAGATCCCGCAATTGATGTAAATGAAACTGCCGCGATCGCCTACTGTGCCCGTGAGTCTGGGGATGCTGGTGTCGAAGGGAAAAGTGCTGCGGTCATTATTGGTGGTGGTAGCCCAAAGAACTTTTTGTTGCAAACACAACCGCAACTGCACGAAGTTTTAGGCTTAGAAGAACGCGGTCACGACTACTTTGTGCAAGTTACCGACGCGCGACCTGATACTGGCGGGCTTTCTGGCGCAACTCCGAGTGAAGCTGTCAGCTGGGGTAAAGTAGACCCTGAAGAGTTACCCAGTACAGTTGTTTGCTATACCGACAGTACGATCGCATTACCCATCATCACAGCTTATGTCATCAACCAGTGCAAACCTCGTTCATTAAAACGCTTATACGACCGCCGCGAGGAAATGTATCGTAAGCTGCAGCAAGACTATCAGCAAGCACAACTAGTAGGCGCTAGCGGCTAGATATAGCAGAGGTCAGGAAGTTTAAGAGAGTTATGAGTTATGAGTCGTGAAGTGTTGAGTTTAAGAGAGTTAAAAAAATTCTTCAATTCACAATTCAAAACTCAAAACTCCTACTTCTTCAACTCAAAATTCACAATTCAAAACTCAAAACTATTCACTAACTACTATGCTTTCAACCGCTTAAATGCGCGATCGCCTGGCGAATCCATTCCTCAGCATTAGCGTTTTGCTGTAGAATCGCACTGTCACTCACCGCAGTAATTGCTTGAGAAACTTCACTGGCACTGTAACCTAAAGCTAATAGTGTCATTTGCACATCTTCAAAAATTGCAGGTGGAGGTCCTCCAGAAGTCATAGCAACAACTCCAGCAGTCGTGCGCCAATCAGCTAGCTTCTTTTTTAACTCCAAAGAAATGCGTTCTGCTGTTCTGCCACCAACACCTGGCGCTTGAATCAGTAACTGCGTGTTGCCACTCACAATAGCTTGCACTAAGTCAGGTAGATCTAATGTATCTAGTAGCGCGATCGCGAGTTGGGCGCCAATACCACTGACACTAATTAGCTGACGAAACAAATCGCGCTGCGCGGCTGAACCAAAACCATATAGCAAGGGCTGTTCTTCTCGCATTTGTAGATGCGTAAACACTTGTACTGTTTCCCCAATTGCTGGTAATTCCTCAACAAAACGCGCCGGAATTTGCAAGTCATAACCTACCTGATTCACATCTAAAGTGAGAATGACACGATTGCTATTGCTTTTGTCTACACCAACGATCGCACCTTTGAGATAACTAATCATCCCAAGAACCCAAAATAATGTAAGCCTTCTAAAATACCACCCGCACACGCTGCTTGCGCTAGATAGCGATAGTCAACCGGATTAGCATTATGCCACTCTAAAAGTTCTGCACTCGCGTTTCCGACAATGACTCCGCGTTCTTGTCCACTAGAAAATAAAGCAATATCATTGCCAGAGTCACCACACACAACAGTTTGTTCGGGGGACATTTCCCATTGTTGACGCAGAAATTGCACTGCTAGCCCTTTATCGCTGTTGCGCGGCAAAATATCTAAATCTTGACCTGTGCTGTAGATCAGCTTGACATCTAACCCTCGGTTTTGCAACAAAGTTTCTAGTTGGGGAATCACTTCACCAAAAACGGATTGAGTTAAGAAAAAGCTGACTTTAAACGGACGCTGTTCTGAATCAGGTTGCGGAACTAAATCAGCAAAATGCGCACTTGCCGCCACAATCGAATCGCGATTCCAGCCTTGAGCAATTTTTGTACTCCATCCAGAGTCAGGAGTGTCGCTACCGTTGAGGTATATTTCAGTTCCCACTGAAGTAATCAAAGCATCAGGTTCAAGAAGAGTCTTTTCGCTTGTCAGTAGGCGGTATAGTTCTGGCGATCGCCCTGTAGCATAAACGATCTTTGTTCCATGTTCCTGGCGATGCTGACTCAATTTATCATTGAGTGTTGATAGGGCTTCGTCATCGCCTACGAGGGTATTATCTAAGTCGGTTACGAATAAAAATGGTGACACAGCTTCTAGTTTCAAAATAAAGGTACATCGCGATTGGCTTATGACAATATTTGCAAATATCTAGCTCAACTTTATCCCCAAAATTTTGTGCGTTGGCTATTGTCATCTCAAGTATCTGATATCCAGGTACTCAAAACCGAATTAAGTTTAGAACCAATTCGTGCCGATTCAATGACGTTATTGCAAACCTCCAACCACATCCTACATCTAGAATTTCAAACTTTACAAAGAAAGGCAGAAGGTAGAAGGCAAAAGGCTGAGAATATTAATAAAAATTTTAGTTGTGGATCAAAAGCTCATTAAAGTAGAAAATTTGTATCAAGATGCACGAGCCAGAAATACAAGGCGTCCTTGCTTCGCTTCAATCCCAATTTTTTAAGCATAAGTTCCTTCTACCTTCTGCCTCCTGCCTTCATGAATACAGCAAGCCGCCACCAGAGTCGTTAGTATTGAATCGACCGACGAACGCCGCAATTTAGTAGCAAATACGCAGATATTGGCAGGGCTGAGGTTTGATAAAAACTTGATTAGAAGTCTGTTTCGCGAGGACATTATGAAAGAATCAGTGATTTATCAAGAAATTCTACAAGAAGGCTTACAGCAGCGTTTGCAGCAGGGCTTGCAACAAGGTTTGCAACAAGGGGAAGCAGTTTTAATTATCCACTTACTAACGTACAAGTTTGGCTTACTTGACCCAGCAACTCAGCAACAAATACAAAACTTACCTAGTAATCGGTTGGAGGAATTGGGTGAAGCACTGCTGTCTTTTGTGACTATGGATGAATTAGTTCAGTGGCTACAATAACTTTCAAATGAAAACGGGGAGTAGGGTAATTGTACAAGTCTAAGCAAGTAGAATACTGTAGGCGATCGCAAACTTGAAAACCCTTTTCTTTTGGGGTTGAAAATAATCTACAAGTAAGTTGCAGTATTGCTGTAGTCCAATTTTCATATCGTATGCTTAATTATGCCTATTTATTGCGAAATATTTTGATATATTGATTTAGCTATCTAGCTTTTTTTAGTGTGTGAAAACTGATTCAATTCTCTATCGACTGTTCAAAACTTTTCCTGGCGTTTTCTTTGAATTACTCGGTCAGTCTCCAGTGGAAGCGGAAGCGTATGAATTTTTATCAGTAGAAGTCAAGCAAACAAATTTTCGGATTGATGGGGCATTTTTACCCAAACAACTAGATTTAAAACGTCCTATTCATTTCACTGAATTTCAGTTTCAACCTGATCCCGAACTTTATTCCCGCCTCCTCACGGAAATTTTTATGTATTTGGATAAGACAGAAATACGCAACGATTGGAGGGGAACTGTGATTTGGATGAGTCGCCGCCTCGATCCTGGTGTACCGATGCGCTATTGGGAATTTTTTGAAAGTCAACGAGTGCAAGTCATTTACCTAGACGAGTTGAGATTAACTAATCAATCAATTGGTTTAGGAACTCTCACATTGGTAGTGGAACCACCAGAACAGGCGAGTGTAAAAGCTCGGAGTTTAATTGACAGAAGTAGACAAGTTCCTGATGAACAGGTCAGGAGAAAATTAGTAGAATTAATAGAGACAATCATTGTTTATAAGTTTCCTCACAAGAGTCAAGCGGAGATTCAAGCAATGTTAGGATTAGGTGATTTGAAACAAACCAGGGTTTACCAAGAAGGCTTGGAAGACGGAGAGCGTAAGGGGCGCATTGAAGGTAAACTTGAGGGTAAACTTGAGGGTAAACTTGAGGGCAAACTTGAGGGTAAACTTGAAGCAGTACCTCGGTTATTGAAGTTGGGGTTGACTTTAGAACAGGTAGCACAAGCACTAGAATTAGATGTTGCAGAAGTTAGAAAAGCTGCGCGATAAGCCTGATGGCATAGCTACGCTTACCGCAAACTGAGCAACAAAAGTAGTAGTTATCGCAGTATCAAAAGCGATTCGCTCAATGATGTAGCGACGTATCGCAAACTTGAAAACCTGCCCTTTTGCGGCTTAAGATAATCAACAAGTAAATTCCAGTATTGCGGTAGTCCAATTTTCATCATGCCAATTTCACTAGACTACTAACTTGATACTGCTTTACTTCCTCTAAAGTAGGGTTTTCTCCTGATTTCCAGGCTGTCATAACTGAGCCTTTCACCTCCACCCTGGCTTGATATGCACTGCTGATATTTCCATCGGCTGTGGTGTAATCAATGCGAACATTAGCCCATTCTTGATTAATTTCATCACTGGCTAAAACTTGACCTGCTTTATAATATTCCAGCCATTTCCAACCTTCAAGCATCCAAATTTCTCGTTCGGCAATTTGTTCAAAGAAAGATAAGCCCCCCCAGCCTCGATAGTAGGGATACAGTTCTGTGACTGAACCATTACGTCGGACTAATAAATCTAAAATTTCTGGCTTTAAATGACCCCAATATTGTCCTTGAGGTAAATCAACTAAGGTAGGTGCAAACTCGTGTCCACCAAAATGACTACATCGCCAAAAACGTAAGTTATTGTTATTTGCAGTCGCGTATTCAGAACGTAATTTTTGATAAAGCGGATAACCAAATCTGCTACAAGCTGCATCAACATTGCCGTGGTTGCAAACAAGTATTTCTCGAATGTGGTTTGTTTGTTGACGATATTGCTCAAAGTTTGGTAATTCTTCGGGATTTTTAAGTAAAGCTAATGCCAAAGAACCCAGTAAAGCATGAGGTACAATAAATTCTTGTTTCTCAAATTGGGCAAACAATTTTGCTGGTCGGCGATAGTAGAATACACGAGTATAATCTGGATGGGAGTATTCTTTATCTGGTGCGATCGCAAGTGGTCGAATTGTCCCACCATTTTCCCAAATAAATTTTAATGGGTCTAATACACCCTGTGGTATGGAGTTAGGTTCCATCCAAATGTTATTTGGCCAAGGTTGTGCCGCTTCGATAATGAAGTATTGTTCGGCGTTGTTCGCTGAACCAATGGGATCTTCACCGTTAGCTTGAGAAATCTCGGAACAAAAACGGCAATTGTTGTGAGTCTTTTGGGTTGAGATATTCATGATTACTTCTAATACAGAAAACGGTAGGTATATTTTAAGTTTGCAACAGTTGAAGAATTTGATTGATAAATATTTCAGCCGAAATTGGTCCCCGAATGCGACTGAGTTGATAGTCCATAAAATGAATGTTTCCAGCTTGGACTGCGGGAATTAAACTCAGAATCGGATTTTTTTCCCAGTCCTGTTTCGCATTATCGATGGTGTTATCCCCAGACGGCAACACTAAAATGTGATCGGTTTTCAGGTTTGCTATAGCTTCAATTGATGTTCTAGGTCTGTTGGCTGCTCCTAAAACAGTTTTAAAGCCTAAATCTTTTAACAACCTGGTAATAAAAGTGTCCGGAAAAATAAATGATTGCTTGGTAACTCTTGACCAGCCTAGAACAATAATAGTTTGTCCTGATATCACTGGTGCTAATTGTTTTTTAGCTGTTTCTATCAGTTGATTATGGGATGTAATTACTTGTTGTGCCTGTTCTTCTCGGTTTAGGGCTGGTGCAATTGCCTTAATAGTGGTTTTCCAATCTGATTCTCCTTCATTTACAAAAAATGCTGTTGGTGCAATGCTGGAGAATAATTTGTATTTTTCCTTGATATGATACGCTTCACCTATAATTAAATCAGGTTGAAGTTGCACAAATGTTTCTAGCGAGGGATTATTGCGATCGCCTAAATTTACAGGTCGATTTGTCACTAAATGCCCTAGATAAGGAATCTGCTCACTAGGATTATCAAATACTTTTTTGTTGAGTAAATCCACTTCCGAATAACCTGCGGCTTGCACTCCTAAAGATAACAAAATATCTAATATGGGTGGACCAAATGCCACAATTTTTTCGGGTTGTCCGCAAATTTCTGTTTCTCCCCCGTCATGATTAATTACCCGACAATCTGAAGGTCTGCTTGTGAGTGTTTGATTGGTATTTAGTTGAGGTGTACTACTATTGCAGGCGACTACTAAAATTAGTGAACATATTGAAAGTAGCAATAGTTTAAGATGTCTGAACCAATACTTCATTTATTTAACTGATATAAATTGATTTTTTGGAGTATTGAGAAAGTGTAGCGTTTACTAGGTGCATGAGATACATATAAAAACCTCACCCCTAACCCCTCTCCTTACTAAGGAGAGGGGAAATTAAAAGCCAAAATTGAATAATGGTTTTGGGATTTTGTCATGTCCTAAACGCCTTGGCGGTTGCTGTAAAGCATAGCTTTATCGGGGTGAAGTCAATGTTGTATCTCATAAGATTAAAAAAGTTGTATCTCATAAGACTAAAAAATGCTATGGTTTTGCTTTTTAATCAGTACATAGCATTGTCGTTGGACACCATTGGGTATTGTGAAATCCTGATTTAGTTCAATCTAAAACTCCACTGATACCGTTCCTCTGACTGTAAACGGCGCACCAGGACCTTCAACGCGACTCCGGCGATCACCAGGAGCGTCGATATAATCGACATTGAAAAGGTTATTAATATTAATGCCAGCCCGCCAGTTATTTCGTCGATAAAATATACTGGCATCAGTACGTACATAGCTAGGCACTTGAAAAGAGTTATTCAAATCACCTTGGCGTTCACCCACATAAAATAAACCTAAGCCAAATCCTAAGCCTTGGAAATTACCTGTTTGAATCTCATAAGTTGACCACAAACTGGCTGAATTAAACGGCACACCATCAAGTAAATTACCTGGCTGTAGATTGTCATCTTTGGTAACTCTGGCATCGGTGTAGGCGTAGGATGCAATAATATTCCATCCTGGAAGAATTTGTCCTGTAACATCCAACTCAATACCCCGGCTTCTTTGCTCTCCTGATGGAATGGAGAAATTTGGATTATCTGGATCAGTAACTGCAAGATTACTCCTGGTAATTTCGTAGGCAGCCAGATTTGTAATCAAGCTACCGTCGAGAAACTCACCTCTAACACCTACTTCGTACTGCGTACCACGCACGGGTTCAAGCAGCGAACCATCTGCACGATTTCCAAAGTTAGGTTGAAATGACCTACTGAAACTGGTATATAGAGAAATTGGCTCTATCGGTTGATAGACGATGCCAACTCGCGGACTAAAGGCTTGATCTTGCCGTTCATCAGAAGGAGAGCTTTGATCGATATTGTCAAAACGTCCACCTACCAGTAGTTTTAAGTTGTCGGCTAGGGTAATTTGATCTTGCAGAAAAAAGCCAAGAGCATTAGTTTGAGACCCCAAAGGAAATACATCTGAAAATTCATCTCGGCTAGGTCGGGGAGCGATTCCATAAACAGGATTAAAGATATTAATGCTAGGAGCGGGTTCAAAACGCTCTACTCCTCCGTAATTTTGCCAAGATAAATCAACGCCAAATAGCAGGGTGTGCTGGATTGATCCCGTAGCAAAATTTCCCTCTAGATCGATTTGCAATTCATAATTTCTTATTGTAGATTCACCCTCAGCAAATTCTCTACCTAGTTCCCCAGTGGTTTCGTTGAGCCTGCCCGGTTCGAGCCGATTCCTGGTTTGGTCAGAGAAAGAGTACCTAAACCGATTGCGAATTTTCCAGTCATCATTGAAACGATGCTCCAATCGATATCCTGCTGACAAATTTGTTCTTTCATTGAAGTCGTCTGGTTCACCCAAAACTCGATCAAAGGGAATATTAGCAATGCCTGTTCCAAAAGCAACCAATCCCCGATCAAATGGACGACGATCATTTACGTATTCTAATTCAAGAGTTAAGTCAGTGCGATCGCTAATATTCCATGCAATAACAGGTGAAATAAAGAATCGCTCGACATCTGTGTCAAAGTTCCGAAAATTTCCGCCTCTCTCATAAGCTGCGTTTAATCGATAGAGTACTGTTCGCTCTGGGTTTAAGGGGCCTGATAAATCAAGGGTTGGTCGCACTAAACCAAAACTTCCAACCTGCAATCCCGCAGCATAAAAAGGCTCTAAAAGCGGTTGCTTTGTAACGAAGTTAATCACACCACCAGGGTCTAAATTACCATAGAGTACAGAAGCCGGTCCTTTGAGGACTTCTATCCGTTCCAAATTTGCCGTTTCTACAGTAGAAAAAAAGTTTCTATTGTTAAAGCCATCGCGGAGATTCCCTCCAAATTGTTGAAATCCGCGAATGTTAATGTTAAACACCTCGGATGTGCCACCAACTGTATTTCCCCTTTGCACACCACTGACATTACGCAATGCTTCTGAGGCTCGAATCACCTGTTGGTCGTCTAGCACCTGTCGGGGAACCGCTTGAATCGATTGGGGAATGTCACGCAAGGGTGTATCAGTCCTCGTCGCAGTTGTGGCATTGGGTACACTGTATCCGTCTTGCTCACCCGTTACTACCAATTCAATTGGCTCATCAGTTTGAGTTGATGGTTGTTCTGTTTGAGTTTGAGTTTCAGTTTCTGGTTCTTCTGCTGGTAATTGTGGAGTCTGGGCAGAGGATACAACTGGTGTGAAGCCAAAAATCAGACCTTCATCACTATCAAATAACTCCACTGTGGGTAATCCCGCCTCACCTATCGCTGTGACTCGTATAGTATTAGCATCAAAGTTTGTTACCGTTATTTCCGTAATCCCTCCAACTGGTTTTTGAGAACGAAATGTGAATCCATCACCACTGGGTAAACGCAATTGAGCATTAGGAATATCAGCGATAAAGTTATTATCGGCACTGCGATTGGTGATTTGTAACTGTTGTCCTTGAGTTGATTGTAAAATTACCTCCACACCTTTATCTGTGGGAGTAGCTTCCACTCCTGTCACTTCCACCAGTGTCGGGGAATTAGGTACTTGAGAAAGCAATTCAGCTTGATTCACAAGACGTTCACGTAGTCCTCTGCGCGTAATATTTTGCGAAACGCTTGATTTCGGCTGAACCACCTCAGCAGACGCAGATTGCACAATCAACGCAGATACAATGCCTGTCAAGCAAATGCTATAAAAAAGTTGTCGATTCACAGTACTCACACCAAAACCACAGTTACATGACATCAGCAAGCAAATGACAAATAAAGTTTTCACCTGCTAGTTAAGAATAGTTTTCAACTATCTTGCAAATATCTTTATGGTTTTGTAGGTACTGAGTCTATCCATAGACGAACTATTTTTATCCATAGACGAACTATTTTTGTCGGTAAGCACTGGGATTTACCCCAAATTTCTTTCTAAAGGCAGATGCAAAGTGACTCAGGTGAGAATAGCCAACAGCATGGGCAACTTGGGCAACAGTCAATTTTTGTTCTGTCAACATTTGTTTAGCTTGTTCCATGCGATAATCATGCAGGTAGCCAAAAACTGTAGTCCCAAATATCTGACGAAAACCTTGCTTCAGTTTCCTTTGATTAATAGCAACTTGACGTGCTAGTTCTAGCAATGTTGGTGGATGATGTAAGTTAGTAATAAGGATATCTTTGGCATAGTAAATACGTTCTATATCATCTGGGGAAAGTTTGACCGTAGACAGCTTTACCTGACGATAATTGAGTTCTTGTCCCAGCCACAATGCCACAAGTTCCAGTGCTTTACTTTGTAGATAAATATCTCGGATAAAATCTCGATAGGGACAATTGAGAATTTGGTATAGTACCGATTGCATTACAGGTGTAGTGGTTCGTAATTCGTAGTGTGGTGCATTTTTAGCCCCAAAAAGAGGAAGTTGCTGGTGTGGAGATAAGTATTGTGAGTGTTGATGAATCAACATTGCCCACATTTCAGGCGTGAGGTTGATGTCAACTTTCAAGTGTCGTTGATTACCAGCCCATTCTGTTATACCTCCGCGTCCGACATCCGACAAGCACAAGAAGTTTTGACCACCTTGCATCACCTCGCCTGAATACAATTTACGGTTTCCCGATAAACGAAACCCTATTTCCGGCCATCCCTCGTCGTCTGGTTCCTCCAAGATAATATGGTTTAGGAATTCATTATTTTCAATATCTATAGAAATGCCATCTGGTAGGAAAGCTCGCTGCCAATATCCTTTACCAATAGACTCTGAATATTTCAAAACAATGTCATTTTTAGTTCGATAAGGCTGATTACCGTTGATAGCTGTCTCTTCAAATATTGCATCCATACTTTTGATTAATAAAGCACCAGCCATCTCTAGTTGCACGCTCTTAAAGATAATATTTACAACTAGGCTAGCAGCATTTAAAGAATATTTCTCAAAAAGGATGGGTAGTTATGCATAGTAATGGTAAGCTAATAAACCCCGATTCTGCTGCCAAAACTGCGGACTAGTTTGTAGAGAAAGCAAGCCGACAGCCGATTGATAAGGCAACTCGCCAATTAATGAATAAGTTGTTGCTCGAACGCCTTGCCTTGGCAGCGATTGCAAGAGTAATAGGTGTATCTCAGCGTTGGCTGCAATTGTAGGACAACAGTTTGTCCAGCGCCTACGACTAACAACAGGACAATGACAGCCATAGGGGACAAACCAAGTTAGGAAGAACCTGTGAGTGCGTTGAAAAATTCGCGCTTAATCAAGCCAGGTACAGCAGGTAGACCGTAGATCAAAATCCAGGAAAAGCTATCAATCAAATACAGCTTAGGGTTGTTGCCATCTTGTTTTATATTGCCCCTCAGACTAATACATCTGTCAAACCCGTCTGCAACAATTGAGCAAAATGGGAGTTGGGATTATTGGCTAAACCCTGGCGATCGCCATATTCCACAATTCGACCACGTTCTAAAATTAATATCTGTGCCCCTCGCCCCTCGTTCCTAATTAAATGAAGTTTCTTCCGCAACAGTTATCCTCGTGGCTGCCACAACTCGATCCACAAGTCTGGATTCTTGGTTTTGGTCGTTTTTTATCAGAAATCGGTACAGGTTTTACACTATTTTATGCCCCCATCTTTTTTGTGAATCAGGTGGGTTTTTCAGCTACTGCGGTAGGTTTTGCTCTAGGTAGTGCTTCGATTTCTGGTATTTTTGGACGCATCCTAGGTGGTTCCTTGTCTGATTCTCCCAAGTGGGGACGCCGTCGCACTTTACTCCTTTCTGCGGCTGTTGCGGCGATCGCTTCTTTAGTCTTAGCAACAACAGTCACTTTCCCAATTCTGATTCTTGGTAATTTACTTGTCGGATTGGGACAAGGTTTGTATTGGCCTGCAACTGAGGCAGTTGTTGCCGATTTAACAACACCTGCAAATCGACGCGAAGCATACGCCTTGACACGACTCGCAGATAACTTAGGTTTAGGAACAGGAATCGTTTTTGGTGGCGCACTAGTTGGTGCAACTGGGGCATATCGCGCGCTGTTTTTAATTGACTCTACTTCTTTTATGGTGTTTTTCGTCGTCATCTACTTGGCGATTAAAGATTATCAACCCCAAGCATCTGTGTCTGAATTATCTGCCAAAAGTAGTTGGGCTATAGCACTAAGCGATCGCCGTTTGCTTGTTTATGTTCTAGTGAATATCATTTTCACAACTTACACCTCTCAACTCCACAGCACATTACCACTCTATTTGAGAAACTTCGTGGCTTCTGGTGCGACGCAAGGATTTACTGAATCAATCCTCAGTGTTTTGTTTGCTTGGCACATGGCGATCGCAATTTTGTTTCAATTACCAATTGCTCGTATTTTAAAGCACTTTACACATCCCCATGCTCTCATTGTTTCTGCTTTGATTTGGGCAGTGGGTTTTATCTGTGTTTGGTTTACTGGTATTACTCCTGTCAATCACTTATTTTGGGCTGTAGTTTCACTAGGTATATTCGGTTTAGCAATTGTTTCTTATACTCCTTCTGCTGCTGCTTTGGTGACAGAATTAGCTCCTGAATCTCAACGCGGAGTTTACTTTTCTATGAGTTCCCTTTGCTGGGCAGCTGGCTATTTCATCGGTCCGCCTTTGGGCGGTTGGGCTTTAGATCAATCGCCTGTTTTTGCCTACAACTACTGGCTTGGTTTGGCTGCTAGTGTTCTACTCACAATTGCTATTTTGTATTATCTCAACCAAATTGTTTACCAAGGCTTTCAGAAAAAATAAAGAAAGTTTTTGGAAAAGTTGGGCTAGATATTACTTGAGATTTCTGATATAATCTCTTTATAATGAAAATCTATTCTTTATTTTTAAAAAAGCTTATATTTCTATTATTTCATAAATCAATAATACCATATATCAAAAGACAATTTACCTTGACTTCTTAACTAAAGCTAAAATTAACGGCGGCGTTCTTGTAGCTTGCGATAAACGTCTTTTAGTTCAACTTTGTGATGCGCTAAAGCCACAAGTGTGTGATAAAACAAATCAGCGACTTCAGCCGCAATCGCATCTGGTTCATCATCTTTACAAGCCATGACAACTTCAGCGGTTTCCTCACCTAGCTTTTTCAAGATCTTGTTATCTCCGTTAGCTAAAAGCTTACAAGTATAAGAATCTTCCGTGGGATAATCGCGGCGATCGCAAATTACAGCAAAAAGCTGCGACAAAGTATCTGCAGGAGGAGCCACAACCTGCCCATCGATACGGTGGAAACAACTGCGTTCTCCAGTGTGACAAGCAACATCGCCGATTTGTTCAACGCTAACGAGCAAGGCATCGCTATCACAGTCATAACGCAGCGATCGCACTTTTTGAATATGACCTGAAGTTGCTCCTTTGTGCCACAGTTGAGCACGAGAACGACTCCAAAACCAGGTTTCTCCGGTTTCCATCGTTTTTTGTAGCGACTCGCGATTCATCCAAGCCATCATCAATACAGTGCCATCCAAATAATCTTGGACAATTGCAGGCACTAATCCTCGGCGATCGTAGTGAATTTTTTCTACAGGTATAGCTTCATTTAATATTTCTTTATCAACAGACATAAAAACTATCTTGTACAGGCAATATCTACCCGTTCAAGATATCATTTAATGTATGGGACAGGTGGGTAACGAAGTTGAATCATTAATTGCTTTGGCTAAAGCAAATAGCTTAGCCAGAAGAAGAAGCTTAAACAAGTACGCTCATAGTTCTAGCAGAGTGCATTCTCACAGCACTTAAAGCAACCTTATGGGCTTTTGCAGTATCACCATACCAATGAATTGCACAGTTATATGCAGCGCGATATAAGTCCTGAGTAGTTTCAGAAAAACCCGTACGGATTTCTAAAGGTAAGTCTTGATTTGTTTGATATAACATAATTTTATTTTCCGATATTCCGGATGGGAATACTTGATAACATAGGACTTTCAAATAACACGTACCACCGTCCAAAGATAGACGTTTAGACATCTCACTAAGGAGAGAATCTTGGTTAAGACCACGATTAAAACAACCAAATCAGAAGAAATTTTTGCAGCAGCACAGAACTTAATGCCTGGGGGTGTCAGTTCACCAGTTCGAGCCTTTAAATCTGTCGGAGGGCAGCCGATAGTATTTGAACGGGTTAAAGGAGCTTACATTTGGGATGTTGATGGCAACCAGTATATCGATTATGTAGGCACTTGGGGACCTGCCATCTGCGGTCATGCCCATCCAGATGTGTTAGCAGCGTTACATGAGGTACTAGAAAAAGGCACAAGTTTCGGAGCGCCCTGTGCGTTAGAAAATGTACTTGCCGAAATGGTCATTGATGCGGTTCCCAGCATTGAGATGGTAAGATTTGTTAACTCTGGCACTGAAGCTTGTATGGCAGTGCTGCGGTTAATGCGGGCTTTTACCGGACGTGACAAAGTTATCAAGTTTGAAGGCTGTTATCACGGTCATGCTGATATGTTTCTGGTCAAAGCTGGGTCAGGGGTTGCTACCTTAGGTTTACCTGATTCTCCAGGAGTGCCTAAATCAACGACTAGCAATACTTTAACAGCTCCTTACAATGACCTAGAAGCTGTCAAAGCCTTATTTGCCGAAAACCCTGATGAAATTGCTGGTATTATTTTAGAGCCTGTTGTCGGCAATGCTGGTTTTATTACCCCAGATGCAGGTTTTCTGGAGGGTTTACGCGAACTAACTCAAGAGTACGGCGCATTACTTGTATTTGATGAAGTTATGACTGGCTTTCGGATCGCCTATGGTGGCGCCCAAGAAAGATTTAATGTGACTCCTGACTTGACGACTTTAGGTAAAATTATCGGTGGTGGTTTACCTGTAGGAGCCTACGGCGGTCGTCGAGAGATTATGTCAATGATTGCACCCGCAGGACCTGTATATCAAGCTGGAACGCTATCAGGCAATCCCCTGGCGATGACAGCAGGCATTAAAACCCTCGAACTCTTGCAAAAACCAGGGACATATCAGTACTTAGATCAAATCACCAAAAAACTGAGTGACGGGTTACTAGAAATTGCCAAAAAAACAGGTCATGCAGCCTGTGGCGGTCAAATTAGTGGGATGTTTGGCTTGTTCTTTACTGCTGGACCTGTCCACAATTACGAAGACGCAAAACACTCAGATCTAGATAAGTTCAGCCGTTTTCACCGAGGAATGCTCGAACATGGTATTTATTTAGCACCATCTCAATTTGAGGCAGGATTTACTTCTGTTGCCCATACTGAAGAGGATGTCAACAAGACGTTGGCTGCGGCTGAAGAAGTCATGTCAAGTCTCTAAATACCAATAAAAAGGGGACTAATTATTAGTCCCCTTATAGATCTATCTATTAAAGGATTGTTGCTACACAATCTAAACCATTTTCAAGTCGGCATATTTTGC
Organism: Gloeocapsopsis crepidinum LEGE 06123; assembly: GCF_015207655.1. GTDB lineage: Bacteria > Cyanobacteriota > Cyanobacteriia > Cyanobacteriales > Chroococcidiopsidaceae > Gloeocapsopsis > Gloeocapsopsis crepidinum. The sequence continues at coordinate 49,655 of NZ_JADEWN010000006.1, read as the reverse complement.
TAATAGGTCGTCCGAGCTTAAGGTATCACCTGCTGCTTGGGGAGTCCACAAAACTTCAATTGCCAACAAGCGATCGCTAGGAACAGCACCAAGAACTCGTAATGCTTGACGCAGATCCTCTGCACTATTAATTTGCGGCATTTGAAAGTTACCTAAGGTTGCTGCTAGTAGCGTAACAACAATATATTCTCCAGGACCTTCGGTCATTAGACGAGTGGGGTTATCTTGATCAGCACCTGGTAAAACTCCTCTGGAATCTGTACCTCTAAGCTGATTGTTGACGTTAGAAAGTGTTTCTTCGCTAAACTTGCTACGTTCAGCAAGAGATAGGCGATTAAATTCAGCCTCAGCTGCATTTAACCGTGCTTGACCATTTCTACTACCAGCGTACGCCCAATATTCGGGATGGCGTAGTAATGCTAGGCTTGCTTCTTGTAATACTGCTGCGCGACCTGCGGGGGAATTTGTATCAGCAGTTTCTGCAATGCGGTTGAGATCTTCTTGCAACCCGCGTGCTTGCGCTAACAAGCCTACTTGTAACTCGGCAATCGAGACATTAGGATTGCTGTTGTATCCAGTATCATATCCTGACTCGCCACCACTACTAGCACGACGGAACGATTGCAGCAGGAAGTTGGCGATCGCAAAAAATATCAAGATTGAAAATATACTGCCGAAGCCGCCGATTCCAAAGAAAGGAAGTAAGAAGGGAAAACCAAATCCGCCTCCTGGATAAGGAGCATAATATCCTCCACCACCTCCACCAGGGGGAGTATAAGGACGGCTGGGGGCTGGTCGATTGAATGAACCGCCGCCGATGCGACCTCCACTTCGTGCTGCCAAGGCTGCATCAGAGTGACCCAACGCTAAGGCTGCAACAAGCCCAAAGAGAAAAAGGGGTTTTACAAGCGGTTTCATGGCTGAAAGCAGTTTCTTGAGCATAGTATGTGCCTAAAAGACAATATCGGCTTTGCTATATCCTATGAAGATATTTTATGTTTATTCATAACACCAGCCGATAGCCTGAGACATAATCTGCAAAGTAGAGCAATGTATTCTTTCTTTGCTAAATTTATCTACACAAGCTACTCCCTTAATGTATCGCTTCTTTTATGCCTCTAGCAGCAACCTGAGGGTGGATTACCGGATATGAATACCGTACCTTATAGAGGGACAGGGGGTAGGCGGGTAGTAGAGTAGTAAAAAACAATAATAATTAAATCTCTCCCACACTCCCACACTACAATGCTCCCACACTCCCACTAGTCACTCGTTTAACCACCACCCACAATTGTGACGACTTCTAGGCGATCGCCTCCTTTAACTTGAGTTTCTGACCAATACTGACGGTGGAGAATTTCACCATTGTACTCTACTGCAACTAAGCGAGGGTTATAGCCTAGTTGGTGCAGGACGTCTGGAAGTTGAGAATCAGCCGCACAGGTACGCGTTTCGCCGTTGACTTCCAATGTGATGCGATCAGACATACGACTGACTCAATTCTGGTTTATTGTTGCGAATATGGACACGAGTAAGTTGAGATATGAAATATTGAGTAACCAAGGTGGGTTGTTCAGCTTCCACGATCGCTCTCACGACTGCCACGCGTTCAGCACCGGCGGAGATGACATCATTAATATTGTTTACGTCAATTCCACCAATGGCGAACCAAGGAACGGGGCTATGCTGGGCTGCGTAGCGTACATACTCTAATCCTGCGGCTGGCTTATCTGCTTTGGTTGGTGTTTCGTAAACAGGACCTACACCAATATAATCAGCACCGCCTTGAATTGCGCGTTGCATTTCTTCTGCATTTGTGGTAGAGCAGCCGATGATTTTATGCGGTCCTAATAGCTGTCGCGCTACTTTGATGGGCAAATCTTGCTGTCCGAGATGGACGCCATCAGCTTCCACTGCTAAGGCAAGGTCTACGCGATCGTTGACCAGAAATAACGCACTATATTTGTGACACAATTGACATAATTGCTGAGCATGTGCCAGGCGATCGCCATCTTTAGTATTTTTGTCTCGATATTGTACTAAAGTCAGTCCTCCGGCTAGGGCAGCTTCTACAACTGACAACAAGTCGTTTGCTGGAGAGGTGACAAGATACAACTGCGATCGCAAAAGTTGTTGATGACGTTCGTAACCGAGAAACTGGCTTTCTAGTATATAAACACGATACCGCATGTGCTTAAATGCACTGCCCATCTGCGGATGATAAAGCTTGCCATATTCTTCTAAAACTCGCAAAGCTTCTTCCACACGACAAAAGTTTGCTTGAAGCAAAGATTTTAAATCAGTGCGTTGTTGTTCTTGTGGATGTGTCAGTTGCGTGCCAGGATCGCTAGGTGTATCTCGCGCTGCACGTAATTCTGGATTATGCCAAGTTGCGAGTTCTTGCCGTAGTTGTTTGCATTCACCACTCAACTGGGCATTATTCAAACCAAAGCGACACCATTCTTCAATTATGCGCAATCCTTCACGGGCGCGGTCTAAATTTGCGTCCAAGATACGGCAAACGGCTGGTTGCACTTGTCCTCTTTGGTTATGTAATTCGACCATTGGAACAAACCCATTATTGTTTTCATCGTACCAGCCAGCATTCATATTTCAGCAATTTGAGTGTGATTTAACTTTATTGCAAAAAGAAGTGTTTAATGCCATTGATTTTCTGCGACATCGGCTGTATAAGAAGCAGCATAGATTAACGTCGAAGTCGCCGTTGTCATCACCCTTGACTTTGATATTCCCAAAGTGATGCGGAGGAGTGCCGTGAATTTAACCCGCCTTGATACCTATCTTGAATTTGCTCCCTGTAGCAATGTAAATAGACTTATTTTGAGCATAGCTAATATTTCTTACTTAAGTTCCAATACAATCGCGGTTGGTTTAGCAAGTATCACTTTACTTGTTGCCAGTGATATTGGTTTATCGTCAGAATTGCCACTATTACACTTGGCATCGCGTCCTAATCAGACATCTCCAGCGAAAGTGATATATGTCAACCCTAATATAGAAAATACTGCTCAAGCCGATGGTAGCGATCGCGCCCCATTTAAAACAATTACTCAAGCACTAAAGGTAGCTTTGCCGAACAGCGTTATTATGCTAGCAAGCGGTAAATACAGCGCCGAAACTGGAGAAACTTTTCCACTTCAGCTTAAATCAGGCGTATCAATTCAAGGCGATCCGCAAACTCGTGGCAGTAATATTATTATCCAAGGTGGCGGTGTTTTCCTCAGCCCTACTTTTGCACGGCAAAATGTGACGATTCTAGGAGCAAACCAAGCTACGCTGACAGGTGTCACAATCACTAATTCTCATCCACGGGGTTATGGTTTGTGGATCGAGTCGAGTCATCCCACGATTATCAATAATACATTTACTAGTAGTACCCATGACGGTATTTCGGTAACGGGTAATAGTACACCCCTCATTCGCAACAATTACTTTCATCAAAATGGGGCAAACGGTATTACTATCTATGGCATCTCTCGACCGGAAATCCGCGAGAATATCTTTGAAAAAACTGGGTTTGGTATCAATATTTCACAGAAAGCCGCGCCATTATTAGTTGGTAATCGCATTACACAAAATCGTGCGGGAGTAGTGGTACAAGCTCAAGCTCAACCAATCCTCAGAAATAATACAATTGAGAGCAACATTGAAGATGGTGTTGTAGCGATCGCTTCTAGTCAACCTGATTTAGGCACTGCTACGCAACCAGGAGGCAACATATTTCGCCAAAATGGCGGTTACGATATTAATAGCAAGGCGGCGCGTCAGACAATTCCAGCGTTCGGTAATACTTTAGCTGCTAACGCTCGTACAATTGGTAATCTTGATTTATCAGGTAAGGTCGATTTAGTGGCAATCCCTCAGACGCCACCGCGAGTAGTACAACCGAATACAACTGCGACAACAATTGCACCAGTAGTTACAACAACTCCTACAAACTCAATCGCGATTCCTGTACCCCCAGCGAATATAAACAATCGCGCCAATCCTCCACAGTTACCTCCAGCGTCAGGTTCGGATACTGCGATCGCCATTACTGTACCGCCACCGACAACTTCTGCAACTATCCTCCCGCCACCAGCAAATCCTAATCCTGGTACTATAAGCGTCCCAGTGTTGCAGTCTGCACAAATTACCGAAGCAGATTTACTTCCTGTTCCTAGTGGCAACATTCCGATAGGAAACCCGCGTAATTTACCAAAGATAACATTACCAAGAACAGCGCCTGCGCTTGGTACTCCACCACTTCCACCCACTCGCGAATCAGCTTTAGGTTTGCGTTATCGAGTGATTGTAGAAGCTGAAAATAAGAGTAAGCAAGACTTGGTACGATCGCTTGTTCCTGGAGCTTTTCGGACGTTTGCGAATGGTAAGGTTTTTATGCAGGTAGGAGCCTTTGGCGATCGCGCAAATGCTAACGAAGTTTTACAATTACTCAATAGTCGTGGTTTAAAAGGGACAGTAGAGCAAATTTAGGTAGTTCTAAAAACTGGAAGTGACTAGTAGCTAGTGGTTAGTTACTAGTCATTAACCAAAAAGGCTTTGGCGATCGCATCTAAGTCTTGTTTAAGCTGAGTAATTAGAAATACAAAAAGGCACTAGATCTTAAGAAGACGTAGTGCCAATAACCTGAAGCGGAACTCCTAAGCTTTATTATGTTAAAATCCCAAGTTTCTACTAATTATATCATCTCCAGTTAACCAATCAGACTAGCAGTAAAATGACACTTTTGCTAGTAATTAACTAATCAATAGCCACTTTTAATCTCATTTTTATCATCACTAATCAACCGAATTTGATATTAGAAACCAAATTAAATTGGCGTAGAAAATCGATATTCTCAGGAGACATAAGTTTTTGCAAAGAAGGAGTATTGTTGAGGATGCTAATTTCTTCTTCACAGACTTGACGCAGAATTTGTAAACAGCGATCGCGTTGAGAACCTGGAGGTAAGTTTTTGACTAGAGACATTGCCATATTAAGTTTTGGAACAATATTGGTTTTAGAATTAGCATACTTTTCTAATTCTTGAACTTTTTGTTTCAAAGAATCAGCCCGTTGGCGTTCGTTATGATACTGCTGCATCACAATTTCCTGCTTGGCAAATCGCGAAGCGATCGTATTTAATAATTCTGTCCGAGTAAAGGGCTTGGTTAAATAATCATCTGCTCCTAAATCCATTCCCCGCCGCATATCAGCGCGATCGGCATTTGCTGTTAGAAAAATGAAGGGAATTGTAGCTGTTACAGAATCTTGGCGTAATGCTGTAAGAACATCATATCCATTAAGTTCTGGCATTCTTACATCACAAATAATTAAGTCAGGTAAATATTCCTGTGCCCACATTGCACCAAAAAAACCATTTTCTGCACCAACAACATGAAAATCTTCTGCTTCGAGCAACTCAATGATATTAGCTCTAACATCTGGCTCATCTTCAATAACTAAAATCTTTTTCATTTAACTTAATTCCTAAGGATTTAATGGTAGTGTTACCGTAAAGGTTGTTCCTCTATTTACTTCACTGTCAACAGTAATTTGACCTCCATGTAAATCAACAGACTTTTTCACAATTGCTAAACCTAGACCAGTACCCGAAATGACACCTACATTACTAGCTCGATGAAAAGAGTTAAATAGTTGCTCTTGGTCTAGCTTAGGAATTCCAATACCTTCATCTTGAATAACAAAAACTAGCTCATCTTTTTGACAAATCAAGTCAAAATGAACAAGACAACCTTGCGGCGAATATTTAATAGCATTTGACAATAAATTTGTTAAGATGTGCCTTAATAACTTTTCATCCAAGCAAACTATTAAGTTTTGATATTGAGCTTGAAAAATAATCTGATGTTCTGTAGTACTAATTTGCAATTCTTCTACTAAGCTGGAGCAAAACTGAATTATATCTAATGGCTGTGGATTAAACTCTAATTTACCTGCTTCAGCTTTGCCAATTAATAAAACATCATTCAACAAACTAGTCATGTGGTTAACAGCAGACTGAATTTTATGAATATGACTAAGCTTTTTATCCTCACTCCATTTATGACTATAATATTCTAATAATTCTGCTGAAGAGAGAATTGTTGCTAATGGAGTACGAAATTCATGAGACGTCATAGTGACAAAGCGTGATTTGAGTTCACTTAGTTCTCTCTCTTTTTTCAAAGCATTGAATGTGTCGCGCTCGATTCTTTTACGTTCTGTAATATCGTAAGCAATTCCGGTTGTGCCAATAATTTCGTTATTTTCGTTATGAATTGGTGTTTTGATAGTTTCAAACCAAATCTCACTACCATCTGGATTAACTGAAAATTCTTCAAAATATTTTCTTTTGCCAGTCGCTAAAACTTCGCGATCGTCATCAATACATTTTTGAGCCAAATCAGGGGGAAATAAGTCGTAATCTGTCTTACCGACAACCTCTTCTAATTTTTTATTAAATAACTTCAGCAAGGGTTCATTAACAGCAATATATCTACTTTCGTTATCTTTAAGCCAAGCACTACCAGGAATATTATTTAAAATTGCTTTTAGCTGGCGTTCTTGTTGCTGTAATAAATCTAAAAATAGCTTAGTTTCAGTAATATCACGAACAATCACCATCACTTCATTTTCTGCACTAACTACGATTCTAAATTCGTAGTACCGCAAAAGATTATCTACAAATGTTTGTGATTCAAAAACTTGAAGTTCTCCTGTTGCTAAAGCTTTTTCGATACACGTCATTGCGGGCAAAGCAATTTCTGAAGAAAGCACTTCACATAAATGCTTGCCAACAAAATTATTGTCAGGTATAACTAAACTTTCATTTTTTGCTGCTTTAAAGTTAACAAAGTATCCTTCCTTGTTGATCCGCAGTAGTAGATCTGGTAAGGCATTGATTAAGGCTCGGTTTGTTGCCACACTAGAACGTAAAGCTTCTTCTGCTTGTTTGCGTTGAATCAAAGAGCCTAATTGAATAGCTACTGTTGAGATGATTTCAACAAGTCGTTGATCCTCCTCATAAGCCTCAAACATGAAAAAGATGAGGATCGCTAACACTTCATTGCGGTTAATAATTGGAATACCTACTCCCGCCTTGAATCCAACTTCTCTAACAAGTTGACAACGTTGACAAACTGTTTCAGATACATTAGAAACATCCTGAATCCACTCTGGATGCTTTGATTCCCAAACACGTCCTGGAATACCGACTCCTAATGAAAAAGTAAATGTTTGACTTAATGTTCTAAATTTTTCTAATTCTGGGCTAACACCATACCAAGCAGGACTGTACTCTAAGACATGAGAATTTGTTTTAGGAATCCACGCCTCACCAAATTTCCAACCTGTGAAGTCGCACACCTTTTGTAAAGCAATTCCTAGTGCTGAATGAAAGTCTGTAGCTTCACTAATTGCTTGTGTCATCCTTTGTAAAAAAAGGACTTCTTCTTCTGCACGCCGTAAATCTATGTTTTCTATTTTTAATTGCTGATTAGCTTGTTCAAGTTCAAGAATGCGTTCTTCTAGTGTTTGCTTGCCAACGTAATTGTTTTTATGTATAGAGTCTAGCAAGTGAGAGTCATCGGGATAAATATGAGGTGGGTGAGTTAAACTATCTTGTACTGCTAGTATATGTTGCTCATCTAGCGACTGTTTATCTCTACCTACAAGCATTGTGTTACCTCTGATTATGCCTTATGCTGCTTTGAAGCAAGGTGAACAAATATCTTAAAAAATTGATATCATCCGCTCAATCGTATTCTGTAGATAGGCTGGCTGTAATCCGAGAAAACTAGGAGATAAATTTCTTCTGGTTCAGAGAAATTGCTGATACTTGTTAAAAATGACAGCAGAAGAGCGATTAGTCATTAAAATGCGAGTGCGAATGAATTTACTACCAAATAAACTAAAGTCCACCAATTTAGAGTGTTGAGTTATGAGTTAAGAAAATTTAAAATTCAAAACTTAAAACTATGCTTGAGTAGCCCTGACTTCAGTTGAAGGGTATCTATGATTCATACAGGAGGTCTACAAAAAAGACAGGTTTTGACAACCTGCCTGAGCAATCGTATTTTAGTTTTTGAAACCTTGTTTGTTACTTATTACTAATAGCTGGTGCACGGAATGACAAAGTAGGCACTTCTTGAGAAACAAGAGTAGGCACAGAATCACGCAACCTTTCAGTTAACTGAATTGTTGTAGCGTCGTAGACTTGAGTCAGGATCTTAGGATATAAACCAATTCCAATAATTGGCACTAACAAACAAGCAATGATAAACACTTCTCGTGGTTCTGCATCAATCAAGGCTTCATGAGAAACCAATTCCTTATTTTCAGGTCCGTAGAAGATCTCGCGGAGCATTGATAGTAAGTAAATTGGCGTTAAAATTACACCAACTGCCATCAGAAAGACGATGATGATTTTAAACGTCGGGCTGTAGGCATCGCTATTAGCAAAGCCGACGAATACCATCAACTCTGCAACAAAACCACTCATTCCAGGTAAAGCCAAGGAAGCCATTGCACAAGTTGTCCACATAGCGAACATCTTCCGCATTTTCTGTCCAACACCACCCATCTCATCTAACATCAGAGTGTGAGTGCGATCGTAGGTTGCTCCAACTAGGAAGAATAGACTTGCACCAATCATGCCGTGAGAGATCATTTGTAAGATTGCACCATTCAAGCCCAAGTCAGTGAATGAGGCAATACCAATAACAACAAACCCCATGTGGGAAATCGAAGAGTAAGCAATTTTTCGCTTGAGGTTACGCTGGGCAAATGATGTCAGTGCAGCGTAGATAATGTTGACAACTCCCAGAATAACCAACACTGGAGCAAAATAAGCATGAGCATCGGGTAGCATTCCGGCATTCATCCGAATTAAAGCATAGCCGCCCATTTTCAGAAGAATTCCTGCCAGTAACATATGTACTGGGGCGGTCGCTTCACCGTGGGCATCTGGTAGCCAGGTGTGTAGTGGAAAAATGGGGAGTTTTACCGCGTAGGCAATCAAGAAAGCTGCATACACCCATAACTGAAAATTCAAGGCATAGTCTTTGGCAGCGATCGCCCGCATATCAAACGTCACAGTATTGCCATAGAATGCCATTGTCAGGGCAGCAACCAAAATAAACAGCGAACCACCCGCCGTGTACAAAATGAATTTTGTGGCTGCGTACTGCCGCTTTTTACCGCCCCAAATTGCCAGCAACAGATATACGGGAATAAGTTCGAGTTCCCATACCAGGAAAAACAGCAGCAAGTCCTGAACAGCAAATACTGCAATCTGACCGCCGTACATTGCCAGCATCAAAAAGTAAAACAAGCGCGGCTTGAGAGTAACAGGCCAAGCCGCTAGCATTGCGAGCGTTGTAATAAACCCAGTTAGAATGACTAAAGGCATTGACAAGCCGTCTACGCCTACAGACCAATTTAAATCTAGCTGCGGCACCCAGGGGTAACTTTCCACTAGCTGTAAATTGGGATTAGTAAAATCATACTGAGAATAAAACGTCCAAACAATCAGTGCAAAATCGATCAATCCCACGACTAGGGAGTACCAGCGTACTGTTTTACCATCTTTATCTGGTAGAAAGGGAATCAAAAGTGACGCGGCGATCGGCAACAAAATTATCGTCGTCAGCCAGGGAAAATTAGCGGTATTCATAGTTAACTAGGGAGTAGGGAGTAGGGAGTAGGAAGTAGGGAACTTAGGGTTTTAACTCTTTACTCGCCCCTCGCCCCTCACCCCTCACTCCTCATTACGTCACACCAAAAACAATCACCAAGCCTAACACAGCCCCAAATACAATCAGGGCATAGAATTGAGCGCGACCATTTTCTAGGTATTTCAATCCTTCACCGCTAATGAGTGTGAAGAAGCCTGTTAAGTTAACTGCACCATCTACAACACGGTAGTCAACTTCCATGACTTGTCGCGCTAAGCGGCGACTACCTAACACAAAGAAACGGTGGTAAATGTCATCAAAGTACCACTTGTTGAGAGAAAGTTCATAAAGTGGTTTGATTGAAGAAGCGATCGCTGCTGGATCGATCTTACCGAACAAGTACATTAAGGACGCTAGGGTAATTCCAATCAAGGAAATACCTACCGAACTGCCTGCCATGATGAAAAATTCTGTTTGATCGAACTCGGCAACTTTTTCCATCACTTCTGCTAGGGTTTCACTCGGAGGATAGATAAACTCCTCAAAGTAGTTAGCATAAGGCGTTCCCACTAAACCAATCAGGATAGAAGGAATTGCCAGGGCAATCAGTGGTAGCGTCATTGTCCGCGGTGATTCATGGGGATGTTCGCTATGTCCATGACCGTGAGAATCGTCAGATAAAGCTGCTAGTTCTCTGGTATCCATAGCCCCAGGACCAAAGTTAGGCGCAAGGGGAGAAGGACTCATTAATGTATTAGCTGCGGCAGATTTCAGCTTTTGGCGAATTTCAGATTGATTACCACGGAATTTGCCTTCAAATGTGGAAAAATACATCCGAAACATATAGAAAGCTGTAATTCCAGCAGTTGCCCAACCGACAAACCATAGAAAAGGATTTGCCGCAAAGGCAGAACCTAGGATTTCATCTTTAGACCAAAAACCGGCAAATGGTGGAATACCACTGATGGCTAACGTACCAATCAAAAAGGTAATTGCGGTAATTGGCATGAATTTCCGCAGTCCTCCCATCATCCGCATATCTTGTGCCAAGGCTGGATCGTGTCCAACAACAGCTTCCATGCCGTGAATGACAGAACCTGAACCAAGAAACAGCATTGCTTTGAAATAGGCGTGAGTCATGAGGTGGAATAACCCTGCGCTGTATGCACCAACACCCATTGCCATCACCATATATCCCAATTGGGAAATCGTGGAGTAGGCTAAGCCTTTTTTAATGTCGTTTTGCGTAATGGCGATCGTTGCCCCTAAAAACGCAGTAAAGGCACCTGTAAAAGCAATGACATTCATTGCTGCGGGTATCCCTTCAAAAACTGGGTACATCCGCGCAATTAAAAATACTCCAGCTGCAACCATTGTCGCTGCGTGGATTAGTGCCGAGATTGGAGTTGGACCTTCCATTGCATCCGGCAGCCAGACGTGCAGTGGAAATTGAGCCGATTTAGCAACAGGACCTAAGAAAACCAAAATTGCGAATAATCCGGCAAGCAGACCACTCAGTGAACCTGTTTCTACTAGTATTTGCAGGCGATCGCCGATTGCCTCAAATTCAAAGCTACCAGTTGCCCAGTACAGCCCTAAAATGCCCAGTAATAAACCAAAGTCACCGACGCGGTTAGTGACAAATGCTTTCTGACACGCATCTGCTGCTGCTTGGCGATCGTACCAAAAGCCTACAAGTAGGTACGAACACATACCTACCAGTTCCCAAAAAATGTAAATCTGCACAATGTTTGGGCTAACAACTAAGCCCAACATCGATGAGCTAAATAGACTCAGATATGCGTAAAAGCGTACATATCCTGGATCGTGAGCCATGTAGCCGTCGGTGTATACCATCACCAAAAAAGCCACTGTGGTGACAATCACCAACATCAGGGCTGTGAGGTGGTCAATGGTATAGCCCATTGTCAGGTGAAAGTTTCCTGCGGCTGCCCATTCTAACGTGCGGATATAAGGCGCGTGTCCTTGAAATTGACTGACAAGCAATGCCACTGATAGAAACATTGCGGCACCTAGCAAGGAGACGACAAACACCGCATTTAATTGCCGCGCGCGGTTCGTCACCTGATTGAACGAGATTAACCCAAGACCGACCAGCATTGCCCCGACCAAAGGTAACACCGGAACGAGCCAGGCATACTGATAGATTGCTTCCATCACTGACGCCTATATAATTCTTTTCTATTGTGACCAAACTGTTAACAATTGTGACATAAGGGTTTTATCATAAAATAGCCCACTTGACTGAAATATCCGTGGGATTCTAAAAATAGCTATCAGTTTTGAGCAAAGCGACTGATGAGTGGTTGGTGAGTAGTAGTTAGTGAATAGTTATGAGTTTTGACTTCTGAATTGAGGAATTTTCTTAACTCTCTACTGTTTTATGCTTAACACTGATTCCGAGTAACTCCTAGTCTCCCCCAGATCTTTTTGCTTAAGCTAAACGACACTCCCACTCAGAAGTAAAAGATGAGCTTACGCCTGCAAGAGAACAAAGTTTATTTTCGTAGAAAAGTTGAATTTTCTCTAGTTCTGCACGCAGTTCTTCCCGCCCGCGTAAAGTGTCCCATCGTCGCTGAGGATGACCATCTTCGAGCAGGATTAATGTTGGTAGTGTGGTGAGACGAAAGGAGTTAGCAAGTTTGAAGTTTTCGTCAGCGTTGATGCCAACAACTTTAATTCGATGACCACACTGAGATTGAAATTGTGATAGTAAAGGTTCGATGTTGCGGCACAGACCACACCAAGGTGCCCAAAAATGCACAAGAACAGGAATAGGAGATGCTAAAACTTCTTGAGTAAATGTCTGCTCATTAACCGACAACACCATAATTCCTCTAAGTAAATTTATCGAATTTTATTATTAAATTAGCTACCTGACCTTAGCAGTCGAAAAAGGATGTATTAAAAATTTGACAATAGTTGTCTTTGACAACTGACTAACTGCTAATTTTTAGTAGCCGATTTGAACCATGCTACATCAATTTGGGATCAATTGGTAAGCTAAAATTTTCAATTTACATTTTATAGGTAGAATAGTGGGATCAATTGTTGCAAGGGTTTTGACAAATTCGCACTCAAGCAAATAACATTCTAAAATACGCGTGTTTAGCGATCGCTATTAGTAAGCAAGATTCCTCATTAAGAAAGCTTACCTTACCAATTGACTTGACCAGTTGCTTGAATTAAAAGTGGATGAGACAACCACAGTAAGAGGACAAAAACGGCAACACCTAGGTAGGCAGGTCGGAAAAATTCTTGAAGTTTAAGCGTTTGTTTGCCTTGGACAATTGCCAGAAAAGGAATTATGGATGTCCGATCTTTAACGCTAGTAAAAGCTTTTCCGTAACGATTTGTTAAGCGGCGATCGCCATGCCAGACTCCAAATAAATGATGCAAGACAAGTCCTACAGAAGTCACGAGTGTAAATGTTGTTCCCAACCACAAGGTATGGGCAATGCACCAAATAATTTGACCTACCATTTGCGGATGACGCGTAATCCGAATAATGCCACTTTCATAAAGATGAACTTGGGGTTTCTGAATGGCGGCAATTTCTAGTAGATTGAACGTAGCTGGATAAAGGAATAAAAAAGAAATAGCTGACAACACCCAAACGACTGATTTTATCCCCAAAACCCCTTGAACTTGCCACAATTGCCAACCATCGTACCTGTGATTGATAAAGTAAATGATTAAGATAACTGCCAATGGCAAACTTACCAAAGCAAAGACAACGCGATAAAGTCGCGCACCAATGCGTTTTTCTGCCCAAGGTCGTAATGCAGCTAAACCACTGTGGGCGATCGCAAATCCGACTAAAAGACTCAGCATAATGAAATGACTGGGCGTCAACCAAGCGAAAATCATGTAAATAAAGTTGTGAGAAGAAAACTAGCGTGCAGTACAACCAATAGCACAAAGTATTCAACAGGATCGACTTAATCAGAATGAGTTGTGATAGTGTCAAATTCTAGATTAAGTCCCCTTAACAAGCAGGCTATGAACCATCTAGGTATGACCGCTCTAGATTGGTTGCCTGAAGTCTCCTTTCATCTTCGTGGGTTTAGCAGTATGTCTGACCTTCCGTTTACTTTAGATCAGTTACGCATTCTCAAAGCGATCGCTGCCGAAGGGAGCTTCAAGCGTGCCGCTGATAGTCTCTACGTCTCGCAGCCTGCTGTGAGTCTCCAAGTACAAAACTTAGAGCGACAGCTGGATGTTCCTTTGTTCGACAGAGGAGGACGCCGAGCACAACTAACAGAAGCAGGTTATCTCCTCCTTAGCTATGGTGAGAAAATTCTCACGCTTTGCCAGGAAACCTGTCGCGCTATTGAAGACCTCCAAAACCTCCAAGGTGGTACGTTGATTGTTGGTGCCTCGCAAACGACAGGAACTTACCTTTTGCCACGGATGATTGGTTTGTTCCGAAAACAGTATCCTGATGTAGCAGTTCAGTTGCACGTTCATTCCACAAGGCGTACAGCTTGGAGTGTAGCTAACGGGCAAGTCGATCTTGCTATTATTGGCGGCGAAGTACCAAGTGAATTGCAAGACTCGCTAGAAATTATTCCTTATGCGGAAGATGAGCTAGCATTGATTTTACCGATGTCTCATCCCTTTGCGAAGCTAGACACAATCTACAAAGACGATCTTTACAAGCTACAATTTATTGCCCTTGACTCACAATCAACAATTCGTAAGGTAATAGACCAAGTACTAACGCGCTGTGATATTGATACGCGTCGTCTCAAAATTGAAATGGAACTCAATTCAATTGAAGCGATCAAAAATGCCGTGCAATCAGGGCTGGGTGCTGCCTTTGTATCGATCACCGCGATCGCTAAAGAATTGCAAATGGGAGGGTTGCACTGTGCCAATATTGAAGGCGTTGTAGTCAAGCGGACATTGTCGGTCATTGTTAACCCGAACCGTTACCGCTCCAAAGCCGCAGAAGCATTCATTAACGAAATCTTACCGCAATTTGCTAAACCAGGCTGGAATAAGGATGTGTTGAAATCGCAACGACCAATCGTACCTGATTTTGATGAAGAAGAAGTCACGCCAAGCTCAGCTGGAGGATAGTTGCATGATGGGGATTTGGCGTTAAAACAATCTTTAGCCCCAACTTGGATTCATGGAAGTCTTCTGCACCCGTTCTGGTTGTCCTCGTCCCCAAAATTTTTTTGCGGATTTAGACGATAGCGCTACCCTCAAAACGATTCAACAAAAATACTGCACTGCTTGCGGGATGCCGTTGATCTTAGTCGGACGCTATCTACCTTTAAAACTACTCGGCAAAGGCGGTTTTGGCGCAGCATTCTTAGCCCGCGATCGCTATACTCCAGGAATGCGCCGCTGTGTTGTTAAGCAATTTCAGCCTTCTGGCAACTTAACTCAAACTCAGCTACAAGTTGCCCATCAATTGTTTGAACGGGAAGCCGAAGTTTTGGAGGAATTAGGCAACCAACACGACCAAATTCCCAATTTGTATGCGTTTTTTGAATTAACAGTTCCGAGTTTACAAGCCAACTCGCAAGACAAGTTTTTTTATTTAGTACAGGAATACATTGATGGCAAAAATTTAGAGGAGGAATTACAAGAAAAAGGCAAGTTTTCTGCTAGTGATGTGGTGGAATTACTGCGGGGAATTCTCCCTGTGCTGCAATTTGTTCACGAACACGGTTCAATTCATCGCGATATCAAACCTTCCAATATTATGCGCCATCGCAATGGGCGGCTTTATTTGCTCGATTTTGGTGCAGTTAAACAAGTTACCAGTGCAGTTGCCGTCAAAGGTTCGACAGGAATTTATTCACAGGGATACGCACCACCCGAACAAATGTCTGGCGGGAATGTTTACCCATCAACTGATTTGTATGCCTTAGCAGTGACTGCTGTCATCTTACTCACAGGCAAAGAACCTGCTGAATTGTTTGATGCTTACAACAATTGCTGGAATTGGCGATCGCACGTTAGTGTTCCATCAGCGATCGCTGACATTCTCGATCGAATGCTGTTAGTAACACCTAATCAACGCTTTCAGTCTGCCCAAGACGTATTAGCTGCGATCGCCTCAGCGACGGCACCACCTGTATCTCCGCCTCCTAGTACCGCTAAGGCAGTACCTCAGTCAAATCAATCACCATCACGCCAAAGCGCATTTTCGACATTGGAGTTGCTCTCAGGTGCAGGATTAAGTGGATTTGAGGGGGGTTTATTTGGAATTGCTATCTACAACTTACTCAATTCGCTACCCATCACATTAGCTGTAACTACATTCATTTTAGGGATACTTATTTTTGCCCAGACGCGACGCTGGGCTGATATGAAAGATTTATTAATTTTGATCGGTATTACGCTGGCCATCATTTTGTTTATTCCAGCATTGCAAGGTGGACAGACAGTTCCAAATATATTGCTTGTTGCCTTAGTCACAGGCGCAGCAGCGATCGCTTTTGCAGCAATATTTCGTTTAATATACAAACTGCTTTCTTTAATTTTTTAATTTAAGATGCCCTCCGACTCCCTTCGGGGCTACTCAAGCATAGTTTTGAGTTTTAAGTTTTGGAAAGCGAAGAAAGGTGCCGGAGGCAATCATTTTGAATTTTCTTAACTCATAACTCAACACTCATCACTCATCACTCTAAATTGATGGACTTTGTCTATGTAGCAACGAATTCATTCGCTAAGCTTTGGGCGTATTGCTGATGCCATTTTGAATTTTAGAGCTTAAATTTTGAATTAAGTTTAATTCTCAGGATCGCCTGATCAAATCTTATGTCTCAAAAAAATGAAACCGCTGTTTTAGTGTCGGCTCTCTTCATTACACTTGCAGTAATAGGTGGTAGTTTGTGGTGGTTTGCCAATCGATCAGGTATTGATATTGACTTCAGTAGAATCACAACACCATCAGAAGATGATAATTCGCCGCCTATTGGATCTGACAGGACAAATTTTGCCTCAGTACAAAATGTTCCCAACGGATTGTTTAACTATGGTGGTAGTACAACTTGGGCACCGATTCGCTTAGCCGTTGACTCTGCAATTCAAGCAGCACGACCAGAGTTCCGCTTGCGTTATGTTAACCCGACAAGCGATACACCAGGTTCAGCAAGTGGCATTCGGATGCTTATTGACGGTACAATTGCCTTCTCACAGTCTTCTAGACCACTGCTCGATCAAGAAATTGCACGTGCCCAACAACGCGGATTTGGTTTGCAACAAATTCCAGTGGCAATTGATGGATTAGCGATCGCTGTTAACCCTAATTTGGATATTCCAGGACTCACAATCGACCAAGTTCGCTCAATCTACACTGGCAAGATTGCCAATTGGAATCAAGTAGGCGGTCCTAATTTACCTATACTACCTTTTTCTCGGCAGATCAGCGACGGTGGCACTGTTGAGTTTTTTGTCCAAGATATTTTGGCAAATCAATCATTCGGCTCAAATGTAGAATTTGTTCCTGACACGACTCAAGCGTTGCGCAGATTAGCGGTGACTCCTGGTGGTATTTATTATGCCTCTGCACCAGAAGTTGTTCCGCAGTGTACTATTAAATCTCTACCTTTAGGGCGTGGGTCAGGTGAATTTATTCCACCCTACCAAGAACCCTTTGTTCCTTTATCTCAATGCCCAAAGTCGCGTAATAGCCTCAATCTTGAAGCTTTTCAAACTGGTCAATATCCAATCACGCGTAACTTGTTTGTTGTCATCAAGCAAAACGGTCAAAGTGACGAGCAAGCCGGAGATGCTTATGCTAATTTTCTTTTAACAACGCAAGGACAAGAACTCATCGAGCAAACTGGTTTTGTCAGAATTCGCTGACATAGAGGCTATGTACGATGTTTATGCATATAGGCATGTTACCTCTTGGCGATATTGACTGAATCTGCTGGTAAACAAATCAAGTTATCTCCCTGAGTAATTAACAAACCTCGCTGACGTAGTTTACCCATCAGGCGAGTCACAGTGACTCGTGTAGAACCAATTGCACTGCCAATTTGAGCATGGGTAAGCGGAAATGGTAAGCAATAACCACGAAGTAATTCGGGATCTTCTGGACTGAAGGAAGGTTCACCATACTCTTCAACTAACAGTGTAAGAAATCCGAGCAGGCGATCAATTGTTCGCCTTTGCCCCAAAGCACTCAGCCACAATAATTTTCGTTGATGTTGGTAACGAAAGGCATCGAGAACTTCACGCCGGAAATGTGGCCAATTATCTAAATCGTGCCAATACATCCAAACTACAGAAGTTTGATCGACATGAGCGTATGCTTGGAGTGTAAACGGCGATTGAGCAACAATTTCAAAGGGCTGTCCAGCACCAACAAAGCCTAAGAAAGCTTCTTCAGGGGTGCGGTTAACTCTGCGAGAGGTAAGCTGACTGGCGGTGGCACTAACCTGGGCAGTACCCACAAGTCTAATCGCACCACGTTGTACTAAGTACAGTAGCCCTGGTCTTGCAGGAATTCGCTCATCTTTATTAAAAGAGCGAACTCGGTAGTGTTCTTGCGCCCAGTCGAGAATTCGTTGCCAAGTTAAAAACGGTCTTGGTGTTTCTGGAAATGTTGGGGACTGCATAGATGGAGAATGCATAAGTCGAAGCATTTGGCTTTTAGCCGAAAACGTTACAACAAGATGCAGCCGTTACTGATATGTTAACGCTCTCAAGAGCACCTAACAGACCAGTGTAATTATCGGCTACTAGTTAGCTTAACTCTACATTTGTTTTATAGGTCTTACAAAACAATCCTAGTATTAGATGTTACTTAATATTTACTAAGTTTTGCAGTTTTTTCTTTTGGCGATCGCGTAGTTCAATATTAAAACAACATAAAGTTTGGCAAAATTGAAACAATGTCAACACAAGAAATGTCAGCACATACAGTGATACACATTGCCAGGACTATCCACCCTCGATTGTTATTTTGTCAGTGATCTTCGTCACATTTTTAGGTCTTTTTTATCACATGACAATATCAGTAAAATTTTAGTATCGAATGAAACTGATTTAGATAGAAGTGATGGTTGAACAAAGCTGAATATCTGCACTAGCGACGAGAAAAAATGTGTTTGAAATCATAAAATGATTGTGGTTGAATTTTGAACTAAAATTTACGCGTGGAATCAATTGTTATCTCCTAAATACTGCACAATTAAACACGTATTATTGCAGCAACTGCAAATAGCTCTCGATTTATACTTGCTGAATCAAAAGTTGTACGCAAAACCAAAAATTAATCTTTCCTGGAACTTAAAAAACAATCAAATTACGTATATCTGGGCGATCGCTTTGCAGTTAAGTACAGTACAAAAGCTTCCGGCAATGCAAATTGCGACGATGATGATGCACTTGATTGACACTACAGAAAATGCTGTTAGCTCAACCTCGATCGTAACTCATGTAGCACCACCAGGTTTAATTTATTTAGAACTAACAGATCTCACTGTTGGCAGTTGGCTACAGTACTTCACTATTAACCCTCCAAGAATAGAAAAATATTGCTCGCAAAAAGGCAGTGGTGCTTCGCTGTCATTTACTCTTCAGTATACCCATGCTCGTTGTTGCTCAGTTCTACAGCTAGCTGCACAAGAAGGATTAATTACACTACGATCGCGAGTAGAGTCTGCCGAAAATATCTTTCCTGTTGTTTCAGAACAGACGCTAATTTCTTTTCTTGATTCTCAACAACGCCTTCTTTGTTGTCACCCAACTGAGCAAGCTTTAATCAAGCAATTATTAATGCTATTTGATAACTTATATTATCCCAGTACCGAGTCAAAAGCACAGTGGGAAAAAATAACACTAAATTTATGTCAATCTTGGCAAAACTTCTATACTCACTGTCGGATCTGGGGTGAAGTCAAACAAAATAACCTACTTCTAGCACGGGCGCGGTTGGGTTTAACGTCATTAACTCAAAGTCTTCTAGCTGTATTCCTAAACGATAAGTTAGGCGTTTACGCACCAACCGAACTATAAGGCAGAATTTGTAGGGATCAGAACATATTGCCAGAGACTGTAAATCGTAAACACTAATTACATAAACTTTCTACTCTTCTGATATGACATTGGTAACTTCTACCTTTAGATAGAAAATTTTGGGCAAAGCAGTGACAAATAGATAGAGTTCATATAATATTGCAAGTGTGTGAGGAGCGAACCAGTCAGGGTACCGAGACGAAACACGGCCAGTCGTCGGTACTCTTTCTGTGTTTGAGGGTACTACCCCGATAAAATGTCTTACCTAAGCAAAATAAATTCTTCAATTGCTGCTGCTGCACCATCTTCTTCAACACTCGGCGCTACCCAGTGGGCAATATTTTTAACTGCTGTCGGTGCATTACCCATTGCAACACCAACACCAGCATATGTAAGCATCTCCACATCATTGAAATTATCACCAATTGTCATGACATTTGCAGCTTGGATACCTAAGCATTCTTCTGCTAAGTAACGTACGGCTGCTGCTTTGTTTACTAGGGGATTGGTTGCTTCAAAAAAAGTCGCAACGGATTTTGTCATGTACAGTTCAGCGGGCGTATAGCGCTGCCGCAAGCTTCCTAAAAGACGATCGATTAAGGCAACATCATCACTGAGTGCAAGCACCTTTGTAGGTTCATCTGCAAGAACTTGACGCAAGTCACCAACAGCGATTGGTTCAATCCCAGAACGTTCTGAGTAGAGTTGAGTTTCTGATGTGAGTTCGCGCACATAGAGGCGATCGTTGATATAAAAGTGAACTGATAATTGCGATCGCAGTTGGGGTTGCTCAAAGTAATCTAACAACTGGTACGCTGTTGCTTTTGCAACAGATAAATGACGGTGAATTTTTTGCGTGTGGGGATCTTGAATCCAGGCTCCTTGGTAAGCTAGTAATGGCATTGTCGAGCCAATATCTTGATGAAAGCGTAAGGCAGAGCAATACATTCGACCTGTAGCTAGTGCAACTTCAATGCCCTTGGCTTTTGCTGCTTGGATCGCCTGACGTACAGCAGGGCGAATTGTGTTTGATTCTCCGGCGATCGTGCCATCGATATCGAGTACAAGCAGTTTAATTGAAGTCTTAAAGAGTTTTGAGTTTTGAGTTTTGAGTTTTGAATTAGTCATTGGTAATGGGGTTGGAATAAAGTATAAATAAACTTCACTTATGCTTGATACGTCTGGCAATACGTATTTTGGCAAAATACGATTTATCTTGTTATGCAAACGGTTAATAAACAATTATTCTGACATTTTTTACGCCCAAATTTTAAACCAATAAGGCAAAAAGGTGTGGATTAGTTGTAGTAGGAACTACTTAATGTTGGCGTTTTCAATATCACAAAATCAGCTTAAAAGTAGATTCAAAAAATAGTAGAGATAGATACACTGAAGCAATTGCTTTTGGTATAGGAATAAATTAATATGCTGGGGATTGAGCGTTTTGGAACGCAAACAGCAGCCCACGCAAATTCAGCGTTTCAGGGAGCATCAGTTGAGCCTTTAGTAACTACGCCTCCTGCTGCAGAATGTGAAATATGTGTCGTTGTACCAGTACGAGATGAAGCTGAACACTTAGTAGCTACACTCAATGCCTTAGCACATCAAATCGATCTACAAGGAAAACCACTACACTACAGCCGTTACGAGATTATTCTGCTTGCAAATAACTGCTGTGATGACTCTGCAGCGATCGCTCGTAAATTTGCCCAGCAACATTCATCGTTAGCACTGCACGTAGTAGAAATGACCTTATCCAAGCCCGAAGCTTATATTGGTAAAGTACGACGTATATTGATGCACGAAGCATATCGTCGCTTGATGAGTATCGGACGCAAGCGCGGTATCATTGCTTCAACCGATGGCGATACTCGCGTAGCACCGACTTGGATTGCTGCAACTATACAAGAAATAACTCATGGTGCGGATGCAGTCGGCGGGAGGATTATTACAGACCGTGCAGAACGCAGTTATTTAGAACCCTATGCGCGATTGTGTCACTTGCGTGAGGTAGGCTATCGCTATTTACTAAGCGAACTCGAAACATATCTCGATCCTGAACCGTGCGAATGTTGGCCTCGGCATTATCAGCATTATGGTGCAAGTTTAGCCGTTACAGCGCAAATGTACGCTCGTGTAGGTGGTATGCCTGCAGTACGTACGCCGGAAGATGTCGCTTTTTATCAAGCACTGGTACGTGTAGATGCGAGGTTTCGTCATAGTCCAGCTGTGAAAGTGATTACCTCAGCACGACAAACAGGACGTGCCAAAAATGGCTTAGCAAATCAGTTACGTGAATGGGCAGTGATGGGACACCAGCATCAGCCATTTATTGTAGAATCGGCAGCAATCAGCGAGCAACGGTTGCAAGCACGTCGTAAGTTACGGATGTTATGGATGCGATCGCGTATTCATCAACAATTAAACAAATATGAAATTGCACAATGTGCGCATGAATGGAAAGTTTCCCTTTCTTGGTTAACCGAAGAACTATCCCATTCACCTACTTTTGGTTTATTGCTAGAACGAACCAAAGAAAAAACAGTTGAATTAGAGCGAGATGCTTACCAAGAAATTTCTCAGGCGATCGCCGATCTCCGATTGCGTTTAAGCAGTTTACGTAAAGCAGTAACTCATTTAAATTCGCTCGAACAAGTCAAGCCGATATTGATCTTCCCGCAGTCCTCGCAAATGCCGCAAGTGCGAATCAGTTAGTTCCATAAACGAGTCATGAACTTCATCGCCCCATAAAGGGTAATCTTCTGCATATAGTGTCCAATGGACGAGAAGCAGATGCCCTCCTGATTCTAGATGCTCTAGGATCAATTTTTGCGTTTTTCTTAAATCATCCCAAGATAAGTAATAACCAACTTCAGAAACTAAGGTCAAATCGAAAGTCTGCGGTGGATAATCGCGAGGAACCTGCATCAATTGAAACTCAACGTGGGATAAGTACTGACAGCGTTTAATCGCTCGATTCAAGGCAATTTCCGATGCATCAATTGATAAGAGGAAATCGCAGCGTTCAGCTAAACGCGAGGTGAGGACACCAATTGAACAACCAATTTCGAGTGCACAGCGATAGCGTTGTTTAGGTAGTACAGCTAAGGTATTTGCATACTTGTGCGCTTCGTACTCACTTGTTTCAAATTGCCACGGATCTTCATCAGCAGTGTAGAGATCGTTAAAGTATTGAGGTTGCAGTGAGTTCATGTGTGGCTTTGGTTGATTCATTGCGTCTGCTCCAAGTAAAGTTCCCAAGAATGGGCAAAGTGTGCCAGCATTTGAGGTGTCAAACGAAAACCTTCAGGGTCGTCGTCAATTAAATCTGTTGTTTGCGAACGATATGCTGCGATCGCCTGTTGTTTTAAATCGATTACTGTACTAATGTCCAACCGCCACGGCTCAACATTTCCAGGTAGTGTTGCATCTTTGCGTTGCAAGGGATCCCAATCCCAAATCAAATATTCAATTTGGCGCACAGATAAATTTGCAGTATAAATTGCGGCTGTCAGTAGTTCCCAAGTCGCACGGTGATCGGGGTGTGGATCGTACCGCCAAGGTAAAAAGAGCGATTTGAAATTACGGCTTGATAAATAGTCGCGTAAGCAAGCCACAGCCGTATCAAAATCTGAGGCATTCCTATGAGGAACAGCGCCGTCTTGGAGGCGGAAAAATGTGACTGCGTTAACACCAAGTATCGAAAGTGCTGTGCGAGTTTCACTTTCACGTAAGTCTCTTAAGGCTGGTGCTGGGTAGCGACGTGAGTTGGGATGCGATTGAGTTCCATCACTCATTACAAGTACCTCTACGGAGATACTAAGCTGCTGTAATAAAGCGATCGCACCACCACAACCGAGCGATTCATCATCAGGGTGCGGTGCGACGATGAGTGTAGAACCAAAGTCAGCGATCGCCTTTGCTGGACGTAGTGGTATTTGTTCTGGATGAGCTAATAATGGTTGCGGCACGATTGAAGTCATAGCGTCCATAGCGAACTTGCGGTTTCACTAGATAGCGCATATTGCCCGATATTGGCGATTGCTGCATCAAACGCAGGTTGTCGCAGGTACAAAGTCAAGTCACGGATGACGCGTTCTATTGGTTGTGGTGGCAGTAATCCGCGAGTACCAACACAGCGTTCGCATAGTTGAATGACATTCATACAGATTTGCTCAATCGCAGTGCGTACCATATTGCCATAGGCAACAATTGTGCTTGCTTGGGGATGCTCATCCGAAGCATAGCCACCAAATACAGGCGCGTACTCATCGACTAAAGTTGCTGCACCGCGTAACCAAAGATGACCACTTTCGATGGCGATCGCCATTTGTCCTAGGCGTTCTTCTTGGTAAGGATCTTGAGTCCGATTGAGTGAGTGTAGGTATTCCCGCGTCAAATTAAATAAAGCTTCAGCACCACCAAGTTGCACCGCAGCAAAACGAATCACACCTCCTGTCAACCACGGTTGACGGAAGTAATCGCCAGGATTGCCAATGATGTAGAGTGGATCGAGTTCCACACCTGTAAAATCTACTTTGTAACTAGCCGATGCCCGCATTCCTGAAGGTTGCCACCAAGAAGGATCGACAATTGTCTGAACTTCATCCATTGGCACAATACACATTTGCCAACTACCATCTGGTAGTACTCCATTCACAAACGGACGTTCGACAAAACCACAACCCGAAGCAAAGGTTTTAGAACCTTCCAGCCGACAATTGCCATTGTCTAAAGGAATGACTTTGACCCCATCAGCGGCTTCAGCATTCCAAACACCAAAGATTTTATGGCGATCGCGTGCGGCTACAGCAAAGCTTTCAATTTGTTTTGGAGTTCCAAATGTGTTGATCAGTTGTAGTGCATTAACGTGACCTTCATAAACGCGACCAACAGATAAATTACCACGACCTAGTTGTTTAAGTAACAGCAGTAATGGTAGCGTTCCACCTGCTTGTGTACCTAAGCCTAGTCCGCCCAATTCGCGAGGTAGCGGTGCGGTTAATAACCCCGCTTGCGCAATCAGTTCAAATTCTTTCGCGGGGAAGGCTCCGTGACAATCTACCGCAGCAGCATTACTGAACGCAAAATCAGCAATATCTACAACCCGCGATAATATTTCTGTAATTGCTGGTTCGTGCCAACTATCAGGAATAACGCTGGGTGAAAGTTGTGTAATAATAGTATCCTCCTTCAAGTCTTCTGTGTAAACCCACCTACGATTGCACAACCAAAGGCTTTTTGGTATTTATTATCACTGTCTCACCGCCGCTTATGTTCATTCCTGGGGTAGAGCTTGTAGGAGAGGGGTGAGGGGTGAGTGATTAGTTATGAGATTTGAGTTGTATAGAAAACAGTATTCTTCCTCTGCTCCCCTGCACCGAAGCTCTAACTCACGGAGTCACTGGCGTAGTTGGTAGGGGAGAAGGTTGTGCTGGTGGTACTGGGGTAACGGGTTCTGGAGACGTTTGAATCGCAGGCGTTTGGCTTTCTGGGATGAATGTTGGGGAAAGGTTTCCTAAAGGATCGCTAGCATCGATACAACTATCCATTGCTTGAACAGGCGTAAAATTAATTTCACTGCGTAAACCAACAACACACTCAGCAAAGCGTACTGGTAACAAGCTGCGACCGCAATAGTCTAAAACATTAGCAGGTTGTTCTTCGCTAGTCTGACTAATGCCGACAACACAGGTGGCTAACTCATCTTGACTTCTTACCTGTCTACACGTCGCCAAAGCATCAGCTGCAGCAATTTCTGTGCGTTGATCAATGCTTAATACACAGCTAGATAGCTCCCGAGGATTTAGTGCTGTGGCACAAGCATTAGCTGCTGCGACATCGGTAATACCAACACTTAGGAGGCGGGCAGTACAAACGCGAAAACTATTGCGGTAAGAAGTCGTAATTGTTGCGGCAACACTAGGAACACTAGTCATTGCAAGTACTGCGATCGCGAGTGGGGTAGTAGCGATTTGGATGTGCTTTCTTCTTGCCATATCACCTTTACTTAATTCAGTATTCTACAGCGATAAAACTTTATTTTCCGCTATATTACAGTCTGCAGCGGCATTTGATAGAGTTGAATTTACTCCAAACTTTGCCAATATGATTATTACAGATTTATAATGGTCAATTTGGGAGAAGTTTGACAAGGTAGTAAAGAGGAACCCATGTCCCGATACAGAGGACCACGATTAAGAGTTGTACGTCGTTTAGGAGAGTTACCAGGATTAACTCGTAAAAGCGCCCGTCGTTCATATCCACCAGGGCAGCACGGACAGAATCGCAAGAAACGTTCTGAATATGCTGTTCGTCTAGAAGAGAAGCAGAAGCTTCGTTTTAATTACGGTTTAACAGAAAAACAGTTGCTACGCTACGTCCGCCGCGCCAGAAGAGTGACTGGTTCAACCGGACAAGTGCTTTTACAACTATTAGAAATGCGTCTTGATAACACTGTTTTCCGCATGGGAATGGCTCCTACGATTCCTGCTGCGCGGCAACTGGTGAATCACGGTCATATTACAGTCAACGGTCGAGTTGTTGATATTGCAAGTTATCAATGTCGTCCAGGCGACGAGATTAAAGTTAGAGATCGCGAAGCTTCACGTAAGTTAGTAGAAGCTAACCTACAATATCCAGGACTAGCAAACCTTCCTAGCCATTTGGAGTTTGACAAAAATAAACTCGAAGGTAAAGTTAACAGCTTGGTTGAGCGTGAGTGGGTGGCGCTACAGGTTAATGAATTGTTGGTCGTTGAGTACTACTCACGTCAAGCATAAAAATTTTGGATTTTGGATTTTGGATTATCAACCTAGCGACTAAAGTCGCGGCTTAAAAGCAAAGTCCACCTTCGTGGACTAACAAAAATTAGTGTCTGAGAAACCTACGAAGGTAGGTTTTGTCTGATTAGCTGCGGTTTTAACCGCTAGGTTTTCAATAATCGCAGTCAATCCAAAATCTAAAATTGAGTTAACCGCCAATTTGAGACATTGTACGGCTGTAAGCGCCAATCGTCCCTGATTCACGTTGCTTGAAGTTAATTTCTGGTTTAATTGCTAAAAGTTGGCGTACTTCTTTGCGCAACTGTGCCATTTCTGTGCCAGTGCGTAAGGGTGTTTTAAGGTCGATTTGATTGCCTTCGTTGAGCAAGCACGGACGTAACCAACCATCAGCAGAAAGCCGCATGCGGTTGCAGCGATCGCAAAAACATTCTGACATCTGACTAATAAATCCTAATGTTCCTTTAGCACCAGGAATTTGAAAAACGTCTGCTGGACCATTACCACGCACTTGTGATTCGGTCAAGCCAAAAGCATCGCGAATTTGTTGGCGGAGTTCTGCGGAAGCAATCCAACCGCGATCGCCAAAGAGGTGGAAATTACCAATCGGCATAAATTCAATGAAGCGGACGTGCCATTCACGGTCAATAGTCAAAGCAGCAAGATCTAGAACTTCGCGATCGTTGACACCAGGAATGACAACGACATTCAGCTTTAAAGGATCAAAACCAACTTGATACGCAGTTCGAATGCCTTGCCAGACTTGTTGCCAGCGCGAACGACCGCGATTGCCAATAATTTGGTCGAAAGTGTCGGGATCGAGGGAATCTAAACTAATATTAATCCGCCGCAGTCCAGCATCGTAGAGAGCCTGTGCCATGCTTGCAAGTAAAAACCCGTTGGTTGTCATTGCCAGGTCTTGAGTTTGAGGAAAAGCAGCGATCGCGCGGACAATTTCTACTACACCAGGACGCAGTAACGGTTCTCCACCTGTTAACCGAAACCGCGTAAATCCGACGGGAATAAATACCTCCTGAATCAAGCTAAGTAGTTCCTCGTCAGTTAATAGCTGTTGCCGCAAAACATAATCTAATTCAGCACCCTCCGGCATACAGTATTGACACCGGAAGTTACAGCGATCGATTAAGCTGATCCGGAGGTAGTCTACTGCATTCATAGTTGCCAATAAGCTGTTAGCTGTTCGTTATTAGCTGTTAGCTTAGCGCTAATCGCTAGTTACCATTATTTCTATTCTGAACGATCGCTAATTTCTATAGCAGGAACAGGAGTCAGATGTTGCTTAAAGGGAAAGATATTGCGGACGATTTTGAGAACCGATTGACTGCGAGGTTCGCGGACAAAAACGAGCGGAAATAGCGCAATTAAGCGGACTAAAACTGAAAGTGCAAATAACCCAGGTAAGCCACCAATGACAGACAACTGCGCCAGAAAGCCGCCAGTGGTTGTGCCAAAAGCACCGCAAACTCCAGATATTGCTGCTGCGATCGCAAAATATTTAGAAGGGTGTTCAACAGGGGCAACTTCCATCTGAATATTGTTGCTACACAAATCAATCGCTGCCCAGGTTCCCCCGCTGAATATATGAATTAAGGGCAACCACAGCCAGCGCGAAAGCGAGTCAGCACTAGCCCCTAGCCAGAATATTGGTGTAATTGCAGCTAAAATTCCTACCAGAAGTAACAGTGGACGATTGCCTACGCGATCCGCCATCTTGCCCCACAACACCAGCATGACGAGATTTGCTCCAGCCGTCAAACTCGTGTAAGTTGTAACCCAACTTAAATCTAAATGTAAATTATCTAACAGATACAAATTAAAAAACGGTGCACTTAAGTTAACAGCAAATGTCCACAAGCCAAAGTAGATTAAAAATTTTAAAAAATTAGCGTCTTGAAAAATACTAGGCTGTAAACGGGAACTATCATCAACTACATTCAGAGTTTCTGCAGCTTTTGCCTTAGCTCGATAAGAAGCAGCATCTCTAGGCTGTAATGGATTTACATCTGCCATAAAAAACTGACATCCCAAACTAATTAACCCAGCAACGATACCTAGCAATAGCACTATTCCGTAACCTTGGATACTGCTATTGGGCCATGCTGAAACTGCGAAACCGAAGATTGGTACACTTAATAAAGTCGTGAGGCTACTTGCGCTATTGCGAAAGCCAAAATAGCGTCCGCGTAGGCGATGAGGAACTAACGCTGCCATCCAACTTACCCAACAAGAACTACCTAGGGCGTTGAGGATGTGCGTTACTAGGATCATACCTAGTGTCCAACTGACAAGTTGATGTAGATTGCTTCCTGACCAACATACCCAACCAATGCCTATCACCAAAATTAACCAAAGTAGCCGAGATACACCAAAAATACCCAAGCAATAGTTATGGCGGCTTGTGGTTCTGTCTGCAAAGTAAGCTCCTAAAGGTTGTAGTAAATTGACTATCATCGGAATTGATGAGAGCATCCCAATCTCTACAGAACTTGCTCCCAGTTGCAATAAAAAATTGGTAAGCAAGACGCCACTGGTAATACTAGAGAAAATCGCTGCAAAAACCCCATCCAGGGTTGACGCTTTGAGACTCGTCCGAATTTCTTGCGGAGAAATTTTAGGCGGTAGTTCGCCTGGCGCTACCACTAACGAGTAATGGTCTTCTCTAATTTCTACGGTAGGAGGAGAGATGGTTTCCACTAGGCATCATCCAAGCTTATACAGCGATCGCGGACTGATTTAGAGTAGTTCTTTCGCAGGATAAGCTGGTTAAGAATAGCTCAACAACAGTCCTCAGTAAGATACGTTTCTCAATCTATTGAAACAAAAAATAAAGATGTTATTCCCTCTTTCGTTAGTTACAATTACAAATCTTTGGAAGAAAAGGCGAGGAGGAGCCACTGTGCTATCGCGCTTCGCCGACTTGTAGCAAGTGGTGTTGATGAGTAGCTAGTAGCTAGTGAATAGAGAAAAACAAGCTTTCAGGGGTTAACACACATCTTAAAATTGCCTCTAGTCTACTTAGTCTTTCTTAACCAAAAATGCTCTTTCGTTCCGGATATACTTTGCCAGTTTTTGCTTGTGCAGCGGCGATCGCCGCTTTGCATTGGCTGCACAAAAAGCAAGTCATGACTTCGGTTGACGTTAATCTTATTCATCCTGCAGAAATTGTAGAAATTCCGATTGAGCAAGTTTCAGGTGTTCATCAAGGTGCGTTGGCAATCACTCGCAGCGATCCTGGTGATAACCTCGATTTAACTCGGAATACGCCGATTTGGGCATTGGTAGAACAGCGTGAGGAAGGGCAAGCGATCGCTATCCGAGGCGGTGAAGGAATTGGCAAGCTGGATGCAACAGGGGAAGCAGCTATTTATAGCTATGCACAGCAATTGTTCCAAGAAAATTTAGCGCAGTTACTACAACCAGGCGAAAAAATCACTGTCACGATTATTCTTCCCGAAGGAAGACAATTAGCTGAACGGACGTCAAATGCTGCGTTTGGTGTTGTCGAAGGACTCTCTTTACTGGGAACGACTGGAATTGCTCAACCATTGAGCGCTCCTGGACAACTAGAAGCCTTTCGCGAGGAATTACAGGCAAAACGTCACTTTGATTGTTTGGTGTTTTGTATCGGTGAAAATGGCTTGGATTTAGCAACTCAGTTGGGAATTGATCCTGAGCGATTAGTGAAAACTGCGAATTGGCTTGGACCTTTACTTGTGGAAGCAGCAGTACAGCAAGTCCCAGCTATTTTACTATTTGGTTATCACGGGAAGTTAATGAAACTTGCAGGCGGAATTTTTCATACACATCACCACCTTGCGGATGGACGTCGCGAAATTCTGACTGCGTATGCTGCAAATGCAGGTGTACCAACACTAGTGCTACAAACTTTGTTTACAAGTTCTACAGCAGAAGCTGCACTGAAGTATTTACAAGATGTAGATGCACAAGCAGGTAGCGATTGGGTAAATATTGTTTATAGTGCGATCGCTCACAGCATTGATCGACGCGCTCAAGAATACATTTTTAAACAAAGTACTCGCCAACTTCAGGTTGGTTCAGTGATGTTTGACCGCGATCGCCAAGTTATTGTCAAAAGTGAAATCGGTAGCACTTTATTAACACATTTGTGTTAACTTAAGAAAAATATATATTTTAGTATCCATATAATAGCTTTTTAGGGATCTATCGTCTGGTAGGTGTTTAATAGTACGTACTACCAAGATAGAAATTTTTAACCTTCGCCGCTGCAAACCTTCTTCATCGGGAATCCATCTGTGACTATCCAGACACAAACACCGCCTCAAACGACTTCAAAGCAGCTGGATCGCCAAATGATTATCATCTTGGACTTCGGCTCTCAATACTCTGAACTGATTGCCCGTCGCATTCGGGAAACACAAGTTTATTCAGAGGTGATTTCTTACCGCACCACTGCTGAGCAATTACAGCAACTTAACCCCAAAGGAATAATTCTTTCTGGTGGTCCTAATTCAGTTTACGACGTCGGCGCTCCGCAATGCGATCCCCAAATTTGGGAGTTGGGTATTCCCATTCTTGGTGTCTGCTACGGAATGCAGTTGATGGTGAATCAACTCGGTGGAAATGTCGTTCGTGCTGAACGGGGTGAGTATGGTAAAGCATCACTCTTAATTGACGATCCAACAGACTTACTGACAAATGTCGAAGACGGCACAATCATGTGGATGAGTCATGGGGACTCGTGTACCGCATTGCCAGAAGGATTTGAGGTTTTAGCGCACACGGAGAATACTTCTTGCGCAGCGATCGCCCACCATGAAAAAAAGTTTTATGGTGTACAGTTTCATCCAGAAGTCGTGCATTCACTAGGCGGAATGGCGTTGATTCGTAACTTTGTTTATCACATCTGCGACTGCGAACCGACATGGACAACGGAAGCTTTCGTCGATGAAGCAATTCGCGAAATTCGTGCCAAAGTTGGTGATAAGCGGGTATTGCTAGCGCTTTCTGGTGGGGTGGATTCCTCGACGTTAGCGTTTTTACTTCACAAAGCAATCGGCGATCAGTTGACGTGTGTCTTTATTGACCAAGGCTTTATGCGTAAGCTAGAGCCAGAGCGGTTAGTCAAGTTATTTCAAGAACAGTTTCATATTCCAGTAGAGCATGTCAAGGCACGCGATCGCTTTTTAGCGGCAATTTCCGGTGTCACCGATCCCGAAGAAAAACGCCGTCGCATTGGACACGAATTTATCAAAGCCTTTGAAGATGCTTCCAAGCGCTTAGGACCTTTTGATTATCTAGCACAAGGAACTTTGTATCCTGATGTGATTGAATCGGCAGATACCAATGTCGATCCCAAAACAGGGGAACGTGTCGCAGTCAAAATTAAGAGTCACCACAACGTCGGCGGCTTACCCAAAGACTTAAGATTTAAGCTTGTCGAACCACTGCGTAAATTATTTAAAGATGAAGTGCGCAAAGTTGGGCGATCGGTTGGTTTACCTGATGAAATTGTGCAACGACAGCCATTTCCAGGTCCAGGTTTAGCCATTCGGATTTTAGGCGAAGTGACAGAAGAGCGCTTGGAAATCTTACGCGATGCTGATTTAATTGTCCGTCAAGAGATCAACCGCAATAATATCTACAATCAATTATGGCAAGCGTTCGCAGTCTTATTACCAATTCGTAGTGTTGGCGTGATGGGCGATCAGCGTACCTATGCGTATCCGATTGTTTTACGTTTGGTTTCCAGCGAAGATGGGATGACTGCGGATTGGGCGCGAGTTCCTTATGACTTGCTAGAGACAATTTCTAACCGCATTGTGAACGAAGTTCGCGGCGTGAATCGCGTCGTTTACGATATCACTTCCAAGCCACCAGGAACGATTGAGTGGGAGTAATCAATATTGTTGTACGGTTCCCAACCTACTTGTAGGCGAAATTGATATGTATGACGACATTGCTAGTCTTTATCACCTTGTTTACCCCAACTGGAATGAAGCGATCGCAAAGCAGGGAACTGCACTCAACGGTGTAATTAGCAATTTCGTGGGTGCAGCCTCACAATCGATTCTTGATGTTTCCTGTGGTATTGGAACCCAAGCAATAGGACTCGCCACTTTAGGACACAACGTTACAGCATCTGATTTATCAGCAGCAGCCGTTGCACGGGCACATAAAGAAGCATTGTCACGCGGACTCGAAATGACCTTCAAAGTAGCAGATATGCGTCAGTGCGCCCAAACGCATGGTTCTGGATTTGATGTTGTTTTAAGTGCCGATAACTCCTTGCCACACCTTCCTGGGGAAGATGAGATTCGCGTTGCGCTTCAGGGTTTCTACCAGTGTTTGCGACAAGATGGAGTGGCGATCGTGAGCCTGCGCGAGTATCTTGAAGATGAGGATCGATCATCTCCGCAAATGTGGTCGTATGGGTTTCGTGATGACAAAAGCGATCGCTATTTTGTGTTTCAAACTCGTGATTGGAGTAACAATGCTTACGACGTTGCGATGTATTTTGTGCGTGAGGTAAAGCAAGGCATTCCTGCTAGCGTTACTGCTGGCTTATCTCGTTATTATGCGATTACCGTAGAGCGGCTAATGTTTCTATTTAGAGAAGTAGGCTTTACCGATGTCCAACGTTTAGACGGAATACTTCACCAACCAATCATCGTGGGTCGCCGTGTTGATATATAACTAAGGTGTTATACAGAAGAATTTCATTTAATACTATAAATGAAAATGAAGATGTTATACAGAAAAATTCTTGATAGCACCAAGGAAGACATGGAAGAATTCTACATAATGTTCCTTTATAAAAGGATTATGCAGAAAAAATCTGGATCATATCCAAATAGCGGCGTAAAAAAGAAAATTTCTGTATATTCTGACAGCAAAGGGGTGTAATGCTTACATATCTCTATTTAGAAAAAGATTACATAGAAACTAGACCTCCTGCATGAATCAAAAAATCATCGATGTCATTCTGAACGAAACGCAGTGCAGTGAAGCATCTCAGGAGATATTTCGCTACGCTCAACATGACAATTTTAAGTATTAGCGCAGGAGGTCTACTTTCCGTCTAATAAATAATTATGCCGCTTAGTCCTCGGTGGGGACAGTAGTTAAAGCTTATTGTTTTTTTAGTCCAATTAGTATCGAGAGGTGTGGCATGACGAACTCGAAGCGGATAGGAGGACTGCTGGGTCCAACCCTGATAGTAATGGTTGCTTCGGAGTTTCCGCTTGTTCAACCACACCTCTACAACGAACAGATCCCACCAGTCATCTACCTCTCTGGAGTCCTCATGTTCGTCGCGGGTTTGGCGATTGTGCGGTGGCATAACTTATAGCAACGTGACTGGACTGTGTTGGTCACGTCTTGCTGGCTCTCGGACTGCTCCGAATGTTCGCTGCTAGCATCTACCGACAGGCATCTAGCAACGCGAGTTCGCTCTTCTTCATGATTGTCGAAGGTATCCTATTCGCAATCGGGTTCTTGATGACTTGGAAGGCATACGCCCTCGACGAAAAGTAGCGCATCGAACTTCGTATCGATGTACTTGTTTCGTTCGTTCGACAGAAAGCCATTGAATTGATGTTGTGTCTAGAACATTGAGGTAACAAGAACGCAGCATAACAAGCCTGTTGGAGCGGACTATCGAAGATCTTGGTGTGGATGCAAAGATCGCTGATAGCTGCTCAACAGAGACGTTACGTCGCTTGAGTTGCGGGTAAGATCGCAACTTGAAAATTGTCGGTGAGATGCAAAAGTCGAGCTTAAACTGAAATCATGAGTTTTCCTAGCATCAACCATGAGCCGAATTATCTCAACTACCATAAAGTCCTGGGCGATCTACATCCATTCATTGCACTTGGTCTAGATTTGCGCGATCGCGGTCATGATATCGTGTTTGCCACTATCAAAGACTATTGTGCTAAATATGATAGTGAAGAATGAATATGTAAGCTTGTATTGTAGACATAACTTATCCTCATTGAAGGTTAAGACAATAATGAAACGTTGGAATTCCTCTAATGAGACTAGATCGTATTACGAGCAATCCAAAACGGATGAATGGGCAACCCTGCATTCGTAATCTTCGCCTTACGGTTCGTCGGGTGATTGAGCTACTAGCAACTTATCCTGATCGAGAAGAATTACATCAAGAGTTTCCAGAACTAGAGGATGAAGACATCCGACAAGCCCTGATTTTTGCCTCTTCCTACTTGGACGATCGCATCATCGAGCTTCCTAACTACTATGAAACTGTTGCTTGATCAGGGATTACCACTCTCGGCGGCAGCGTTGTTATGTGACGCAGGCATCAACACTATCCATGTTAGTGAGATCGGGATGTCTGAAGCTGAAGATGCAGACATCATCCAGAGAGCCAGAAACGAGGGGCGTATTGTTGCTACTCTTGACGCAGATTTTCATACACTGCTGGCACTTGATTTCTCAATCACTCCTTCAGTCATTCGTATTCGGATTGAAAGATTACGTGCTCAGGCACTCATGAATCTTTTGTTGATAGTAATCGCAGAATGCAAAGAGGACTTAGAACGAGGAGCAGCTATTACGGTTGAACCAAACCGCATTCGTATTCGTCGTTTACCGTTAGTGCCAGATGTCTAACAATCCCGTAGGACACTGACTGTATGGAGTCTCTTCATTGAGTCCAAAAGGTTACTAGCGGTAGGTAGAACGGGAACTTTTATTAGAAACTTATATTTTTAGGTATTGGTGGAAGCTTTGTAGATATGTTGGTAGTATAAGCTCAATGTATGAACCATTTTATGAATTTATTCAGCAGCTTTCGCCTGACTTCAAAATTGATGTTATGCGCATTGATCCGCTTCTAAAACCAAAAATAATTAAAAAGGGAGAATTTCTGTTTCAGGAAAATGATATTTGTGACTTTGTTGGTTTCACACTAAAAGGTTTTCTGAGAACCTTTTTTATAAAAGATGGAAAAGAGTTTACGCTGTTTTTTCACCCTGAACACCGACCTGTAGGTGATTATGAAAATTTTCGCAAACAAAAACCTGCGTGTTTCTCGTGTCAGGCGATTGAAGATTCTGAAGTTCTGATCGTCAATCATCAAGTATTTAACGCTTTTGAAGAATTACCTGACGGTCAAAAATTTTTGAGACTTCATGCAGAGAATCTTGCGTTTATGCTACGAGATAAATTGCTTTCTCTTTTTAGAGACTCACCCGAACAGCGCTATCTTAACCTTATTCAAACCGAATCCGAATTGCAGCGCATACCTCAATATTATTTAGCATCATATCTCGGTATAGAGCCAGAATCACTCAGTCGATTGAAGCGGAGAATTTACCAGAAAAAATCTTAACCCAAGTCAATGCGAGTCACGAGCTTTGCAAAGTAAATTTGCAAGAGAACCCTTCAAAAAGAACCGGCAATGTCGTTGGAACAAAATAAAATTATCGTTTTGCAAGCCTACGAAGCTTTTGATCGAGGAGATATCGAAACAGGTAAAGCGTTAATTTCTCCAGATATTATTAGCTGCGTGATGGGAAGTTATGAACTTAAAGGAAATGATGCTTTCTTTGAGTATGCACTAAGAATGCGTGATGCTTTTCCTGATGGTCGCCACACGTTTAAAGATATCATTGCAGAAGGCGATCAGGTTGTTACTCGTGGAATATTCCGTGGAACTCATTTGGCAGAAATTATGAGTATTCCCCCGACAGGAAAGCAAGTGGCATTTTCAGTCGTTCATATTGATCGCGTCATCAATGGTAAAGTTGTAGAACATTGGGGGCAAGCTGACATAATGGCTTTAATGCAACAATTAGGTTTGGTAAACTTTCCAGCACTACATGCAACTTAATTCTTAAGCAGCGATCGCACTCTAGCAACTTAATAACTCAAAGCTTATGATTTAGCTTCATAACCGATGCGATCGCTTTGATAATTTGGTGGCTCAATATGAATAGAAATACGTACAGGGCTAAATTTTTCTATCAGCTTCGCTTCGACTTGTTCAGTTATTTTATGGGCAGTTTCGACGTCTATGGCATCGACAATTAAGTGCATTTCAATAAATACTTGTCGCCCGACAACACCTCTAGAAGCAATATCGTGACAGTTAATGACACCAGGAACTTGCATGACAAGTTCATAAATTGCTTCAGGTGCGATCGCCATTTCATCGACGAGCCAAGGTAGGTTTTCTTTTAGTACTGACCAACCACTTTTAAATACTAATAACGCTACCGGAAAAGCGAAAGCAACGTCTAACCATTGCAGTTGTGGCAAATTTAAAATATTTCCTTGCCATATACCAACTAATCCAGCAATTACCGTAATTGTTACCCAAACATCGCTCATTGTATGTTTAGCATCAGCAATCAAAATTGGACTACCTACTCGTTGACCGACAGTGCGTTCGTAGAAGGCAACAAAGATATTAATTCCGAGTACAATTAACAGTAACCATAACTCTGACGAAGATATCTGCACAGATTCTCCACCATTGAGAATTCGCTCAACTGCACTTTGAAGAATTTCAAAACAAGCAATACCTAAAAACGCAGCAATTCCTAGCGCGCCTACGGCTTCAAATTTGAGATGTCCGTACGGGTGATTGCGATCGGGTTGTGGAGAAGAAAAGCGACTGGCAACTAACCCTAAAATATTATTGGCACTATCTGTCACACTGTGTAATGCATCAGCCTGTAAGCTTAGAGAACCAGTCCACCAACCTACTATGGCTTTTAATGACATCACCAATAGATTGAGTATCAGCGTGATAAGCAACACCTTCCGCACAGTTGCGCGGTTATCTCTGACCATAGAATACTAATTCGTAATTCCGTAGTTGTTTGTCTATATGTTGTAGTTAGGAATTGTCTGATTAATACATATATATTAGAAGTTTTGGTGGAAAGTAGCCTGTGTATTTAAGAAACTGCGCTGTAACAGGTAATATAAAGTAGCAGGTTTGGATAAATTACGCTTATGTCCCCAAAGCTAACTTTAAACTTGGTTGAGGGTTCTGTTTCTTTTAGTTTCTCACCACAAGCTGCACGCGAGTTACAAAGTGCGATCGCACAATTGATGCAAAGTCTTAAAGCTGTTAGCACTAAGGTCACTTCTGGCACTAAAGCTACTCCACAACAGCCTTTAGAATATCGTTACACTGGCGAAATCTTTCTAGAGATTTTTTGTAATCCCAATATCTGGGCTACACCTTTTGCCGCTAAAGTGTTGATTACGCTACGCGATCCTCATATTCGTCTTACTACTGAAGCAGAATTAACTCGAATTACTGAAGATCTCAATTTTTATTTAGAACAGGTAAGTTGAATTATAGCTATAGTTTTTCTGTTTAAGTTCTAAACATCCAATTAAGGCTGCCGATAGTTAATGATTAATTTTTGATGGAGTTCTTGCGTCCACAAATCATTTAGAAGGGCGATAGTGAGGCAAGCTGCTGCAGCGTTACAACTCTGTTGCAGTCTACCTAGTTTTATGAAAACTCCTCAAATAAAAAATTGTTCTGCCTAACTACTTTTTGGCAAAACAATCAAAGAATGTAGAAAAATTCTATGTATTTATTGTGGTCTTTATCTGAAGTTGATAATAGAGCGATCGCAACGTTCTATATTTACTTTTCTAGCAGCTTAAGCGATTTAATCGTTATCCCATTCCTCATGTCCTAAGAGATCGCCAATGCGATCGCGCAGCAGGAAGTCGCACTTTTCTAGTTCTCCTTCCAAACAAACCCATTCCCGTGGGGGAATAAACTGGCACAACGTGTAGATTGGTTGTTGGCGGCTGATTACTCCTTTTTGCACCAAACGCCGCACCTCGTCTTGAATCACATCTAACGAGTACCGAACAGGTGGCAATGTATTCACACTCATGATTTTTAACCCAGGAAAAATTAGGGATATAGTATTCAACTCTCTATTTCGATCTTGATAATCTTGGCAGTAACTTTAGTTTTTGTATTTTACTATACTGATACTTTTTCTATTTTCGTTTCTTCTTTTCTATTATAATATTAATAAATGTTGCAAGAGTCAAGAAAGCGTGACAATTTCACTTATAAAGTTTTTAAGACAAACCATAGTAAACGTAGAACTACGCTAATCTAGTCTAGCGTTAAATAGAGTATCATCCTGAAATACTACCTTTAGATAGAAGTGTACGCTAAAAAAAATCTATCTATTGATAGAAAGCGTTATAAATTGAATAACGTATTCATGATTGTTAACTGAGCAGCAGGTATTTGCCCATAGGAGAATAAGCAAGGCGTCGTTTTAGGCAACGCTGGTAAAAACTCCTGCACTACATAGGGACTACCGTAAACGATTAAAGCTTGTAAATTGTCCGATTGTAATAATCTCTTAAATAAGTCCTGGGCTAATTGAGTTAAACCAGCACTACCTCGAAATGGATTACCACGAATGAATAGTTGTAACAAAGTAGCTTGATTGCTCTCAAAGGCTGTAGCTGAAGTATGACAATCGATCAGTTCAGTTATATAGCCTAATTGTTTCGGAATCGCGATCGCTGGGCTAATCTCACTTAAAAAAGTGCAGTTGAGGAGATTATCCACAACTACTAAGTTGCGTAAAGCGCCAGAAGTCACATCCACATTGATAGGGACAGAACCATAAATAACCTGTGCTGCTTGCAAAATGTTGTTAACTATCCCAAATGCTGCGGGTTGAGCTAATTCTTGTAGTGTAGGCATAGGATACTCAACCTGCTGTTTAGCTTGCCAGATGCGCTCTACTGAAGTCCGAATTCGATCTAAAGAAATGCGATCGCTCTCAACTGCGTGACAAACAGCTTGGATTGCGGCTTCGGGTTCAGGTGGCATTAATAAAATATCTGCTCCCGCTTCTACGGCTAATACTGCAGCTTCTTCACTTCCGTAGCGGTTGGCGATCGCTCCCATAACTAAAGCATCAGTCACAACTAATCCATCAAATCCCAGCTGCTTGCGCAATTGTTGAGTTAATATCTTTGGCGAGAGTGTTGCTGGATATTCGCTATCCCAAGCGGGAATGAGCAAATGGGCACTCATGACAGCATCAACACCAGCAGCGATCGCGGCTTGAAATGGTGGTAATTCGATTTTTGCTAATCTTTCAGGCGAATGTGGAACGACAGGTAATTCGAGATGAGAATCTGTTGCCGTATCACCGTGTCCTGGAAAATGCTTTGCTGCGGTGAGTACAGGGTATTTTTTAGCGCCTTGAATAAAAGCTGTTGTTAATTGACTAACAATTTCTGGCGTTTCTCCAAAGGCGCGAACGTTAATTACAGGGTTGGCTGGATTGTTATTGACGTCTACTACTGGTGCTAATACCCAGTTGATGCCAATTGCTAACGCTTCTTGCGCAGTCACAGCCCCCATTTGCGATGCGTATTGTATGGCAGCATTGAGATCTCGCTGTGCGATCGCACTCAGTGCCATTGGTGGAGGAAACTCTGTAGCACCCGAAAAACGTTGTCCGACGCCTTCTTCAATATCTGCGGCAATGAGTAAAGGAAATTTTGCCCAATTTTGGAGTTGTTGCGATCGCAGCGTCATTTCTCCCGCACTACCTCCCAACAAAATGACACCACCAACACCAATTTCTAGCCAATACTGCAACTTAGCTGCAGGGGGTTCCCACTGTGGGTACTGAATTTGATGATCGAATAAATAGCCAGAGGCGCGAACGACAATCATTTGGGCGACTTGTTCGGCTAACGAAAGGCTATTGATATCAGGAAGCGATCGCATTACGGTAAATGTTGAATAAAGTATGTCCTGTAGTGGCACAGGCGTCTTGCCTGTCGCTTAAGTATCCTCGGATTTAGTATCGAATTCACTATCAAACTGATCGAAATCCTCTTGTGTTGCTACTGCATCATCAATTTGACGATTTTGATTAAGTTGGTTAATCAGCGATAAAACTCTATTACCGCGCTCAATTGAACGATCTTCTTGGAAGACAATTTCTGGCGTTCGCCGCAAGCGGACTCTTTGTCCTAATTCACTGCGGACGTATCCAGTTGCAGACTTTAAGCCAGCCATTGTTTCTGCTCGTGCTTCATCAGTACCATAGATACTGACAAAAATTTTGGCGTGTTGTAAATCGCCCGAAACATCAACATCAGTTACGCTAACCATTCCTGCACCCACGCGATCGTCTTTGATATCGTGGATTAGCATTTGGCTAACTTCGCGTTTGATTAATTCGGCAACGCGAGAAACGCGACGACTAGTAGCCATTTCTGTTCTACTTCCTCACTATATGTTGTCTTTAACCTATTCTTTCTCGCTCTCGCTTAAATCGGATCTATCCCTAGCATGGCACGCAGCGTAAATGTGACAAAAACAATCGTCCCAATCAATACACCAATAAGTGCGATCGCTGTGACTGGACGCTTGAATAGTGGCGCTAGTGGTGCAAATGCGTTTAAAAAGATACCCAGGATAATAGTAATAAAATAACGAGGGTAGCGCGAGATGTTTTGCCAAAATCCATCAAACATCTTGTGTTATTGAGGTAAATTTTGATAGGTTTCTTATTTGATTAATATTATATGACAATCAGATTTAATTATGAAGACTTCTTTTAACGACCCACTCCCGACACAGAGAATGGAAAAAGAAAAATACCTGTGATTGTTCTATTACCGGCATTATAATATGAACTTATTAAAATATTTCTCAAATTTAATTTTGTCTTTAATATTTAAAATGCGTTTTTATTAATGTTGAATCAAGAATCTAGCTATCCAAAACCCTTTCTGAAATGGGCAGGTGGAAAAAGTAAGTTAATTCAGCAATATACTTCTTTATTTCCACAGAAAATTAATAATTACTATGAGCCTTTTTTAGGTGGTGGAGCAGTATTTTTCTACTTATATAATAATTATTCACTTAGTTATGCAGACCTCTCAGACATTAATCCTGAGTTAATTAATACATACTTATGCATAAAACACGATGTTGAAGCCGTTATTTCTTTATTAGAACAATATCAAAAAAAACATAATAAGGAATATTACTACTATATGCGCTCTTATAATACAGACAATTCTGTAGAGCGAGCCGCGCGGTTAATTTATTTAAATAAAACTTGCTTCAATGGTTTATACCGTGAAAATTCTAAAGGTGAATTTAATGTGCCAATAGGGAAGTATAAAAATCCGCAGATTTGTAATTCAGAATTACTGCGTGTTGTAGCGAAAGCACTACAAGTTGCTCAAGTAGAAGTAAAACCGTTTGAAGCAGTTTTGAACTATGCTAAAAATCATACAGATTTTGTGTACTTCGATCCTCCTTATTATCCTCTAAGTGATACTAGCAACTTTACTGCTTACAGTCGCGATCCTTTTAATAAAGACGATCAGATTAAATTGAAAGATGTATGTGTAGAGTTAGCTCAAAGAGGAGTAAAAGTGATGCAATCTAACTCGGATTGTCCTTTTATAAGAGAACTCTACAAAGATTTCAAAATATATGAAATCAAGGCTGCTAGAGCAATTAACTCAAATGCTAACAAGCGGGGTAAAATTTCAGAAGTATTAATTACTATCTAACAGATATTTTTATTAGCCCATGCAACAAAGCTTGCTAAAGTATGACTAAAGTATGAACTGCAAGTAGATTTTGATTCAAACCAACAACTTGTTTGTGCTTTTAACTAAGAAATAGCTCCAGGCTTCATGCCTCCACCATCAATTAATATAATAGTTGGTTCTGGATAGCAAGTAGGAATATATCCGCGATCTAGTAAAGTTCCTTCAACAGTTTTTTCTAAAACATTACCGGATGTATTTGCTTTGGCTCCTTGGGACACTTTACTCTCAACTAATTATCATTCTCATACCCTTTATAGTTCCCAAAATATCTAATAAAAATGCTTCTGTGCTTACAATTGAACTATACCTTTATCAAAAACCTGATGCTTGGTATCGATAGCAGAAATTTCGATGCGATCGCGATACACTTCATAAGCAGCAAAACTTAATTTTTCAGCAGAATGTTTTGTCCATTCTGAACGTCCTACTGGGCGCACTCCAGCACCTGCTCCACAAGTTAAATACATTGTACCATTGATTGCACGAGTACGTTCGTAATTGTGATCGTGTCCATTGATATATAACTGCACATTGTATTTTTGAAATAGTGGAGTTAAGTTTTTGATGAATTCTTGATTTGTGCCGTAATGACCAGAAGAATAAATTGGATCGTGTCCAAAAACAACTTTCCAAGCTGCATCACTGCGGCTCAGTTCAGTTTCTAGCCAAGGTAATTGCAATTTCCAATCAGCATTTTTATTGGTGTCTAAAGCAAAGAATTGCACTGCATCATGCCGGAAAGTGTAGTAGCGTCCTTGCATATTAAATCCTGGATATTTGACTTGAGGATCGCCATTGGCAGTACGAATATCGTGATTTCCTAGACAAGCACGAAACTTAACGCCTTGTTGTAACAAGGGTTCATAAGGACGTTCAAAAACTGCACCTATTTTCTCAATTTCTCCATCGTTATAAATATTGTCTCCAGCTAAAATGGCTAAGTCAAAAGCATTTTGTTTGTGATGTTGTGTCATTGCTTGCGCAACAGCATATTGCCCTTTGGCACCAGTTCCTGTGTCGGCTAATGAAACAAATCGTAAAATTGGTTCGGATGTGAGTGGTTGAGCTTGAGACACTAAGTTGAAATCAGAAGTGCGTTGGCGAAGCCTACACGAAGTGTATTCGCTGCTGTGACTCTGCATTTTACCTAGCAAAGCCAAACCGAAACCACCAACACCACTGAAAAATACAAACTGACGACGTTTGAGAGGCATAATCACACCTTTGGGGAATCAAACCTCACAATGATAGATTAAGGCTGAGTAGGCAGCAACGTCAGAATGAAACTTAATTGATGTGTAATCTACTGCCTTAGTAGCGAGTGATGTCACAAACACCCAATCCACAACCGCCATCGTCTCAACCACAAGAACAAGTCACTTCCAATCTAGGGTTCGTGAAAAAGCAGAGTGTGAGAGTGCTGCGTGGGACAATTAATGTCTTAGAAAAATTAGTAACAAAGCTTGAAACTGAACCAACAGTACCCACTACGCCATTCTGGAAGCAACTGCAACGCGGATGGAGTAAATTTTTAGCTGGAATTCGTAATTTCTTACCTGGAAATGCTTCACTATCAGATACAGCACTGACGGGTATTATTGCTGGAATTGTTGTCATTGTAGTAGGAACAACAGTCTTTTTCTTAGCACCGAAGTCACCACCGCCAGAAGTCGCGGAGGTACCACCAGTACTTATTCAAGAGGAACCAGA
The DNA here is from genome assembly GCF_015207655.1 of Gloeocapsopsis crepidinum LEGE 06123. Taxonomy (GTDB): domain Bacteria; phylum Cyanobacteriota; class Cyanobacteriia; order Cyanobacteriales; family Chroococcidiopsidaceae; genus Gloeocapsopsis; species Gloeocapsopsis crepidinum. The sequence goes on along the minus strand of NZ_JADEWN010000006.1, from coordinate 5,848 downwards.
ACCACCACAAGAAGAACCTGAGCCAACCATACCACCGCAAGCAGTTGCAGAAGCGCCACAACCAGTTACAGAACCACCACAAGAAGAACCTCTGCTAATACCTGCGCCATCAGAATTAGTTGCACCAGAACCACCGCAAGCAGTTGCAGAAATTCCTTCACCTGTCCCCTCAGAAACAGCACCTTCTGAGCCAATTATCGAACCTATGCTACCTGTTATCGAACCCACACCTGAACAGAGTTTGATTGCAGCAATTGAAAAGCAAGTTGCAGAAGTTAGCGATCGCTATGGTGATGGTATGATTCAATCGCTTCAAGTTAATTTTCCGGCTAATAGTCTCACTGTGAAATTAAAGACTGATTGGTACAATCTAGAGCCATCACAACAAGACAAATTAACCGCACAAATGTTTCAGCGAGCCAAGGAACTCGATTTTATTTACTTAGAAGTTGTCGATCCCCAAGGAAGTTTACTCGCACGTAGCCCAGTTGTCGGAGAAAATATGGTGATTTTGAAACGACAAGCATGAATTTAGTGTTGAGTTAAGAAAATTCTTCTAACCCAAAATTCAAAACTCAAAATAATTGCCTCCCAACTATGAGCGCTTTCCAAAAATCTTTAAGATTCAAAACTCATAACTCAAAACTCATAACTAATCACTAGCTGATCGCGGATCGATATGCCTTCACTAAAGAATCGATTCCAGTAATGGCTGTACCGACAACTACAGCGTAGGCTCCTAAATCGAGTGCTTGACGTGCCATTCGGGGAGAAGAAATACCGCCTTCACAAATTGCTGGAACTGCGAGTTTTTCTACCATTTGTGTCAGGAGTTCAAAGCCAGGAGGAGATAAATGTGTAGTTTCACTTGTGTAGCCGTAGAGAGTCGTTCCCACAAGATCTGCACCCGCAGTGACAGAAGCGATCGCCGCTTCCATCGTATCGACATCTGCCATCACAGGTTTGCCAAGTTCTTGATGAATTTGTTCAATTAAGGAAGTCAGAGTTTCTCCCTCTGGGCGTTGGCGTTGCGTGGCGTCAATGGCAATAATATCTGCTCCAGCTTGGGCGATCGCTACTGCATGGTGGAACTGCGGCGTAATATACACGTCGTAGCCTGGTATTTGTTGTTTCCATAGCCCAATAATAGGTACTGTACAGCGCTGTCTTACTGCACTAATGTGTTCAGGTGTATCAATTCTGACACCTACGGCTCCTTGATTCGTAGCCGCCTGAGCGATCGCCGCAATTACCATCGGCTCATGCAACGGTGAGTCAACCGGAGCTTGACACGAAACAATTAAACCTTGCTTAAGCTTTGCAACTACACTGTTAAACTCATGTATCATATTATACTTCTAAAAAATCTAACATCTAGCCACTAGCAGCTAGCCACTCACTGGCAACCAAACTGTGAAAACTGAACCATTACCTACAACCGATTCGACTTCAATGCGCCCTTGATGCAGTTCTACTAAGTGTTTGGTAAGGGCTAAACCAAGCCCTGTTCCTTCATATTGGCGACAGTAGGGTGTATCTAGCTGCTGAAATTTCTCAAATAGTAGCGATAACTGTTCTTCTGGAATACCAATGCCTGTGTCTTCAACCTGAAAGACTGCCGTGTTTTGCTCTAGCCAAGCCCGTAATGTGACTTGTCCTCCAGCTGGAGTAAATTTTACCGCATTACTTAAAAGATTCCACAGAATTTGTTGCACGCGCTTAAGATCTGCGGTGATGCGATCGCATGACGCATCAATTCTCAAATCTAAATTAAGGTCAACAGCTTGCTGTGCTGCAACACTAATGAAAGATTGCAAGCTAGTTTCAGCAATTGATCTCAAGGAAAACTCGCTTCTGTCTAAAATTGCTTTGCCTGCTTCGACCTCTGATAATGTCAAAATATCATTGATCAGAACTAGTAAATGTTCGCCGCTATTGTGGATAGTTTGTAAATATTGACTCTGACGCTCGGTTAATTTACCCAATGGCCAGCGTAATAGTGTCGCGGATAATCCGATAATACTTGTCAGTGGCGATCGCAATTCGTGACTCATCGTCGCCAGAAATTCGCTTTTCGCACGATTTGCAGCCTGCGCAGCGATTAAAGCATCTTGGAGGGCTTGGGTACGTTCTGAGACTCGTTGTTCGAGTAATTGCTTTTCTCGTGTTAAAGATTGCATTAACTCGGCTTGGTGAATAGCGATCGCCAGTTGTTCGGCAATTCGTTGTAATAAATTTTTTTCACTGTTGCGCCAGTTGCGATCGCTACATTGATGCGCGATGAGTAAACCCCACAGCTTCTCTTGAAAGACTATTGGTGCTGCTAGCTTTGCCCTTACTTGGCTCTCGCGCAAAAACTCTAAAAGACACTGTGACAAAATGTATGTCTTTTCTATATTGTCTACGGCAAGGGTAAAGCCTTTACGATACTTATCCCAACATTGCGAACTTGGTATAAAACAACCTGCTTCGCGGTAGTTCAACATAGAGGGGATTGATTCTGCTGCACGGGCTTCATACACCACACACCCAGAATGTTGCCAGGTATTGCTATGGTGCAGCACCTGTGATGAAGCAGTTCCTTCCTGATGGCTATCCGAGTCGCGAGCGCTATCTCGTTCAAACTGATAAATTATTAAGCGATCTAATTGCAGAAAATCACGGACATGATTAACTGCTGTAGAAAGAATGACTGATAAATCTAAACTTTGACGAATTTGATTTGTGAGTTGGTTTAACAACCGTTCGTGAGAAATCTGCTCTTTGAGAGCATTTTCTACAGGTTGACAGACAGATACGTAAGGATATTCAGTTTGCGGTGCGATCGCCTTCTCTTCAGTAAAGATAGATAATAGTAAGAGCGAAAAGTAACTTTGCAACTTAGCATCATTTGGTTGCAAGCTTTGACAGTACTGAGCCAGAGTTTGGTAAGCTTGGGAATCGTGCTGAAGAGTACTGCCCAGTTTTTGCAAGAAACGAGCGATCTCATCTTGATCAAATGTTAAAGTGGCATCAATTGAAGACTCTTGCTGAGCAGATAGTAAAAATTCGCTAGGTAGTGATGAATCTCCAGCATCGTTAAAGTCTTTCATCTTGACTGAATTGTGAAGGTTTGGTTTTTCAGGTTCCTCTTGAGATCCCAAAAGCAGCGCACTAAATCCCTGAGATATGATGACGATAAATTGCTGCTTCTTCTGAGAAACAGGAATTGATAAGAGAATGTCTTGTGTCAGCACCACAGCTTCTGTTTCTGCGACTTGAGCCATCTGATGCAACAACTGCCTGAGTTGCTCAAAAATTGCCAAAGGCAAAGTGCCATGAAAGCTCAAATCTTCAGGATGGAACATACTCTAAGGTTTAATTAAATCTTGGCTAAATTGCTCTCCACGGCAGCTTTTCTTCCTGTTGCAAGTTATCTAGCAATGGTCAATAGGGTTAAGACATTATCAAGGTTCAAAATCATTCTCCAAATAGCTTTTAATCCTGACCTCTGACCTCTGATATAAAACTACATTATGCATTTTATAAGACAACGTTATGCATCGTATTAATGCCACACCAGGAGGTTGGAATCCTCAATCAGAAGGCGTAATTTTTTTAGAGCAGACTCCAGCACCAATCGTGTTTCTAACTGCTGCTGATACTGATATTCAAACCATAGCAGCCGCGATCTCGAAACTACCAGTGGGGTTTCCTGCACTGCGGGTTGCTAATTTATTACAGCTGCAGCAACAACTGACAATTGATACCTACGCAGAGGAAGTATTAGAAAAAGCTCAAATTATTATTTTACGGCTACTTGGAGGACAATCTTACTGGGCTTACGGCTTAGAAGTGGTACAGGAAACCGTACAGCGTACAGGTGCATCGCTGATTGTCATTCCTGGAGACGATGTTCTCGATCCTAATCTAATTGAACATTCTACAGTTTCTTTAACCGCTGTTAACCAAATCTGGCGCTACTTTAGTGAAGGCGGTGTAGAAAACATTGTCAATGGCTTGCAATTTGTCTGCGATGCGTGTTTGGAAACTAGCTATTATCCGCTGCAGCCTCAAGTTATACCGCGTGTGGGTTTCTATGAGGGATCGGGTATCAGGGCTTGGGGATCAGAGGAAAAGCCTAGAGTAGGGATTTTATTTTATCGCGCGCATTATTTAGCGGGTAATTTGAATGTAATAGATGCTTTTTGTCAAGCATTGTGGGAAAGAAATTTAGAACCTATACCGATTTTTGTGTCTTCTTTGCGCGATCGCCTTTTGGTGCAAGATGAGCTTATTTCTTATTTCCAACCAAAAGAAGAACCGCAAATTCAACTATTGCTAAATACAACGAGTTTTTCACTAGCGCGATTAGAAGCAACGCTGCAATTAGATTTTTGGGAAAAACTAGATGTTCCTGTGTTGCAGGCAATTTTGAGTAGTGGTTCTGTCGATGTTTGGGAAGCCCAATTTCAAGGGCTTTCACCGCGCGATATGGCAATGAATGTTGCACTACCAGAGGTGGATGGGCGGATTATTACCCGTGCAGTTTCGTTTAAAGCTGTGCAAACGTGGAATTCTGATTTAGAAACGGATGTTGTTGTTTATGAACCACGGTGCGATCGCATTGCTTTTGTTGCAGATTTAGCCGCGAGTTGGGTGCGGTTGCGGTTGTCTCCACCACACGAACGACGAATTGCGCTGATTTTGGCGAATTATCCGAATCGCGATGGGCGTCTAGCGAATGGCGTGGGGTTGGATACTCCGGCAAGTTGTGTTGAGATTTTGCAGGCTTTGCAAGATGCTGGGTATCAGGTGAAAAATCCGCCGCAGAGTGGGGAAGAGTTGATGCAGCGCTTGACGAGTGGGGTGACGAATGATCCTGAGGGTAGGGAATTGCGTTCGGTGTTGCAAAGCGTGAGTTGGCAGGAGTATGGCGAGTATTTTGCAAGTTTGCCGTTGGAGGTGCAACAGGGGATTGCTGGGCGGTGGGGGGAAACGAATCACAGAGGAACAGAGGAAGCGATCGCGGTTCCTGGGATTAGTTTGGGTAATGTGTTTGTGGGAATTCAGCCAGGGCGGGGTTATGATGTTGACCCAACTTTGAATTATCATGCTCCTGATTTGGAGCCTACTCATGCTTATTTGGCGTTTTATTATTGGGTACGAGAATGTTTCGGTGCTGATGCGGTGGTTCATGTAGGGAAGCATGGCAATTTGGAGTGGCTACCAGGAAAGAGTGTGGCTTTGTCGGAGAGTTGTTATCCTGAGGTAGCATTCGGTGCTTTACCACATTTGTACCCGTTTATTGTGAACGATCCTGGTGAAGGCTCGCAAGCTAAGCGTCGCGCTCAAGCTGTGATTTTAGACCATCTGACACCGCCGTTGACTCGTGCAGAATTGTATGGACCTTTGCAGCAGTTAGAGGGATTGGTAGATGAGTATTATGAGGCGCAGAGTTTAGATCCGGCGCGGTTAACACTAATTCGCGATCGCATTCTCAATTTAGTTCTGCAAGAAAATCTCTACCTCGATCTTGGTGTCGGGAGTGATGAACAATTAAGCATTAGCAACATTGATGGCTATCTCTGTGAACTGAAAGAATCCCAAATTCGCGATGGTTTACACGTTTTTGGTCAGTGTCCGCAAGGAAGACAACTGTGCGATTTGATTGTTGCGATCGCCCGCATGCCAAGTAGCGATCGCATAGGACTCACTCGCGCAATCGCCCAAACTTGGGGACTAGATTTCGATCCTCTCACCACAGATCTTAGCCAAAAGCTCTCTGCAACCGAAATCGAGTTACTCTCAACAAAAACACAACAACCCTGTCACACTGTCGGCGACGCTGTAGAAGCCCTAGAAAACC
>NZ_JADEWN010000069.1 GCF_015207655.1 Gloeocapsopsis crepidinum LEGE 06123 | reverse complement strand
GGTTGGTTGTCGTATTGCTTAGTGATAGTTGATTTGATACTTGGTCTACATATCTGCGGAGGATGGGAGACAGATAGGCATCAACAACTGTTGTATCGCCTCGACTAATTAATTTCATCAACGGGCTAACTTCATGCGATACTGATACTTGAGTGTAGCCGATGGTCCTCGCTAGAGTGGCGATCTCCTTCTCATGCGTCGGATAGCGATAACCGTGCATTAAAACAATGGCACATGAGCGGATACCATCTTGATAAGCAGCTTGTAATTTACTGCTAATAGAATCGATATTTAACTTAATCAGTTCTTCGCCTTGAGCGGTGTAGCGTTCTTCTACCTCAATCACTTGCTCATACAGCATTTCTGGCAGCACAATTTGCCGAGCAAAAATATCAGGGCGATTTTGATAGCCAATGCGGAGTGCGTCGCCAAAGCCTTTTGTCATGACTAACACTGTGCGATCGCCTTTACGTTCGAGCAATGCATTTGTCGCGACTGTTGTTCCCATTTTCACTGTAGCGATTTGATCTGCTGGTATGGGTGTATCAGAGGCAATACCTAAGACTTCTCGAATACCTTGTATGGGAGCATCAGTATAGCGATCGGGATTTTCTGATAATAGTTTGTGAATGACTAATTTCCCAGCAGGACTTTTCGCCACAATATCGGTAAATGTACCTCCGCGATCAATCCAAAATTCCCAACGGGTATTCATGATATATCCCTCTATGTAAATCTAGGCTTATTTCTTAGGTTATTATTCTTGAAGTTATCAAAAACAAAGAAAGTTATTTATTAATGAGTCTGCCATTATATAGATTTAAACGGAGTATAATTGATGCACAGCGAAAAAATCCACTGGTTTAAATTAGTTTTTCGGCTTCGTGGTTCAGTCATTCCAGCAATTTTTCACCGAGTATTAATATGTGGCTTATTTGGCTTCTTTATTTCGCTATTATATCATTTAAAATTTCCTGTATCCCAACCTGTTTTTGGTAATCTTGTTCCTAGCGTTGTTATTGGTTTACTGCTTGTTTTTAGAACCAATACAGCTTATGAACGCTTTTGGGAAGGACGTAAAGCTTGGGGGACTTTGGTTAATAATGTACGGAACTTAGCACGACAAATTTGGGTAGCAGTTATCGAAGTTAACCCAGAAGATAGAGAAAGCAAGATTATGACTTTAAGGCTTTTAGTTGCTTTTGCTATAGCAACTAAACTACATTTGAGAGCAAAGCCTATTAACCAAGAATTAGCAAATTTAATATCGCCAGCCCAATTTCATAAATTAAAAACAATGAATAATCCTCCACTAGAAATAGCTTTTTGGATTGGAGATTATTTACAAAGTCAGTATACCCATGGTTGCATCGATGCTTATCAGTTAGTTGCACTGCAAAATTTACTCAATAGCATGGTAGATGTACTAGGAGCCTGCGAACGCATCTTAAAAACACCTATTCCACTTGCTTATGCAATTCATCTAAAACAGTTATTATTAATTTATTGCTCATTATTACCTTTTAATCTTGTTGGAAATCTAGGTTGGTGGACTGGAGCTTTTGTTGCTTTAGTAAGTTTTATTGTCTTCGGCGTTGAAGAAATTGGTATTGAAATAGAAAACCCTTTTGGTTATGACCGTAATGATTTACCTCTCAATACTATTTGTGACACAATGCTACGCAACATTGAAGATTTGATCAGTCTTAGTCCTAGTGTTCATGCTCACGCAGGTAATGCTAAATTTACTCAAAGTAGCAATTAGTTCTGTATAAATCTCTAATGCTTTATTTAAGAAACATTAATGAAATTCGTGCTTTAATTTTCCAATATGCTCAAGCAAAAACACTATGGGTCGATACAGAAATAGCAGATTTTAATACTCGTAATCCTCGTATATCATTGATTCAGTTTTCAGATAATTCGAGGGACATTACAGGACAAACAGTAGTTATTTTAGATGTTCTGAATCAGCCTGAGATTGTAGAGGATTTCGTTTGTACAATTATGTTTAATCCAGCAATTGAAAAAGTCTTTCATCAAGCTAGTTATGACTTAAAGTTTCTTGGGAAAAGCAAGGCAAAAAATATTACTTGTACTTTAGAAATGGCGAAAAAAATTCCATATTATCTTTTGCCATTGCCTAACCTATCTTTGAAAACTTTAACTGAAGCTTTGTGTCACATAGCAGTGGATAAAACTGAGCAAACAAGTGACTGGGGACAGCGACCTTTAAGTGACATTCAACTACACTATGCAAAGATGGATCCAGTTTATCTAGCAATGGTACATCAACAACTATTGCAATTGCAACTTCTTAGTAATCCTAATCCTGCAACAGAAGATTTAAGCTATTTGACGACAAGATATCTAGAATTAAAACAACAACTACAACTACTGACCTCTGAATTTGAGCATATTGAAACACGTTTAAAATCAGCCATGCAAACCCAGGAAGTTTTAGAAACTGATAATTTAAAACTTTCACAGTCGCAACGCAAAACAATAAAAGCAGAGTTTGTTCAATTAGCCGCACTCATTCAAGAGCATGGATTAGAGTTTAATTTTCCAATTACTTTAACTCAAAAGTTACAAAAAGAATTAGGAGATGTCATTTCAGAACTTTCACTTCAGGTAGAAACAACAAATAGTTGGCGATTAACAGCAAAGCAATCTGAAAATAAAAATCAGCAAGATGAGTTGGATTTTTAAAGCTAATTCATACAAAAATATTTTTTAGTCTTTTGCAAACCATGAATAACAATACTAACAGATGACTCGATTAGCCTGTGCAAACTTATTGTAACAAGAGCTAAATTAGTTTCGAGTTGCTGGATCGGGATAGCCACGAGCGACATCTGACCATTGAAAATCAATTGATGCTGCGATCGCACATGCTTGATCTGTTAAGCGATCGCCAATCAAAATTTGAGGTGTTTCGGGAAGAATGTTATAGTGCAGTTGTAGCGCTTTAATCATCCCTGCTTGTGGTTTGCGAAATGTACCAATTAGGTGAGGGTAAAGCAATGACAGTAAAATAGGCGGGCTATCAGGACTCTCCAACAACCAAGCTGTTTCTCCTGAGTCGTAACAGAAGCCAAAGCCATTTAAAGGTAACTGATACATTAGCCATCTGGCTTCCATCACAACATCTTCTATCGTTTTCTCTCCAGAATGCCAACGTTGATTGCTGACGACAAAATTGTATTTGTAGGTACTAAGTAGTTGCTTGATTCCTGGTAAGATTTGCTGTTGATCTGGAGCTTTAATATAGAGTGGATTTCCTCTTTGGTATGGAGTAAGAGTTTCCCAATTTGGAACATATTGAGGATAGGGACGACATAAATGTCCGTCGCGATCGTGATAGGCAATCATTTGAATCAAACTAATATTATTTTGTAGTGTTTAACAGAAGTTCTTTCAGCTGCTGCAATTTAATAAATAGGAATTTCTCGAAGCTTCTGCTGCCGCCAGTCTCGTTTTTGCAATACTCGGTTATATGCGCCAGTTTCTACCCACTTAAACAGCTCAGATGCTCGCATAACTGTCCAAGGATGTTCTTGCCCCATTGTACTCATCACTTTAGAGGATGTTTTAAAAGTAGGGAACTATTGTAAGAAAGCTCACAAAGCTTATGCTGAGATTTGTAGAAACCAGCACCTTGTGAGCGAATGACTAAAGCATACCGTAGCAATCTAACGTGGGAACAGTGGGAATTAATTGCAGAGCTTTTTCCAAAAGCGAAACCAGGCGGTCGTCCTCGCAAATTAGCTATATATACCGTAGTCAATGCGATTCTCTACGTGTTGTGTGAAGGATGTACTTGGCGAGCATTACCTGGAGATTTTCCCGCTTGGTCAACAGTCTATGGTTATGTTTGGAGGTGGAGCAAAGATGGTACATGGTTAAAAATACACGATAAACTCTACCAGTGGACGAGGGTAGCAGCGGGACGTGAAGCTAGCCCATCTGAAATTGTAGTCGATAGCCAATCGGTGGAAACAGCAACCATGATTTCAATACAAGTGGGTTATGACGCGGGTAAAAAGATACATGGTCGCAAACGACATCTGAGCGTGGATTTGTTAGGGTTAGTTTTACGAGTGCTGGTAAGGGCTGCGAGTGTTCCAGAGCGTACTGGAGCCAAAGAAGTCCTCAAAAGAGTTCATGATACAGGTAATCAGGTAAACCGCTTGCACACCATTTGGATGGACGGTGGATACCGAGGGCAAGAGTTTCTCCGATGGGTAATGGATATGTTTCGGTGGATTGTGGAAATTGTACTTCGACCTTTGGAGAGGAAAGGTTTCGTCATCTTACCCAAACGTTGGGTTGTAGAACGCACTTTTGGATGGCTTAATTGGTGTCGGCGTTTCACTAAAGATTATGAACGACTACCACAAACCTCGGAAACTTTTATTTATCTTGCCATGATACGTATCATGGTTCGACGACTTGCATGATTTTCAACTCGCTTTGACTTTTAAAACATCCTCTTAGATGTAATAGAGTAAACGATCAATAATGCTATCAATAAATCTAGCAGTAACTCTATACCAAAAACTTGCATAGTTCATATTAATTTCCCTATTTTTTAATAATGAAAACAATGGTGATTACTCAATAATGCTCTTGCAAAAGTACTGATAATTGCGTATGAAACCAACTGTTAGATTAACTTTTAACCTTTTACTTTTCTCCTTTAACCTACTTCTGCAAGAAGTTTAATCATTAGTACTGGAGTTCAAATTAAACTTTAATGGTTATTGAAGAATGTAAAGTCAGAAATTTTGCAAAGGTTAACTCGGTACTTTTCTGCAGTATCACCATCACTGAACACAGCTTTAATGTCATAGATACATGAATTTCCACGCCCCTCAAAGTATATTAAGTCAGAGTTTCCACTAGGTAAAATATAACCAGACGGAACTAAATCTTTTTCTCAACTATCACTATGTGAGTCAGAAACATATAAATTCACGATCGCATAACTTGTCTTGTTGTGAACTATAAAGTCCCGTTGATCTGCCAAAGCTTTTGAAACATTCAACGTAAGTGTTGCTGGTAGCAATAAGCTAGTTGCAATTAAAACTTTACGCAATGTGTTTTGTAGCATAATCTTCTCTCATCAATTGAAGTAATCTTTTTAAAAATCTGTAACTTCTAGGTCACTTATCTGTGTCCTTAACTAAAACAATAAACTGGAATATATATATAATGCATTACATATTTATGTAGAATCAAATTTCAGGATTTGTAAAACTACTGCTTAATTAAATTTAGTGTTACTATTAAAACTAATATTTAATATTTATGTTGTAAAAAATACAGTTTTGTGGCAGTCCAAATTTAGAAGTTGTGTTTAAAACCCATACAAAAAGAGAATTTATGTTTCACTTGAGTTTATGAAAAAATACTTGTTAACTAAATTGGTTTTTACTAATTATTAAGTTTTGCCTTATCTTGTACAAACAATTTCAGATACAAAAGAACGAGCTAAGTCTACTGTTTGCCCAGAAATTTGAACATTAAGTCTATTGATATCTTGACTAAAAACCCCAATAATTTGCGTACCATTAGCCATAGCATATGGATATCCTCCAAGATTTAAATTAGGAGGAATTATTAAGGGAAAATTCACTAAGTTAAAAGCTGTGGCTAGCGAAGTTGCATTATTGACTAGTTGTCCTGAAAATTGATTGCCATTTAGTTGATAGTTCCAGTATTGTACTAGAAGTGATCCTGTACTTGTAGTAGCCACTGCAGCTGACCACATAGAAATTGCACCTACTGAAGTTCCGACACTTGGATCTACAAACCCAATTTGAAGATTAAATGGATTGCTTTCAGTAGAACTTCCATCACTTTGTTGAGCACTAACGACACATTGTACAGGGGTTTGGATGGTTTGTTGATGAAAAGACGTGCCATAAACATCAGGATACTGAATTGTTGTAGTAGCAACACCAGAATAAATAATTTCATTAGTTTGTGCTACTGCTGGATTAGTATCAAAAACAGCTAAACTTATGATAGTAGTACTAGCAAAAACAAGTTTAGGAATTAAACGGACAACTGAATTAACTCGTGTAGCTAAACTTGTGCTGCTTAATTTCATACTCTTACCTGGAATTCAATAAGAAAGTAAACTTTAAGTGAGAAACACTCAGTAATGCTGGCTCAACTTTCCTTTGATTTATAGATTAGAATTCCAGATAAATTAATTCACTCGCTTTTTATGTAAATTTGATTGCCGAAATCTACATTTAGTACATCACATAACACTGTCTCCTTCAAAATGGTTGATAGCGTAGTGAAAAATAAAAACCTTGATCTTGTAGTGAGTCACCTCGGTTAGCAACGGGGATTAAGGGAATTCCATAGTCGAGACGTAATGCTAGATTCGGGCTAACTAACCAGCGCAAACCTAACCCCAAACCAGCAAGCGTCGCCGGATCAGGATTGGGAAAGCGATTATTCCAAGCTGTACCAATTTCAATAAAAGGTGCGATTTGCAGTATGTTCGGATCAGATGTCAACGGAACGCGAACTTCTACTGAACCTAAAATGGCATTATCTGCAACAATTTCGTTTTGACGATAACCGCGTATAGTATCTACTCCACCAAGACCGAATCTTTCTAGCGACAATAAAGAATCTGGTGTCAGCTGTGCATCAAGTCGAGATAGTAAAAGAATTCTGGGTGAGAGTTGTTGTACCCATTGAAATTGACCTAACCAGCTAAAGAATCTACCATCAGTGCCAGTATTGTTAATTGTGGCATCAAACGCATCAATACCAAAACTAAATTGCGATCGCGCCGCTAAAACTCGTGTGGTTCCACGGTCTACCCAATCTTGAGCAAAGCGTACTACACTCACTCGTGATTCTCCATTGTCAGGACCTTCATTAAAGGAAAATGGTTCATCAAGTAAAAAAGTACGACTGCGGCGCAGATCAAACGCTAAAGATAATGCAAATTCGTTGCTGGGGGATTGTGATATTGGTTGACGAAATGACAGTGACAAAGTGCGGGTATCGCTTTTGATATCGAAATCGCGAAAAGGATCTTCAATAATACGGCTATCGCTATTACCGTAACGTAAACCAAGTGTCCCATTGCTAGCATTTACGGGAATTGCATAGTTAATGTCATAGATATCGAGTCCTTCGGTGATACCATACTCAGCACTCAAGCGATCGCCAAACCCTAATAAATTATTATGTGTTGCAAACACACTTCCTTGGAACGAACCAATGCTAGGAGACTGACGATTATCTGTTGTCAAGCCAGCGGTAAAGGGAGGGGCTTCTTGCAAACTGACTTGTAAAACATTGCGTCCAGCGGTACTTCCTGCAGTTAATTCTGCATTGACTTGACGAATTAAGGGATCAATTTGCAATAGTTGTAATGCACGTTCTAGGCGTTGTTGGTTGACGGGTGGTTTAGTTGCAATTTCTAAACGCGATCGCACATACTCTGAACGCAACCTTTGTAAACCACTAATATCAATACGTTCGAGTTCGCCTTCAACAACTTGGATTGTGACAATACCATTAGTAATATCTTGATTGACAGGTAAAAATGCACCAGAGGTGACATAGCCATTATCGATATATAGCTGAGTAATATCTGTGCGGAGTTGAATTAAATCTTCAAAAGTGACTTCACGGTTTGTGAAAGCTTCAGTTAGTTCAGCAATTTCATCTTGTAAAACTGTGCTTCCTAGTACTTCTACTTGCTTAACAAGAAAGCGATCGCCTATTGGAGGAGGTGTCTCCGGTGATGGAGTTGGAGGAACTTCTAATCTCGGTGCGGGTGATGGTAATTCTGGTGGCGTTTGCGGTGGTTGTGGCGGTTGAGGAATCGTGCGTTCAATTGTTTCTGGTGTATCGGGCGGAAGTGTGAATCCTGGTGGTGGAGATTGTGCTAGGACACTTTTGCTAATGAAAATAGGGATGATGCTGAGGGCGATCGCTATCCCTTTCTCAGTTTGAAGTGTACTAAGAATATTGATATTCATCTATTAAATTTTATCAGTAATTTTGCTGAATTTTTATTATTTTTAAGTGTCTTTTATACACTAAAATGCTCTACAAAAGATGTTCATTCTTATACTTTTTAATAAAAAGCTACGAATTACGAAGAACACTCACGACTCAAAATCAGTTGCCCATTACTCAAGCGGTACACACCTTGCGGTTCGACGATAGGATCGCCTAATTGCCATGTACGAGAAGAACTTGTATCAGGTATCGAACGTACACTACCAGTAGAATATGTAGAAGCAGCTTGCTCTCCTGGACGACTTGGCAAACCACCAGCACCTGTAATCAGGAAACTACCTACTTGGTTGCGACTACGTGCTACACAACTATTTGCTACTAAAGTTTCGGTGTTAGTTAAGTTTGCAGGCAATTCTGTGAGGCTATTTTGGATGAAGCTAACATCGGGGATATTAACAACACCTGCGACTGCACCACTGGCATTAATATCAACGCGGTTATTTTCATTTAGAGTATTTGGGTCACTATTAAGTGCAGCTGGTTGAAAGTTTTCACCAAAAAATACGGGGGTATTTAAAGCAATATTACCACCGCGACCATCTTGGGCAAACGCGAGAATATCGCTGTCATCGAATGCGAGGATTGAGTTAGCAGTTAGGGTAATGTTACCACCGCCACCAGTACCACTAGCAACATTGGTTTGAATGTCACTGTCACCGTGTAGGCGGATATCTTGAGCAGAAATAGCGATCGCACCACCGGAAGCTTGATCGGCAAAAGTCAGAATGTCGCTGTTAGTAGACTCAATAAAACCATCTGCATTGATAGTGATGCTTCCTGCATTTCCCTGACCTTGAGAACTTGCATTAATTTGGGCGCGATCGCTTAATCTCACTGCTCCAGCTTGAATATCAATATTACCTCCCCGACCACTATTCGTCGTTGACGCTGATACTTCTGCTGCATTTTGGATAAGCAATTGCCCTGATTTAAGTGTCAGCCCGCCTGCATTTCCTGAGCCTTCACTGTTGACAGCTATCCGAGCACTATCTTGAACAATTAAAAACCTAGATTGGATATCAATGTTTCCAGCATTACCATGTCCAGCAGTACTAGCTTGCATCTGAGCGCCATTTGTAATTGAAAGTGACCCTGTTGTGATTTTGATGTCACCTCCATTTCCACCAGGAATTGTTGCTGGTGTAGCAGAAATATCTGTAAGACCAATAGTGTAAGCGCCAAGGTTACTTCCATCATTACTCCAGTCACTTAATGGCAATGCGCCCCCAGAACCTGTTGCACCTAGAATATCCGTGAAATCACCAGAGCCAAAAACCTTGCCATTATTACTTAAAGGATCGTTTGCCCAGCTTGTGATTGCTAAGTAATATTCGCCTGCTGCGGCTGGAGTTAATGGATGACCTGCTGGTAAGGTTGATTGATATGTGTTGTCACTGGCATCATCGTTGAAGTAAACACCCCGGCCGTTGGCATCAAAGAGAAACAATCGAGTATCGACATTAGTGTTACCAACGGTAGTTGCTGAAAAGGTTTGATTCCCATTCAAGTAGATTTTGTAGAGATCTACATCGTTATTACTAGAAAGAAATCCAGCGATACCAGACACGAGTTGTCCAGTTGCCCCAAATGTTAAATCTTGAGATGTATTAGTTAGCTGACCTGCATCATTATTATTTCCAGCTTCCCTAACAATAGGTGAGTCTTGTGTTGTCGCTAGCAATCTGCTACCAGCGCCATCTAATGTAACTTGCCCAGTGGCGTTGACTACAATGTTACCAGCCTTACCAGTACTAGAGGTACTCGTACTCAATACAGCACCATTGGTAAGTGAAAACGCTCTTGCAGAAATTTCAATATTTCCTCCATCTCCTACAGAGCCAGCATCTACTGAGCTAAATGCTCCAGCAGGAGAATCATTGAAGGAAACGCTATCACGAGCAACAATCTTGATATTGCCTGCATTTCCCCGTCCCTGAGTTCTAGCACGTAGTTGAGCAGTATGAGATACAAAATTTTCTATTTCGATAAAAATATTTCCTGCGTTTCCTTCCCCAATTGTTCTCGTATCCAGGAAAGCACCATCGTTCATAACCAAAGAGTTCGTCTTAAGTGTGATATCACCTCCCTCACCAATTGCCTTTTCCTCCACTGTGCTAGAAATAGCACTAGATATAATCTGGTCTCTAAACGGTCCTGTTGCTGGTCCTCTTCCAGAAAGAGTTACTTTATCAGTAGCAATGATTGTTACACTACCTGCGTTTCCTCGATTTTCAGTATCAGATCGTAGTTGCGAACCATTAACTAAAGAAAGATTACGACTAGTAATCTTAATATCACCTCCATTTCCAATTCCACCTTCACTACCAGCAACTTCTCCATCACTTACTTCCGAGAAAATAGTGGCATTGTCTAGAGACACAAGGTCTTGTGCTTCAATAACTACGTTTCCTGAGTTGCCTTCACCTTCAGTAATAGAGGATATTTGAGCATTGTTGTTTATGACAAGCGATCCTGTTGTAATTTTTATTGCTCCAGCATTGCCAACTGCCCCTTTTTCTACTCTACTAAGAACTAAAGTATTAAACCGAGTATCACCAATACCTTCAATAAAAACACTACTATTGGCTGTAAGGTTCATAGTACCTGCGTTTCCTTTTCCAGAAGTATTAGTACTAAGTACAGCCCCATCTTTCAAAAAAATTGATCCTCCAGCTTGGATATCAATGTTGCCACCATTCCCTATTGCGTTCTGATTGACATCATTCTCAATTAAGCTCCTTCCAGAACCAGCTATGTTGACAGTTTCCTTCGCGTCGAGCCTAATGTCTCCAGCTTGAGCGTCGTCTGAACCTAAATTGCTTAATATCCCAGCAGTAAGATTACTTCCTTCCAAGATATTGATATTCTGTGCTGCGATCGCAATATCACCACCACCGCCACCTGCAACAATAAACCCTGCACCATTTGTCAAAGCGACATCAGCCCTTGGTAGATCGTCTGGAACTGACAAACTAAAATTATCGCCATTTTGCTCTAAGCCTACAGTTCCTATTCCTGCTACTGCTGCAAGATCAACGCGCCCACCAAAAGCCACAATTCCACCGCCATTTGCGGTTAGGTCTCCACCAACGAGTAGTAAACTTTGACCATCTGGAACTCTTAGACCAAAATATTCTGGATTACCTGCTGCATCTTGTCCTGCTGGTGCTTTTGATCTATTTTCGATCGAATTAGCATTAATTTGATTAAACAAAAATGCTGAAGGACTCACTGTCAAAAGTGAAGAAGGTACATTAGGATTTGATGCGTTGAAGAAACCTTGTTCGCCAAACCCAATTGCATTAGCCGTTGTCGCCACAAAAGAGCCTGCAACATTCAAACTACTATTTTCCCCAAAAATAACACCACTGGGATTCATCAAGAATAGATTGGCATTACCTAAAACACCAAGCGTACCCAGGATGTTAGAAGGATTGTTTCCTGTAACTCGACTGAGAATGTTTTCAATTCCCGCAGGATTACTGAAGTAAGCGCCTCTTCCTGCATCAATATTAAATTCTTGGAAACTGTGAAATAGGTTAGCGCCGCGAATTGCACCACCATCAATGCGATCGCTCGAAGTCCCATTAATAATAAGATTAGGTGCCACTACCGAGTTTTCACTACCAAGCGTGGTATCTGGGGTAATCTGGGCTTGAACGCCAGTTTGTGAAAGTGCGATCGCTCCGACAATTCCTATAAATCCTGCTACTTTCAATCCACGTAAACCAATTTCACTTGTAGTCGTCACGGGTTTATTGCCTCAACACACTGATGACTTTGATCTCGTTCTGGAGTGATGTGTTCTAGATTATACTTCTACGTAAATTGATAAAAACTAAATATTTGCTTAAGAGCGAGCGCTATTTTTGTCCTACTATTTAACACCTATCAGAACGATATATTGTCTTAAATAGTGCTAATAAGACTAGTGATTAAGAAAGCTGTAAATAATGATAAACAGTAAATTACAAAACTATGAAAATTGGCTATTGATTCATCTCAAACTTTTTATTACTAATTTCTGCTGTAGTTAACATAGTTATTTCCTATTTGATTTGATATAAAGAATAAAAACAAATATCAAGTAAAACAATCAACATTTATGCAAGTTTGATTGAATGAAATAGAAAAATATTGAGCACAATTCAGTAATTGACATTACACAAAATACACTGCGAAATGAGGTTAATGAGGTAGGGATCGGCTGCAGGATTAATAGCTGAACGGATCTGATCGTACAGATATTCTCGCTTAGAGCCAACTAGAAAACGCGCTGTGCCAGTTTGTACCTGTCGATGAGTTCGCGGTGCAAGATATTCAATTAGAGGGTAATCGTCAGTGTTAATCGGGTAGTTGTCAAATAGTCTACTTGCGGTAATGTTGCCAACATACAATCGGAGTAAAAGGGCTGTTAAAGCCTCATCGGAGGTAGGAGTAGCGATCGCCTCTAACTGGTTCATCAGATAGCGTCCATGCCGAGCAATAACTTGGGGATCGAGTGGCTGTGCCTGTTTTTGTCCAACCAGTGCCACTGTAGAGCGACTAGCTGCTAAATCACCGCGCCACATCACTACCTGAGGAAAAACTTCTGTCATTGTGCGGGCAATGATGCCAAACCCCTGCTGCGACACCTGATAAAGAGGAATCCACTGCACAAAGATACCATCCGGCTCTAGGCGTTCCTTGGCAATTTGATAATTCTCCAACGTGTAGAGATTACCCGTACCCCGTTCCCACGGCGTAAATAAGTCACTGATAATCAAGTTATAGCGATCGCGGCTGCCGCTTAAACAGTTACGTCCATCTTCGGCATGAACTGTCACCCGTTCATCTTCAAAGAGTCCTCTCGTCCAAGCCGTAAAGTAGGCTTTTGATAAAGCAACTACCTCAAATAGTTCACACAAAACAACTCACTTGACTGAAAACGCCAGAGCAGCACCCGCTGTGATACCTGTACCCATTATCCTGATTCATTTGGTATCGCCACCCAGTGAGCTATGCATCATTATGGTTGAATAAACGGTTGTGTCTCACAACAATTATTTTGGCTAGGTGCAACAATGACAACATTTTATGACTATGCATGACTGCTGATTTAGTAGAGCAGTTTCAGCTTTTACTTGAGGAGATTGCTGTAGTAGCTTGAAAGAAAATGCGACGTAGCGATCGCTGCATTACCTTGTACGATCTAATCAAGTAAGCCATATTCTTACGGCAAAGCATGGGCAATATCTGGGAAATTGATTTTTACTCGCGTCCAATTTTGGATGAAAACCAAAAAAAAGTTTGGGAAGTTTTAGTATGCGAAAGTCTTACGGATATTCGTGCAGAACCTAATTCACTGTTTCGCTTTGCCAAGTATTGTCCGAGTACGCAAGTTAACTCAGTTTGGTTGCGCACTGCACTAGAAGAAGCCATCAAAGACGCCAACACTACTCCTGTCAAGTTTCGCTTCTTCCGTCGTCAGATGAACAACATGATCGCTAAAGCCTGTGAAGACTTGGGAATTCCCGCGCAACTCAGTCGTCGGACACTGGCACTAAATCAGTGGTTGCAACAACGCATGGAGGAAGTTTATCCCCAAGAACCTGGGTATCAAGCAGCAACAAATCCTTCGGTACGCATGGAAGTACCTCTACCACAACGTTTACCCGATGCCTTAATCGGACAACAATGGGCATTTGTCTCCCTAGAAGCTGCGGCGTTTGCTGAAATGCCAGAGTGGGAGATTGGATTTAGTGAAGCTTTCCCACTATCAATTACTGGCGTCCAACCTGAGACACAAATTCCAGGACTGATTGTCTTTTCTCCTCGTGCAGTTCCTTTAGCGGGGTGGATGTCAGGTTTAGAGTTAGCCAATATTAGATTTGACAGCCAACAGACACCACAACTCATCTTAGAAACTGGCGTTACTGAAAGCTGGATCTTGGCAAACTTTAAAGATTCTGCAACGATCGCAGAAGCGAAAAACTTTGAGACAGCTAAGCAACAAGCTAACGGAGTGCACTTTTTGGCAGTTCAATCAAACCCAGAGGTAGAGGCTTTTGCAGGATTTTGGCTATTACAAGAACCCAATCTGCCGTAAATTGGTTGCAGAGCTATATAAAGTACCAGCAATCACTTATTGCTAAGTACTTAGCGCTTTATCATCACTTCCACACTCAGCATCGCTCATGGGTTCTGAAAATTTGCCACACTCGACACTCGCAGAACAACTACTCGATCTCTCCGCACAAGCAGGGGCTGAGGTAGCTGAAGTGTATCAATCGCGATCGCTTTCTCGACCAATTTTTTTTGAAGCCAATCGCCTCAAACAGCTAGAAAGTACTCAAGCCGAAGGAACCGCCTTGCGATTGTGGCGTAACGGACGTCCAGGACTTGCAGTCGCTTATGGATCTGTAGAACCTCAAGCCTTAGTAGAACGCGCTATAGCGCTGAGTCAACTCAATGAACCCGAAATAATTGAAATTGAGAGTCATTCGCAATCCCGTTATCCTGACTTGGGTGAGGCAGTCAGTGTCGAACAACTGATCGAGTGGGGAAAACAAGCGATCGCTCTGATTCGGGATGTCTACCCTGAAGTGTTAATGAGTGCTGAGTGGGATAGTGATGTTGAAACAACCCGACTAGTCAACTCCTTAGGATTAGATTGCTACTATACTGATACCACTTTAGGTTGTTACTTATCTGCCGAGTGGATACGCGGCGATGATTTTTTGAGTGTCTCTGACGGACAAACCGAACGCGGTAGTTTACACCCCGAAAAAATCGCTCAGCAAATTATCCAACGCCTTGAGTGGGCAGCAGAAAATGTCGCATCTCCCACAGGGAGGGTTCCGGTGTTATTTACTTCTAAAGCTGCGGATATGCTCTGGGGAACCTTACAAGCAGCATTGAATGGCAAGCGTGTTCTTGAAAAGGCTTCTCCGTGGAGCGATCGCTTGGGTAAACCAGTGATTTCTCCTGTTTTAACTTTATACCAAGATCCTGAAGCAGGACCTTATAGTTGCCCGTTTGACGATGAAGGTACGCCTACGCAACGAGTCGTCTTTATTCAAAATGGTATTTTGCAACAGTTCTACTGCGATCGCACCACCGGACGTCAACTGAATATCAGTAGTACAGGTAACGGCTTTCGCCCTGGGTTAGGAAGTTACCCTACACCAGGAATGTTTAACTTACTGATTCAGCCTGGTTCTGGCTCACTGCTTGACTTAATCGATAAGCTTGATGATGGCATTATCGTCGATCAAATGTTGGGTGGTGGTGGTAGCATCTCTGGGGACTTTTCTATCAACGTTGACTTAGGCTACCGCGTCAAACACGGTCAAGTTTTAGGGCGCGTCAAAGATACAATGGTTGCTGGCAATGTTTACACAGCACTGAAACAATTAGTCGCACTTGGTGGCGATGCCGATTGGAACGGGAGTTGCTACACTCCGTCTGTAATTGTCGAGGGATTATCAACCACAGGAAGATAATATTCTCATCTAGCAACCCTATTCCTCGCCCCTCGCTCCTTTTATCATGCGCATTTGCTTTTTTGGAGACTCTTTTGTCAATGGTACTGGCGATCCAGAGTGTCTGGGCTGGGCAGGAAGAATCTGTGCTGCGGCTTGTCAACAAGGATATGACATCACCTATTACAACTTAGGAGTACGTAGACAAACGAGTACAGAACTCAAAAATCGTTGGTTGGCAGAAGCAAGTTGTCGCCTGAGTTCAGAGTTTGATAGCCGACTTGTGTTTTCTTTCGGTGTAAATGACACAACGCAAGAAGACAGTAAAACTCGTGTAAATTTTTCTACATCTATTGAGAACTTATCTCACATTCTTAATAGTGCAAAGCAAATATTTCCTGTGTTAATGATAGGGCCACCACCAACCCCAGATCGCCAGCAAAATCAAAGAATTGCGCATTTATCCGCAGAATATGCTGATGTTTGTCAAAAAATAGACATTGCATATTTAGATACTTTTACTCAGTTGCAATCTTCAACGATTTGGTTCAAGGAAGCCGCAGCGAATGATGGCTACCATCCTAGTGCGGGCGGTTATACTGAATTTGCGAACATCGTCCAAAACTGGTCTTCTTGGTTATCTTGGTTGTAGTGAGTAGTGTTTATTCCCTTCGCCCTTAATGTCAGTTCAGCCCTTCCATAAATGGCTGTTACCGCGCCGTCGCTTAGCGATCGCTGAAGCCTGTTTAATCGGATTAGTCGCCGCCTTTTCTGCTATCGTACTGCGTGTCGGAGTCGGCTGGATTGGTGCATGGCGAGTTCAAACCGCTAACTTATCTCCAGCATGGCTGATACTACCAGGAATTGGTTTTTTCTTAGGATACATAGCTGGGTTTCTCATAGAACGTTTAGCACCTGAAGCATCAGGTAGTGGAATTCCGCAAGTTAAGGCGAGTCTTGCAGATGCACCTGTTAAACTCTCACTGCGCGAAGCCTTAGTTAAACTAATTACCTCAACAATTGCTTTAGGTTCAGGATTAACTCTAGGAAGACAAGGACCTACTGTTCATGTCGGTGCGGCTTTAGCTGCACAATTTAGTCGCTGGGTTCCCACATCTCCAGAACATCGACGACAAATGATTGCAGCGGGTGCAGGTGCAGGATTAGCAGCAGCATTTAATGCCCCCATTACAGGGGTATTATTTGTGATTGAGGAGTTACTGCAAGATTTATCGGGATTAACTCTAGGTACAGCAATTATCGCCTCGTTTATTGGTGCGGTTGTCTCGCGTATCTTAGGGGGACGAACTTTACAACTGAATCTTGTCTTAACAGCTTCTCAAACAAGTTTTTCGCTTGCTGAACTGCCCTTTTTTTTGTTACTGGGAATTTTGGCAGGAGTCCTCGGTTCATTGTTTAACCGAGGAATTATTGCTAGCTCAAAGTTTTATAATCAATCGCGCTTGGGTTTACCCCTACGCATGGCGATCGCTGGTGGAACTTCTGGTTTAATCGTTGCCTTTCTCCCCGCAGCGTTTCGCGATAATACGGGTTTACGCGAGTTTTTAATAGCAGGAAGCGCAGATTGGTCTTTAGCTGCGATCGCTTTTGTTGCGCAATTTACGCTTACACTTATTGCATTTGGTTCGGGTGCGCCTGGAGGATTGTTTGCACCGAGTCTAATTTTGGGTTCGTCTTTAGGATATCTCGTTGGTGTCGCTGAACAAAGTTTATTTGGATTTGGTTCGCCACCTACATACGCACTAGCAGGGATGGGGGCATTTTTTAGCGTAGTTTCCAAGGTTCCGATTACGGCGATCGTCATTGTGTTTGAAATGACAACAGATTTCAACTTGGTGTTGCCGTTAATGATTGGTTCAGTGACAGCGTACCTGATTGCAGATAAGTTTTTCCCTGGCTCATTATATGACAAACTTTTGGAATTAAAAGGCATTCGTTTGCCAAAAGAAGGTCCTATTCAAGGACTTTTAATTGAACTCAAAGCTAAAGATGTGATGCAACCACGCGTAGAAACTTTAGCAGCGCAATTAAGTTTAGATGAAACCATACAAGCATTTTCACGCTCTCAACATCGCGGCTTTCCTGTCGTTGATGAAGGTAAATTAGTTGGAATCGTCACGCAAGCAGACTTAGCTAAAGCGCGAGAACTAGAACTTTCTGGGGATATGCTGTTAAGCGAAATCATGACACCTCAACCAGTAACAGTTCATCCTTTGCATAGTTTGAGTGAGGTGTTGTATCGGTTAGATCGGTTTAACTTGAGTCGTTTACCCGTAGTTGAAAACAAAAGACTAATTGGCATTATCACGCGGGCTGATATTATTCGGGCAGAAGCTGATAAGCTCAATGGTGAAACACGCGAAATTGGTCCCCAACCACAGCCTTCTTACGTAGTTTATCAAACGCGATCGCCGAGTATTGGGAGAGGAAGGTTACTTGTTCCATTAGCAAATCCTCAAACCGCTGTTTCTTTACTACATTTAGCAACAGCGATCGCCCGCGAACGTCATTATGAGTTAGAGTGTCTGCAAATTATTCTCGTTCCTCGCCGTAGTTCCCCTGCAGAAACTGAAGTGAGTACCGCAAAAAGTCGGCGGTTGTTGCGCGAAGCTGAAATTTTAGCAAGAAAATGGAATATTCCGATTCATACGCAAATTCGCGTTGCACATGATGTGTCGCAAGCAATTCTAGAAACAGTAGAAGAACGCCATATCGATTTATTGTTGATGGGTTGGAAAGGAAAAACAATTACTCCAGGTAGAGTTTTTGGGAATGTTGTTGATACCTTAATTCGACAAGCAACTTGTGATGTTGTTTTGGTAAGATTTGGCACAGCTTCAAACGTTAAAGAACTCAGTTCGAGTAAAGAACTAGCTATTCAAGACACAGATACTGGAACTTTATTACAAGATGTAGAGCAAGCTTCTCCAAATTTTAATCGCTGGCTTGTGCCAATGGCAGGTGGTCCTAATGCAAATGTAGCAGTCAAACTGCTGCCTGGGTTAATTAGTATAGGTAGTGCGCCTTACGTTCGGTTGTGTCAGATTTTTCCCCTGTCAGAAACTCAGCCTGATATGAAAGTATTGAAAACAGCACTGCAATATTTAATTCGGCGACGTCATTTTGTGGCGACAGTTGTTGCAACTCCGGTGAAAGCTTCTTCTGTGGTTGATGGCGTGCTCGATTTAATTGAAAAAGACAATATTGATGTTGTCATGCTGGGAGCAAGTCGCGAAGGATTATTGCAACAAACAATTAAAGGCAATATTCCGGCTATGATCGCTAGTCGGGCAAAATGCACTGTGATGTTGTTACGCGGTTCGTTGAATCTACAATAAACTTGCTACATGAATCGTAGATGCCCTGCGACTGAAGTCGGGGCTACACAGACAAAGTGTGCCTCCGCATACTATTAGGTAGTAGTAAGTCCACGGAGGTGGATAAGGCTTGTTTAGCTGCGAATTTATTTGCCAAGCCTATGATCGCCAAAAAAAAATCACAATTTCCTCACACCATTTTTATATAAAAGTAGATGGGTGACGAAAGAAACTATAGATAGCTGGGTTTCAATTGCAAATCTCGAACTGCAAACCAGGTAATTTACATCAACATTGATATATGGACTTAACAACAACTTATCTAGGGTTAACACTGCGATCGCCATTGATTCCAGCAGCATCACCCTTATCAGAAGATATTGATAACCTCAAACTGATGGAAGATGCAGGTGCAGCTGCTATTGTCTTGCATTCACTTTTTGAGGAACAACTACGTTCACAACGCCAAGAAGCCTACGATCTCACACACAGCAGTGTCACTTCTGCCAACACTGCATTTCGCACTGGGGCTGAAGAATATCTTAATCACATCCGTCGTGCTAAAGAACACGTCAATATTCCGATCATTGCTAGTCTCAATGGTTCATCGGTTGGTGGTTGGACAAATTATGCTCGACAAATTGAGCAAGCTGGTGCAGATGCGCTGGAACTCAACGTCTACTATGTTCCTACCGATATGGAAGTGACGGGCGAGCAGATCGAGCAAACTTATATTAATATTCTGCGAGCAGTTAAAGCATCGGTGTCGATTCCTGTCGCAATTAAGCTTAGCCCTTACTTTACCAACATGGCAAACATGGCGAAGCGATTAGATGATGCCGGTGCAGACGCTTTAGTCTTGTTCAATCGCTTTTATCAACCAGATATTAATCTCAAAACTCTCGCAGTTGAGCCAAATGTTTTATTAAGCACACCCCAAGCAATGCGCTTACCGCTACGCTGGATTGCAATTTTATACGGCCGCATCAACGCTAGCTTAGCTGCAACAAGTGGAATTCACACTGGGCAAGATGTAGTTAAACTACTAATGGTAGGAGCTAATGTGACAATGCTGTGTTCAGTCCTCTTGCAGCATGGCATTCTTCACCTACACGCAATTGAGCGAGAACTAGAGCAATGGATGACAGAACACGAGTATGAATCGCTACAGCAGTTGCAAGGAACTTTAAGTCAGAAAAATTCTCCCGATCAAAGTGCATTTGAACGCGCTCAGTACGTGCGATCGCTCCAAACTTACAAACCTGAATGGGCACGCATTTACGAGTCATCTTACTACTTTGGCTAAAGATGAACTACTTGCACTCAAATGAGGCAATTAACGGGTTGTGAGTCACTAAGTGTTGATTGAGAGTTTCTATGGCACTAGATTGATGACAAACATGAGCGTCAATAAATAAACCAATTGCTTCTGCGATTAAATTCCTTAATTGTTCTTCTGGTTGAGTTGCCGGAAAATCTAAGAAAGGTCTACCTGTTGTAGAATCAAACGGATGGGCGATAGAAAAATGGTTGGCTCCTTCTAAAAGAAGAAGATAACTATCACCTCTATTGGCTGCGATCGCTTCCTTAAATGTACGTGCAACTGGGGTTGTTGCTTGTTCCCAATCAACTCCGTAGCGATGGCTGCTTTTAGCAATCACTCCATCACAGGTTCCTCCAATTAACATTAAAGGTAAAGCATCAGGTAAGGGTAAGATTGTGTTTGGCGGATATCCTAGCTGTAAAATTGCTGCTGTATGAGCGCCATAAGCAAAAGCTGCAACAACTTGCGGAAAAAACTGTGGACTGGCACTTTCAATTGCAACTCTACCTCCAGCAGAATGCCCACCTAAAATGATATTTTGTAAATCGAGTAAGCCAGCGAGAACTCCTTCGGATTGTAAACGCTCCAGCTCAGCTAATAGCGTAGGTAAAGCAGAAGCAGTTGGAGCAGTACCATAGGTATTTGGAGCTAGATTTTTGAGATCGACACCAGGAGTTAGCGCAACCATTCCAGGTATATTTTGCGATACCCAAGCAAAGGTCACAACGACTAGTCCGCGTTCTGCTAATTTCACAGCAAGCCATTGATAAATTTCAGGACCGCAGTTGATACCATTAAAGAAAATCACCACTTTAAAAGGCGATCGCTTTTCATCCGCAGGAACAACTCCCATATCTTGTTCTTGATCGCTACCTGACATCTGGGCTGGATAGAAAACCTTGAGGTGAATTGTGTCGTAAGGGGAAGAAGCATCGGCTACTTTAGCTGCTTGGAAAATTGCTCGAACGCTCATACTACACATAGAAACTGCATTTACTCAGAGTTAGGACATTAAGGATAGTTTTTGTTAGATTAGCAAATTATGAGATTTTAATGCTGAGCTTAAAGTTATTGGTAAAGTAAACCTTTTGCATTAATGCTTGGCAAATAAATTCGCTACTAAATTAAGTATCCATCACCGTGGATTTACTGCTAACATTTTTACCTTAGTGTACAAAGGTACACTTTGTTTGAGTAGCCCCGACTTTAGTCGGAGAGCAACTTTATATTACTTAAAAATTATTTACAAAGAGTTTTAGTGAAAATTCCGAAAAACTCTATTTGCAACTAGTAGACATTAATACACTTACAGTTTAGTCGCAAGGCTAACAACCACAACAATCTCAAGGTGAAGCGTGATGAAGTCACCAAAATTGGTATGCAGACATCAAACAATTCCAACGAAGTGCGATCGCGTTCATTCATATTCAATTAGAATTCACCTCTCAAATCCTGGGTTACTCACTGTCTCTAGCTTCACAGATTCAGTTTTCCTAACTAACCCCAACATTAACGACAGAAGTCAAAAACTATGAATATACAGCAAAAAATTCAAAGCAAAATTCAAGGTTTTACTCCACGTAGACCTGCAGGAGAACGTGTTGGGAGAATGCATGGCTTTGGTCCGCGCAAAGAAGACAATCAACCGATTGGTCAATTTGTCCCTACAGGTAAGTTTGGCAGATTATTTCCCGAATTGCGTCCGCTAGCACCTGCAAATAAAAGTTTAGAAGAGTTTAAAAAGAGTTTGGAAGCCCTAGGAAATGCCATGACTGATCCTAAATTTCCAGACGATCCGAGTGAAAATGATCCTGCAGGCGACAATAAAACAGTTCCTGCAGGTTATACATATTTAGGACAATTTATCGACCACGACATCACTTTTGATATCACTGCGCTGCAAGAAACACTTAACGATCCTTTAGCACTCAGAAACTTCCGCACCCCAATGCTTGACCTAGATAGCCTCTATGGTGCAGGTCCAGAGGTGCAACCCTATCTTTACGAACTTGAAAGACCAGAGTTTTTCTTGATCGGACAAACTACTGAAAGTCCTACAGGAAGACAAGGCGAACAATTAGGCATACTACCAAATGATATTCCCCGCGCATCGAGTATGCTGGGGCTACTCGGCGATCCTCGGAATGATGAAAATCTGATTGTTTCTCAATTACATCTTGCGTTCCTCAAGTTCCACAATAAGGTAGTGCAAGGCATTCAAGATGGCACAATTCAACAAGAATCTCCTATCCGCAAGTCTGCATTTGAAGAAGCGAGAGATTTAGTTATTTGGCACTATCAGTGGATTGTTCTCCATGATTTTCTCAAGCGTATTCTTGACAACGAACAACTCAATCTTGTTCTCAATCAGGGACCATCTTTCTACAAACCTCAAGGCGATGCATTTATTCCACTAGAGTTTTCTGTTGCTGCTTACCGCCTCGGACACAGTATGGTACGCACAGCATACGACTATAACCGAGTCTTTACCTTCCTAGAAACAGATAGCAAGTTTGACAGTGCCACACTCCAACTCCTCTTTGAATTTACTGCCAAATCAGGAAGAAGAGATACACCGCTAGGACTTAACCCTACACTTCCTAGTAACTGGATTATTGATTGGAGAAGGTTTTTTGAAATTGATTCAAACATACCAGTAGGTTTAAGTCGTAAATTAGATCCTTTACTTGTTGATCCTCTTAAAGACTTGCCAAACGTTCCAGAACCGAGATCTTTAGCAGTAAGAAACTTACTACGCGGACTGAAAGTAGGTTTACCACCTGGTCAAAGTGTTGCTAAATTGATGGGATTTCAACCCTTATCACCTGCCGATATTGCAACAGGAGAAGATGGCAAAGTTGCTAAAGAACATGGTTTTGATATTGAATCTCCTTTATGGTACTACATTCTTAAAGAAGCAGAAATTCAAGGCAACGGCGAACATTTAGGAAAAGTAGGCAGCCGCATTGTTGCTGAAGTTTTTGTCGGTTTATTGCAAAAAGATAGTAGTTCATTCTTAGCAAGAAAACCTGATTGGAAACCAACACTTCCTGCACAAAATCCAGGAACATTTACAATGGCTGATTTACTCAGGCTTGTTAATGATATTAATCCAATTGGTGATTAATTAAGCACTCCGTACAAGACCAAAGAGTAGGGTATATTCCCTCTTTACCCTACTTTTTCTTTATTAGGAAGAGTAATTTTCAATGTTAGTTGCAGTCATCAGGTAAGTTACCTAGGGCACAACTCATATTTATTGAAGTCAATTTGATTACTAATTTTACAATAGCTATGGTTAATACAGAATCTAATTCTCTCGTTCCACAAGGTAGAACAGCAATTATTGTTATTCACGGTATTGGCGATCAAAATCTTCTTGATACTCTAGATAATTTTACCCGTGGCTTAGTTGATTATTTTGGCGATAAATTATCTTTTGATTTATCACATAGACTTGCTAAAAGAAAACAAGCAAATGACTCAATTTGGACAGAGAGTTTTGTTCGATTAACTTCAGAAAACAGTCAAGCAGACTGGTTAATTGACGTTCATGAATACTATTGGGCATATCAAACTGAGGAGAAAGTTCAAATTTGTGAAGTTCTGCAATGGATGCAAAAAACTCTACACGGAACTTTCAAGTTTTACGATCAGCATCTAGATATGAAGGTAAACCGCCGGTTTCCTCTCAGAAAACTTGCTTGGCTTATATATTTCTTTAGCTTACTATATCCCGTTTTGAGAGTAGGAGCATGGTTAGGACTTTCTACTCTAAACTTATTGCCAGTTGGTTCTTTTTTTAAATCAGCTTGGTCGTATAGCAAAAAGTTAGTAATTCCTAGCATTGTGGGTTATGTTGGCGATATTGCTATTTATACAACTACAGATCGCAAATCTCCTTACTTTAATATTCGGCGAAAGATATTAGCAGAATCCCAAACTTTTTTAGAAGAAATTCTTCATGATAAAGAAGCCAAATATGACCAAGTTATCATTGCTGGTCATTCGTTGGGAAGTGCGATCGCTTATGATACTTTAAATGAATTGTGTATCAAAACTTCCCTTGATTTAAATGAAAATAAAGTCACACCTGAAGAATTACACTTAAATAAAATCCAAGGATTAGTTACTTTCGGTTCACCTCTAGATAAAATTGCATTTTTCTTACGAGAGAAAGTTGCAAAAACTCAGTATGTACGGCAGCGAATTATTGAACAACTTACCTCTTTTCGGATGCAGTCATCAGTTATTACCGATCAAACTAAATTAAAATCATTTTTCAGAAAGAATCCAGTATGCTATCAAATGCAGCATCTAAAATGGTTTAACTATTATCACAGAAAAGATCCAATTAGTGGCAATTTAGACTGTTACGAAGATGTAAATAATCAACAGCTTAATTTTACTGCAGCTTGGGGTGCGAAAGCACATGGTGGTTATTGGAAAGATCCAAACTTCTTTGACAGTGTTGCTAAAAACTTTTTGTACGAAAAACCGCAGAAAATAAATTCTGTGAAACAAGAAATTAACGTATGAGACAGCGCATTGGAGAGACATTATGGCTTTAATTGATCAAGTACAACAAGTTTGCGATCGCCTAGCGCTTCAAGGATGGCGAGACTTACTTTTACATCATGGTTTAGATATTACTGCAACTGACTTACAGCGAGAACTGACAAAAGAATTATCAACAATTGATCGCAATCTTCCAGGATTTACTGATTTTGCAGCAGATGGAATTCGCGGTATTGAACCAGGAAGCCCTGCACGTAGTTTGTTGTATCATGCGCTAGCAAGTTCAGCGGTGCATTCTGTCAATAACAACTCTGAAGCTTATCCTACCTTGGCAGAGTTGGATGTTATTGAAAACTACATCTATAGCCTCGCAAATCGTAGCTTAGCCGATTTTCCAAATGCAGTTATTGCAGTATTTGCGTATCAGTATCGTATTGCAGCACGGAGTCCGCATGGAATTCATGCAGATATGGCATTTTCACGCACTGGAGTGGCGCGGGTGGGGACAGAAGTCGCAAATTACAGTGCTGCTCGGCGTAGTTTTTGGGTAGAATCTGACGATGGCGATCGCCTTGCAGTCATGCCCGCACGTTATGCCGCTTTTCTTGCCGTAGAACGTCGTCCGAGTATCGATGATGCCATTTTAGAAGAACAATCAGGCGATCGCACGCGACAATTTTTGTTTCCTGTACATAAATTGTTTCCTGGTGACGAATGCTTGCGCGATGCAAATATCACCTTGGAGTTTCTCGAATATCACCGCAACGAAAAACTACAGCGAGTACACACCCGTGGTGGAATTCCTGTTTTAAGTGGATTTGATATTAATAAACCTCCATTTGTGCGCGATTCGCATAATTCGCGTGACTTAGTACAATTACAATCAGTCAATGCCTCGGTTTTGCTTGTACCACAGCCAACACCACAGTTAGTTTACACCTCAACGCAGCGCAATTCTGTCACTGGACGCGATGAAATTGTCCGGTTTCAGGTACCGCCAGAAAACTTTAACAATCGATTTTGGACCTCTTATCAGATTGCCGCAAATGGTCGAGGACGCGAAGCACCTGAATACGTCAATATGCGACATTTGGTAGCAACAAGTGCAACCGGCGAACAAAGATTAGTTGACTTGAATCAAGAAATTGCCTCAGAAGACGAATTTTTACGATTTCTTGCTGATGGAAACTATGAAGCCGCACACTTTAGCGATAATTCTTGTGATGGTTGCATTAGTGTCAAAGTGAATGGTTTAGCTAGAAATCTTGCGGTGCGTCCAGCATATTCTTTAGTAACAGCCCCAGATTTCTTTCCCCTCGCCGATCAAATCGCCATTGAACGTTGGGTAGATAACTTTTTACCGACTTTACGCGATCAATTTAGTCAAGGAGGACCATCACCCTTATCTGAAGGTAGACAACCCCCAAATCCAGAACTACTTTTACCGAATAGTAACGCAAAAGCTTTTCAACGCAATGAAACAGCGATCGCCGCGATCGTTAGTACTGCACCTCGTAATACTAATCCTGTCGCAAGTCAACTTGATAGCTTAGTCAGTTTTCTTCCTGATGCAGCTTCTAATGTTTTTGCCCCTGGCTGGGATGTATCATTAGGGCAAGATAACCAAGGAAACTTCTACGCAGCTTACGGTTTGGGTAGTCCTTTTCCTGAAGATGCTAAGCTTTGTGCGGCGCTAAATTCATTTTGGCCTGCAGTTGCACCCGATGCTGCACGAACTTTTGGAATTCTTTCTGCACCGACAGCATTACCTTTACTCGATAGCGAACTCGGTTATTACCCACAGCATCCACGAGTAAAAGCTGCAGAAGTCACCTCACAAAAGGGATGGGATGGCGAGTATGGACCATTTTTTGAAGACTTTGATGGACTATTTGTCAATTTTGCGAATAAAGACCGTTCTGATTACATTTCTAACGCGCTTGCAGGACAAATTCGCGTATCCGGACTCGCGCAGGTAGATAGTAGAGAACTGATTCAACGCATGGAAGCCTTACACTTTTGCATTCGCGTATTACCGCCAAACGATACAGTCAGTACGACTCAGTTGATACTCGTCTGTGCGGAAAAAATTGCCGATTGGTCATCAAGAAGCGATCGCGCCCAATCAACATTGCAAGGTTCTGGCTATTTATATGTATTTGCCACAGTTCAAGGAAGCGAACAACTTACCCGCGATGTCCGTCGCAAACGTCTGCGCGTGCGAAATCGTTTCACTTGCCAAATAACACAGGATACTTTGTGTTGGCAACAAGACGATAGTGAATTTCGATGTGTAGTCAATGAACCGATCTGAAGAAACAATAGATGTACTCATTCTCGGTGCAGGACCCGCAGGCACTGCGACAGCGATACAATGTGCTCAAGCTGGACTAAATGTCACGATCGTTGAACGCGAACAATTTCCGCGCGATCGCCCTGGAGAAACACTGCACCCAGGAATTGAACCTTTACTACAACAATTAGGTGTTGCTGAAACTTTAACTTCTGACTTATTGCGTCACACAGGAATATATGTGCAATGGAATCAATCGCAATTTATCCCCTACGGTAAAGATGATGCAGGCGTATGGCGTGGCTTTCAGATCTGGCGGGCAGATTTTGATGCTGCTTTACTCAACCATGCTCAAGACTTAGGAGTCAGAGTACTACAACCGTGCCACGCTAAAGCAATACTATTGAATAATAATCGAGTGACAGGTGTAGAAACATCACAAGGCGCTTTACATTCAACCTTTGTTGTGGATGCAACAGGAAGTCAACACTGGCTAGCACGTCAATTAAAACTCCTAATTACACATTACACTCCTCGACTAATTGCCCGCTACGGTTACGCTATTGGAGAATGTTCCCAACAGACACCCACGATCGCCGCAGATCATCAAGGTTGGACATGGACAGCCCAAGTACGCCCCCGACTGTACCAATGGACGCGATTATCCTTCCAGCAACAAGTCGATAAACACTGGATTCCTCCAAAATTTGCCCAACTGCAACCAATGAGAACCAACTCCGCCGATGTCACTTGGCGCATTGTCGAACATCTAGCAGGTAAAGGATACTTCCTCGTTGGCGATGCAGCCGCAGTCCTCGATCCCGCAGCTTCCCACGGTGTACTTAAAGCAATCATGTCAGGTATGATGGCAGGACACGCGATCGCCCAAATCATCAACCACACCCAACCCGAACAAACCGCAATTCAAGCCTACAATCATTGGCTACACACCTGGTTCCACCACGACATCCAAAAACTCAAACAACTCTACACCACCCTACCAACCCCCCCTCAATGGCTATAATCCTCTGCGACTCTGCACCTAATAAGCTTCGTCACACAATCATCGCCTGCTGACGCAGACTAGCAATCGTTGCGATCGCATATTCTCCCACGCGATCAATCTCCTCATCTGTATTAAATCTCCCAATTCCAAACCGAACCGACGCATAAGCGAGTTTCTCAGTACGCCCCAACGCCATCAGAACGTGAGAAGGCGTAGTTTTTGCCGAAGAACACGCCGCACCTGAAGAAACCGCCATCACAGGCTGCAATCCGAGTAACAATGCTGCACCATCCACACCTTCCACAGAAATATTCAAATTTCCTGGTAATCTTTGCGTAGGATGTCCATTCAGATGAATTCCAGTTTGACTCAACTGTTGCCACAACTTATCTCTTAACGCAGTCAAGCGTCTAGCTTCCGTTTCTTGTTCTACTAACGCAATTTCTACCGCTTTTGCAAATCCAACAATTTGCGGAGGATACAGCGTTCCCGATCGCATTCCGCGTTCGTGTCCTCCACCATGTAACTGTGGTGCGAGTTGTACTCTAGGATTGCGCCGCCGTACGTATAATGCACCAATACCTTTAGGACCATAAACTTTATGTGCAGTCATTGATAACAAATCAATTTTCATCGCCTGCACGTCTAGCGGAATTTTACCAATCGCTTGCGCGGCATCAGTATGAAATAGGACATTGCGATCGCGGCACATTTGCCCAATTTCTGCCAAAGGCTGCAACACGCCAATCTCATTATTAGCCGCCATCACGGAAACTAAAACGGTATTAGGGCGAAACGCCTTTTCTAAAAGTGCTAAATCAATTAATCCGTCATTTTGTACAGGCAACAATGTTACCTCAAAACCAAGCGATCGCAAATACTCGCACGGGTCAAGCACTGCATTATGCTCAGTTTGTACAGTAACAATATGCCGCCCTTTCTGAAAATAAGCTTCTGCAACACCTTTAATTGCTAAATTATTTGCTTCTGTTGCCCCACTTGTAAAGATAATTTCTTCTGGCGTCGCACCAATTGCCTCTGCTAAGGTATTCCGTGCTTGTTTAACCGCCGCTTCAGTTTCCCAACCATAAAGATGACTTGTACTTGATGGATTTCCAAAGCGTTCCGTAAAGTACGGTAACATTGCTACTAACACGCGCTCGTCTACAGGTGTAGTTGCATGGTTATCTAAATAAATCGGGCGATTAGCCATATTTCCTAACTTAGTACTTGTCTTATATTTTTTAATATACCGAGAACTTTATATAACTCATTTTCACGCTGGAGCAGCGTAAACTGCTCAGACAATGCATATTGAGGAATATTGTGTTTCAGTAGCTTAAGAAATATAAATTCGCTACCATTCGTAACTAATCCAAATACTGGGTTTTCTAGATAAGGGTTACTCAGCATATAAGCTAAAGCTTGCGGTATTGCTGTATGCAAAGAAAATACAGTACTTTTTGATTCGATAACAAGTAGCCAGAATTGATGCTTTAAAACTAATACATCAATTCTACCTTTTACGACTTCTCCTTCATCTTCTTGTCTAATTTCTACAGATTCTTCTGTTTCTACATAAAAAGGAGGACGATAAAAACCTACCAAATCAAGTAATGGTGATAACACTACCATTTTTGCTAGTTCTTCTAAAATTGGGCGTTGCTTAATAAGACTTAAGTAATTTGATTTAACTCTGTCTAGATAACATCTTTCTTGCTCAGCATCTAGATGGTATTCTAAGCATTCTGTAAAAAACTGTTCCTCATTAGTTAGCTGAAGACCAAACTTTTCCTCTAAGTAGGCAATACCAACATTAGGAGCTTGGATGATTTGAATCATTTTTTGACAAGAGGAGAAATCTAATAATTAAATTATGTTATCTTTTAAAGAGTATTATTTTTGTAATTAATTTTCAATTGAATATTGATAAGTAAACTATATAAAAAATGTGCAAATGAGCAAGAATATGCGACGTGAATTCGGCAGCCGTGATGAATTAGTTGCCTACTTATGCGAGCAATTTCCAGATGCAGCAAAACGTGACAATCATATTTCTCAAATAGTAGGAGGACGAAAAGTTGCAGAAGTAACACTAGAAAAAGTCGATGCAGCACAGTATGCTAAGTCACGAAATTTCTTAACAGGTGCAGTAACAAAGCTTTCACCATACATTCGTTATGGAGTTTTAAGTTTAGCTGAAATTCGAGATTATGTTTTGCAAATCCAACATCAAGATGAAGCAACTAAACTTATTAACGAGCTAGGGTGGCGCGACTATTGGCAACGATTGTATGTCAAATTAGGTAATGGGATTTGGGAAGATCAAGAACCTTATAAAACTGGCTATAAAGTTCAAGAATATCAACAAGAACTACCGGATGATATTGTTAACGGAACGAGCGGGAGAGTCTGTATTGATAGCTTTAGCTGCCATTTAAGGGAAATAGGCTATTTACACAATCATATGCGAATGTGGCTGGCAGCATATATTGTGCATTGGCGGCGTGTTCGTTGGCAAACAGGAGCAAAGTGGTTTTTAGAACATCTTTTAGATGGCGATCCGGCAAGTAATAATATGTCATGGCAATGGGTTGCGAGTACTTTTAGCCACAAGCCTTATTATTTCAACCGTGAGAATTTGGAAAAATACACTGCAGGAGTTTATTGTCATGAATGTCCCTTATATGGTCACTGCGACTTTGAAGGTAGTTACGAACAGATAGAACAAAGACTGTTTCCTAAAGGAGAGTTTAGCAACAATCGTGGTAGTCAAAGTTGGCAACGAGGAAAGAAGGGGCGAGGGAAAAAGTGATTAGTGGTTAGTAGCTAGTGACTAGTGCGTGAGTTTTGGAAAGCGAAGAAAGGTGCTGGAGGCAATTATTTTCAGTTTTGAATTTTGAATTTTCTTAACTCATAACTCAACACTCATAACTCTTCTACTTCCCTGCTTTTTATTTTCGAGAACCTCAGTATCTAATATCACGCTTTAACACGTAATTCTTGGCAAATTGGGGGATGTCGCCGCGATGTCCCATGACAATGACTGTATCGCCTACTTCGAGTAACATCTCGTGTTTGGGGTGAATAACCATTGTACCGTCGGTTTTTCGTAATGCAACGACAATAAAGGCTCCTTTCCCTCTAATTTCAATATCACTAATGGTTTGATTTGCCAAAGGAGAATCAGCAGGAATCGCTAATTCGTCAACTTGTACGTCAATTCCTGCAAGAAGTTCATTTAAAGTGTTGCGTCTGTCATCTTGCTGTAAAAAGTCCATTGCAGTAGGATGCGTAATCATATGTGCCATCATTTCTGCACCAGGTTCAGCTGGTAAAACAACTTGATCTGCACTAGCTAAGCGGAGTTTCTTCTCAGTTGATGGTAATTCACCACGGCTGACATATACACTGCATCTAAGAAACTCTAGCCCGCTAGCACATACCCCATTACTGCAGCGTACTACCGAAGGTAGTCGCGCCGAGAATAATAGTTCTAAACGAGATTTTCATCAAAGTTGAAGCAAATGTAGCGCGATTCTCGTGTACCAGAGCAAAAAAATGCATTTCAAAGCATCATCTATTCAATAGCAGCTAATGGCATAATTTTCTAGCTACTACAAATACTCTTTCAGAATTTGAATGAATAAATCGATTATTTGGGTACACGGTGATTGTCTTAGTCCATACAATCCTGCGCTTAAAGCTTACGCAAATGCACCAGCGATTTGGGTTTGGGATGATGCACTGATTGCAGAATGGCAATTAAGCCTCAAACGCCTGACTTTTATTTACGAGTGCTTACTCGAATTACCTGTAATCATCCGGCGCGGCGATGTCGCAACCGAAGTTATGGCATTTGCCCAAGAACACAATGCTAACCTTGTCGTCACTGCCGAAAGCCCTAGCCCGCGCCTTGATGCAATCTGTGATGAAATTGAAAACTCGATGTCATTAGAAGTGCTGGCTATCGAACCATTCTTAAATTATGACGGCTATATCGACCTCAAGCGTTTCTCACGTTACTGGAAAGTAGCCGAAAAGTATGTATTTGGTAAGAAATTGTAATTGGTAATGGGTAATAGTCGAAATCATATTATTTAATTAATGCTTATGACATCTTAAAATGATAATTCCTTCTATACATACATAAAATAATTATAAAGGGAAAGTCCTTTTTTTGTCATATAAATTCTGCAAACTGACAATTTTATCAAGTTAAAAGCTAACTATAATAAGCCGATGAATTGCGTCATTATGCCAAAAAAATTTGCTCATATTATTATCAATTACCATTTACCATTTACCACTAAAATTATTCGTAATTATTGGCTTATCAACCATCATGAATGTTCCTATTAAACAGTATGCCAAGCTACTGGGCGGCTATTTAAAGCCGCAGCAAGGGCGCGTTGCGCTGTTTGCAGTTGCATTGCTGATAAGTATTGGCTTGCAAGTTCTGAGTCCGCAAATTCTAGGGTATTTTATTGATACTTCACTTGCTGGCGCATCTGGACAAGTTTTATTTGTTGCAGCATTACTATTTATTGGTGCTGCCTTCTTAACACAGTTATTGTCGGTTATTTCAACTTATTTAGGCGAAAATGTGGCTTGGACTGCGACTAATGCACTTAGAGCAGATATTGTAGAACACTGCATTCAATTAGATTTATCGTTCTATAAATTACGCACATCGGGCGAGTTATTAGAAAGAGTAGATGGAGATGTTAATGTTTTATCGCGCTTCTTTTCTCAACTAGCAATTCATACATTAGGTAATGGCATCCTTTTAGTAGGTATTTTAGTAGCACTATTTTTCGAGAATTGGTTAGCAGGAGTCAGCTTAACGCTATTTTCACTCTTTGCTTTGATGATATTATTGAGTTTACATTCTTTTGCGGTAGCACCCTGGACAACTTATCTCCAAGTTAGTGCAGAATTCTTTGGCTTTATCGGAGAACACTTAGTTGGGAGAGAAGATATTCGGGCGAATGGTGCGGTTAGCTATGTGATGCGGCGTTTTCATCAAATTTTGCAACGCTGGCTGCCAGTTTACCAAAAAGCTCGGTTTACAAGTACTATCCTTTGGTCAACGTCTGTTGGTTTATTCACAATTGGCAATGCGATCGCCCTTGGGGTGAGTGCCTATCTCTGGAATCAAAATGCGATTACGATTGGCAGTGCTTACCTAATTTTTCACTATACTAATTTACTCAATCAACCCATCGAACGCATCCGCGAAGAACTCGAAGAACTACAACAAGTCGAAGCAAGTATCCATCGCATCCGCGAACTTTTGCAAGTACAGTCGCATTTAAGTACAGGAGGCGATCGCATTCTTTCTCAAAGTGCGCTGTCAGTATCGTGCGAACAAGTTTGGTTTTCTTACCAGTTAGCGCAGCAAACAGCCTCAAACTCCTACCTCACGCCTCAAGAGTGGACACTTCAAGACATCTCGTTTTATCTTCCTGCAGGTCAAGTTTTGGGTTTGTTAGGGCGTACAGGCAGTGGTAAAACAACATTAGCGCGGCTGTTGTTAAGGTTTTATGACGCGCAATTAGGTTGCATTCGTTTGGGGAATGTAGCGATCGCCCAAACATCATTAACAACACTCCGACAACGTGTTGGTTTAGTAACGCAAGATGTGCAACTATTCCAAGCGAGTGTGCGCGATAATCTGACCTTTTTTGATTCTACAATTCCCGATACACAAATTCGACAGACGCTAGAACTATTGGGACTCGGAACTTGGTTGCGATCGCTTCCTGAAGATCTTGATACTCAACTAGATTCCAACAGCGGTGGACTCTCCGCAGGACAAGCGCAACTTTTAACTTTTGCGCGTGTTTTTCTCAAAAATCCTGGTTTAGTTATTCTTGATGAAGCATCTTCACGCCTCGATCCTGTCACTGAACACTTAATTGAACAAGCTGTCGATAGATTACTCAATCGTTGTACAGGAATTATCATTGCCCATCGCTTACAAACTGTACAACGCGCGGATCAAATCTTGATTTTGGATCGCGGACGCATATTAGAGTACGGCGATCGCCAAAGTTTGCTTAATAATCCTCATTCTCATTTCTCCCAATTATTAAAAACAGGAACAACAGATTTTTTGGTGTAGTTGGGTGAATAAAGTCACGAAACCAACTTTGTCTATCTGTGTTGACTACCGCGAAAATAAGGGTCATACAAACCTGTGAAGACAGGTTTTATCTGTGTAGCTGCGGTTTCAACCGAATTAGCTCTTTTCTAACGTAACCTGAGTTCGGGTTAAGCAGATGGAGGTAAAGCCCATTCTAAGTGAAGGGAGGGCTTTTTGGGCTGATGACAATAAGCAATCAAACCACAGAGGACATTAACACCAAAATTGACGGGACTACGATG
>NZ_JADEWN010000144.1 GCF_015207655.1 Gloeocapsopsis crepidinum LEGE 06123 | reverse complement strand
CTGATTGAGGTGTCACCTTGTGTGTATGCCTTAACTATTTTTTCTCGCAAGTCGAGCGAGTACGGTTTCATTAGACTTCATTTGTGTACTCCTCTTACTGTACCTCATAAACTTGCAATAGGCTGTAAGTTTCCTGCTTTGGCATAGTTGTTATTAGGTCTGGTAATATATTCACAACCTAGATTTTGAGCTATCTTTTTGGTTTCTGGACGTTTAGTGTCATCAAGCAAATAAATTTTTTTGAATGGATAATCTAAGGCTTGGCATCCAATAATTGTGCGCTTAAGAATAAACTCAGGTTCATTATAAGTCGGAATGAGAATATCAACTGTAGGAGTAAAACTACCATCAATAACAGATAAGGAGCATTGATCGGCTTCGCTGTGGCGATCGCTCACATTTAGCATTAAAAATAACTGAATAGTACCACTGAGTAATATCAGTCCTTCAAAAAAAAATAATCCTAAGCTAAATACACCATTTAACGGATCGGCAACATTTAAAGTAGAAAGCGATCGCCATAAAATATAGCGCATTGTCAAGATTAGCAAAATTCCCACAACTAACCGTCTTGCCCAAACACGCGGTTGAGGAGATATTTTTGTGACTATAAAAACTATCAAAAAAAGTACTACTGTAGGGGCTAATAAATACTCACCCATAACCATAGGTACTGCAAGCCACATTGGAGGATTTTCTTGCAGCACTTGAATTTGTGCAAAAATTTCTGAAACTCTATCTTCACCTGTAAACCAGGCTGTAACTATGACTGCGCATAAAGTGAAAATTCCTACAAGTACCAAAGTTGCTACTCGCAATCGCCGCACGCCTCGGCGTCTATCGACACCTTGGCTATCAACCTGAGAAATCATGATTTTTCTAGTTTGTACTGCTGCTAGGAAAATACCAAGTTCTTCCCCCAGCAAAATGATTTCTCTTTAAGAAGTAAATGAGATTTTTCTGAGAAAGTAAACAAATGCTAACTAATGATGATTCAGCTACTATGACTATCTTTTTGGTTTTTTAGCAGATACAGCCTATTGCAAGTTTATGAGGTACAGTAAGAGGAGTACACAAATGAAGTCTAATGAAACCGTACTCGCTCGACTTGCGAGAAAAAATAGTTAAGGCATACACACAAGGTGACACCTCAATCAG
>NZ_JADEWN010000143.1 GCF_015207655.1 Gloeocapsopsis crepidinum LEGE 06123 | reverse complement strand
AGACAGGAAACTTCAAGCCCCGAAGACGAAGTTGTTGCCCTCGCTTGTGTAGTTGAGCAACACAGCGCCCATCAACTAACTTACGGGTACAAGCGATGCCTGCAATTACGTGAAACTTTCGCTTTCGGACACCATGTAGAAACTCCAGACTACCAAAGGCTGTATCTACGAGAACCATTACCTGGAAGTGCTTGGTTAATTTTTTAGGCAAACATTTGACCAATTTTAATCCCAGTTGTGCAGGAGAGGAAGTACCTCTTCCCCTCCATACACGGAAACTCCAAGGAACTCGCCACCGACCGACAACCAAATACACCACAACCAAATGCAAACCTCGTTTTCCGTTGTAGAAGCGGATTAGATTTTGAAATCCCTTAAATTTTCCAAATTTTTCCAGAGTTGTCAGGTCAATAATCACTTGTAGAAATGGTTTGCGCCCTAAAGGACGCTCGGACAAAATCTCCTCAATAACACGGTTACGAGTAGTGCGAATTACACTCTTGGTTGACCAATCGTAAATATTGAGAAATCGACTTAAGGCACTGGCGGACTTGCTTTTACTATGTTCAGGTAGGGGATACCCTTGTGCCTGCAAAAACAATCCCAACATTGCTTCAAGATTTTCTTGTTGGTAAACAGAAGGCATTAATGACAGCAGAGTGTACACTAAGTTTTGGGCGTGGGCAAGAATTGAAACCATTTTTCTTGCTTTTCTATAATCCTTTTCACGCCCTTTTTCTCATTTTTTGTGCAATCAGGGTATTATCCTGAAGGTTTCCATATAATTACAAGTTAGGCATTGCCTCGTCAATGCAGACAAGAGATAAACATTGTCAGCAAAGGTAGAAACAAAAAGCAGCAACGTCAAGAGGCAAAAGGATGACCAAGTGTATCATCTGCGACATCGTAGCAGGCAAAATCCAATCTTGGGTTGTTTATCAAAATGCAGACGTTATCTGCTTTCTACCAAAGACGCTGGAAGCATATGGTCACACGCTCATAGCTCCCAAAGCGCATTATCCAGATGTTTAC
Source organism: Gloeocapsopsis crepidinum LEGE 06123 (assembly GCF_015207655.1). Classification (GTDB taxonomy): domain Bacteria; phylum Cyanobacteriota; class Cyanobacteriia; order Cyanobacteriales; family Chroococcidiopsidaceae; genus Gloeocapsopsis; species Gloeocapsopsis crepidinum. The sequence continues at coordinate 138 of NZ_JADEWN010000143.1, read as the reverse complement.
TCCATACCTGAAGCCCTGCTCACAATAGTGAGCGCTACCGTCCAAAGTCTTGCCATCCACTACAATCATCGAATAGGTTCATCGGGAACGAATCTGCTGCACGCCAGTGGAGTATCAGCGCAGCAATCAGTGTTCCAT
>NZ_JADEWN010000068.1 GCF_015207655.1 Gloeocapsopsis crepidinum LEGE 06123 | reverse complement strand
AGTTAGGAATCTACATCATCGGCGACGATCATGTCTTTCCCTGGCGGTGGAAGATTCGTCCGGCGGATTTCAATAACTTGCAGATTCTGCCGCACTTGCTACGCGGTGTTAAGGTCGCTGATATTGTGACAATTTTGGGTAGTGTAGATATCATCATGGGTTCTGTAGACCGTTGATGACGCAATCGGTGAGTGATTCTAATCCGGCGTTGTGTGAGGAGATCGCGCTGCGGATAGCAAACAGTCCGCAGCACCGGATTACTTTTGCGGAATATATGGATTTAGTGCTGTACCATCCTCAGTACGGCTACTACAATACTCATGCCACGAAGCTTGGTAAGCAAGGCGACTTTTTCACTTCACCACACTTGGGCGCAGATTTTGGCGAATTACTCGCAGAACAATTTCTCCAAATCTGGGAAATTCTAGAAAAACCTGTTCCTTTTACATTATTAGAAATGGGCGCAGGGCAAGGTATCTTAGCGTTAGATATCTTGAATTATCTTGAAGGGTACTATCCAGATTTTTTAGCGGCACTTAGTTATGTCATTATTGAGCGATCGCCTTCTTTAATTCAAGAACAGCAACAGCGACTTCAAAAATATCATAGTCGCATTCAGTGGCAGACCCTCGAAGAAATTCCAGTAAACTCGATAGTTGGCTGCTGTTTTTCTAACGAATTAGTAGATGCGTTACCTGTACATCAGATTGTCATCGAAAACGGACAATTACGCGAAATTTATGTCACAAGCCAGACAGCAAGCACTTCTCACGCAACATTTACAGAAGTCGGAGGCGAACTTTCAACAGCGAGAATCATCGAATACTTTGACTTAAACAAAATTACCTTACCTTCTCCAGCCTATCCTGAAGGCTACCGTAGTGAAGTCAACTTAGCAGCTTTAGATTGGTTGAAAATGGTAGCAGCACGCCTACAACGAGGTTACTTGTTAACCATTGATTACGGCTATTCAGCTAACCGCTACTACAATCCCATCAGGCAAGGAACGCTACAGTGTTACTATCGCCATCATCGCCACAACGATCCATATCTATATATTGGGCAACAGGATATCACTGCTCATGTAGATTTTACAGCGCTGCAAGTATGGGGTGAATTGTGTGGTTTAACAACTGTAGGTTTGACTCAGCAAGGACTGTTCCTGATGGCTTTAGGGTTAGGAAATCGCATTGCTACACTGAGTACGTCCCCACAGCAATCAGTACAAAAGCTGCTACAGCGCAGGGATAGTTTGCATCAACTCATCGATCCGATGGGACTTGGTGGATTCAATGTCTTGGTACAATCTAAAGGTGCGATCGCGGATATGCAATTAAAAGGTTTAAGTTTGCCTTTAATCTGAGCTACGGATCGCAAGCAATCTGCTAAAGTTGGCAGGAGAGGTAAATGTAATATGATGTCTTGTTGCGCTGATTAAGCTTCTATCCTTCAATCCAGCCTCGAAGACTCTGTTTGCTAACTAACTGAACTTAGAAATTTGATATCCTCGGTTCGAGACTTTCGCACTTGGAAACTCTGGACATGTAGTTCTTTCAACGAAAGCACGATCTTTCGCAGGTGTGAGTAATTTTTCTATAACAGTAATTAAAGTAAATTTAAAGTTCTCAAAGGAAACAAAATGAACACTCATGACTTGTTAATGCTGATATTACTACTTACTCCTGGTATTCTCCTTTCAGTTTTGATTATGGCTACTTTTGCGGCTGGAGGCTGATATTGGCTTGGAATGTAGTGATTCGTACTTTAAAGTGTTACCTCAGCGCGAACGTTAACTTGAGTACAGTTAGCTAAACAGCACATCACTTATCATATAGCCATCAGATAATGATTTTCACAACGCGCTGGAAGAGAAAAACAGGTGATATGCTAAGCAAAACTAGTTTTAGAGCAGTAATTGCATAAAAAACAGTAATTGAAGGCTGAAAATTTAGTAAAATCAGCTATCTTATTTTAAGTGTTTACACGCAAAAGGAGGATATATTACTCTGTCTTATGACTTGATTTACGATAGCACCTCTCTATCTTGGAGTTGATGAAGCAGATTTGTGAGTCAAGTATTGTAAAAAGAAATCGAAAAGACTTTATCTTTGTCAATTTTAGCGGTGCTATACGTTTAAAGTATCACCGGAAAACACTCGTCAAAGTTGTCATTTGAAAACAACGTTAAAACTATGGAATCACAAGTGCAACCACCGGAATACGCAAACCCTACTTCTTCGGAAACAATAGGCGTATCAGATTCAGCACCTCTAGCGACTTTGCCACCTTCTACACAAGACGAACAATGGCGGCGGGTTGGATCGCAAATTTCTGAATTTCTCGCGCAACTACCTGAGTACATTGGCAGATTTTTCAACGAGTACAAGCAGCCAATTATCACTGTTGGTTTAATCCTGGCAGCTATCATTACTGTTAAGGTAGTTTTAGCTGTATTAGACGCACTGAATGATATTCCACTACTCGCACCAACTTTTGAATTGGTGGGTATTGGTTATTCAGTTTGGTTTGTAAATCGATATTTACTTCAAGCTTCCAAACGGCAAGAGTTATCACAAGAACTGCAATCGCTTAAAAAGCAAGTAATTGGCAGTCAACAACTACCAGAATCATAAATAGGTCTGAAATTACCAGCGTATTAAAGATATAAGGGCGAGGGGATTTGTGTCTTAGCAAAACCTACCGCCCATTTATTGTGTCAGGGCATCTATCTTATAGTGATTTATGCCTTGAAGCTAGCGCTTTTGACTACAACTATGAAAACAAAACCGATCTTTGCTGGTTTTTAATCCTTTTTCTTTATGAGTCCACGTAAAGAGACTTGGTTTGTATAGCTGCGAAGAAAGTTGCCAAGTATTTTGACGTCACTGTTGCACTACATATTGAGATTGAATTGGTTCGACTCTACCTGCACGAACTAAAGCTTGGTAGATAGAGGCAGTCACTTCAGCGCGGCTAGCATCGCGGTTTGGTTCTAGGACATTGGTTTCAGGATAATTAACGACTAAACCAGCATCAGTTGCAGCAGCTACCTGTTCAACTGCCCAGTTAGGAGTTTGATTGGCATCTCCAAATATACCCAGTACCTGAGTAGGATTTTGTGGAGTTGGTAGGTTTAAACCACTGGCAAGGGCTACTAATACTTGGGCACGAGGTATCTGTTGTTGTGGTTGAAAGATATTTCCTGGGTAGCCTTGCATAAAACCACTTCTAATCGCGCTACCAATCGCTGGAACTCCCCAGAAATCAGCAGGGACATCAGTAAAAGCGATCGCCTGTTCTCCAGAACCTGGCTGTTGATCGAAAGCAGCTTGTAGAATTGCGGCAAACTCTGCACGCGTTACAGGTTCATCGGGACGAAAATAGTCTCCTGCAAAGCCACTCACAATCCCACGCGCCGAAAGTGCATCGATAAATGGACGCGCCCAGTGATTTTCAGGAACGTCAACAAAAGCAATTGGTTGCTGTTGTTCTGGAGTCGGAGTAGGAGTGGGTGTTGGTGTTGGTGTTGCTTGGGGAACAGGTGCAGGAACAGGAACAATTCCAGCAAAAGGTTGTGGTTGTGCAGGTGCAAGTGCTTCAGGTGACGGTGTAGTGGGAGCTACTTTAGGCAATGGGAGTATCGGTGCTGGTGTTGCCGTTGGTACGGGAGTTGGTGCAACAGTAGGACTCACAGTTGGTGAAGGTGATGGAGTTAGTAATCCAGGAATACCAACCCAATCAAAACCTCGGTCTCGACGACCAATTGACCAAAACAAAATTGCTCCAATGGCGCTAAAAGCAACCAAGATGGCAATAAACTCGTCAAATCCTAAGGGACTTCTTGGCGATGACGGTGGGTCGGGAGGGAGATTTGTCATCTGAATTACCCAGATAAGCGTAAAATCTAACTCTTAAAAAATTAACCTACAGGTGCAAATTTTGAAATACTCCATTTTGGAGAGTTTTACCGAAAAATTGCGGATAAATTTGCTTTTAAAGAACTCGTAGCACGCTAGGAATGCTGTCTACTGCTTCGAGGGTGTGAATTTCATCCAAAGATAAGTGAAAATTGCCTTCGCGAACATCGTGGGTGACAACAACAATTTCGGCTAGATCGCCTTGCAAACCAATTTGGACGATCGATTCTAGACTAACACCGTAGTTGCCAAAGCAAGTTCCTAATTTCCCGATGACACCAGGGCGATCTTTGGTGAGAAAACGAGCATAAAATCGCGTTGTCAGTTCAGCCATTGGGGCGATCGCACAATAATCTTGATGCGAACAAGCAAGTAAGGGATTGAACTGCGTTTGCACCTGATCGCTTCTCGTTTTTAAGACTGCGGCAACATTCATAATATCTGAGACAACAGCACTCGCCGTTGCCCCAGCCCCAGCCCCAGGACCATAAAACATCACTTGTCCCAACGGTTCGCCTTCGATCAGGATTGCGTTGTAAACTCCATTAATACTCGCTAAAGGATGCGATCGTGTTACCAGTGTCGGGTGCACTCTTACTGAAAGTGCTGAAGTAGGTTGTGTTCGTTGAGCAATTGCTAAAAGTTTAATTACGAAGCCGAGTTTATCAGCATACGCAATATCTGCTTGGCTAACGCTACGAATTCCTTCACTATAAACTTCTTGTAGCTTGATGCGTCCGCCAAACGCTAAGGAGGCTAGAATCGCAATCTTGTCTGCGGCATCTAAACCATCAACATCTGCACTCGGATCGGCTTCAGCATAACCAAGTTGTTGAGCATCGGCTAAAACTTCATCAAAGTCACTGCCTTCGGCTTGCATCCGTGTCAGAATGTAGTTTGTTGTGCCATTAACAATACCTGTTACTGCCTGAATGCGGTTAACGCTTAAAGCTTGCTTGAGTGGTTGAATCACAGGGATACCGCCGCCCACTGCTGCTTCTAGCATGACGTAAACTCCAGCTGCATTTGCCGCTGTAAAAATTTCATCTCCGTAACGCGAAATTACGGCTTTATTGGCAGTGACAACGTGTTTACCGTTTTCTATTGCTTTGAGTATAAGCGATCGCGCAGGTTCCAATCCTCCTAAAACCTCTACTACAATATCTACCTCTGGGGCAGTCGTTATTGATTCTAAATCAGTTGTCAATATACCTTTTGGAAGATTGACACTACGTTCTTTGTCAAGCGATCGCACTCCAATCCGATAAATTTCAATTTCTTCTAATAATGGGTGGCGTCCAGCAGTATCAAATAGTACCTTTGCAGTACCCGTGCCGACGGTTCCTAATCCTAGCAAACCAACCTTAATCACAGTTTTTTCGTACCAGTTCACTAAAAATAAGAGGTCGGAGGTCGGAGGTCAGGGAATTCCGTTCATGTCAAGCTTCTGAATTTGATTCAGAACGCCTTTTTCTCTACGAACAAATCCGCTTTTTTGGAAACCAATTAAGGGGTTACATTTTTGTTCTTCCCCTAATCTCTGATCTCTGACCTCTGACCTCTAGTACGTTTCTACGTGCCAGCGACCAGCCTTTTTCATTTGCTTTTGGTAGTCCATCCAGTCAACGCCGTCTTTAGCAGCAGCAGCTGATAGCGCCTCATCGATGCCACCTTCCATACCTTTCAAACCGCAAATATAAGTATGGGTGTTCTCCTGTTGAATCATTTTCCATAATTCATCAGCATGTTCAGCCACGCGGTCTTGAATATACATTCTACCGCCTTGAGGATTCTTCTGTTCGCGGCTAATAGCGTATGTCAAGCGGAAGTTATCAGGATATTTTTGTTGAATTTCTTCGAGTTCTTCCTTATAGAGGATATTTGGAGTCGTAGGAATTCCAAAGATTAACCAAGAAAAACCCTTAAATTCATAATCTGGGTTTGCTGCTTTTTCCTCATCTTTAAACATTCGCCACAAGTAAGCCCGAAAAGGTGCAATCCCTGTTCCTGTAGCAAACATGATGACATTAACATTTGGGTCGCTCGGTAGCAGCATTTCTTTACCGACAGGTCCGGTAATTTTCACATCTGCACCAAGTTCGAGATGACACAGATAAGTTGAGCAAACACCATAAACAGTTTCTCCTGTTTCTGGATGCTTGTATTCTAGTTGCCGGACACAAAGCGATACCGTTTTATCGTCAACATGGTCTCCATGCCGTGTTGATGCAATCGAGTATAACCGTAGTTTTTCTGGTTTACCCTTTTTATCAGTTCCAGGGGGAATAATACCAATACTTTGACCTTCGAGATATCGTAAATCTCCTTCAGAGATATCAAAGATCAGGTGTCGGACAGTACCGATACCACCTTCACCAACTAACTCTTCATTCGAGACACACTTACCAACAAAAGGAGCATTCGGGCGATAGATGTTAACTGGAACATCAGCGTGCGCTTCTTTAGCCTTTGCTTGAGTCATAGGCTTGCCTTTTTTTTCAGAATTTAGCTTTTGATCATCTGATTTGATGGCATTACCTTCGCTTGTAGTAGTCGCAGATGTGGCTACAGCGCCATTTCCTTGACTTTTACTTGCTTTCATCTTCATTACTGAAGAACCATTTACTGCGCCATCAGCGCTCAGGGAGTGAATGCTAGCAATTTTGCCGCCCATCCGAGTGATCCGCCGCATTTCTTGATTCATACGGCTGTAAGGCACTCTGATAAAGACACTACCGCTTTGACGGATGGGATAGTTAGTTTTGTCAGTTTCTTCGTTCTGACGTAATCCCACTACTTCGTAAATAAAAACGCGGCTACCAGATACTGTATTGGCAGCACCATCAGCGGCGCTTGAATTGTACATCGATGAATTTTCTCCGAACCCTACTTAACTTGTTACTGAACAAATCTGCCCACAACAAATTTTACTGCCGGTCTGGAAGTAAAAAATATTTAAAGACATTAGCTTTGTTCATATGAACCCCTACGACGCTCACTCGCTATTAATCAGCAATTGCAGCAATGACACCTGAGCTTTTATCACCCTATCGGGTAAACAACTTGCATAATGTCAAGAGTGAGTCAGTTTTGAATTTTTTTATAAAAATGCGCAACTAAACCTTAGCATAAGTACTGAGACAGAAGATAACGCTTACATCAGCCTTGTAGAGTAGTTTACATTCTGGTAGGATCTACTATAACAGTAGGACTAAATACTTAACAGCTATATCTCCCGTCTCCCAAGTTGGGGATTGCTGGAGTGTAACGCAAATATGCTGTCTCCTGTAAAGAGTTCTGTGGACAAGCCACCACAGAAAGCGGATCAACAGAATAACCTTTGGGCTAGCGAAAACTTAGCAATTGACTCATCTTGTTGTTAGAGGACACCTATGACCAGTAAGCCGGACCGCGTGGTTCTAATTGGCGTTGCCGGAGACTCCGGATGCGGGAAATCCACATTTTTACGCCGTTTAACAGATTTATTTGGAGAAGAATTTCTCACAGTCATCTGTCTCGATGACTATCATAGTTTGGATCGCAAACAGCGTAAAGAAACAGGAATAACTGCACTTGACCCTAGAGCAAATAATTTTGACCTAATGTATGAGCAGATTAAAGCGCTCAAAAATGGTCAAGCGATTGATAAACCGATTTATAACCACGAAACCGGCATGATCGACCCGCCAGAACGGGTAGAGCCGAATCATATCATTGTGGTCGAAGGTTTACATCCGTTGTACGACGAGCGAGTGCGATCGCTCCTCGATTTCAGCGTTTATCTTGATATCAGTGACGAAGTCAAAGTCGCGTGGAAAATTCAACGTGACATGGCAGAAAGAGGTCATCGTTACGAAGACGTGATGCAAGCCATCAATGCTCGTCGTCCCGACTTTGAGGCGTATATTGAGCCACAAAGAGAATTTGCTGATGTGGTGTTGCAAGTGTTGCCTACCAATTTAATTAAAGACGACAAAGAGCGCAAAGTATTGCGGGTACGAATGCTGCAGCGCGAAGGTAAAGAAGGCTTCGATCCTGTGTATCTATTTGACCAAGGTTCAACAATTCATTGGACACCTTGTGGTCGAAAACTGACCTGCTCCTATCCTGGAATGCGACTATTCTACGGCTCAGATGTCTACTATGGTCGTTATGTTTCGGTGCTAGAAGTCGATGGTCAATTCGACCGATTGGAAGAAGTAAGCTACATTGAGACGCATTTGAGCAATACTTCGACCAAGTATCCTGGCGAAATGACGCATTTATTGCTACAGCACCGCGAGTATCCTGGCTCGAACAATGGTACAGGATTGTTCCAGGTGTTAACAGGCTTGAAGATGCGGGCAACTTATGAGCGCTTGATGGCAGCTAAGAACAAAGAAGCAAAGGTTGCTGTTCAGGTTTAGAGGTGAGTACGAGAGTTCCTTAGGGGCGCAGCACAATGCGTCCTTTTTTTTCCTTCCATAACCCTGTGGCAAAATCTTATATAAGCTGTCTTCACATAGTCTTCCCTCCATGACCGCAACCGTGACAAATCTACCCAGCCTCTACGAACCCTTCTCCACCGAAGCCAAATGGCAAAAATCGTGGGAAGAAAACCAAGTTTATCAAGCCAATCCCGAAAATGGCGGCGAACCCTACTGCATCGTGATTCCCCCGCCGAATGTCACGGGTAGTTTGCATATGGGACACGCCTTTGAAAGTGCCTTAATTGATACGCTAGTACGCTACCACCGTATGCAGGGACGCAATACACTCTGGCTTCCTGGTACGGATCACGCGAGTATTGCGGTGCAGGCAATTTTAGAAAAACAACTGAAGGCTGAAGGCAAAACGCGCTACGACTTGGGACGAGAACAGTTTCTCGAACGCGCTTGGCAGTGGAAAGCAGAATCAGGCGGCACAATTGTTAACCAGCTACGACGTTTGGGTGTGTCGGTAGATTGGTCGCGGGAACGCTTCACAATGGATGAAGGCTTATCGAAAGCAGTTTTGGCAGCTTTTGTGCGGTTGTATGAAGAAGGGCTGATTTATCGCGGAAACTACTTAGTAAATTGGTGTCCGGCTACGCAGTCGGCGGTGTCTGATTTGGAAGTGGAAAGTCAGGACGTCAAGGGGCATTTATGGCATTTTCGCTATCCATTAACTGATGAATCGGGTTATGTAGAAGTCGCGACTACGCGCCCTGAAACAATGTTGGGTGATACGGCAGTGGCGGTGAATCCAAATGACGATCGCTACAAGCATTTGATCGGCAAAATGCTGACATTACCAATTCTCGGTCGGGAGATTCCTATCATTGCGGATGAGTTGGTTGAGATGGAGTTTGGTACGGGGTGCGTTAAAGTGACTCCCGCGCACGATCCGAATGATTTTGAGATGGGCAAGCGACACAATTTGCCGTTTATCAACATTATGAACAAGGACGGTACGCTGAATGAAAATGCAGGACCGTTTCAAGGACAAGATCGATTTGTTGCCCGTAAGAATGTCGTCCAACGACTAGAGGCAGATGGTGTTTTAGTCAAGGTAGAAGAATACAAGCATACCGTACCGTATAGCGATCGCGGTAAAGTTCCTGTCGAACCGCTACTTTCAACGCAGTGGTTTGTCAAAATTCGCCCATTAGCAGATCGCACTCTTGAATTTCTTGACGATCGCAATTCACCGGAGTTTATCCCGCAGCGTTGGACAAAGGTTTATCGCGACTGGTTGGTCAATCTCAAAGATTGGTGTATCTCGCGTCAATTGTGGTGGGGACACCAAATTCCTGCTTGGTACGCTGTCAGTGAAACGAATGGAGAGATTACAGATGCAACACCGTTTGTCGTAGCGCAGAGTGCGGCGGCAGCGCAGGAACAAGCAATTTCACAATTTGGAGAAAATGTCAAGCTAGAGCAAGACCCTGATGTCCTAGATACGTGGTTTTCTTCGGGATTATGGCCGTTTTCGACTTTGGGCTGGCCTGAGCAAACCCGCGATTTGGAGTTTTACTATCCCACATCTACATTAGTGACAGGCTTTGACATCATTTTCTTCTGGGTTGCCCGCATGACGATGTTGGCAGGACATTTTACCGGACAAATGCCATTCAAGGATGTGTATATCCACGGCTTGGTGCGAGATGAAAATAACAAGAAAATGTCGAAGTCGGCAAATAATGGCATCGACCCATTGATTTTGATCGATAAATATGGTACAGATGCACTTCGTTATACCTTGATTAAAGAAGTCGCAGGCGCAGGGCAAGATATCCGACTCGAATACAATCGCAAAACAGATGAATCAGTTTCAGTAGAAGCATCGCGTAATTTCGCAAATAAACTGTGGAACGCCGCGCGGTTTGTGATGATGAATTTAGACGGGCAAACACCACAACAGTTGGGTTCGCCTAGTAGCAGCGAATTAGAATTAAGCGATCGCTGGATTCTTTCGCGGTTCTATCAAGTCGTGCAGCAAACAAGTGATTACATCGATAAGTACGGATTGGGTGAAGCAGCGAAGGGACTTTATGATTTCATCTGGGGTGATTTCTGCGATTGGTACATTGAACTTGTGAAATCGCGTCTGCAAAACAAATCAACCACAGCTTCGCGACGAGTAGCTCAACAAACACTAGGATATGTTTTAGAAGGCATTCTGAAGCTGCTGCATCCATTTATGCCACATATTACTGAAGAAATTTGGCATACGCTGACACAAGCAGATGCAAATCAATTTTTAGCGCTGCAATCGTATCCAAAAGTCAATCAAAACCTGATCGATTCAGAATTAGAACAACAGTTTGACTTACTTATTGGTACTATCCGCACAATTCGCAATCTACGTGCTGAGGCAGACATTAAGCCTGGAATTAAAGTTACAGCAATTTTGCAAAGTGAAAACGCTAATGAACGTGAAACTTTGACACAAGGGCAATCGTATATTCAGGAACTAGCAAAAGTCGCAACATTAAATATTACGGCTACTGTAGAGCAAGAGATTGAATCAGTGATTGCTGGTGTAATTGGTACGATCCAAGTACTGATTCCACTAACAGGTGTCGTTGATATCGAAGCCCTGCGAGCAAAACTCAAGAAAGATATTACGAAGCTTGAAGCTGAAGTTAAGACACTTTCTACACGGCTCAATAATCCTAACTTTGTTAACAAGGCTCCAGCTGAAGTTGTCCAAGGTGCCAAAGCAGCGCTTACAGAAGCTGAAACACAGCTACAGATTCTCCAAGAACGGCTACGTCGTTTGGCTTAACTTCTCTTGTTTTTTAACGAACCCCTAATAAAGTGTTACAGATAAAATTACTCACCCCTCACCCCTCACCCCTCTATCAGGCAATGCGACATTTAGCTCAAGTGCAAAAACATCAACTCTCTGGTAAGTTGAATCTCCGGTTACTGGCGGTTCAAGAAGCTGAGTATACTTGGATCGTTCTTACTGAGGAGAAAGTGATTCCTCCTGCTGAGGTGTTAACAAGCCCTGATGCTGAACAATTGCATGAAGGTTTACTGGTTTTATTAGAGTTATCTCCAACAGGAGAAATTAAACAGATCGAAAATGCAACAAACTGGGTGCTGGAGTTAGTCAAAACTTATTTAACGAGTGGGATTACACCAACATTTTTGCAGCAGGAAACCGAAAGAGCAGAACAGTGGAGGCAAACTTTAACTTTACAAACTCAGGAATTGGCACGGCGATCGCTCGAAGTTGAAGCACGTCGAGAACAAATTCAAGCTTTGGAAGAAAGTTTGAAGAGGGAGAGAGAAGGAGAAAATTGAGTGGCTAGTTGCTAGTGGCTAGTGAAAGAGAGGAACTCGTTCCTCTCCACATACTACCTAAACTTTTGCTTTCGCTGGAATAGGAACAAGTGCAGGTCTGGGTTTGACTTGACCATTGGTGTATGCTGGTTCAGGAGAGACTAGGACTTCTCGAATCAAACGGGCGATCGCCCGCTGGGCTAGGCGGCTAGCAACTTGTTGACCCATGCGCTGTAATTCAGGTTTTAACAGTAACTGTGGTATCTGGGGCGCGATTTTTGAGGCATCAAAGCCTTGCGTGTCTTGAAGGATATTCCAAACACGCTTAATATGTTCTAACGTTTGTTCTTGCTCAACAGATGCATTTGGTGTTTCTTCAATTGCCCAAGCGAGGCGATTAGCTAGAGGCGCTTTAAGAATGCGATCGCGTAGGTTACTTGTGACATTGTGTAGGGTATTTTGACCTAAGGCATCAATACCTTTAACAATTTCATCTACAAGGTTATTGCGAATAAAAGCACCGCGTTCGGAAGAGAGAAACTCAATTGTTTGATCTAGAACTTGATTGAAATCATATTCTTGGCTACTGCTGGCATTACGTAATAAGTTCTCTAAGCGATTCCAGCGAAAACTACCGTCTCTAAAGAGAAGATCGCGTAAAGACGCGCGTAATTCTGGGGCTGGATCTGTCAATAAACGCTTGGCAACATAAGGATAAGCTGCACTCAGAACTTTAAAATTGGCATCGATATTAATGGCAATTCCTTCTAGCGTCACCAGCGATCTAATAATCAAGGCGTAATATGCTGGAACGCGGAAAGGATATTCGTACATTAACGCTGATAACTCATCAGTAATATTTTTAATGTTTAACTCTGCAACACTTGCGCCTAAAGCATTGTTAAAAACTCGTGCTAAAGCCGGAATAATTGGAGTTAAATCGGTGTCTGGGGTGAGAAAATCGAGCTTGACGTAGTCGTGAGCTAAACCCTCAAAATCGCGGTTAACCATGTGAACGATCGCTTCGATCAAACCATAGCGTTGTTGTGGTTTGATTTCGCTCATCATGCCAAAATCGAGATACGCTAGTTTCCCATCAGGAGTCGCTAGTAAATTGCCTGGGTGCGGATCGGCATGAAAGAAGCCATGTTCGAGCAACTGGCGCAGCGAACATTGAACGCCAACTTCCACAAGATAACGGGCATCAATACCTTGGGCGCGAATCGCTTCTGCTTGAGTTAGTTTAGTTCCTACGATCCACTCCATCGTGAGGACACGACGCTGTGTATACTGCCAATAAATCTTGGGAACATAGATATCTTTAATGTGACCATAAAGCTGGGCAAAGCGTTCGGCGTTTTCTCCTTCGTGGATGTAATCCATCTCTTCAAAGATGCGATAACCAAACTCATCTAGAATTGCGACTAAGTCGCTACGCACGCGCTTGATGTTGTTGTTTGCCCATGTAGCAATGCGGCGTAGTATGTAGAGATCTACTGTGATGCATTCGCGTAAATCGGGGCGCTGAACTTTAACGGCAACAGTTTCCCCAGTTTTTAACTTGCCTTTATAAACTTGTCCTAAAGAAGCCGCAGCGAGTGGCTGGGGTGATAGTTCGGCGTAGATGTTTTCGGGGCGATCGCCGAGTTCTTCTTCAATAAATTGATAGGCGATTTCGTTGGGAAAGGGCGGGAGTTGATCTTGTAACTGTGTTAATTCTTCTAAATACAAAGGGGGAACTAAATCAGGTCGAGTAGATAATGCTTGACCAATTTTGATATACGCTGGTCCCAATCGAGTTAGAAGTTCGCGTAACTGAATTGCGCGACGCCGTTCATTTTTGACTGCACGGCTACGCTGTTTGTCCCACCATAAACCAAACGCAAAGCTGATAATTGGAAATAATACTTTGAGTATCCGCCCAAACACTTCGAGTGGTCTGTGGCGAAAATACTCGGCGATCGCAATGGGATCGTAGCGTATGGTTTCTGGTTCTACCTTACTTGCAATCACTGAATGATGTGGTATTCGTTCCTCTACTACGGTTAGATCATTTGCTTGCATAACTGGGTTTGGTACAGGCTCATCAAGTCTTATTGAAGGTGAATATTTTCCGTTCATGAATCTCTAACCGCTGTAGCGGAACTATGTTAATAATTGTAACAAATTTTGCGACAAGCTTCATGTTTTTAGTTGTTTTGTTGGGGATACAATACTGACCGCTTCGCGGAGTTATGAGTTAAGAAACTTCTCAAGCCTTACGCATTTGAATCAATTCCGCCCCCTAGCCCCGTGAATAAAAGTTTTTCTGCTCTTCTTCCCCAAAATTGGGGGAGAGTGAAAGGGGCAAGTGCGTAACTCCTACTTCTTTTAGTTCAAAAATCATAATTCTCAAAGTACTTCGTCGAAATGCGTTAGTTTGATTTTTGTATCCAAATCAGCGATCGCCCAAAAAAAGTGAGCGAGCTTGTCGCGCGTTCCTCATAATGAAAGATAGTGTCTCCTAAATTGCCAGCCTGCGGCATCTGCCCTCACGGTGAATTCAACATTATGTTAATCTGCCTGCGGATCGAAAACTTTGCTTTAATTGATCAGCTAGAACTAGAGTTTGGGGCTGGTTTAAATGTTTTAACGGGCGAAACTGGTGCGGGAAAGTCCATTATCTTGGATGCAATCGATGCGGCTTTGGGAGGTAAAGTTTCTAGTCGCGTCATTCGCACTGGCACCAATCGGGCGTTAGTAGAAGCAACGTTCAAACTCGATAGTATGATTCCTTGGTTAACTGCCCAAGAAATCGAATTAATCGATGAAGATTGTCTTGTCTGTAGTCGTGAAATGACGACAACAGGTGGTAGCCTCCGCAGTCGTTCGCGGGTGAATGGTATTCTCGTGAATCGCCAATTAATGGCAGAATTGCGCGATCGCATTGTAGAAATTACCGCGCAAGGGCAAACAGTACAAGTAGGACAACCTGCACAAGTTCGCGATTGGTTAGATGCTTACGGTAGTGCAGCCCATGTACAACAAAGAGAAATTGTCACCGCTGCATTTGCAGACTATCAACAAGCAAAAACTGTACTCGAAAAACGGCGGCAATCCGAACGCGATCGCTTGCAACAACTCGATTTACTGACCTATCAAGTTCAAGAACTGAAAACCGCAAATCTTGCCGAACCTGATGAATTTGAACAACTCGAACAAGAACGCCAGCGATTAAGTCACGTTGTCGAGTTGCAGCAATTGAGTTATCAAGTTTATCAAGCACTGTATCAAAACGATGATGACGCCCCTGCTGGTGCTGATTTACTTGCGCAATCAGAAGCAAAGTTAACCGATATGGTGCAGTATGATGCGCAGTTGCAATCAATTTTGGATTTGGTCAGTGAAGCTTTAGCAAGTGTAACCGAAGCAGGACGGCAAATTAATGCTTACGGTGAACGATTAGAAGCCGATCCGCAGCGACTTGTTGAAGTCGAAGAACGCATTCGCGAACTCAAGCAAATTTGTCGAAAATATGGTCCAACATTGCAAGATGCGATCGCCTATTATCAGAAAATTGGCACCGAATTAGAAGAACTGAATAGTAATGAATACTCGGTTGAAGCTTTAGAACAAAAAGAACAAAAGTATCTCAAGAAATTAATTCAAGCTTGTCACAAATTAACAGATTTACGTCAAACTGCGGCGGCAAAACTAGAAGCGCGATTGATTGCAGAACTTAAACCTTTGGCAATGGAAAAGGTACAGTTTCAAGTGGAAGTGATGG
Organism: Gloeocapsopsis crepidinum LEGE 06123; assembly: GCF_015207655.1. Lineage (GTDB taxonomy): Bacteria > Cyanobacteriota > Cyanobacteriia > Cyanobacteriales > Chroococcidiopsidaceae > Gloeocapsopsis > Gloeocapsopsis crepidinum. Next base: position 19,817 of record NZ_JADEWN010000068.1, on the reverse strand, counting down.
CGACATCTCCTACAGCAATGGGCGCAGATAAAATAACGTTCTTGTTTAGTCCGAATCCTGGCGAACCATTACAACCGCTGACAGCGATCGCTTCAGGTGGCGAAATGAGTCGCTTTTTATTGGCATTGAAATCATGTTTTTCCGAAGCCGACGCTGTGGGAACATTAATATTTGATGAAATTGATGTTGGAGTTTCCGGAAGAGTTGCACAGGCGATCGCTGAAAAATTACACCAACTTAGTCAACATCATCAAGTTTTGTGTGTCACACACCAACCTCTAGTTGCAGCAATGGCAGATCGGCACTTTCGTGTTGATAAAGTTGTGGAGGAAACTTCCACAACTTCTAATTTACGTACAATTGTGCGAGTCACTGCACTTAATAACTTCACGACACGCCGTGAAGAACTGGCAACTTTAGCAGGTGGTAAATCGGCACATGATGCGATCGCATTTGCAGAATCGCTACTGACGCAAGCTGCACAACGTCGCGTACCTTTGCGAGAATTGGAGCGCTAATAGTAGTCTTGATATAGTCAGTATCCTGCTTTGAGAAATAATATTTCTTCAGCCAAATAACTAGACTATCATCGAGTAGCTAGTGATTTAAGCGGCATGACTCACTACCTGCTTGTGTTGAAGCTAAGCATTGCGTTATCCTTAAAACTTCCAAATTGCTGCTGAAGTAAGCGCGGAAATATTGAGCATATAACTTGCAAATGGGTGTCACCTGATTGCCTTGCAAATGCACTAATCCCATACGTTGCAACTTAAAAGCCTGTATTAAATCTATCTCCACTGGCGATGGTGCAGCCACAACCCGACCAAAAGCTATTGCCAGTTCTGGATGCTGTTGTAGATGCCACAATTGCTGTTGCAAGTGATTGCGATAAATTTCAAACGATATATGAGATGTTTGCAACAATTGCTCCAGTGTGACATCCTGATGCCAAATATGATATAGCGCTAACTGTACCAAATAGGGATGCCCTCCTACTTGAGCTATCAGTTGCTCCGCCTCTTCAGATGACCAATCTAGTCCATACCGCAATGCTAAATCTTGCACTTGAGAACTTGTAAACGCACGCAACTCAATCGGCAACCCCACATTAAACGGCGATTTATTCACATTCAAAGGGATATATATTTGTGTTGAATGCGCAACTATTAACCGGAGTCTTTTCCAAATTTCTCGATTTTTAGCTTCCTCATGCCAAGTTCGCAACATCCCAAAAAATTCGTCAGCTATCTCAGGATATTGGAACAAGAGGTCAACTTCGTCTAACCCCAGTACTAAAGGCTGTGTTGTTTCAGCCAGCAGATATTGCTCAAAATACATTTTGCTGCTGATTTTACTGCCAAACGTCTCACTCCAATAGTTCGCTAACCGATTAGGCATTTGTACGCTTAATCCAACACTGGCACAGAACCACTGCAAAAATTTATTCAAATCTTGGAAAATTGTCTTATCTGCTAGCTGAAAGTTTAAAAGCACGGTTCGATAGCCTTTTGTTGCTACCTGATCCAAAATCCGCGCCATCAACGAAGTTTTTCCCATTCGCCTAGAGGCTTCGATCCGGATCAGTGCCCCTGGTTGCACAATTGTTTTGTAACAATCAGTGTCACTAGGAAAACGCTCGACATAAAAAGCTGAATATAAAGGTACTTGACTTCCTGGAAATTCTGGTTCTAACTCAAGTGTTGATTGTGCAGTGTACATCGCCTCCAATTGCTCAATTTGTCGTGCTGGTTGGAAATAATCACCAGGCTCTAAAGACAGATTGAAAGCCCTAAAGCAGCACTTTAAAGTTTGCTTATCGACTCCAGATTCGCATTTAAATACTTTCATTAGGGTGTCCACAGACAATCCTGTGTACTCGTTCAAGGCTTCAAGTGTATAACGGTTGCCGGCATTTTGCCATGTTTCTGCATTGGATTTAGCTGCTTGGAGTTTCTGAAATCCTTGAGGTGTTAAGATTACACCCCGCCTACGCCTGTATTGTTGTCCATTCATCTAGCATCGTCACTCCTTGATTTTAGGTTGATGTACTTGAGACTTATTTTCCTTTTTCCTAAGCACAGTTAGTTGTCCTGCACCAAACTAGCTTTGGTTCTAAATTGCGTTTATGTTTTTTCAAAAAAGAAAAATTATTTTACATTTGATAACATCTCTTGATTAATATTAAGAATTCAGTTATATATTGTTTCTATTTGAGTTATGCACATCCGCTAGGAGTTGTTAATATCTAATGGCTAATAGTAATTGTTCGTGACTATAAGCTCTTAGGTACTCTTCTATGTATTGATTCACGAATCATTTAGAAGCACTATATATCTTGAATACATTCATTTGCTGGAAACGATAACTATTGAAGGTAAGTTCAAGAGTCGTAGAGATAATAAAAACAACTCTTGAGAAAATACGCTCTCGATAAGTTTAGTTCTCCCTGGTAAAAAGTTGAGAATTAGAGAATAAATATGTTGAAAAGTCGGTGGGCGTAATTATGTATCGCAAATTTTATGTTTTTTTATGGTTAATTGTTGCTCTACTGATCGCTAAATATTGACCGATAACACCCTTTAGTTTCTATTTTTTTACCCACTTACTTATTTTGTTTGAACTATCGCTGCAGTTATTAATATAAGCTAGTTTTTTTGGTACTAACAACCAGAAAAAGTCGGAAAAGGTGCGCACTTCAAACTATTGTTTTTAACGTTTTGTCAAAAAAATGATAAAAAGTAAGATTTAGTTGCACAGTTCTTTGAATGAAATTCTGCAGGACGAGTGGCGATCGCTTACTAAAACGCCAACACTACGGCAAAAAATCTTGAAATGAATATAGTACATAAGTAAGGGAATAATGTAGTTCCATGCTGCGATCTCTATCACAAGTATCTTAGCAATTGCATCACATTTCATTAATTTTTCCATAGAAAAGAACACACTTTCTGTAGATAAGAAAACTTTTCCGATTTTAAGCAAACTTACACCTGCAATTAATTCAGTCTGATGACTGTTGAAACCTTTACTGATGCTGGATTTGGGAATTTTCTGAATATAAATCCTTAAATTTGTCCTTAAAAGCCTAAACTTTGGTTGATCAAAATGAGTTGAGAGTAGAAGCTAGATTCAGTTTTCAATGTATCGATTACAAATCAAATAACTATTTATCAACTTAGTATCGCTGAAGATGAAATAAAGTTAGTAAACAAATTTCTTAGCTTTGCGATCGCACTGTTAGTAATCGTACTTTTTAAGCTTTCAGATGAGTATTGAATCACTGATTCAACTATTGCCTATGGTTTCACTTTTGAGACTGGCGATCGCAGTTACAAGGTATGACAAGCAGACTAATCGCAACAATATTACGTAAAAGGAGAAGAGTGAGTGAAAAAGATTTTATTTGTTTTATCAGAGTGGGGATATTGGGGCGAAGAACTGATTGGTCCCTTAGAAGCATGTGATTCAGCGGGATACGATATTACGTTCTTGACCCCGAACGGAAAGAAACCAACTCCACTATCAGTCAGTTGCGCACCAGGCTACATCGATCCGCCTTTGGGACGGTCGGTTACGTCAGAAGAAATGGCAGAAAAAACACGCAAAATCAACGATTCAGAGCGACTAGATAATCCTAAAAGCCTTGCTGACTGGTTTCCTCGACGAGCCTACCCTAGTTCTGCGACTTATCTCAGAGACATGGAAGCCTATTATAAACAAATCGATAAGATTATCGCCGAGGAACTCAGCGAATATGATGCGCTCGCGATTGTTGGTGGTAGCGGGGCAATGGTCGATCTTGCTAATAACCAGAGATTGCATGACCTTATCTTAGGTTTTTACAAGTTACAAAAACCAATTGCTGCTGAATGCTATGGTGTTGCCTGCTTAGCATTTGCACGAGACTTTAGAGAGAAAAAGAGCTTGATTTGGGGCAAGCACGTCACTGGGCATCCGATTGATTATGACTACCTGGATGGTACGGGATTTGAAGGTCATCATGCAATTGATGGTACTAACAAGGGGTTTGGAGATGGCTATATCAATTTTGGTCCTCCTTTCTACCCGCTAGAATTCATTCTCCGCGATGCTGTTGGATCAGATGGTGCTTTCATCGGCAATGTAGGGCATCAGACATCTGTGCTTGTTGATTATCCTTTCATTACCAGCCGCTCAACTGCATCTTCTCGTGAGTGTGGTCGGATATTAGTGCAAGTGCTGGAAACAGGGCTGACTCGTTACGGGTGGTAGCCCAATGAAAACGCTGAAAGAGCTACAGACCATGCACAAGGCAGAATTCATGACACGCAAAACTGGATGCTTTGCAATTTTAGAGCAATTTCTGGCAGATGGTATTCGTTACATTTTTGGCAACCCTGGTACTGTCGAGCAAGGTTTTCTAGATGCCCTGCGGGCATACCCAGATTTGAAGTATATCTTGACATTGCAAGAAACAGTTGCAGTAATGGCAGCCGATGGTTACGCGCGGGCAACCCAAAAACCTACTGTAGTTCAGATCCACAGTAGTCCTGGATTAGGGAATGCGATCGGAGCACTTTACCAAGCAAAGCGGGGTCACTCGCCACTAGTGGTTATCGGTGGAGATGCTGGAATTAAGTATCAGGCAATGGATGCTCAAATGGCAGCTGACTTAGTAGCTTTCGCTGAACCAGTGACCAAATGGTCAACGATGGTGATGGAACCATCCTCGCTTCTGCGCGTGCTGCGACGAGCGATCAAGATTGCTGCAACTCCTCCCATGGGACCTGTGTATGTTTGCTTACCGCAAGATATTTTAGATGCGCCTGTGGTTGAAGAGGTAAGACCAACTTCGTTCCCTTCTACCAAAGTAGTGCCCGACGAGGATTTACTCAAGGCTGGAGCGACGATGTTGGCAGCGGCTCAAAAGCCGATGATATTTGTGGGCGATGGAGTGGCGTTTTCTGGCGCACAAGATGAACTAACTCGCGTTGCTGAACTCTTAGGTGCAGAAGTGTGGGAAGCCGATGCAGGAGAATTGAATATGAGCCATGTCCATTCCCTATATCAAGGTGCAACAGGGCATATGTTTGGCGCTCAAAGCTTACCTATCGTATCCAAGGGAGATGTCAATTTAGTTTGTGGAACTTATCTTTTACCAGAGGTCTTTCCTGAACTAGGTAATATCTTCGCTTCTGAGGCTAAGGTGATGCACATCGATCTCAATGCCTATGAGATTGCTAAAAATCACCCTGTTGATATTGGGATGGTCAGCGATCCGAAACTGACACTTGCAAAGTTGGCAACCAACCTAGAAGCAATAATGACAGCAGAACAGAAAGCAGAGGCTAAAGCTCGAACTGCTGAAATTGCTACAGCGAAAGCAGCTAAACGCGAAAGTGAGTTAGAACGCGATCGCCACCTTCAGGATGCGGTACCTCTATATTTGTCTCGCTTTATGGCAGAACTGGCAACGCAACTACCAGAGGATGCAATTATCTTCGATGAAGCTTTAACCAATTCACCTGCGGTGACGCGCTATCGACCAACAACTAAACCAGGGCACTACTTCCTAACTCGTGGTGGTTCCTTAGGCGTGGGCATACCAGGAGCGATTGGTGCCAAAATTGCCAATCCTGACAAGACAGTGATTGGCTTTACAGGTGACGGCGGAGCAATGTACACCATTCAAGCACTTTGGACAGCGGCTCGCCACAATGTAGATGCTAAGTTTGTTGTCTGCAACAATAGATCTTACCGCATATTGCAGTTGAATATCCAAGCTTACTGGCAAGAGCAGAGTATCCCAGAGCATGATTTTCCGCTGAGTTTTGATTTGTCTAAACCTGCTATCCGCTTTGATGAGATAGCGCGATCGCTGAGTGTTGAAGCTGTCCGAGTTGAAAAACCAGACGAGATTGCTCCGGCTATCAAGCAAGCTTTGTCACATAAGGGACCATTTCTCATTGACCTGGTTTTAGAAGGTAATGTGCATCCAGAGATGATTGGGGTTAGGTGTGGACAGTAGAACCAGACTCTCAGCGCTGGTTTTAAGTGGTCTTCGTCCTTATTTAAATCTCCGTCCACATGCCTAAAGCATCACTTTCATCCAAGGATACTATATGCTCCCCTTTAGACTGTTTTATGTCAGCTTATCAACCCCAAACATTGATAGATCTGTCAAATGGTATCAGGAGAAGCTCGGATATCAAGTATTTACAAGAAAAGATTTTCCAGATTTTGGAACGCGAATTGCCGTTTTAGAGTTAAATGACTTCAGACTTGAGATCATCGAGCAAAACAACTCAGTTCCAATATCACCACCACGTCATCATCCCCCTGCTCACACCAACATTAATGGTATTTCGCAATTTGCCCTTCTCGTAGATAATCTCGATGCCAAGATTGCAGAACTGAAAAGCAAAGGTATTGAAACAGTCTGGGTAAAACGAGTAGATGAGGATCTCAAGTTAAGCTTCCAGTTTATTGAAGACTGTGATGGCAATCTGATTCAGTTTGTTGAATTGATGCCTGAAGCTAAAGAACATCTAAATGAAATCAAGCATAGGCATTAAACGCTGATGCCGCAGTGAATTTTTACGAACACGAGATTTAGTACTACTATTAATCGCTTTCCAGAAGGAGCCAAACTTCCTTACTAACCTGCCTATAGAGTGAAAAATAGTGACCTTATAAACGTCACAAATATCATGCTCCTTTCGAGGATTGCGAAAGTTTTGAGGACATCAACGACAAAGAACTTTAGAAATATGCTCCTATCATTTGAGCCAATCTTGTCTATACTCGGCATTCCACAATCTTCATCAAAGAAGGACGTGATTCATCAAGACTTTGATAACCAGAACAAACGACAACAGAAAGTGACACGACGAAGAATGCTGCTGATAGTGGGATCTGGATCGGTGCTGATTTTGGGCGGTATTCATCCTCGTAAAATCTTTGCCCAGACACCTAAAGTGCTACTTTCATCCAAGGATATCCTTGCAATTCAAGCTCTCAACGCCCGTCATTTTTATGCCCTCGATGGACTCAGTAACCTTATTCCTGGCGATCCTGGTACTAATTGGGCAGCTACATTCACACCCGACGGCACATTTTCTATTGTCAGAGCCAATGGGGACGTTGTTATCAAAGCAACAGGAACTCAAGAATTACTTCGTGTTTACAAAACTTTTCCAGATGTGCAAACAACTCGGCACTGGATCAATGACCTGATTATAGAACCGAATACTCAAGGTGCTAAAGGGGGGTGCTACATCATTGCCATGAATATCAAGAATGACCCTGCCGCTGTTATTAGAACCGGAGTTTACAAGGATCAAATAATAAAAATTGGTAGAAATTGGAAATTTAAAAGTCGGACTCTCATCCTCGATCCGAATAGCCCAGCAGGTTGATTGAGTTTGATGTTCCAGTTAAAGCCACCTATCAGGATAGCGAACAACTTCAAGAGGTTTCTATGATTCATCAACTTATATTTGCCCACCCTAAGCCAGGCATGAGTGAAAAGGAATTTCAGAACTACTGGATTAATGTTCATGCCGTTAAGTACGCTAGCAAGATTCCTCAGATCAAGCGTTACCTGATTGATTCTCGCCTTCCATTTGGTTCAGAACCACAAGATCCTCTTTTTAGTGGTGTCGCTGAAATATGGTTAGAAAATGAAAAAGAGCAGTTAGCTTCACTGCAATCTAAAGAGTTCTTAGAAGGTGCCCGTCTCGACGAACCTAATTGGGCAGCTTTCTGGCGCACTGTAGTGTTAGATACAAACACTCACGTCTTGATGGAAGGAGAGCCACTTAAAAAGGACTCTACCATGATCAAAATATTCGCTCTGGTTAAGCGTAAAGCTGGAATGCCGTTAGAAGAATTTCGGAAGTACAGCTTAGAAATTCATGGACCTAAAGACCTCAAGCTTCCTGGTTTACGACGTTACATTCAATGTCACGTACGCGACTCGTTCTATACCGTTGGTGAATCAATTTTAGATTGTGTTTCGCAGTTGTGGTTCGACGACATCCAAGCTATTGAAAAAATGCTGGAGTCAGATGAAAACAAAGAATCTGCTGCCGATTTAGCAAACTTTGTTGAACTCAAATATGCTCACAGCTTTGTTACAGATGAGCACTGGATTATTGGACCAGAATCCCGCTAGCAATCTAAAGCATAGTGTTTGATTTGGACGACAATTATGATAAATCAGAGTGAAGTTATAGCTGCTGTCAAGAATCTTGTTGTTTCTATTGCAGTATTTAATTTAGAAGAAACTGCAAAGTGGTATAAAGAGCAATTAGGTTTTGAGGAAGTCGTCAGAAGAGAGTTTCCAGAATTTGACACTCGGATTTTATTAATAGAGACAGATGACGTTAGAATCGAGTTAATCGAAGAGAAGAATTAACACTTTTGATTCTTCTAAACCTGCTATAAACTCTTTGATTTGTTGTTAAAAGGATTGATTAATTTTTTTTTTAGAGATAACAAAGCCAGCGATATCCAGTTTATGGAAAAATTTAAATCTCTAAACAATTAAATAAAAAATTGGGTGAAAGTAAGCATCATTCAAGGGCTGTTATCGGTCAATAGTCAATGGTTAGTGGAGCAAAGATTAATCATTAATCAGCAGAAACGTGCGATCAATAATTTGCCCACCTACTTAGTAGTCGCACCTATTAAAGACTCATCCCGATTGATTTAGACGATGATGGCTGCAACATAAGTGAGACAAAAATTATGACTGATATTAAAGCAATTGTAATTGGCAGTGGCTTTGGTGGGGCTGTAGCTGCATTGCGTTTGGGGCAAGCTGAAATTGCAACAGTAGTACTAGAAAGAGGACGACGCTGGACGATTGAAGACCCGACTAAGAATGCGACTTTTGCAACATTTAGAAATCCAGATGGGCGGGCAGAGTGGCTGAATACAGTTACAAAAACCCCAGGTTATGAAGGTATTCCGATTGACAAATATACAGGAGTACTTGAAGTACTGGAAAGAGGAAACTATAAGTTTCTCGTGGGTTGTGGTGTTGGTGGTGGTTCTCTAGCTTATGGAGGAATACTAATTCAGCCACCGCAAAAGCTATTTGAGCAGGTGTTTCCTAGCGCGATTAGCTATGAAGAGATGGATACCATTTATTTTCCGCGAGTACACTCTATTATTGGCAGTGCACCTATTCCAGATGACGTTCTAGAAAGTGAATATTACCTGGGACTAAAGGTGTTAGAACAACATGCACTCAAGTCAGGATTGCCTTATGTTGAATCAACTAATGGTTTAACTAATGGCATTACTCGATTTCCTATGGGAGTGGATTGGGACATTGTCCGCGAGGAAATTGCAGGAGAAAGGGTTCCCTCGGTAATTGCCGCTGAATTTTGGTTTGGTAACAACAGCGGTGGTAAGAAAACTCTGGATCAAAACTACCTGAAGTTAGCTGAGGAAACGGGTGCAGTTGAAATTCGCACGCATCATCTTGTAACCAAAGTGGCTGAAAAACCCGAAGGTGGGTATGCAGTTGCGGTAAACATTATTGATGATTCGGGTGAAATCATTGACCAGCAAACATTAACTTGCCAGTACCTGTTTATGGCTGCTGGCGTGATGGGAACTTGCGAACTTTTGATTAAAGCTAAAGCCAAGGGCGATTTACCAAAAATCAATCATCATCTGGGTGAGGGATTTGGTAACGATGGCGATACCTATGCCTTCCGCACTCATCTCTCAGAAACAACCAATCCGCATTTAGGTGATCCTGGCGCGATCGCTGTTCTCAATTATGAAAATCCGATTTTGCCCTGCGTGATGATGCGGGCGCCATTGCCCAGATTTGAACAGGATTTTCCCCAAAAGAATGTCATTGGTAGCTTTGTATTTGCGATGACTCCTTATCGTGGCAACTTTAGCTACGACTCTGCTTCGGATACAGTTCAATTAAATTTCGCCAGCGACCCCAAAGCGAAAGAAGCTGCAAAGTACTTAGCCGAACTACTGAGTGAAAAAAACGGTGGTGAAGTGCCTCCTATTGCCTCGCAAACAACTGGTCATCAATTGGGGGGCGCGTGCATGGGTCAAGTTTGCGATGATTGCGGGCGCGTGGCAGGACATCCAAACCTCTATGTTGTCGATGGTGCATTAATTCCAGGGTCTAGTACTTGTGTCAATCCGGCATTGACAATCGCTGCGATCGCCGAACGTTCCCTGGAGCGGATTTTAGCTGAAGATATCAAACATTCATAATTGTAAAGGTCAACCATGAGTCAAGAAGAGACACAGCAAGTCGCCGAGAAGTGGTTTAAGGCATTGGATCAAGCTGATTATGCAACCGCAATGAGTTGTCTAGCAGACGATATCGAGTGGATTAATCTTCAACCAGTCAAGGGTGTTAGCGATATCATTCCCTGGATTGGTACGTCCTACGGAGTTGCGGAAGTCACGAAATCCTTTCAAACCCGCGATCGCATTGCTCAAGTCAAGGTTTTCAAACCCGTCGATCTCGTCGTGCAAGGAGATCAGGCATTTGGCACAGTGCATGACATTACAACTGTTGAAGCAACGGGACTCACCTTTGATATCACTTTTGCCACTTGGATGCAGATTCGCGACGGCAAGATTGTCAAATGGAAATCTTACTGCGACCCATCGCCCATTATTGCGGCATTTCGGGGAGATATGCGATCGCGTTTAATTGAAGCTGTCGAAAATGACGATCTAGAGACAGTGACGATCCTCCTGCAACAGGGTGCCGATCCTAATACGCGCAATCCAGGCAATGGATTAACTGTATTAATGACTGCAGCTTGTCATGCCAATGTTGCAATGGCGAAATTGTTGCTCAATGCTAGCGCAGATGTTTTCACGACAGACAGCAAAACTGGAGCAACTGCCTTACATAAAGCTTGCCAAGGCGGTAGTGTAGAAGTCGCTCAGTTACTACTAGATGCTGGGGCATTTATTGATGCTGTGACGCCGACAATGGGGCATACCCCAATTATGGATGCTCTGTGGTACAAGTGGCCGGAATTGGTAAGGTTACTTGTTGAACGAGGAGCAAACCTCTATTTGAGTACCCACTATGGCTTTACCTTAGAAGATCACCTTAACTTTGAACTTAACGTCAATCAAGGCGAAGAGAAGCAGAAGTTTATCGTCATTCAAGAAATCATTGATGCAGGTAGAAAAGCTACACGCGAAAGCATTGACTCTCAGAAAGTGATGGCAGCAACCAATCAAGGAGATCTAGATACAGTTAAGCAATTAATCGAGAATCAAGCTGATGTTAATACCGTCTACCCTCATGTGAATTCTTTCTTAGATGGACACACTCCCCTATTAGTTGCTGCCCGCGACGGACATACAGAAATTGTCAGAGAACTTCTCAAAGCAGGCGCTAAAGTCAGAGTTGAAGATTGGGTGTTTAAGGGTGCTCCCATCCATAAAGCAACTTACAACGGCAATCCTGAGATTCTGAAAATGCTTGTTGAACATCCTGATATCGATCTTGACGTTCAGGGACCCATTAATGGTTATACCCCACTTCATGATGCCCTATGGCATGGGTATAGCGAATGTGCTGAAATTCTGATCAACGCTGGAGCCAAATTAGAACTCATAGGACACGACGGCAAAACAGCATTAGATATCGCCGTTGATGTATTTGGTAGTAATGGTGAAATTCCACAATTGATTCATTCAAAATTGGCAGGCACTAAATAGAAGTTGAAAACTCCGCTAACTTCCAAAGTTCTTCCCCTTACTAAAACTTACACAAAATCTCCCTGAACTTCTTATTACTTTGCGATCTTTGTGTCCTAGCCTAGCGCCTGCGGCTAACGGCAACCCCTGCGGGGAATGTGATTCATTTTTTCAAACTTTTGTGTAAGGTCTATTCAACCGCTATATCTACAAAAAAACATTCACATAAATTCAGCCAAAATACAAAACAGAATATGAACCTTCAAGGTAAAAAAATCGGCATCTTACTAGAAAGCGACTTTTACGAACACGAGATTTGGTACTACCATTATCGCTTTCCCGAAGAAGGTGCAGAACTCCACTTTCTAACTCGCTTATGGGGTCAACCTTCTCTCACTTTTAAAGGACATGAATATCATGCACCCTTTGAATGTAATGAAAGCTTTGAAGATATGAGCGATGAAGAACTTAAAAGTTATGCAGCGATCATTGTGCCATCTGCCATTGTCTCCGATCGTCTCAGATATACAGATGATATTCATAAACTCCCACCAGCGACGGAGTTTCTCAAGCGAGCATTTGCCGAAAAAAATATCATCAAAGGAATTATTTGTCATGGAATGTGGCTAGTTTCTCCTGTACCAGAATTGGTGCGAGGTCGTCCCGTTACTTGTCACAATAACTTGCACGGCGATGTTATCAATATGGGCGCTATTTACACTGATCGTGATGTCGTTGTCGATGAGGATTTGGTTACAGGACGTACAGGCGCTCACTGTCATCTGTTTGCCAAAAAGATTATAGAAATGCTCGCAGCATAAACTTAAGATTACGCAGAAATTAAGCTATGACTTTAACAATAGATGCGCCGCAAACAACATATCAAATAGAAAAGGGAAGCCCTCATCCTTTGGGTGCCATTCCAGATAATAATGGAGTCAATTTTTCTGTTTTTTCAGAACATGCTACGTCAGTTGAATTATTGTTGTTTGATGAGCATGACGATCCAGCACCAATACAAATTATTCAATTAGATCCAGACGTAAATAAAACTTTCCACTTCTGGCACATTTACGTTAAAGGATTGCCCTCAGGAATGCATTATGCCTATCGGATAGATGGTCCTCCCGATCGCAGTGCAGGGCATCGCTTCGACAAAGACAAAGTTCTGATTGACCCATATGCCAAAGGAAACAACAAAACGCTTTGGAAACGGGGTAATGCTTGCGTACCTGGTGATAATCTTGCAACCTCAATGCGCAGCGTAGTCATCGATACATCAGATTATGACTGGGAAGGCGATCGCCCGCTTAATCGTCCGATGAGCGAAACAATTATCTACGAAATGCACGTTGGCGGGTTCACCAAGTCGCCGTCTTCTGGTGTCCAGTATCCAGGAACTTTCACTGGAATTATTGAGAAGATTCCTTATCTCCAAGAGTTGGGAGTCACAGCGGTGGAACTGATGCCTGTATTTGAGTTCGATGACACGGAAGTGCGGGAAGTTGAGGGTAAGCTGCTCAAGAACTACTGGGGCTATAGTACTATGGGCTACTTCGCTCCGCATACAGGTTATTGTGTTAACCCAGAAGAAGGACAGCACGTCAAAGAGTTTCGTGACATGGTTAAAGCTTTGCATAAAGCTGGAATCGAAGTCATCTTGGATGTCGTGTTCAACCACACTGATGAAGGCAACCATCAGGGACCCATCTTCTGCTTCAAAGGCATCGACAATAGTATTTACTACTATTTGGTTCCTGGAGATAAGCAGTATTATTACGACTACACAGGTTGCGGCAATACGTTTAACTGCAACCATCCGATTCCCGAAAAGCTGATTCTTGAGTCTTTAGAATACTGGGTGCAAGAATTACACGTTGACGGTTTCCGATTTGATGAAGGTTCCGTCTTATCACGCGGTCAAGATGGAACACCGCTGCAATATCCACCAGTAATTTGGAATATCGAATTGTCGGAAGTCTTGGCTGATACGAAAATCATTGCCGAGGCGTGGGATGCAGCTGGATTGTATCAAATCGGCTATTTTCCTGGTTATCGGTGGGCGGAGTGGAACGGACGCTATCGCGATGATCTTCGGCGCTTTGTCAAAGGCGATCCTGGAATCATCGGTGCTGTTGCTACGCGAATGACTGGTAGCGCTGACCTCTATCAAAGTCACGGTCACTTACCAATTAATAGTGTCAATTTCATTACCGCCCATGATGGTTTCACGCTAAATGATTTAGTTTCATACAACAACAAACACAACGAAGCGAATGGTGAAGGCAATCAGGATGGCATCAACGAAAATTTAAGCTGGAATTGCGGTTTTGAGGGCGAAACAAGCGATCGCTGGGTGGAAGATCTGCGCGATCGCCAAATCAAGAACTTCGCCACGATTCTTCTCCTTTCCCAAGGCGTACCGATGATTGTGATGGGAGATGAAGTACGACGCACTCAAAAAGGCAACAATAACGCCTACTGCCAAGATAACGAGATTAGCTGGTTCGATTGGAACTTAGTTACTCAAAATAGCGATATGTTCCGCTTCTGGAAGTTGATCGTCAACTTCCGCAAACGCCATTCGATTCTACATCGCGGGCGTTACTCTACAGGTGCAGTGAATGAACGTGGCTTAGCCGAAATTTCCTGGCACGGCTGCCGATTATACAGTCCTGGTTGGAATGACACTAACGCGCGTGTTCTAGCATTTACGTTGGGAGGATTCAACGGTGAAGCCGATATTCACGTGATGTGCAATATGTACTGGGAATCACTTGATTTTGATATCCCACCTGTGGAAGGCAGACAGTGGTATCGAGTTGTAGACACCGCACAAGCTTCTCCTTTAGACATTGCAGACTCAGGTAAGGAAACCCTGATTACAGGTAACACCTACTCAGTTCAAAATCGCAGCGTTGTTGTGTTGATTTCTCAGTAAGAAAGAGGTGGCTAAAGTCGCAGACGGTCAAACTCTTTCGGCATTGCTGAATCAATGTGTGAATCGTTAAGCAACTGCACTCGCAGCCCCCTAAATCCACGCCACTTGCACTCAATGAGGAAACCTCCGCATCGCAGTGGTTCCCCATATATGGGGGACTTTGAAAGCTTTGGTTTTTCCTCACCCTTTCTTACATTTCCCCTCGTCGAATTCGGGAGACGAGAAGCGCAGATCTTCAATCCAAATAGCCCTAACCTCTGACCTCTGAACCGTAGGTCTGCGCGAAGCGCGTCCTCTGACCCCTTCATCTTTTAAGGCAAACCTTATGAATACTATTGACTTTACTTTCTCAGATCTGATTGCTGGATATGTAACCCACTTCGACCAAACTCAAGACACTTTTGGCTTAAAAACTTCTGATGACCGAGAGTTCTTAGTTCATTTAACTTCAACTGCCTTTGGCGAATTGGTACGCAACTTAGGAGAGGCGTATCGCGATGCTACAGCCCAGATGCGCGAGATGTTAGTACCAGGACGATTTGTATTTGCCTACGGTATTTTCTACCCAGATGGAGAAAACGGTGACTACAAGTTTGATGCTAAACACATTGTTTTTCTAGGTCGTAGCGAGAATGAGTATTTGTTTGAACAACAAAACTGGTGGATTAAGCAGGTACGGGAATTAGCTAACTTTTACCTGAAAGCTGAGTTTGGCGACGGTGAAATTGACTACTTTGAATACCGTACTAACTTAACTATTACAGGTGATAAGCAAAAATCGGGACGCCAAGAAACTGATACGATTTCCCGTTTAGTTTACGGCTTTGCCTCAGCTTATTTACTGACTGGAGAAGACCGTTTCCTAGAAGCTGCGGAAAAAGGTACGAAATATTTGCGCGAACATATGCGCTTCCGTGATGAGAGCGAAGGTATTTGCTACTGGTATCATGCTGTTGATATTAAAGATGACGGTACTGAGCAAAAAATCTTTGCTTCTGAGTTTGGTGATGACTATGACGCGATTCCTTGCTATGAGCAGATTTACGCCTTAGCAGGTCCAACCCAGACATATCGAATCACAGGCGATCGCCGGACGATAGATGATATTAAGGCAACGGTCAACCTGTTTCACCGCTTCTTCAAAGACAAAAGTGAAAAAGGCGGCTACTATTCCCACATCGATCCGATTACCCTTAGCGCTTATAGTGAATCTCTCGGACGCAATCGGGCTAAGAAGAATTGGAACTCTGTTGGCGACCACGCCCCTGCGTATCTTATTAATCTCTGGCTAGCAACGGGCGAACAAGAATACGCTGATTTTCTGGAATATACTTTTGATACGATCGCCAATCATTTTCCTGATTATGACGCAAGTCCTTTCGTTCAAGAGAAGTTTAACGATGATTGGTCAAAAGACTACCAAACAGTGCAGCAGAATCGGTCAATTATTGGTCATAATCTCAAGATTGCCTGGAATCTGACGCGGATGCATAGCCTGAAGGCAAAAGAAACGTACAAAACTTTTGCGGAAAAGATCGGTCACGTTATTCCTGCGGTTGGTTGCGATCGCCAGCGCGGTGGTTGGTATGACATGATGGAACGAGTGTTAGCCCCAGGTGAAAAATTCCATCGACTCGTTTGGCACGATCGCAAGGCTTGGTGGCAACAAGAACAAGGAATTCTTGCCTACTACATTATGGCTGGTGTCTATCAAGACCCTAATTTTATTCGGTTTGCCCGCGAAGGTGCTGCCTTTTATAACGCATGGTTCTTGGATACTGAATCTGGCGGTGTTTACTTTAACGTTTTGGCTAATGGAGAACCCTACGCTTTAGGGACTGAACGTGGTAAAGGTAGTCACTCAATGGCAGGTTATCACTCGTTTGAGTTGTGCTACTTAGCGGCTGTCTATACCAACTTGCTAATTAATAAAGAACCTATGGATTTCTACTTCAAGCCAACGCCTGGAGGTTTTCCAGATAACATCCTGCGAGTGCAGCCAGATATTCTGCCACCAGGTAGCATTCGGATTGATGAAGTATGGATTAATGGACACAAATATACCGATTTTGATGCCGAAGCGCTGACAATTAAACTGCCTACCGACCAAGCAGAAATGAAAGTCAGAGTGCGGATAGTGCCAGCTAGCGTTGATTTTGACGCTGACTTAATCGAAGTTACCGATGGAGTAGCGAAGATCGATTTGACTGGTTCTTTAGAGCCGAGTATGTTGAAGTATTTTAAGGAAGAACTAGAGAAAGCCCACGGAGTAAAAGGTGTTGTCCTGAATATGCAAGACCTCAACTCGATCTCTGATGAAGCGTTACGATACCTTGCCTTCTACAAACAAAAAGCAGGCAGTAATTTTAACATCACAGCGTTAGGTGTCAAAGGAGCAGTCAAAGAAGCAATCGAGCAAAGTGAATTGAATGAAGAAATCGTAGTAGCTCATTAAATTTTAAATGTGGGGCGGGCATCTTGCCTGCCCTTGCCTATTGATACAACAAAGAAGGCTATCTCACATTTAATTAAATTGACTCAGCTGAAAGCAGCTCTTCAAAAATTTATCACTTGATCGAGATAGATATGCGCCAAAAAATTGTTTACTTGTTTGCTTTCCTGTCCCTTTATCTACCTATTAATGTTCCAAAAGTCGTAGCACAAGAAGTTTCACAGCAAGAAACCACATATCAAATAAGCCAAAGACCTGATACTGATAACCCTACGGAAGTTGCGGTAGGAGTTTATTTAATTGATTTTGATACATTTGATGAAATCGATGAATCTTTTAAGTTAAATGGCTATTTGTTTTTAACTTGGCAGGATCAACGGCTAGCATTTAATCCCAGCCAAACTGCGGTAAATAGTAAAACTTACAACATCGGAGAAATCTGGACACCGAATATAAAATTCTTGAACATTGAGAGTGTTCGAGAGACAGCTTATATACTATTGAAAGTAGAACCTGATGGCACAGTTTATTACAAAGAGCGGTTTACGGGACAATTTAATTCAGAGATGAATCTGCAAAGATTTCCTTTTGATCGTCAAAGACTTAGAGTTATTGTTGAATCGTTGGACAATAGTAAAAACCTAGTTCTTCTTGCAGACAATAGCAAAACAGGCACAGCCAAAGATGCTTTTTTAACAGGATGGAGAATAAGAGATTTTCAAGCATTCCCTAGGGTAAGAGTATCTGAGGTTGAAGAAGAAAATTTTTCAGAATATGTATATGAAATTAACATTTCGCGTTATCACAATCCCTATATTTGGAATGTATTTCTACCGCTATTCTTTATTATCATTGTTTCGTGGACAGTATTTTGGTCTAGATCTTTTGAATCTAATACTGTAATTGCTACTAGTTCTTTGGTATCAGCGATCGCCTTTAATATAGTTGTTGTAGAAGAATTACCAAAAGTTGCTTATTTAACCTTCATAAATGGATTTATTTTGATAGTTTATGTGTTTATCTGCTTGGTCATCATCTACACAGTAGTAAAACACTGGCTCGATTTAGAAAAAAAGAAAGAACTATCTTTAAAAATTGATCGCACGGCGCGCTGGCTAGTTCCAGCAGTATTTAGTGTATCCAACATTATCCTGATAGCAGCTTTTCTACTTTAAATCACACTCAAGACTACTATACCTAACGTTCATCTCCATAAGAAAAACGGTCGATCGTTACCATAGAAGTGAAACCGCCCAAAGCCGAGAAATTGACCGTGGGCTTTTTCGCCTGGAGGAAACGCTGTAACGCCAAAGAGATAAACACCAGAAAATAGCGGATTGCGGACAGGGCGTAAGCCGATTGTAATCGTTCTTCCTGGAGCAACTGGCGGGTCAAACATGACATTGACAGTTCTATTTTCGCGATCGCGCGTGACTTCGCCCAAAGTTAATGATGTACCTCGGCGATCGCGTGTTCCCTCAAACGCACGGCTATCATCAAGTTTAAAGCGAACATCATCACTGCCATCTCTTTGTTTAATTGTGACTCTTTGCAGTGGTTCATCAGCGTTCGCTGGAACATTAATTGTGAAGTAGTAGGTTGCACCCCAAGCATTGACGCTGTTAACTGTCGTTGTCGCTGAGACTAAATCTGGTGGTTGTACAAAGTAAACTGTACCGTCTCTTAATTGAACTGCTTGCGTCACTCGTGGCGTGGTTCCACTTATCCCGATGAGGACAAGTGTTGTACTGAGTAAAACTTTGGGTTTCAGAAATTTCATCGCTCAATCTGCAAACGTCATATAAGAAGCTATCTACATTCTTATTCTGACGAATAATGAGTAGAAGGCAATTATTTCCTAATTACATTAGTCAAAAACAACTTGCCATAAACCTTTGTTACTCCTAAATTTGAGGAAGTGCGATCGCCTAAGTACATTTGGAGAATAAAACATCAAGAGATCGTCAAAAGTTCTTGCACAATTTGTAAGCCTGTCATAGATTGCCAAGCAAAGAATGCTAGAAGAGTTATATTAATTGTAATGTGGAGATATCGTGCCCAATTGTTACCACGTTGCATCAAAGGAGCAAACGCTGCAGAAAGTGCCACCAAAGCTGTCATTCCTAAACCAACAAACAAGTGAGAATTGACTGGAATTTTACCCGCACTCAAGTAGGTAATCATAATGCCTCCCACTGCACCAATTACCATCACCGCAAGCGCGATCGCTCCTGATTGATAATGTCGAAGTGGATATTTACCTTGAATCAATTCTTTTTTGATGTCACCTTGGGTATTGCGAGTGCGACGAACTTGAAACCCAAGATAGCCAGTGTAAAGCAAGTAAGCAAACAGTCCCAGCATGATTACTGGATGAATGAACTGTATGAGAAAGCCAAAACTAAGAAAATTAATCGTATTTGTTACTTCCATAACTTCGCTCCTTATTTGTGTTGATTACTATGTATAAAAAGTACAGAACCAACAGTGAACAAGATACTTGCTGATATGTGCAAAAGTGATGAAAAAGAAATGCTTTTGATGTTATCTAAAATTGCATCATGGGTGAAAATTAAAGAGCCAATGAGAAATAACCAACTAATACTAAACCGCGTTCTAAAGAACAATTCTCAGATGAGGGAAGTAGGTCATGGAAGACAGCTTTGCAGGAGCTAGCATTAACTCCTGCAAGCCTTGGCAAAGGACATCTGTAACAGCATCAAGTGAGTCGAA
>NZ_JADEWN010000067.1 GCF_015207655.1 Gloeocapsopsis crepidinum LEGE 06123 | reverse complement strand
CTGATTGAGGTGTCACCTTGTGTGTATGCCTTAACTATTTTTTCTCGCAAGTCGAGCGAGTACGGTTTCATTAGACTTCATTTGTGTACTCCTCTTACTGTACCTCATAAACTTGCAATAGGCTGTATGTTGCGATCTTTCCCTAGCTTTGGACTTTGTCCCGCTAAGTGCTAGACGCTTCGCTACACTTCGTGAACACTAACACTCTTCGCTCCTCAAGAATGACAGAAACCTTATTTGATGCGTACTTACCACTCATTTTGTGGACAAGTGTAGGATTGTTATGCTTTCGCTTTCTGCCCCACACGCTACCACGCTTATTAGGACGCAGCCTTTATTGGGTAGGCATACCAATAGAAATTTTGGCACTGGCGCGACAGACAGATTTTTCGCAATCTGTAGGGCTTCCTCCAATCATTACTTTTGCTGCATTGCTTTTGGGGTTGGGTGTTGCAGTGCTATGTTTACAAATATTAAAAAAACTTGCTTTTCTACCGATCGCCGCAGTTTTAAATACACCAGCAATTCAAGGAAGTTTTATTTTAGCTGCAGTATTAGGTAATACAGGGTTTGTGGGACTGGCGATCGCGCCAGCATTTATTGACCACAGTTACTTAAATTGGATTGTCTTCTACAGCCTGACGCACAATTTAATTGGAACTTATGGCTTCGGTGTTTTTATTGCGAGTTACTTTGCCCATGAAACTCATCAGAATCATTGGTGGGTACAGTTACGAGATGTTTTAACAGTGCCAACTCTGTGGACTTTCTTACTAGGCTACCTGACACGCGATGTCGAACTGCCTTCTTTAGTAGAATCAGGACTACAAGCCTCGATTGGAATTGTGATTCCTTGTGCTTTTCTATTAACAGGAATGCGACTTACTCAACTACGTGGGTGGAAAAGTTTAAAACTTGCGGTGATTCCTGCGCTGTTAAAAGTAGTTGTTATCCCTGGGTTGGTTGGTATTCTGACGACATTATTTTTAGGATTATCAGGCGATCGCCGTTTGGCAGTGGTACTGATGTCTGGAATGCCTTCCGCTTTTGCTGGACTCATTTTTGCGGAGGAATACAATTTAGAACGGGAATTAGTCGCTAGTTGTATTGTTGTGTCTACCGTTTTACTGCTGTTAGTACTGCCTTTGTGGTTATTTCTATTTCAATAATTAAGGTTAAGAGAGATTAGAGGCTAGGGGTCGAAGGTCAGGGAATGCGCGTATTAACTCCTTACTTTGCAGCTTTGCTTGTCTTATGACCGATAGAAAGATCTTGTATTTCCTACGACCCTAAATCAAAAGTCTACGCTATTCTTCCCATAACCTCTGATCTCTGACCCCTTCTTTAGTCTTGCGATGTGAGTTGCAGAATTTGTGCTGTCACGGCAAGACTTTCTTCATAAAGTGCCTCATGCCCTATCCGTTGCAATTGCTGACTGAGTAAAATTTCAGCTTTTTGATCGGCAAGTGAGGATACCTGCTGAAAACGACAAGCTTGGGCACCGCCGCCAACTTCCATACGCATACATCCGCCAGTTTCTGAACAAACAACAGTACAGCAATCAGCTTTAGTGTTTGTGGAGTTCAAGCGTAGTGCAATTAAATCTCCAGGAATCTCACCACTATCAGCCGTGGGAATTGCTGCTAACTCAGCTTCGACTTGGCGTTGATCTTCAGCAGTAAAGTGAATCCGCTTGATTTCGTAGTCTCCTGTTTCCTGCTCAAATTCGCAAGGATGCCAATGTAGACGACTTGCCAACCAGCCTAAAAACATGAGTGCTTGTGTGGGGTTGCCTTTTTCGTAATCAATTGTCACGCGGTCTACTTCACTTAATGCCGCACGCCGCTGAGGTGGATCAAAAGCTTCAGCAGTTAATTCTTGCCAAGCCGATAAGCGCCGCCAGTTCAGATCGGCAATGGGGATACCAGCATCAATCAGTTCTTTGACGCGCAGAAGACCGAATTCAGGGGCATTGAATCCACTAGAGTCAATAATAATCGAATTACAGACGGATGCGAGTCGCTTGAACAAGGGATTGTGATGATCTGGTGTCGTTTTCCACCACAGAAACTTGGGCAAGTCACCGATGAGGAGGGCTGCAATCATACCTGCTACCCGCTCTAATCCAGCTGTAGTACCTGTAAATGTGATGTATTCACAACAAATCAAAGTTGTTGAAGATTGTTTTTGAATTGGGCAGTACGCTGAGACTTGTGCCGTTACGCCGTCATCGTCACCGACGACTGGACAAAGTGTAATAATACGACAGGGATTGCGTAGAGCGATCGCATCGGCAATTTTTGGATTTCTACTGCTATCCCAATAAAGTGCGTCGCTATCCCCATTGCTCGATCCTTGCTGCTGTGCAACAGCTTCGCGCAGCTTCTCACGAGTTTCGGTGGTTGCAGTTCCACTTATGGGCAAGTCATATTTTTTCTGAAAGTCACGGAGTGCGGCTTCGGTTTGTGGACCTGGAATGCCATCAATCGGACCGCGATAGATATTTAAATTTGCTAGCAGGAGTTGCGTTTCTTCGGGTTCGTAAACAATTAAACTAAATGTCGCTGCACGAGTTGCTGCTGGACTTCCCTCACCATTTCCAGCAGTACCATAACTTTGCCAAATTTTATTTAGTTCTGCCTCTATTTCACCGAGAGAAACGTCCTTTGGCTCCTGAAGTGAAAAAAGTGGAGGAGATTGAATTGCCATAGTTTGTTTTGAAGTTTTACTGTGATTAGCTATCAGCCATTAGCTTTAAGGTAGTTCAATTCTTTTTGAGTTTTTGTATACCAGAGTAGCAGAGGTCAGAGGAAGAACTAGTTGCTAGTTACTAGTTATTAAGCACTCTTGATACTAGCCACTAACCACTAACCACTCGCTCCTCACTCCTACTCCCTTTTGAGATGACACTGCTAGAGTCTGCGCCAGTGACGTCCATCGCGGTTAATCAAAGCTTCAGCTTCAGCAGGTTCCCAAGTACCCGCTTCATACAAAGGAATACTCGTGGGATCAGATGGTGCGTCCCATGCTGCAAGGGCTGGAGTTACAACTTGCCAAGCTACTTCTACTTCATCGGCGCGTGTAAACAAAGTTTGGTCGCCCATCATGCAGTCTAAGAGGAGGCGATCGTAAGCATCAGAAGCAGCAAAGCCAAAAGTTGAACCGTAACTAAAGTCCATATCGACCGAACGAGTCCGTAAATCTGGTCCTGGCATTTTCACTTCAAAGCGCAGTGAAATACCTTCATTGGGCTGAATTCGCATTGCCAGAATGTTTGTGTTCATCTGTTGCGAAGCGGATTGAAAGATCAGATTTGGGACTTCGCGAAAGTGAATTGAAATTTCTGACACTTTCTTAGGCAAGCGCTTTCCAGTACGTAGATAGAAGGGTACGCCATTCCAGCGCCAGTTATCAATCATGAACTTCATTGCCACGTAAGTATTTGTGGTTGAGTTAGGATCAATGCCTGGTTCCTCGCGGTATCCTGGAACTTTTTTTCCTTTCATCCAGCCAGCACTATACTGTCCGCGTACGGCGCACAGTTCTAGATTCTGAAGATCAGCTAAGCGTGTAGCTTGGAGAACTTTGACTTTCTCAGTCCGAAAACTTTCTGCATCGAGCGAATTTGGTGGTTCCATCGCCGTGAAGCAAAATAGTTGCATCAAGTGATTTTGCAACATATCGCGCAATGCTCCAGCCGTTTCGTAGTAGCCGGCACGATCTTCAACGCCTACAGTTTCAGCAACCGTAATTTGGACGTGATCGACAAACTGGCGATTCCACAGCGGCTCAAAAATGGCATTGGCAAAGCGAAATACCAACAAGTTTTGTACCGTTTCTTTACCCAAGTAGTGATCGATGCGGTACACCTGTTCTTCGCGACAGACTTTTTGAACTATTTTGTTAAGCGATCGCGCCGAAGCTAAATCCCGACCAAAAGGCTTCTCAATCACCAAACGATGTTTTACAGGATCGCTGAGCATTCCTGCATCGCCAAGTTGCTGAATTGCTTCAGGAAAGAATTTTGGTGCAACTGAAAGATAAAAGACACGATTGCCTTGCGTACCGCGCTTACCATCGAGTTCGCTTAATAACTCTTTGAGCTTTTGATAGCTTTCGGGTTTATCGATATCACCTGAGCAATAGAATAAACCTTGAGAAAATTCTTGCCAAAGTTCTTCACGACCAAGACCATCAGAGAATTGCTCGATGCCTTCGCGCATTTGTTCGCGGAAATAGTCGTGACTCCAATCTCGACGGGCAACACCGACAATTGTTGTTTCGGGGGGAATGCGTCGTTCGCGTCGGAGTTTGTAAAGTGCTGGAACCAACTTGCGCTGGGTAAGATCCCCTGATGCTCCAAAAATTACCAGAATTTGAGGTTCTGGCATTTTTTCTTGTTGCAGCCCTACGCGCAGAGGGTTTTCTAGCAGCGTGACCATAGTGTTTCTGAATTTGTGAATTAATTTAACAAGTTAGCAATTAGCAACTAGCAGTTTACATTGCCCACCAATCACTAATTGCTCACAGCTAACTGCTTAAACAGGGGATAAATATTTGACTTTCTCTTCCAAAGATTGCATCAACGATTCAAAAGGTTTAACGAACTTGTCAATTCCTTCAACTAGTAGTTCGTCCATTACCTCATTAATGTCGATATTAATTTCTGGATTTTTGAGGCTTTCAATCAGTTTGTAGGCTTCTTCAAGGTCAGTTTCGATGCGATTGTCAACATTGCAGTGGTCAGCACAAGCTTCAATCGTGTTAGGTGGTAAAGTGTTAACAGTATCAGGACCAATCAACTCATCGACGTACATAACATCGCTGTATTTGGGATCTTTGGTACTAGTACTTGCCCACAGTAAACGCTGAATTTTACCGCCTTTTTCTGCAAGTGCTTGCCAGCGATCGCTACTAAAAATCTCTTTGTATTTCTGATAGGCAATTTTAGCGTTGGCGATCGCCACTTTACCTTTGACTGCTTCGAGTTTTGCTTGAAGACTGATATCGTCAATACCTTGAGCAAGTTTATCATCAATGCGCTGATCGATATTGCTATCAATGCGGCTGAGGAAAAAGCTAGCTACTGAGGCGATATTGCTGATGTCTTTACCTTCAGATACGCGCTTTTCTAAACCACGAATATATGCCCAAGCTGTTTCGACATAACTTTCTACTGAAAATAGTAGCGTGACATTAACATTGATTCCTTCAGCGATAACTTGCTCAACAGCAGGTAAACCTGCTTTTGTTCCAGGAATCTTGATCATCACATTTTCCCGACCAATTTCCTGGTAGTAGCGCTTAGCTTCTTTGATTGTCGCTTCCGTGTCGTCAGCGATCGTTGGTGGTACTTCGATGCTTACATAGCCATCTAGACCATTAGATGCTTCGTACACAGGGCGCAAGATATCACAAGCATGACGGATATCATCAAAGATCAATGACTCATAAATTTGATATGTTGGTAACTCAGCTTTGATGCCTGCTTCAATATCTGCATCGTAAATTGCATTACCCTTAATTGCTTTTTCAAAAATCGCTGGGTTAGAGGTAATTCCGCAAATTCCACCGTTTTCAATCAACTGTTTGAGTTCGCCCGATTGAATCATGTCACGAGTCAAGTTATCCATCCAGATACTTTGACCGTATTCTTTGATTTCAATTAAATGATTAGCTGGTTTTGTTGCTTGATCTGTCATTGCTACTCTCTCCTTATTTTTAACTTCAAAACTACAATTTCTTACTCGCCCCTCACCCCTATTGTGGTACGCGAGAACGAGCCATGATTGTTTTTTCGTTTTGTTCTTTAGCTTGTTGCTGAATGAATGATTCTACTAATGCAACGTTTTCCTTACTTCCAATGATCAAAGGTGTGCGTTGATGAAGTTGTTCGGGTACTACATCTAAAATTTCCTGGGTTCCCGTACTTGCTCTCCCACCTGCTTGTTCGATGAGAAAAGCTAAAGGTGCAGACTCGTACAGTAAGCGAATTTTACCTTCTGGTTTTTTCGTGGTTCCTGGGTAGAGAAATACACCACCTTGCACTAAAACGCGGTGAATATCACTGACCATTGCTCCACTGTAGCGTGCTGTATAACCTTCAGTACGGTGCACGTAGCGAATGTATTCTCGAAATGATTCTTCCCATTGCCAAAAGTTGCCTTCATTAACGCTGTAAACAGCTCCTTGCTGAGGCATCTTAATATTTTCTTCTGTTAAGATGAACTCTCCTAAACTGGGATCAAGCGAAAACGAGTGAACTCCTTTGCCAATTGAGTACACTAGCATCGTGCTAGGACCATACAGAATATATCCAGCAGCGATTTGTTTGCGACCACTTTGTAATAAGTCGCTTGCTGAGTTATCGCTGTCGTCTCCTTCTTGCTGTCTAATTGCGAAAATGGAGCCTAGGCTTAAATTAATATCTGTATTTGAGGAGCCGTCAATTGGGTCGTAAAGCAGCGTGTAACGACCAATCGGGCAGTTTTCTGGAATGTAATAAGGTTTTTCCATCTCCTCGGAAGCTAAGCGACAAACAAGACCACTTTGCTTAAATACCGAGATAAAAACGTCGTTAGCATAGACGTCCATCTTTTTAACGGATTCACCTTGAACATTAACGTCTCCAGTGAAGCCCAAAACACCTTCCATTAAACCCGCACGACTCAGACGCCGCGCAATTAGCTTACCAGCTAAAGCGATCCGATTCATTAAAGCGCTGAGGTCTTGGGCATCTGGCGAGAAGCTTTGTAATTGCTGCAATACGTGCCGTGACAAAGTTGTACAATCGCGATCCAGGGCGTACTCATAGTCTAGTGGTTGTTGCGCTTCAGCCATGTTTCTTCTCCCTAGGTTTGTGGATCGCTAGTCATATTTGCGATCGCCAAGTTTGCGCCTAGTATAAACGCGTGTTACTAATAAGCGATCTAGCTTCGGTCATGTTATGCGATCGCATAACAGCGTTGCGCTTTGCACAATCGCTTTTAATTCCTATATTAGAAAGGGATTTCAATTGTGAAATCTGACTTTGGGTTAACTACCTTACTTAAGGTTACACTTCTTATGATGTTTGTCTCTGACTCAAACCAGCACCATTTTTGTGTGTAGTGCCTTAACACTGGCGCGAAATGCAACACTTAGTTGATTAACCATAGCTCTCATTTCACTGTTCGTCATCGATTACCCGCGACCAATTTTACTCTCTTACTATTATAGAATCGCTACATTTAAGCTTAAATTCAGCTTGGTGTTATTTAAGAAGGTTCAAGTTAGAAAAAATTGATATTGTTTTGTACTTCTTACAAAAGACAGAAAGGGTAAAGCAATGCTCTACCCTTCATTTTGAAGCGTTTGTTTTCTGTGCTAGAAAATCAAATTACATATTCGAGTTGAGGTTTTTCTGCGATATATTCTTGGCGCTGTAATTGCGATATCACTTTGGCGACACTTTCTTCAACTGTTTCTTCTGCGGTATAGCAAACAATATCTGGGTTCAAAGGTTCTTCGTAAGGGTCGTCGATTCCTGTAAAGGCTCTAATTTCTCCTGCTCTTGCCATTGCATATAATCCTTTAACATCGCGCGCCTCACAGACCTCTAACGGGGCGTTGACATACACTTCAACAAAATCGCTGTTTGCATGACGCAACTCATCTCTGGTTGCACGGTAAGGACTCACGATAGCAGCTATAACAATCACACCATTACGACTCAAGAGATTGGCAACAAAACCAATCCGTCGAATATTGGTATCTCGGTCTTCTCTGCTAAAGCCTAAGCCTTTGGAAAGGTTGGTTCTAATAGCATCACCATCAAATAACTCTACTACACAGCCGCGCTCTTTGAGTTCGCGTTCTATGCCTTTGGCTAGTGTGGTTTTACCGGAACCACTTAATCCAGTTAGCCACAAAACGAAACCTTGATTTTTCATTGTTTATTACCGACTAGCTAAATGTATTAATTCTGAATGTCTTCTGGTAAGCTATTCGATTTGAATTTAGAATCGCGATACGAAAAAAATTCTTATACATTATATGAGTCCACTATTGTAAGACTTTTTTATTTGGAGAATATTGTCTGCGATTGCTTTTATCTTTACTATCTAATACGAGTTTTTCATCATAGTACATAACTTCAATAGTTGATATTTTTTTTAAAATTTAGATTGTTTCAATAAATTGTCAATCAATTACGAGTTATATAACTTTAATTCTTTTAGCTGCTTTAAAAATCGATTTTACCTCAATTCAGTAGAAAAAAAGTAAGTTTTAGCTATGAATAAGTAAGCTTAATTTTCAGAAAAAGTATGTATTCTAAGTGACAGAATTCTTAACAACACGAGCTAAGTGCTGATTTTTACACAACGGGTTTGTAGATGGCGATGCTGCGAGCAGTGATTTTGGAAAGCTCTGCTTTATCATTAAAGTTCTGGAAAGGATATATCAAGCTAGTTAACTCAGTTAAATGTGAAATAACCTTCTCGATTATGCCAAGTCAGATAAGATGCCTACCCCGCATCTAAGGTTTAATGTAGTTAAACTGCTTACTTCCTTGTGACTCTTCACAATTTGAACCATGCTGAGTGATATTTTTCCATTTAAATTCGATTTCAATGCTACGACGATTGCGGGAGCGAGTTTGTGGTCTTTGGCTCTATATTTAGGATTTTCACCTATCAGTGATTGGGTAATCAATCAACTCAATCGCTGGTTTAACTTTGCTGAGCGATCGCTTTACAGCAGCGAAACTGAATTTGAAAAAACCCGCGTGGCTAGAGAATCGCAAAACGCTTTCTACGCTTCTCTTTTTAGTATTGTGCCGTTTCTGATTGTTGGCAGCTTATGTAATTATGGTGTGGAAATTAGTTTAGGCAAAAGCTGGGCGATCAGCATGGGAATTCTCGCGTGTATGGGGTGCGGAGTGTATGAGTTAGGGCGTCGCGATGGGCAGTCTTCTAAGAGAGACTAGTGGCTAGTAATTCAACTCTTTGCTTACGATAGTTGCTAATTTTTGGGCTGCACCAGATTCTCCGCGAATCGTGCGGAGTTGTTCGCGCATTGCTGCGAGTTTTTCAGGATGGTTCAAGTAATCTAAGGCGAGTTCCGCAACGACGTGTGGTTGCAAATTTCCGACAAGTTCAGGAACAACTTCAGACTTTGCCCAAATATTAGGCCATGCGAGTAAGCCCAGGCGTTTCAGTACTAGCCAGTTAATTGCTTTTGCCATACCAGATCCGACAATGGGTAAATTTGCCAAAATTCCAGGAATTCCATCCCAGGAGCGCATTGCATCGAGTTGATGCGTGGGAAGTAATACAATCATTGGTACAGCTAACGCGCCTAATTCTGCAGTGTTAGCGCCAACAGTTGTCAAGCACAGACTGCACTGTGTCAGTAAATCATACGCAGGCGATCGCGTTTCTAACTCCACACGTAATCCTGTATTTGTTTTTAAAAATGGGCGTTCTTCTGTCGTCATAAGTTCAGCAGTGACATCACCTAAATCCTTGATGATAGGATTTGAGCGTGGATCGGCAAAACTAGCCAAAGTTTCCAAATCTAGAGTAGGAGCCACTGGAATCACAAACTCTGTCTCAGGTTTTTGATTGTGAATATGCTGCGCGATCGCCAACCCCAATGGTACACCTTGAGTCAATTTGGCAGGCTTTGACCCTGGCAACAACCCAATCAATTCTTTATGTTCTCTCACCCTATACCCCACACCCCACACCCCTCCTGACGCTTCTGCCATTAAATCGCCAACAACCGTAAACTTATGGGCATATTGCGTAGGAATGCGGGAAATCAGTTCAGGCTTCATCACGCCAAAGCGATCAATCCAGCGATACCACCGCGCATCCCATTCAGCATAAATTACGGTGCGGTAGCCGAGACGTTTACCAATCACAACCGGAAAAAACTGATCCCCTCCTAAAAAAATGACAACACCGTGCTTGCGCCAATCCCAATTTGCTGCAGTTTTACCTGTTAATAGAAACTGCCAAAAATATTCTGCGGCTTGTACGCGATCGACTTCTGGATAACTTTGCGCGATCGCAGCTTCTTTCCCACTGGCATTTGGACACGGCGACAAGATTACGGATATACGGACTTGAGTGCGATTGTCTCCTAATTGTTGACGTAATGCTTTCACAACAGGACGCACCCAGGTTGTGATTTCTCCTGGACCATTCGAGAGAATTAAAATATCAATTTCTGACATGATTTGCTGATAACTTTGATAATTTTTGTTAATTAAGACGCAAGCAATTACTTTATTGGTTGTCAACAAATAAGAAGAATTATTGCAACTTTTTTATCAAATTGTGTCAGATGAGTGGTAAAACTCCCGACTGGTAAGCATTTTCTGGTAAAAAACACTTTATAGCCGAAAACAAAGCACAAGGTCTGAAGGCAAATTGTCCGCGATCTTGCGCAGTTCAAGTATAGAGAACACGTATTTTCATTGAGGAGCCTTACCTGAATGTTTACACACGTCAAGTCCACCATTCGTCACATTGCTCCTGAAAATCTCCAGGGGCGTTCTTTAATCAAGGTGGTCTATGTCGTGCTTGAGTCACAGTACCAAAGTGCATTGTCGCAAGCCGTACGCAAGATTAATGCAAATAACTCTTCTGTGGCTATTGAAATTAGCGGTTACTTAGTTGAAGAACTCCGAGACGCAGAAAACTATGAGGACTTCAAACGTGAAGTTGCCGAGGCAAATATATTTATCGCTTCATTAATTTTTATCGAAGACTTGGCAGACAAAGTTGTTGCAGCAGTCGAGCCACATCGCGATCGCTTGGACGCAGCGGTTGTTTTCCCTTCAATGCCACAAGTAATGCGCCTTAACAAAATGGGCAGTTTCTCGATGGCACAGTTGGGGCAATCCAAAAGTGCGATCGCGCAATTTATGCGTAAGCGCAAAGAAAAATCTGGCTCGTCGTTCCAAGATGGAATGCTCAAGTTACTGCAAACGCTACCAAAAGTGCTGAAGTACCTACCAATGGACAAAGCACAAGATGCGCGTAACTTTATGTTGAGCTTTCAGTACTGGTTGGGTGGTTCCGCCGAAAACTTGGAAAACTTCTTACTGATGCTGGCAGATAAATACGTACCATCATTACAGCAAAAGGTGAAATTCCAAGATCCTGTGACTTATCCTGACATGGGAATCTGGCATCCGCTAGCACCACAGATGTTTGAGGATGTTAAAGAATACTTCAACTGGTACAACAGCCGCAAAGATATTTCTGCCGACCTTAAAGATCCATTAGCCCCTTGTGTTGGTTTAGTGTTGCAACGCACGCACCTTGTTACTGGTGATGATGCGCATTATGTGGCAATGGTGCAAGAAATCGAAGCAATGGGGGCACGGGTTATTTCCGTGTTTGCTGGTGGTTTAGATTTTTCTAAACCTGTTGATGCTTACTTTTACGATCAGGGGCGAGGGGACGGAGTTGCATTGGTTGATACTGTAGTATCGCTGACAGGTTTTGCGTTAGTTGGTGGTCCTGCTAGACAAGATCATCCCAAAGCAATTGAATCACTCAAACGTTTGAATCGCCCTTATATGGTGGCATTGCCGTTAGTGTTTCAAACAACGCAAGAATGGCAAGATAGCGATTTGGGATTGCATCCGATTCAAGTGGCGTTGCAAATTGCGATCCCCGAACTCGATGGTGCGATTGAACCAATTATTTTATCAGGAAGAGACGGAACAACCGGAAAAGCGATCGCCCTGCAAGACCGCATTGAGGCTGTTGCACAACGGGCTTTAAAATGGGCAAATTTGCGCCGCAAGCCAAAACTACAAAAGCGCGTGGCAATTACTGTCTTTAGCTTTCCACCGGATAAAGGTAACGTCGGAACAGCGGCTTATCTCGATGTGTTTGGCTCGATTTACGAGGTCATGCACTCCTTACAGCGCAATGGCTACGACGTGCAGAACTTGCCAGACTCTGCCGAAAAACTGATGCAAGAAGTCATTCACGATGCCCAAGCACAGTACAGCAGTCCTGAATTAAATATTGCCTATCGGATGTCGGTTCCC
Organism: Gloeocapsopsis crepidinum LEGE 06123; assembly: GCF_015207655.1. GTDB lineage: Bacteria > Cyanobacteriota > Cyanobacteriia > Cyanobacteriales > Chroococcidiopsidaceae > Gloeocapsopsis > Gloeocapsopsis crepidinum. The sequence continues at coordinate 24,103 of NZ_JADEWN010000067.1, read as the reverse complement.
CAATATGAGGAACTAACACCTTATTCAGAAAGATTAGAGGAAAACTGGGGACCACCGCCAGGACATCTCAATAGTGACGGGCAGGATTTACTCATTTACGGCAAACACTTCGGAAATGTCTTTATCGGCGTACAACCAACGTTTGGTTACGAAGGCGATCCGATGCGGTTGTTGTTCTCGCGATCTGCAAGTCCGCATCATGGTTTTGCTGCTTACTACACGTATTTAGAGCGAATTTGGCAAGCTGACGCAGTGTTGCACTTTGGGACACATGGCTCGTTAGAATTTATGCCAGGTAAGCAGATTGGGATGTCTGGCGAGTGTTACCCCGATAACTTGATCGGTACGATTCCTAACGTGTACTACTACGCGGCAAATAACCCTAGCGAAGCCACGATCGCTAAACGCCGCAGCTACGCCGAAACGATCTCTTACTTAACGCCACCTGCTGAAAATGCTGGATTATATAAAGGGTTGAAAGAACTAAGTGAACTGATCGCTTCGTACCAAACTCTTAAAGACAGCGGACGCGGGATTCCGATCGTGAATACGATTATGGATAAGTGCCGCATTGTGAATTTGGATAAAGATATTGCTTTACCCGAAATTGATGCCAAAGATATGTCGGCGGAGGAACGCGATACGATTGTGGGTTCGGTGTATCGTAAGTTGATGGAGATCGAGTCGCGACTTTTACCATGTGGTTTACACGTTATTGGCAAGCCCCCAACAGCAGAAGAAGCGATCGCAACTTTAGTCAATATTGCAGCACTCGATCGCCAAGAAGAAGAAATTCTGAGTCTACCTCGGATTATTGCCAATAGCATCAATCGTGACATTGATGAAATTTATCGCAATAGCGATCGCGGTATGCTCGAAGATGTGCAATTGTTGCAAGAAATCACCCTCGCGACACGCGATGCACTCAGCGCTTTAGTAAAAGCCCAAACTGATGCAGATGGACGGGTTTCCAAGGTTTCTAAACTTAATTTCTTCAACATGGGTAAAAAAGAACCTTGGTTAGAAGCATTGCATCAATCAGGTTATCCCAAAGTTGATCCCCAAGCATTAAAGCCACTGTTTGAATATCTCGAATTTTGCTTACAGCAAGTTGTCGCCGATAACGAACTTGGTGCATTACTTAAAGCCCTAGAAGGAGAATACGTCCTTCCAGGACCTGGCGGCGATCCGATTCGTAACCCTGATGTTCTCCCGACTGGCAAAAACATCCACGCCCTCGATCCCCAATCGATCCCGACGACAGCAGCAGTACAATCTGCCAAAATTGTTGTTGATCGCCTAATTGCACGGCAAAAAGCAGATAATGGCGGTCAATATCCCGAAACAATCGCGTGTGTCCTCTGGGGGACTGACAACATCAAAACCTATGGCGAATCCCTCGCACAGATCATGTGGATGGTGGGTGTGCGTCCTGTTCCTGATGCGTTGGGAAGAGTCAACAAACTTGAACTGATTCCCTTAGAAGAATTAGGACGTCCGCGCATTGATGTCGTTGTCAACTGTTCCGGTGTTTTCCGAGACTTGTTTATTAACCAAATGAACTTATTGGATCAAGCTGTAAAAATGGCAGCTGAAGCCGATGAACCGCCATCGATGAACTTTATCCGCAAACATGCGATGCAGCAAGCTGAGGAAATGGGGATTAACCTACGTCAAGCGGCGACTCGTGTCTTCTCCAATGCTTCTGGTTCTTATTCATCTAACATCAACTTAGCAGTAGAAAACAGTACTTGGGATAGTGAAGCTGAGTTACAAGAAATGTACCTCAAGCGCAAATCATTTGCCTTCACATCCGATAACCCTGGCACAATGGAAGAATCGCGGAAAATCTTCGAGAGTTCTTTAAAAACTGCTGAAGTTACCTTTCAAAACCTTGATTCTTCCGAGATTAGCCTTACTGACGTTTCGCACTACTTCGACTCAGATCCTACAAAGGTCGTCGCAAGTTTACGCGGTGATGGCAAAACCCCAGCAGCTTACATTGCAGACACTACAACAGCTAACGCACAAGTCCGTAGTTTATCTGAAACTGTACGTCTCGACGCCCGCACCAAACTACTCAATCCTAAGTGGTACGAGGGAATGTTGAACCACGGTTATGAAGGTGTCCGCGAACTCTCAAAACGCCTTGTTAATACAATGGGTTGGAGTGCAACAGCAGGCGCTGTCGATAACTGGATTTATGAGGATACTAACGCCACATTTATTCAAGATGAAGCGATGCGTCAGCGGTTGATGAATCTTAATCCGCATTCATTCCGTAAAGTTGTCGCAACTTTACTAGAAGTTAACGGGCGCGGTTATTGGGAAACCAGTGAAAGTAATCTCGAACTACTCCGCGAGTTGTATCAAGAAGTCGAAGACCGCATCGAAGGAATCGAGTAAGTCAGTAGCATATTTATTAGGGTGGGCAATGCCCACCTTGCCAAATTACTTTTTGGGATAAAGCATCAAATGACATCCCTTACACTCAATCTCAAGCCTGCGATTGAACTAACTGATGAGCAATTTTTTCAGCTATGCCAAGCAAACCAAGATCTCCGGTTTGAACGCACCGCCACCGGAGAATTGATTATTATGCCACCTACGGGAGGAGAAACTGGAAATCGTAATGCTGGAATAATTGCACAACTTTGGTTGTGGAATAATCAAAATCAACTTGGTCTAGTATTCGATTCTTCTACTGGTTTCAAACTTCCTAATGGTGCAGATCGTTTGCCAGATGCTTCATGGTTAAAATTAGAACGCTGGAATAGTTTAACTCAAGAGCAAAAAGAGAAGTTTATTCCTCTTTGCCCTGATTTTGTCATTGAATTACTTTCTCCTAGCGATAACTTAAGAATGCTTCAGGAGAAAATGAAAGAGTATTTAGATAATGGTACTCACTTAGGTTGGCTAATTAATCGTAAAGCTCAACAAGTTGAAATTTATCGTTCAAATCAAGAAGTCGAAGTTATACAATCTCCTGCTACTTTGTTAGGAGAAAATGTTTTGACTGGATTTGTACTCGACTTAGAAAAGATCTGGTAAAAAATGATTCTCACGCACTACTATCACAGAGATGATAAGCCGTTTCAAATCTTGTCAGATCTTGCTGAAGAAGAAGCCCTAAGCGTTATATCTAATCTGTGCGATCGAACTGGTGCGGTATATGACAGGTTCAGCAACCCTAAGAAGTATTTGCAACGGAGGCAAGAAGCAGAAAGTTGGGTCAGACAAGAGTTCATCAAAAAGGGTGGTCAGCCCATTTCTCTCTATCCTCAGTACTTTGTAGTTGAGCGAGCCGTATGGATTGAAGAAGGATTCAATGGGCAAAGCAACTCAGTACAGATTCCACTGTCGGCTTTTAGTCCTGAACTAGTTAGCTTCACTTACCCAGATAGCATGATCAGTTACTGGTTAAGAAACCAAACAGATCAAGAGTTCTACCGTTCCGAGTATCATGGTCAAGTATTTGTATTGAATGAAATTTGCCAAATCGTTGATAAGTTTGGCATCCCTAACGAAGAGTGGCGAACAAACAGGGCGCGACAATGGGATCTTTTCATTGAGGCTCAAGTGTGGAGTAATATTCCAAGCTTGTATGCAACGCAGCCAAATAATTCAAAATAATGACTAAATCAGCTTTTGTCTCGCGAATAGTTCTCAAGTTTAAGCAATCTAAGAGCCAACGTGCATACAATATTTAGCATGAGTACTATAAAACTCTGGTTGATCTGCAACACCTTTTGAGAGATATCCCACAGGTTGCATGCCTAGTTCGAGTAAAATATCTAGACCTGCGGCAGTCAAACACAAAATGCGTTTTGCAGGTTGCGTAAGTTCAATAAATAAATATTTACCAAATGCATAATCAATGGGATGCCAAACTCTACGATCGCAACCACTCTTTTGTTTCAGAATTAGCAACAGATTTAATCGATTTACTCGCCCCACAAGCAGGCGATTGCGCTACGCGCAGCACCGGAGGCGATCGCATTCTCGATTTAGGCTGCGGTACGGGCTACCTAGCTAACAAAATTGCTAGTAGAGGAGCAAAAGTTGTTGGTATTGATTATGCTGAAACGATGATTGAACAAGCGCGTAGCAAATATCCACATTTGCAGTTTGAAGTATTAGATGCTAAAGATTTGCAATACAAAGAAGAATTTGATGCTGTATTTTCTAACGCTGCACTGCATTGGATTACAGAACCAGAAAAAGTGGTATTTGGAATACACCAGGCGTTAAAACCAGGTGGGCGTTTTGTTGCAGAATTTGGTGGGAAAGGTAATATAAAAGCAATTATTCAGGCAATTCATAACGCGGTTGCAAATGCTGGTTATTCTGAGAATACAATATCAAATCCTTGGTATTTTCCAAGTATTGGCGAGTATGGAAGTTTACTAGAAAAACATAATTTACAACCCATATTTGCTACTCTTTTTGATCGCCCCCCACGCTTGGAAGAGGGGGATAAAGGAATGCAAAACTGGTTAAGAATGTTTGCTAATAGTTTTTTAAATACGTTTTCTGCTGACCAACAAGTAAGTATTATTTCTGATATAGAAAATCAATTACGTCCAGTGTTGTATCAAAATGACGCTTGGTTTGCTGATTATCGCCGTATACGGATTGTTGCTGTGAAAGAGTGAAGGTTTAAAACTAATTCTGAAGAACATCTAATTGCTATCTTGAACATCGTATTTTAGCAATTCTTGAATGTGAGCTATCAAAGGAGGTAAATTATTCTGAACTGTGTGTGCTGCCAAAATGAATAGGATTTCTTCCTGTTTCATTGCAAGATGATATTGCGAGCTTGTCCTCTATTTAACTCTATCATGGTGCAAAGCTGCGAGTAAAAGAAAGGATAGCCATCTTGGCTATCCCCCAATTTAATTAAATCAAATTACCGACTGTTGCCATGATAATCTTGAAAAGATTGATAGCAATTCTTTTGCTCATAGAGATAACATTCATCAGTAATTTGCTGCATTAAAGACCAAGAAAACTGTGATTCATTGTGGAGATACTCTGCCCAATTTTCCTGCAAGCTGCTGTATGCTAAACGCAAATTATAGGAAGGAATAGCAGTAGAAATATGATGCGGAACGTGAACATTAATATCGTGGCAAAGAAACTCAATCCAACGCGGATAATTGCAGTGAACTGTACCCGATAATTGTGCTGTAGCAGCATTCCAATCACTTGCTGCACTGAAAGGAACATCAGACACTGTATGATGAACCAGCGTAAACGTACTCATCCAGAAATGGTAGACTAGCCACGGCATCAACCAAAATTTCACAAAACCCCAAATTCCAGTTGTTGCAACTAAAACCGGAAAAGCGATCGCCGCAAAAATCACAACAACGGATACTGACAGCTTAACTTGTTCGCGATTCTTCCCTGAAAATTTTGACCAATCAAAGTGCAACAATGCCCAGTGTGCGATCGATCCTACCCACCAAAAGCGACCGCGTACTAAACGATAACCCAATTGGGTAAACTTATCCGAACTTGCATAAACTTCAGGGCGAAATGGTTGCCAAGCGTTGTCTATATCGAGTTTATTTGTATGTAGATGATGATGATTGTGCAATAGCCGCCAACTATGAAAAGGATAAAGTAACGGCAACATAAATATATGCCCGACTAAATCGTTGACCCAACGGCGTTTCGCAAATGATCGATGTCCACAGTCATGCGCAATCACAAAAAAGCCGGTTAATGCTGTACCGGTAAAAATCCAAAATAGAGGTAGTGTAAACCAAGGGGCGATCGCTATACCTGCGTAACCTAAACCAACCAACAATACATTTGTTAACAACCCTAACCAAGCCTTGCGTTGATTTTGCTGAAAACATTCTTTTGGTAAAGTTTTGAGAATATCTTTGAGGCGAATATTTGTACCTTCATTGGTTGGAATCGAACGCCGTGTCGTTAATATAGTCATGAATACCTAAACAAAGTGTGCCACATCGCTGCCAAACTCCCTAGCAAAGGATTTGCTGTTAAGTTTTGTATAGAAGCGCTTTGAAATTATAACAATGTCAGGCGATCGCTAGAACACTGTAGTCCTACTCATTTGGAAAGAATTTATCGCACATTCGTTGAGAAAAAATCACTTGACAATTTACTGTTTTTGTGAGGTAGTGGCTAGTGGCTTGTTAAGTTTTTGCGAGTAAAGGGGCAGCTTGCAGTAAAGTTTGCGTGTAAGCGTGTTTTGGACGATCAAAAATTTCCTGTGTAGGACCAATTTCAACAATTTGCCCTGCATTCATCACTGCAATGCGATCGCATAAAAATCTTGCGACCCAAAGGTCGTGCGTAATAAATAGATACGTTAGATCAAACTCCCGCTTCAATTCCAGCATCAAGTCTAACACTTGCGCCTGTACGCTAGCATCTAACATACTCACAGGTTCATCGCAAATGATCAGCTTGGGATGTGTAATCAATGCACGGGCGATCGCGACTCGTTGCTGTTGTCCGCCAGAAAGATGACTTGGGTATCGTTCATAATACTCTGTAGCAGGTGTCAAACCGACGCGTTCGAGCATTTGCAAAACTTGCTTTTTTGCTGAAGTAACATCAGCTAAATGATGAATCAACAACGGATCGGCAATACTTTGTCCCACTGTCATGGCAGGATTGAGACAAGCATGAGGATCTTGAAATATCATTTGCATTTGTCGCCGATAAGAACGCAATCCTGCTTTTGGCAAGGCAGTAATATCTGTTCCTTGCAACTCTACTTTTCCCGATGTCGGACGAATCAGCTGCAAAATTGTTCGTGATAGCGTACTTTTACCGCATCCCGACTCGCCAACTAATCCTAATATTTCCCCCTGATATAGTTCTAGAGTGACTCCATCAACTGCTTTGATTGTTTGATTTTTTCCTTGAAACAGTCGTTCAATAAAATTACTTTCTAGAGAATAATGTTGTTTTAAGTTTGTTAGTCGTAAAATTGGATGGCGATCGCGATCGCCTACAACTTTATTTCCTCCAGCTTGCAGGTGCAATGCGGCTTTGAGAAGAGAACGCGTATATTCGTGCTGGGGATCGCGAAAAACAGACTGCGAAGCACCGATTTCAACGAGTTTCCCATTAAACATCACACCGATGCGATCGCAGTATTCCCCGACTAATGCCAAATCGTGCGAAATCAATAACAGTGCCATATCGCGATCGCGGCACAAGCGAGTTAATTCTTGTAATATCTGCGCTGCTACCGTAACATCTAAACTTGTCGTCGGTTCATCTGCAACAATCAATTTGGGATTCAGTAACAACGCGAGTGCTATTGCAACTCGTTGGCGCATTCCACCGCTAAATTCATGCGGATACTGACTCCAGCGACTCGCAGGTATTTTCACAGCTTCTAAGGTTGCGATCGCAGTTTCTTTTGCTTGGCGTTGTGATAAGTGCGGTTGGTGGGCTTTGAGTGTCTCGGTACAATGATCCCCAATCGTCATCAAAGGATCGAGACGTGTCATGGGATCTTGAAAAATTAAAGCGACAGCTTCACCGCGAAAATGCCTTAACTGTGTCGGAGTAAAATCAAAAACTGATTTCCCCTCAAATGCGACTTTACCCTCAATTTGAGTTGATGTTGGTAGCAACCGCATGGCTGCGCGTCCCAACGTCGATTTTCCACAGCCTGATTCTCCCACCAAACCTAGCCGTTCACCGCGATTCAGCGTCAAAGACACATCATCAACAGCCCATTGTAGTTGCTGCGTTTCGGATTGTGGATAGGCAACTTTGAGATTTTCAATACGAAATAAGGCTTCGCTCATATTGGTATTCTGCAATAAATTGTTGCTGCGCTATTAGTGATGTGTCAACGTCATAACTGTTGCCTTTTTACCAGATGACAGCAGAGTGATAACATAAATGCGATCGCTTCAAGAATTTGCTACTAAGTAAATTATTTTTGCACTTCATCTGGTACTTCTGACAAAGAAAAAATTATAGACTGGAACTGCACATGCCCGAATAGCAAATCTGTAGGTGTCATTTGATGGGCAAGTAGTAAATTCATGATGAGCAAGTGAGCAAGTGACCACCGCAATCAACTATGCACTCACCTCTAATAAAACATTGCAATAGTTGATTAAAGTTTGAATTCGGAGACAAATTTGCTCTTTTCTGGCAATAATTGTCTCAGGTTGCCGTGCTGCTTGTAAAAAGGTCATATCCATCCTTAGCAACTTCAGCTGTTTATCAATTTCAGTGTGATAGGAACGTACGCGGGATGCGACACTCGGCTCTAAATCGCTAGAATCTAGCGTGATAATTTGCTGCCCAAACAGCCGTTGTGCTTGCTGAAAAACCTCGTGCAGTTTGACAACATCTGGCTGTGCCCGATTGGCATTTGCTTGTAACTGCTTTAGAACTGCAGCAAATTCTTGATAGCTCTGATAATGAAAATTAGACAACATTCAGTAGCTTCTTACGATATTATTAATGTAAAGAATTTTGCCCCGTAGCATAAACTCTGTTTCAGAGCTAACGATAACTCATGCTTATTTATAAGTTTGAGTTGATAGCGCAATTTTCGGATTTAGTATTTTTCGCAGATACTACTTAATCTAGTCTAAGCGATGATAATTTTACCTTATAAATTTTTTGATTAATGCACGATCGCAACTTTGAATAACAGTGGAGCATTCCACACATATCTTACCCAATATCCACCATCCATCTTTGCCGCCCGATCCTATGAACGCCGCTGTTTCCACCGTTACTCATGCTACCTCACTCGCCTTTGATGTTGACCTTCCCCAATGGCTGCAAAACTGTTTAGTTGCACCGCAGGATAGTCATCAGCATTCAGAACAAGCTGACAATAGCTTGATTTGCTTGGCTTTTAGCTTTGCGTATGATTTGCATCAAGGGCAATACCGCAAATCTGGCGAACCATATATCTGTCACCCAATTGCTGTTGCAGGGTTATTACGGGATCTCGGTGGTAGTAGTGCCATGATCGCCGCAGGATTTCTCCATGATGTAGTGGAAGATACGGATATCTCGATCGAAGAAATTGAACAGCGGTTTGGTAATGAAGTCCGTCAATTAGTCGAAGGAGTAACGAAGCTTTCCGAGTTTTCACAAAAATTTTCCAGCAAAACTGAGCGTCAAGCTGAGAATTTTCGCCGGATGTTCTTGGCAATGGCAAAAGATATCCGCGTGATTGTGGTCAAACTTGCCGATCGCCTGCACAACATGCGTACATTGGAACATCTAGCACCAGAAAAACAGCGACGAATTGCACTAGAAACACGCGAAATTTTTGCTCCATTGGCTAATCGATTGGGTATCGGGCGGTTTAAGTGGGAATTAGAAGACTTGGCGTTTAAGTACCTAGAACCCGAAGCATATCGTCAAATTCAAGACTTAGTTGCCGAAAAACGGGTAAATCGAGAAGCTCGATTAACACGAGTCGTCGATGTACTAAAGGCGCGGATGGAGCAAGCTGAGATTCAATGTATCGATATCAGCGGTCGTCCAAAGCACCTTTATGGAATTTATCAGAAAATGCAGCGGCAACAAAAAGAATTTCATGAAATTTATGATATTGCTGCGATTCGGATCATTGTCAATACAAAAGAAGAATGTTATAGGGCATTAGCCGAGGTTCACGACGCATTTAAACCAATTCCTGGTAGATTCAAGGATTATATCGGTTTACCCAAGCCTAACCGCTACCAATCTTTGCATACAGCAGTTGTCGGTTTTACTGGGCGTCCTTTAGAGGTGCAAATTCGGACGATTGAAATGCACCACATTGCTGAATATGGAATTGCCGCGCATTGGAAGTATAAGGAAACAGGAAGTTCTAGCCACAGTCAGTTAAAGACTAGTGAGGAACGATTTACTTGGTTGCGGCAAATCCTTGAATGGCAAAATGACCTCAAAGATGTCAATGATGCTCAAGAGTATCTTGATAGCGTTAAAGATAACTTGTTTGAAGACGACGTTTACGTTTTTACCCCCAAAGGTGATGTTGTTTCGCTAACTGCAGGTGCAACACCAGTTGATTTTGCCTATCGTATTCATACAGAAGTCGGCAATCATTGTTGTGGTGCGCGTGTTAACGAGCGAATGGTAACGTTGGATACGCGGTTGAAGAACGGCGATATTGTAGACATTCTGACTCAAAAGAATAGCCATCCAAGTTTAGATTGGCTCAACTTTGTCGTGACAACTGGGGCAAAAAACCGAATTCGTCAATGGTACAAGCGATCGCACCGTGAAGAAAATGTTGCACGGGGACGCGAGTTGTTAGAAAAAGAACTCGGTAAAACAGGATTTGAAGCGCTGCTTAAATCAGAACCTATGCAAGCAGTAGCCGAAAAATGTAACTATCACGGCGTAGAAGAACTCCTAGCGGCGTTGGGTTACGGTGAAATCACTTTAAATCTTGTTCTCAATCGTTGGCGAGAAATCATCAAAGCCCAACAACCCATCGCGCAAACAGAAGATGTCACAGTTTTACCGTCTTCTACCAAAACACAAAAAGAAGCACCATTACCGAGTTCGCGGGCAAGTGATTCTCCTATTGCTGGAGTAGAAGGTTTGTTGTATCACTTGGCTAAATGCTGTACTCCAATTCCAGGCGAATCTATTATTGGAGTCGTTACGCGCAACAGCCGTGGCATTTCAATTCACCGTCAAGGGTGTCAGAATGTTGAAACTATAGAAGGCGATCGCTTAATTCCGGTTAGTTGGAATCACAATAACTCAGAAAGAAATCGCCCGCAGACTTACACTGTCAATATTCAAATTGAAGCAATTGATCGCGTAGGAATTCTCAAAGATATTCTGTCACGCCTCAGCGATCAAGGAATTAATGTGCGCAACGCTCAAGTCAAAACATCCAACGGGCAACCTGCTTTAATTGATTTAGGGATTGATATCCGCGATCGCGAACAGCTTGATCGTGTTTTTGTACAGATTAAAAAAATGAGCGATGTCATTAATTTACGCCGTATTAGTCAAGCTGAAGATTAACGTTGAATAACAAGTCATTAGCTGATTGCGCATATAGATTTATTAGTCTGGACTTGATTGCTCGTTATATCGTCGGTTTCAATAGCTAAGCGAACTAAGTGAAATTTTGTACTGAATTCTTGGCAATTTTTACTTGGTTTAAATAGTGCCATCAGCGGACATTCCATACACTGCTTGACAATATTTATTGCTACTAAATGCTGATTTGAAGTTGAATTATCATCGCTATTGTACTGCGATAGTTGAGGATCAAGGGATTTTATCTCTTTCAATGCATCTGTAGTATTTTGCGTATTTTTACTATCATTATTTGTTTCATATTTAGTGCGTGGCTTGGTTAGCATCTGAGTAGCTTGTCTTCTGATAACTGAGCGAAAATTACTTTTTGTGACTTCTTCTGCAAAAGCTTGCGAAAGTAAACTCCACAATTTATAACCAACATTTTTGATGTAATTAGCCTCATATCCATAGCTTTCTGCAATTTCTGGATATGTTTTGCCTTCCCAAGATTGCCGCAAGACTAGCTCTTGTATATTACTTAAAAAAATGTTCTCTAAAGCTATATCTATAACGAGTAATGCTTCTTCAATATCCATTATTCAACTATACAGTGATATTTATAGTACTTTGTTTTGCTTCCTAGCTTACCCGCAGATTTACAGACGTCAAATCAGTGAGTTCACCGAATTTCAGTAAAGTTCTCAATTTTTTTCATGAAGTGTGACTTTAAATGACCTTAAGTGACAGACAAAAATCGGTGGATACACTTAAATTTGATCTAGCTTCAACTTAAAGCAAAACAGCAACAAACTACATAAGTGTATTGATCAGGATTCTTCCGAGAAAATACGCAAAACATTAACAAAATCTAAAGTTTTTATCTTGTATCAAGAATTAGGAAATATTAGGAGAAATTAATATGGCAAATTACTTTGGCACTGGTGAAGCTGACTACATATTAGGCTCAAATTCTGGAGACATAATTTATGGCTATAAAGGCAATGACACCCTAGTTGGTGACACTGGAAATGACAGTCTCTTTGGTGGAGGTGGTCATGACTATCTTGAGGGTGGTGCTGGTAACGACTATTTAGATGGCGGCGTAGGTAATGACACTCTTATTGGTGATGCAGGTAATGATACTCTACTTGGTGGTGCAGGTAATGACTATCTCATAGGCTTTGCAGGTAATAATCATCTCAAGGGCGGAAAAGGTGATGATACGCTTGAAAGTGGAATCGGTAGTGATACACTGACTGGTGGCGTAGGTGCAGATCTCTTTATCCTAAATAACCCATCTGCTCATGCAACGATCGCAGACTTCAACGCAAAGCAAGGAGACATAATTGTTGCCAGCTTTACGGGCTTCTATCAAGGTTCCTTTTCATATAACAACAGTACTGGTGCTCTGTTATATACAGAGTACATAAATGGTAACTCTGTTGAAAGTCAAGTCGCTCAATTACAACCAGGCACAAGCTTTGATGTTAATACACAATTAATGATTTGGTAGAGTATCTACTTGTAAGCAACTCATTCTTCACTAAGATTCCTCACTGTTCAAACGTGAGGATTTTTTGTAAAAATATTGAAGTCATGCGATCGCCTCATCTTAGTTGTCAATACAGAAGCGTTAACTTTTTATTTGTTTCTGAGATTTTACCTACTGCTCATGTAAACAATAACACACATCTATCTCTACTTTTTGATAGATGCCATTTTCCCACTAATTTAATTGTGAACTTATCAAACTTTGCTTAAAATATGCTAGGGCAGAGTTTTCTTTGAACTGCTAGCAATCCTAAAATATTGAGTTGTATTTCATAAATTTTTCATCAAGTCTTCATCGAAAATTTATAAAATTACATACGTAGAAGTAATACTTTAATACTAGTTATTGAAAATCAGGAGAATTTTCTTATTTTAGATTTGAGGTAATCTCTGGAATTCATTCAATTGAGTTTAAAGTATTTGCTGATAAAATCATACATCAATTTCCCTCATTAGCTACGCACTTAAGATTAGATAAAATCAGTACGAGATGTTTTTTGATACCAGTGTTTTGTAAACTACTGATTTTCCTAAAAATCTAACCAGAAATAGATGCAAGTTTTTTAAGAATTCAGCATTTTGTTCATTATAAAAGTTGGCTCACTCAACTTCTCTATCGTCATTTTTATCAGCACTTTTTGCAGAAAAACCTGTCTTAGCGCTGAAACTTTTATAGAAAAATCAAATCAAAACATAAAGCGTGTATTCAAACTGATGTGGCAATTCGTTAGTTAAAGTTACACCTTGAATGTGGTTGAGGAAAAGCAGGAGAAAAAATGTCAACTATACATGGCACTAAGAAACCAGATTTAATCAAAGGCACTCCAGGTGCAGACAAAATCTTAGGTTGGGCAGTTGGCGACAACGCTCATAGTCTTTCGGGGAATGATACCTTGTTAGGGTTAGTTGGAAACGACACAATTTACGGCGGTACTGGCGATGACAGTTTAGTAGGTGGTATAGGGCTAGATATCCTTTACGGTGGTATTGGCAATGACACCCTCGAAGGGAATAATGGTTACGATCTTCTCTATGGAGAAGTAGGTAACGACCTACTTGCAAGCGGTAAAGGAGATGACACTCTTTACGGCGGCTTCGGTACAGACACTCTCTATGGCGGTGCTGGTGATGACTATCTTTATGGTGGTAGAGATAACGATCAGCTTTACGGTCACTTAGGGGACGATATTTTAGATGGTGGTTTGGGTAATGACACGCTAATCGGTGGAATTGGTGATGATGTCTACATAGTTGATAGTAGTGGTGATGTAGTCATTGAAACCATTAATCCAGTAGAAATGTATGATGAAAACTGGAATATAGAAATTGTTGACGCAGACATCGATACTGTATATGCCTCTGTTAATTATACTCTAGGGCAGTATGTAGAGAATTTAGTTCTTAGTGGTAATCAGCCTATTAAAGGTACAGGAAATTCGTTAGACAATTTTATTACTGGTAACGATGCTAATAATAAACTTTATGGAAAAGGTGGAAATGACACGCTCGATGGCAGTTTTGGCAACGACACGTTAGTTGGTGGGTTTGGCGACGATGTTTACTATATAGACACTCTTAATGACAAGATTGTTGAGTTACCCAATCAAGGTACTGACACTGTTTATTCCTCAATAAGTTACGTTTTAGGCGAGCATATAGAACACTTAGTTCTTACAGACGACGGTTTAATTGGTATTGGTAATCCACTAATTACAGTGCAAAGCAATATCAATAGTCCTAGCTTTGCTATAGGTAATACTTTAGATAATATTCTTGTTGGTAACGATGCTAACAACAACTTATATGGTGGTGCAGGTAATGATTTTTTAGATGGTAGTGTAGGCAATGATACGTTAGTTGGTGGTACTGGAAACGACTATTACATTGTTAATAGCATTAGTAGTACAACTATCGAATTTGCAAATGAAGGAATTGATTGGGTTGAATCAACGGTAAGTTACACCCTAGGTAATCATCTTGAAAATTTGTCCTTAGGTGGCGATCGCAACATCAATGGCACTGGCAATGCACTCAACAATATTATCTACGGCAACAGCGGCAATAATATCTTATCCGGTGGACTTGGTAACGATAAAATAGACGCGAGTTTCGGTGACGATCGCCTTTACGGTGGTGGTGGTAACGATACGCTTAATGGCAGCGGGGGCGACGATCTGTTATCGGGTGACGACGGCAATGATTCGCTACAGGGAGGCGATGGAAACGACACGATATTTGGTGAATCTGGCAACGATAAATTAGATGGCAGTTTCGGCGACGACAGTTTAGATGGCGGACTAGGTAACGATACACTCCAAGGCGGATTTGACAACGATACGCTAAGAGGTGGCGCAGGCAACGACTTACTGCGTGACATGGAGTTTGGTGCCGAAGCTAACTTTTTGTTTGGTGGTGCTGGAAATGACACGCTCGAAGGTGGTGGCACGCTCGACGGCGGTGACGGTGACGATAAACTTAGAGGCGGTTCTGACAATGATACCTTGATTGGTGGTTCTGGTCATGACACGCTCTTTGGCAGCTTTGGTGATGATGTTCTGACAGGTGATGCCGGACGCGACTGTTTTGGCTTTTATGAACCATTCCAAGGTATAGATAAGATAACAGATTTTGTTGCTGGGGAAGATCGCATTTTTGTCTATGCGATCGCACCTAATTCAGGTGTTGGTTTTGGTGTTAATTGTCAGTTGAATCGCGGTACGCACATTAGCGCAGCACAATTTACTATTGGTGGCACGGCATCAACGACGGATCATCGATTTATTTATAACCGCAACACAGGCGCTTTATCTTTTGATGAAGATGGTACAGGAGCAACACAGAAAGTGCAGTTTGCACTACTGCCTAAAGGTTTAGACATGACTCATGCTGACATTTTCGTTTTGTAGCACTAGGCAGTGTAGTAATAAAGGCATATTTATTATGCCCTCACACTATTAGTTATGTAATGCAGATGCATCAAACTGCTGGGTAAATACTGAAGACAATTTGGTAAGTAAGAATTATGCAAACTGGTAGTAAAGATCAAGTCGATGCGCTTTTAGCTTTGTTGAGCCGTTATCAAATGATGCCGCAGTTAGTACGAAACCTGATCGTCGATCAAGCGATCGCAGATATACCTTGTACTGATGAGGAACGCCAAGCCGCGATTGAAGCATTTGAAGCACAACAGCAAATGACTTCTGCCACTAGAGATGATTGGCTTAATCAACAAGGCATGACCTTAGCGCAAATGCATAAGCTTGCCTTGCGTCCTGTCTTACTAGAAAAGCATAAAACCACTGTTTGGGGGCCCAAGGTAGATAATTATTTCTTAACCCGCAAGGCACACCTAGATCAGGTAGTATATTCTCTGATCCGAACTAAAGATATGGGGTTAGCCCAAGAAATTTACTTTCGGATTTTAGAAGGAGAACAATCGTTTGCCGAGTTAGCCCGCGAATACTCGCAAGGTGCAGAAGCTAAAACAAGCGGGTTGCTAGGACCAGTATCACTGGCACAGCCGCATCCTGCTATTAGTAAACTGTTGTCTGTGAGCCAACCAGGGCAACTTTGGGCACCTCGTCCTTTAGCTGAATGGGTGGTGATTATTCGTCTCGAAAAGTTAATTCCAGCACAACTTGATAAATCAATGCGCCGCCGCTTGCAAGATGAATTATTTGAAAATTGGCTAGCCCAAAAAATGCAGCAAGTCGATATCAAGCAATTGATCGCAACAAGTCTACGCGATTGCAATTCAATAGACTTTTTATCTAAATCTCCCAAGCCCATAGACTGAATAATGCTAAACACACTTTGTAATAATAAGTTGCCGCAATTAGCCGTGACTTTAGTCACTATGGGATTCGTATAGAAAGTCTAATATCTTAAAATTGCAAAATTTTCATTTAATTAGGAATTGTATTGATAACAAGTGTGGATACTAAATTAAAGCAGCTTTATGCATTTAGTAAGTAGTATATGACTCAAAGCATACCTCTGACTCCAATTCAAGCTTTCTTGGCACAAACTTTCCCGTTTGACCAATTATCAACAGAGGTCATAGAAGCGATCGTGGCTAAATGCCAACTGATGCGCTATCGCGTCGGGCAATCAATTCTTGTCAGAGAAAAAATGCCTGCACACATAGCTATACTCTATCAAGGACAAGCGCGGTTATTAGGTTACGACCAGCGGACGCGGACTCCTGTCAGTTTGGAATTGCTAGGTTCAAAAAGCATTCTCGGAGCAAGTTCCTTTGTGCGAGGAATTCCATGCGAAACGGCGATCGCATCCACCGAGGTGATTTGCATTACGATAGCATCTCAAGATTTCTCAGACTTGCTCAATTCTGAACCATCGCTAGAACAAGCTTTTCTACATAGTAGCAGCCTCAGCGAAGTTTTTGAGCTACTCAGTGTCGAACTTCAACGCAGTGCCAACGAAACTCCAAAATTAAAAGAGTTGGCAACTTTCGCGTGGCAAGACGCCGTTGTCCGCAACATCCCCAGAGGAAAACTCGATTTAGCACAACTCGACTCGCGGCGCCTATGGTTAGTTAGTAGTGGTTCAATTTCAGACTTTCCTGTCGGCAGTCGTTTACCTGCTAATGGTTCCTCTCAAATTATTCGTGTTGACAAAGCGCGTTTACTGGGACTTAATATCCGCGAGCAAATCAACATTTCAGTTGATGCAATTCCGCCTAGTGCTACCCACGAAGTTACTGATTTTAGTGTCCCTGCTTTAGAAATTCCTTACGCACCAGAACATCCACCAGAAGCACCACCCGACCCTTACGCTGCCAAACCTAAATATCCCTTAGTACGCGGTCGAGGATCGATTGAAGCCCCACTAGCGTGCTTTCAGATGTTGAGTCAGCACTTAGGACTGACGTTTCGCAAAGATTTAATTCGCAAAGTTTTAGAAAATCAATTTAAAAGCGCAGGAAATATTTCGCTACAAGCGTGTGGGGCGATCGCTGAAATGATGAGTTTACGCGCCCAGCTAGTGCAAGTTTCTGCAACAGCAATCAATCGCCTGAAAGCCCCTGCACTAATTCGCTACGCCGATAGTTTTGCTGTTGTTTACAGCATTACCGAAAAAGAATTAATTCTTGCAATTCCCGAAAGTGGAATTTTGCGTAAAAGTCCTCAAGGTTTTGCAGAAATTTGGGGGAAAGAAGGACAGGTACTGCTACTTCAACCTCCGAGTCATCAAGTTAAAGAGAAATTTAGCCTCCGCTGGTTTCTACCATCAATTTATCGCTATCGTAAAGTTTTAACTGAAGTTTTAGTCGCCTCACTTTTTGTCCAGCTTTTTGGTTTGGCAAATCCACTGATTACTCAAGTTATTATTGATAAAGTTTTAGTTCAACGCAGCATTGATACCTTAGATGTTTTAGGAATATTCTTACTCGGAGTTGCAGTATTTGAAGCATTACTAACAAGCGTTAGAACTTATTTATTTGTCGATACAACAAACCGCATTGATCTCAGCTTAGGTTCCGAAGTCATCGATCACCTATTACGCTTACCCCTCAAATATTTTGATCGGCGCCGGATTGGAGAATTAGCAGGACGAATTAATGAGCTTGAAAATATTCGGCAATTTTTAACAGGAACAGCCTTAACTGTTGTATTAGATGCGGTATTCTCAGTCATTTATGTTGCAGTAATGCTATTTTATAGCTGGCTGCTTACTCTTGTTACTTTAGTCACAATACCCTTATTTGCTTTACTCACAATTTTTGTCTCGCCAATTGTCCGAAAACAACTTCATAAGAAAGCTGAGAAGTATGCTGATACGCAGTCTTATTTAGTTGAAGTATTGTCAGGAATTCAAACAGTAAAAGCGCAAAACATTGAATTAAAATCGCGTTGGCAGTGGCAAGAACGCTATGCAAAATATATCAATGCTGGATTTCAAAATGTTCTGACTTTTAGTACTGCAAGTTCAATTAGCGGCTTTTTAAATAAATTTACAGGATTGCTTCTGTTGTGGGTAGGAGCACACCTTGTTCTTGCAAACCAACTGACTTTAGGACAACTAATCGCATTTCGGATTATTGCAGGTTACGTTACAAGTCCTCTATTAAGACTTATTCAACTGTGGCAAAACTTCCAGGAAACCGCACTGTCTATCGAACGACTCAGTGATGTTTTAGATGCACCGCAAGAAGTTGATGAAGCTAATCGTGATAACATTCCTATGCCTGAAATTAAAGGCGATGTGCATTACGATGAGTTGTCCTTCAGATTTAATAGTAACGGTCCGCTGCAATTAATTAATGTCAATTTAGAAATTCCTGCTGGATCTTTTGTGGGAATTGTTGGGCAAAGTGGTTCGGGTAAAAGTACGTTAGCTAAGTTATTACAGCGATTATATGAACCGACTTCCGGTAGAATTCAGATTGACCGCTACGACATTAGTAAAGTTGAACTTTATTCGCTGCGTCGGCAAATTGGGGTAGTTTTACAAGATACCTTGCTATTTAATGGCACGGTTCAAGAAAACATTGCCTTAACAAATCCTGAAGCAAGCTCCGAAGAAATTATTGCTGCTGCTAAAATTGCAGTCGCTCATGATTTTATTATGTCTTTGCCCCAAGGATATAACACAGTGGTGGGAGAGCGAGGTTCTTCCTTATCCGGTGGACAACGACAAAGAATTGCGATCGCCCGTACGGTTCTGCAAAACCCAAAACTCCTGATCTTAGACGAAGCAACGAGCGCTTTAGACTATAACTCTGAGCGTCAAGTCTGCAATAACTTAAACGAAGCATTTCAAGGCAAAACGGTTTTCTTTATTACACATCGCCTTTCTACGGTGAGAAACGCAGATACAATCGTCATGATGGATCAAGGTTCAATTGTTGAGCAAGGAACCCATCAAGAATTAATGGCACTTAAAGGACGGTACTACTGTCTTTATCAACAACAGGAGTCGCAGCTATGAGATCAGAATCTATTGAACAACCCGTTATTTTAGAGCAACCCGCAATATGGTCTAGAGTTGTCATGTGGTTACTTGTTTCGGTGACAACCTCGGCATTTATTTGGGCATCACTTGCCAAAATAGAACAAGCCGTACCAGCAACAGGAAAGCTTGAACCACAAGGCTCAACAAAAGAAATTAAAGCACCAACTGGTGGTGTTGTTCGGGAAATTTATGTCAATGATGGGCAATTAGTTAAAAAAGGAGAATTGTTAGTTACATTTGATCCTACTGCCCCACAAGCAGATGTGCGATCGCTTATTCAATTAAAAGCCTCCTTATTACGAGAAAATCAATTTTACACAACAGCCGCAGCAGGTAACAACAGTTTAGATAATTCATCAGATTTATCCGCATTAACTCGGTTACGCGCAGCTTTAGTCGCAGAAAATGACTTTTTAAAAGCACAAGTTAACGGACTTAACCCTAACAAGCGCACTGAAGGCGAATTTGATGCAAATCAACAACAATTACTAACAAGTGCACGGGCGGAATATCGCTCACGTATAGCAGATGCAAATCTCCGCATTCAAGAACTAGAAAAACAACTTGGTCAAACGCGATCACAGCTAGCAACTGCTAGAAAAGTCACTGCAATCAACCAAGGAATACTTGATAAAATTACACCTGTTGCCGAAGAAGGCGGATTATCACAAGTACAATACCAACGCCAACAACAAGAAGTTTTAACGCGCCAATCTGAAGTAGATCGCTTGGATGCGGAACAACAACGATTATCAATTCAAATTGCTCAAGCAAAAGAACAGTTACAAAACACAGTTGCTCTCACAGCGAAAGACGTTTTAACTAAAATTGCTGATAATCAGAAAAAAGTTGCTGAAATTGATACTCAACTTGGGCGAAATAAGCTCGAAAACGAGAAAAGAATTGCCGAGATTGACGGAGAATTAAGCAAAGCTAACTTGAATTTACAATATCAAGAGTTACGCTCGCCTGTTGATGGAATTGTCTTTGATCTTAAAGCAAAATCGCAGGGATTTGTCGCTAATTCTGCTGAACCAATACTGAAAATTGTCCCAAACGAAAATTTAGTAGCTTCGGTATATCTAACAAATAAAGATATTGGTTTTGTGTATCCAGGAATGGAAACAGATGTCAAGATTGAATCTTTTCCTGAATCTGAGTTCGGTAGCATTAAAGGCAAATTAGTCTGGGTTGGTTCAGATGCTTTACCGCCAACGCAAGAACGCCCATATTACGCCTTTCCCGCAAAAATTCAACTCGAACGCCAAGCTTTAACAGTTAATGGTAAAGAAGTACCACTGCAATCTGGTATGGGCGTAAACAGTAGCATAAAAGTACGTAAGCGAACAGTTCTAAGTATGTTTATGAATATGTTTGATAAGAAAATTAAGAGTTTAGAAACAGTACGATAAAAATCTGACAGTAAACTCACTAGTCACTAGCCACTTAACATCTTAACATTATGCCTGTTTAATGAGAATTCTATTTCTTCATACGAACTTCCCAGCACAATATCGTCATGTTGCGCAAGCGCTTGCCAGCGTTTCAAATAACCAAGTTGTTTTTGCTACTAAAAATCAAGATGTTTCGCTACCAGGCGTTTACAAAGCTATCTTTGAACCAAGTCGCAATCCTCATCCATCAACACATCATTATGTTAGACCCTTAGAAAGTGCAGTATTGCACGGACAAGCTGTATATAAAATAGCTGAACAATTAAAAGCACAAAAATTTATTCCTGATGTTATTTGCGGACATTCAGGTTGGGGTCCAACATTATTTGTTAAAGATGCATTTCCAAATACACCGTTGATTTGTTATTTTGAATGGTTTTATCATGCGCGGGGTTCAGATGCCGATTTCGATCCTACCGATCCTTTAAATGTTGATGACATAGCGCGAATTCGGATTAAGAATGCACCAATTTTGATTGATTTATATAGCTGCGATCGCGGTTTATCGCCTACATTTTGGCAACGTGCCCAGTTTCCTCCAGAATTCCACAGCAAGATTTCTGTACTTCATGATGGAGTCGATACTGAATACTTCAAGCCTCAACCAGGAGCAAAGTTAGTTCTTCCAAATCTCGATTTATCCGGCGTTGACGAACTTGTAACGTATGTAGCGCGAGGGATGGAACCGTATCGAGGTTTTCCGCAGTTTATCGAAGCGATCGCCTATATCCAAGAACGCCGCCCCAATTGTCATGTTGTTATTGTAGGTTCTGAGCGGGTTTGCTACGGTAAATGTTTACCTGATGGCACATCTTACAAAGAGTTCATGCTCAAAAAAGTCCCGCTAGATTTATGGCGGGTACACTTTACTGGCTCATTACCTTATAATCAATATCTGCAAGTAATTCAAGCTTCCTCTGTTCATGTTTATTTAACTCGACCGTTTGTTTTATCTTGGTCAATGATTGAGGCAATGTCTACAGGGTGCTTAGTATTAGGTTCTAACACTGCACCCGTTGCGGAAGTCATTCAAGATGGCAAGAATGGATTACTTGTTGACTTCTTTGCGCCGCAGCAAATTGCAGATCGCGTTGATGAAGTGTTAAATCATCCTACACGCATGGCAGAACTTCGTGCTAAGGCAAGAGAAACGGTGTTAGAACGTTATGCTTTGGCAGATTTGTTGCCGAAACATCTTGAAATGATTAAAAGTATTGCTGGGTAGTGTTTTTATAAGTTTCATGAACCACTTCAGACGCAGAGAATGCAAAGATAGACTTAGAGGATCTGTAATTGGTGGTAAAGAGTTTGTAGAGATCTGAACTAAGCAAGATGTGTTAATAGGAAGATAAATTCTCCTCGGCTTGCTATTGGAAGTACAATCTTTACGGGAGATACCATAATGTATCCGGAGTTATCGTCGAATCAAGGTAGCCATGCAGTGGTAATCGGTGGTAGTATCGCTGGGCTGGTGACTGGTCGAGTTTTGACGAAGTACTTTGATCGAGTCACGATTATTGAACGCGATCGCTTTCCTAATAATCCTGTACCGCGTAAAGGCGTTCCGCAATCGCATCACGTCCACGTGTTATTAATGCGGGGGGCGATGATTTTAGAAGAACTTTTTCCAGGCTTGCATACAGAATTATACGCTGCGGGCGCATCACAGATTGACATGGCAAAAGATGTTGCTTGGCTAAATCCAGCGGGGTGGGGTATTCGCTTTACTTCTGGAGTGATGCTGTTGGCTAGCAGCCGCAGTTTATTGGAATGGGGTGTGCGTCAACGGTTGATGCAATGTCCCCAGGTACGCTTCATTACCGAATCTGAAGTGACGAGTTTACTTGCTAATTCTGACAAAAGTGCGATCGCTGGCGTGCAAGTTCGTTTACACAATCAACTGCATCATGGAAGCGTCAGTGAACAACAAATCGAGGCTGATCTTGTTGTTGATGCTAGCGGGCGAATGTCCAAAACTCCGCAGTGGTTAACAACACTTGGCTACGAAGCGCCGCAAGAAACCGTTGTGAATTCTCACGTTGGCTACGCAAGTCGCATTTATCAACCTCCTACTAACTTCTCAAGCGATTGGCAGGCTTTGTACTTGCAAGCCGCACCACCAAACGTGACGCGTGGGGGGTTAATGTTACCCATTGAAGGCAATCGTTGGCTTGTTTCTCTAGGCGGAGGTGATAAAGACTATCCACCCACAGACGAGAAGGGTTTTCTTGAATTTGTACGTACGCTGCGTAGTTCTATTCTTTATGACGCGATCAAAGATGCTAAACCTCTCTCCCCAATAGTTAGCTACCGCGCTACCGAAAATCGTCGCCGTCATTATGAAAAACTTCACAGAATGCCAGAAGGTTTGATTGTCACTGGTGATGCGGCGTGTGCGTTCAATCCTGTCTACGGACAAGGAATGACAACAGCCGCGATCGCTGCGGAAACTCTAGATCAATGTCTCAAAAAAGGTCTTTTTGGCTTAAGTAAACGTTTTCAATCTCAATTAGCTCAAGTTAACGCAGTTCCTTGGACACTCGCAACAAGTGAAGATTACCGTTATCGCGGTACTGAAGGTAAGCCAGTGACTCAAAAAACGAAGTTGATGCATTGGTATATGGATTGGGTAATGCTGCTATCTACCAAAAATGTGGGCGTGCGATCGCAGTTTCTCCAAGTCATGCATATGCTAAAAACACCAAATGCTTTATTTCATCCCAAAATCGTTGCTCTAGTCTTCAAAGAAGTGCTGCAATCAACTTTACATCAAGAAACACTAGCAACTAAGGTTGCAACCAAAGTAACTTAAACACTCATTCGTAGCTAAGTAGGTAAACATCATTAGAAGTTACATCTTTTATTGAGTAATGGGTAATGAGAAAACAGTAAGCATTTAGCAATCAAACAAAATCTCACAGAAGATCGCTATTGACTATTAATGACCAATGACCAGTTACCAGCCTTTAATATGATACGAACTTGCGTTCTAAAGAACAATTAGGGTAGGGTGCAGTTAACCGAGAAACGAGCACTGTTATGGCAAGAGTCAGTCGAGTTGTAGCCCACCAGAGCGTTGAAGAAGTTAAGCAGAAGCTGGC